>NZ_WVTD01000029.1 GCF_009856825.1 Novosphingobium silvae | reverse complement strand
TCATGTCAGCAACCGCAGAAGCCAGTAAAACCGGTGCGTTCCGCTGCGGTGAACGGCCCTCTAAAGCTACCCCTCGATTCGGTCAACACCCTTTTTCAAAAAACCATCACACTCCAAAAACGCAGCCGTCACCCATTCCAAACGTTCGACATCCGGGGCGCCATCGCCCATGCCCGAGCCTGCCGGAGCGAGGCGGGCCGGAGCCCCGTAAAGTCTGGTGAAGCGAGGATTATCGAAGCGATGGCAGGGTATAGTCGATGGAAGGTTGCGTTGGCCGGCCTCGCGGGCACCATCGTGGTGGGCACGGTCGTCCGCCTTGCGAGCCACCTGCCCCGACGTTCCCAGCCGCCCGGCCGTCCCCTTTCCCCGGTCGAGGACAGCAGCTTGTATCGCTCGACCAGGGAACAGGCAGCGCAGCACCCAGGCCTGTCTGGCGTCCATCTCCTCAGCGATGGCGTGGATGCCTTCGCGGCCCGCCTGCTGCTTGCCCGGGCCGCGGAGCGCACGCTCGACCTGCAATACTACATCTGGCACGGCGACCGCACGGGGACACTGATGCTGGAGGCTGCGCACGAAGCGGCGCAGCGCGGCGTGCGCGTGCGCCTGCTGCTGGACGACAACGGCATCACCGGGCTCGACCACATCCTTTCGGCGCTCAACGATCATCCCAACATCGAAGTACGCCTCTTCAATCCCTTCCGTATCCGGTTCCCCAAGGCGATCGGGTTCGTGGCCGACTTTGCCCGGCTGAACCGCAGGATGCACAACAAGAGCTTCACAGCCGACGGTGCAGTTACGATCGTGGGCGGGCGCAACATCGGAGACGAGTACTTCTCCGCAGGCGACGGCGCGCTGTTCGTCGATCTCGATGTCCTCGCGATCGGCCCGGTGGTGAGCGATGTGGAGGCCGATTTCGAGCGCTACTGGGTTTGCGAGTCAAGCTATCCGGCGGAGCAGATCCTTCCCCGGGTCAGCAAACGGCAGCGCGACAAGCTGGCTTCGCGTGCCTCGGTGGTGGAGAGGGACCCATCGGCGCGCCGCTATGTCGAGCGATTGCGGAGCCTGCCCCTTGTCCACGAGGTGAGGCAGGGCACGCTCGATTTCGAGTGGGCCCGGGTGGAGATGATCAGTGACGACCCGGCGAAAGTGCGCAAGGACATGCGCCGCCGGGACCTGCTCGCCGGCAAGCTGGACGGCGCCATAGGCGAGCCCCGCCGTGAGCTTGGCATCGTGTCGGGCTACTTCGTGCCCGGCCCCCGGGGCGCCGGCGAGTTGCAGGCCTTGGCGCGCTCCGGAGTGGCGGTGACCGTGCTGACCAACGGGTATGGTGCCACCGACGTGGCGCTCGTCCATGCCGGCTACGTCCCCTGGCGACGCAAGCTGCTGGAGGCAGGCGTTCGCCTCTTCGAAACGGCCGCGCAGGTGCGCGATGCGCCGACGAAGAAGCAACGGCGGCAGGGCAACCGCCTCGGCGTCGGCAGCAGGCTGCGCGCGACGGGCAGCGGTTCGTTCGCGGCGATGCGCTCAGGCGCTTCGACGATCCATGCCAAGACGATAACTGTCGACCGCAAGCGGCTTTTCGTCGGCTCGTTCAACTTCGACCAGCGATCGCTGCGGCTGAACACGGAACTGGGGTTCGTGATCCACAGCCCGCTGTTTGCCGAACATGTGTCGGACGCATTCGCGACGATCATCCCGGATGCCGCTTATGCCCTCTCGCTCGACCGGAAGGGGCGCCTGACGTGGAGTCCCGGCGAAGGGCTGCAGGCAAATGTCGAGACGCGCGAGCCCGGAATGCGGCTGTTCGACCGCCTGCTGATCGCGGTCACGTCGCGCATGCCGATCGCCTGGTTGCTCTAGGCAACCAGCCATCCGGCCGCCTGGAGCAGGTATGGATCAGCGCAGTGCCTTCAACAGATCCGCGTGGAACTCAGTCGGGCCCTGCACCTGCGGGCTATGCCCATAGTTCGGGTACGTGACGAGCCGAGAGCCGGGGATCCGCGAAGCCGCCGCGCGGGCAAGCCGGGGGTAGTCGCCCAGTCTTGCCTGCAGCGCCTTGTCTGCGCGGTTCTTGCCGATGGCGGTGTTGTCCTTTTCGCCGATCATCAGCACAGTGGGAACCGCGATGCGCTCGATCTCGTGGATCACGGGCTGGTTGAAGACCATGTCGGCGGTCAGCGCCTGGTGCCATGCCACGACATCGCCACCCGGCCCCTGATACATTGAGGCCAGCATGTCGACCCAACGGTCGTAGTCGGCGCGCCATTCGCCCGCGTAGTAGGTGCTTTGCTGGTAGGCCTTGATGCTGGCGCGGGTGGTCTTGCGCTCTGTAGCGTAGAGGGCATCGACAGTGGCGTTGGGAACGCCCATCGCGCGCCAGTCCTCGAGCCCCAGCGGGTTCACGAGCACAAGCTGCGACAGCTCTTTGGGATACTGCAGCGCGTAGCGCATGGCCAGCATGCCACCCATGCTGTGGCCGATCAGCACCGGCTTTTCCACCTTCAGCGCTGAAAGGAGCTCATGCGTGTTGGCGGCCAGCGTATGCAGGCCATACTGGTAACGCCCGGGCTTGGAGGACTTGCAGAACCCGATCTGGTCAGGCGCGATCACCCGGTAGCCCGCCCCTGACAGCGCGCGGATGGTTGCGTCCCAACTTCCGGCGCAGAAGTTCTTGCCGTGAAGCAGCACGGCGGTGCGGCCATTGGGCTTTTGCGGCCGCACATCGAGGTACGCCATCTCGACCTGCTCGCGCTGGCTTTCGAAGGCGTGGCGGGCGACCGGCCAGCCATAGGAGAAATCGGCAAGCATCGGATCCGCCATCGCAGGGGTCGCAATGCCGGCGGAGATCATCGCAAGGATCGGGCGCAAGGCCATCAGCGCGCTCCCGGTCCGGTGGATGGCACGATCCGCCAGACGGTGTTCGAGAGGTCGTCCGCAACGAGCAAGGCCTTGCGCCGCGGATCGAACGTCACGCCGACCGGGCGACCGCGCGCCTTGCCCTCGGCATCGATGAAGCCCGTGACGAAATCCACCGGCTTGCCGGCCGGACGCCCGTTGGTGAAGGGAACCCAGACGACCTTGTAGCCGGCAAGGTCCCGGCGGTTCCAGCTTCCGTGCTCACCGATGAAGGCGCCGTCCGAGTATTCGCCGCCAAAGCCTCCGCCGGTCATGAAGCCAAGGCCGAGCGCGGCGACGTGGGAACCAAGCGCATAGTCGGGCGCGATGGCCTTTCGCACCATCTCGGGTCTTTGCGGATGGACGCGCGGGTCCACATGGTTGCCCCAGTAGCTGTAGGGCCACCCATAGAACGCGCCCGGCCTGACGGAAGTGAGATAGTCCGGCACGAGCTGGGCCCCCAGTTCGTCACGTTCGTTGACCACGGACCAGAGCGACTGCGTGGCAGGATTGATGGCAAGTGCGGTCGGGTTCCGTATCCCCGAGGCGTAGACGCGGTGAGCACCGCTCGCCCGGTCGATCTCCCAGATGACCGCGCGATCCTCTTCCACAGCCATGCCGCGTTCGCCGACGTTGCTGTTCGAGCCGATGCCGACGTAAAGCTTGGTTCCGTCGGCGCTGGCGGTGAGCGCCTTGGTCCAGTGATGGTTCGGCTTTGCCGGCAGCTTGCTCACTTCCTCGCCGGGAGCGTCGATCTTCATCTGGCCTGCGCGGTAAGGAAAGCGCAGCAGCGCCCCCTGATTGGCGACGTAGAGATCGCTGCCCACCAGGGCGAGGCCGTAAGGCGCGTCCAGCCCGTCGATGAGGACGGACCTCAGCTCCGCGCGGCCATCGCCATCAGCGTCGCGCAGCAGGGTCACGCGGTTTCCGCCCTTGCTGCCGCTCTTGCCGAGGCTCTTGATGTAGCCGGCGATGACGTCCTTGGGCCGCAGCTTGGGAGCGCCGCCGCCGAGCCCTTCGGACACGAGCACATCCCCGTTGGGAAGCACCAGCATCTGGCGCGGAACATCAAGGCCAGTGGCGAGCGGGGTGATCGCAAAGCCGCTGGGCACGCTCGGCACGGCGTTGCCCCAACCGGCCGGACGGGCAATCTTCATCGGGGGAAGCAGCGTCTCCTGCCGCTCCGGCAAGGTAGGACGCGGGCCCGTCTGATCGAGCTGACGCTCCTTGCCGCAGGCCGACAGCGCAAGTGCGAGAACGATGGCGGAGACGGCTCCGATGCCATGCAACCTCATGCGCGCCTCCCCATGCCGAGAGTTGAGAAGCCCAGCCAGCCCGCGATGAGCACGGCCACCGCGGACACGATCGACAGCACCAGCCCCGTCATGCCGACCGAACTCCACCCGTCGCGGCTGTGATGGAAGGCGTTGACGAGACCGGCGATCCACATCACCGCCAGCAGCACCGGGTAGGCCCAGCTCATCCTGCCTCGCGCGGCCGAGACCAGGCCCCACAGCAGCACGAGGCCGCCGAACACCAGCGCGCCCGCGTTCAGCCACGCAGCGAAGTTCGACCACTGCATTTCCGAACTGTTGAGATAGGTGATGTCCGCCAGCAGCGCCGCCGGAAAAAGGGCGGTGGGAAACGCCAGCAGCGTCGCATGGAGCGGATGCAGCGCAGCCGGGGCGCGGGTGGGCGGCGGAACGAGCGGCAAGACTGTCTCCTTGGACAAAGGTGCGGCGCCAGCGGAGCACGAGCCCGCGGCACTGCCCGTGGCAATGCGCGCAACACCGCGAGGTTGCGTGACGACGTGTGTCTATCGACGATTGGCTTCGCGGCTCAACGCCCGCAGGCTGCCCCGGTCGCGATTTGTTACCCCATCTCCGTCGCGATGCCTTGCAAGATATGATACACAATGGTGCGGATCGCTTTCCAATCATCAGGACGGATGTTACGGCTTCCTGAAAGAACAGATGGGATGGGGGTTGAGCGGCGTGATCGCGAAGGTGGGACAGCTTGCGCTGAAATTCCGGGCCACTGCCATGCTGGGCGCAATTGCGCTTTCGCTGGGCACGATCGCGTGCAACCGCCCTGCGCAACCGGTCGAGGAAGCGCTGGTCGCCAATCCGGACGAGTGGCCCAGCTGGGGCCGCACCGGAAGCGAGGCGCACTATTCACCGCTTGACGAGATCGACACCGGCAACGTTGCAAACCTTAAGCTCGCCTGGCACTTCGACCTTGATCCCGGCTATTCCGCATCCACTCCGCTCATGGCCGAGGGCAAGGTCTTCCTGACCAGTGGCCATTCGCACATACGCGCGCTCGATGCGCAAAGCGGCAAACTCCTTTGGGAGTACGACGGCGGCACGCGTGAACGGGCAACGTCCGCGCTGCATCTGACATGGGGAAACAAAGGCATTGCCTATGATGGCGGCCACGTCTTCCTCGTCACCACCGATGGATGGGTGGTCTCGCTAGATGCCAAAACGGGTGAGGAAGCCTGGAAGACCTACGACTTCCCCGATAACTCACCCCGCAATGCCAACGGTGCGCCGCGGGTGTTCGGCGGCAAGGTGATCACCGGCTTCGGCGGCGCGGACATCAGCCCGGCACGCGGCTTCGTCAGCGCCTATGACGCGAAGACGGGGAAGCTCGCCTGGCGCTTCTACACCACACCCGGTGATCCCGTTACCGAGGCAAACGAAAAAGCCGAGGCGGTGATGCGCCGGACGTGGCCATCGGGCTGGACGAACCCCGATGGCAGCCGCCGGGGCGGCGGGGCGACTGCATGGAACGCCTTCAGCTACGATCCTGAACTGCGAATGGTCTACCTGGGCCTTGGCAACGGGTTTCCATACAACCAGCACAAGCGCAGTCCCGGTGGGGGCGACAATCTGTTCATCGCCTCGATTGTCGCCCTCGACGTGGATTCGGGCGAGTACAAGTGGCACTATCAGGTCTGCCCCGGCGAGCAGTGGGACTGCACCGCGACGACCGACATGACGCTCGCCACGCTGGAGATCGGGGGCAAGGAACGCCGGGTATTGATGCAGGCTCCCAAGAACGGCTTCTTCTACGTCCTGGACCGGCAGACCGGCCGGTTCATCTCGGCCGAGAAGATCGCCAAGGTCACCTGGGCCGACCACATCGACAGGAAGACCGGCCGTCCCGTCGAAAACCCGGGAGTGCGCTACAACGGCAAGCCCGGCTTGTTCGAGCTCTGGCCCGGGCCGTCAGGCGCGCACTCGTGGATGCCGCAGGCCTACAGCCCGCTTACCGGCCTGGTCTACATTCCCGTGCTCGAAAACGGCGCCCTCATCGGGGATGGCCAGAAGGGCGGCGGCGAGATCATGGCAGGCATGGGCGTAACGCTGCTGCCGGAAGTGGAGCTGCCCGGCAGCCACAGAAGCTACCTGAAGGCTTGGAACCCCGTCACCCAGACGGAGGCATGGCGCGCAGACCTGCCGGGCAACTGGCCAGGAGGCGTCATGGCCAGCGCAGGCGGCCTCGTCTTCCAGGGGCAGATCGATGGCAGGTTCGTCGCGCGCGATGCGAAGAGCGGCAAGGAACTGTGGTCGTTCAAGACCGAAAGCCCGATCGTCGGCGCGCCGATCACCTATCGCTTCAGGGGGCGGCAGTACGTGACGGTGATCACCGGCAACGGGGGGAACGGAGCGGGTATCAACTCACCCGGACTTGCCGCCTTCCGCACCGATTACCGCCTCCCCCGCCGCGTGCTGACGTTCGCGCTCGGCGGCAAAGACGTGATCCCTGCGTACGATATGCCCACGCTTGCTCCGCCGGCCGATCCGGACTTCACGCCCGACCTTGCCCGCGCACAGGCAGGTGCCGTGCTGTTCGGCACCCGTTCGTGCCTCGTGTGCCACGGCTGGAACGCGGTCGGCGGCGGCGCCGCGCCAGATTTGCGCTATTCGCCGACCATCACCGATGCAGCCACCTTCAGGGCGATCGTCAAGGAAGGTGGTCTCAAGATGAACGGAATGCCGCCCTTTCCCGCGCTTACCGATCAGGAACTGGAAACCATGCGCTTCTACCTGCGCGCCCGCGCCAAGGCGGCGCCGGCCGAGCAGCAGGCCCTTCTCGAGAGAGCGAAGGCGGCAAAGGCAAGCAATGCCAAACCGCGGGATTTCGCGGGGCGCTGGAACATTACCATCCAGTCTCCCGTCGGCCCGCAGAAGGCGGTCATGGACCTCAGGGTCGCCGGCAACATCGTCACCGGCAAAGTCGTGGCCGAGCAGGGCAGCGTGAATGTGGCAGGGGCGGTCAAGGACGGGCGCGCCAGGTTCCAGGGCAAGGCCTCGATGCCGATGCCCATCACCGTCAGCTACGATGTCACGGTACGTGACGGGCGGTTGACGGGCGAGAACGCAAACGGACCTTTCGGCACTTTCCCGGTGACAGGCGAACGGTAGGCGCTGCAAGCCCCGCTCACCGCCGCTCCTTCAACAGTGGGCCCGCATTACATGACGTTCCCCGGGCGGTCCTGACGCGCGAGGCCGCGCGATCAACGGAAATCGTGAGACTTGAAGCGTATGGCGTGCTCAGGGTCCATGCCTTCGGCGTGAGGCGGCCAGTAGCAGTTGCGCGGGGACGGGCTCCAGCTTCGGGTTGCCGGTTGATCGCCCCGGTCGGGTGCGCCGCCATGCTTCGCCCCGTCACCCCGGCCGGTTCGATGCGGGAACGACATTTCGCCCACCTGGTGCAGCAGGTCCCCGTGGTCGATGATCTTGTCGCAGATCACGTGGATCACCTCGCCTTCCTTCTGCACCCGGCCCTTGATGCCGATCATCGAGGCGGACATGACCGTGCGGCGCTGCGCCTCGAAGCGGTCGGGCCACAGGATGCCGTTCGCGACGCCGGTTTCATCCTCGATGGTGATGAACAGCACCCCCTTGGCCGAACCGGGCTTCTGGCGCACGAGGATGATCCCGGCGACTTCGACCTTCCTGCCGTCCGGGATGTTGACGAGATCGCCGCAGCGCGTGACGCCGCGCCGCGCCAGTTCGCCACGCACGAAAGTCAGCGGATGGGCGCGCAGCGATAGCTGCAAAGCGCGGTAGTCCTCGATCACCTCGCGGCCATCGGCAAGCGGGCGCAGCGTGACGCCGGGTTCGATCCCCTCGGCGCTGATCGCCCGGGCGGCGCGATCGGCGGCAGCGAACAGCGGCAGCGGCGCCTCGCCCAGGCCCCTCACCTTCCACAAGCCCTGTCGCCGATCGGCACCGAAAGCGTGGAAGGCGTCGGCATCGGCCAGCTTCTCGATCGCGGCGCGCTGCACGCCCGAGCGGCGCCACACATCCTCGACCGATTCGAACGGCGTCTCGCCCCGCGCGGCGACTATGGCGGCGCCGTCCGCGTTGGAGAGCCCGCGTACCTGGCGCAGGCCAAGGCGCACGGCTTGATAGCGGCCCCCCGTCCTCTCCAGCGTGCAGTCCCAGCGGCTCGCGTTCACGCAGACGGGGCGCACCTCGACCCTATGCCTGCGCGCATCGCCCACGATCTGTGCGGGCGCGTAGAAGCCCATCGGCTGCGCGTTCATCAAAGCCGCGCAGAAGACGTCCGGATGGTGGTACTTCATCCAGCTGGAGGCATAGGAGATCTTGGCGAAGCTGGCGGCATGGCTTTCCGGAAAGCCATAGGAGCCGAAGCCCTCCAGCTGACGGAAAGTGCGCTCCGCAAAATCGCGCGGATAGCCACGGGTCACCATGCCTTCGATGAGCTTCTCCGCGAAATGCGAGACGCCGCCGGTGAACTTGAAAGTCGCCATGGCCCGGCGCAGCTGGTCGGCCTCTGCAGGCGTGAAGCCCGCGCCGACGATGGCGACCTTCATCGCCTGCTCCTGGAACAGGGGCACGCCGAGCGTCTTTTCCAGAACCTCGCGCAGTTCGGGCCGGGGGTACTCGGGCGTTTCCCGCCCTTCGCGCCGCCGCAGGTAGGGGTGGACCATGTCGCCCTGGATCGGCCCCGGCCGCACGATCGCCACCTGGATCACCAGATCGTAGAAGCAAACCGGCTTCATGCGCGGCAGCATCGACATCTGCGCCCGGCTCTCGATCTGGAAGGTGCCGAGCGTATCGGCCTTCTGGATCATCCGGAACACGTCAGGGTCGTCTTCCTGCAGGTCGGCAAGGGTCTTGCGGATGCCCTTTGCCTCCTCGAGCAGATCGAACGCCCGCCTCATGCAGCCCAGCATGCCAAGGCCCAGCACATCGACCTTCATCATCTTCAGCGCATCGATGTCGTCCTTGTCCCATTCGATGATCTGCCGGTCATCCATGGCGGCAGGCTCGATCGGCACCAGGTCGTCGAGGCGATCATGGGTGAGGACGAAGCCGCCCGGATGCTGGCTCATGTGGCGCGGCACCCCAATCAGCTTGCTGGCGAGATCGAGCGTCAGGCGCAGCCGCCGGTCGGTAATGTCGAGGTTGAGTTCGCGCGCCTGCTTCTCGCCCACCCCTTCGGCCGACCAGCCCCATACCAGCCCCGCCAGCGAGGAAGTCAGGTCCTCGGGCAGGCCCATCGCCTTGCCCACATCGCGCACCGCTCCGCGCGCGCGGTAGCGGGTGACCACAGCGGTCAGCGCGGCCCGGTCACGTCCATAAGTGTCGTAGATCCACTGGATGATCTCCTCGCGCCGTTCATGCTCGAAATCGACGTCGATATCCGGGGGTTCGCGCCGTTCGCCCGAGACGAAGCGCTCGAACAGCAGCTGGTTTTTGACAGGATCGATCGAGGTGACGCCAAGGACGAAGCACACGCACGAATTGGCGGCCGAGCCGCGTCCCTGGCACAGAATGCCGCGGCGCCTGGCCTCGCTGACGATCGAATGCACGGTCAGAAAGTATGGCGCATAGTTGAGGCCGTCGATGAGCTTCAGCTCGTGGGCGATCTGCTTGCGATAGGCTTCGGGCACGTCGCCGCCGAACATCGCCTCGGCCGCCTCGGCCGTCATCTTCTCCAGCGCGGCCTGCGCGGTCAGGCCATCGATCACCTGCTCCTGCGGATAGTTATATGTCAGCTCGGAGAGCGAGAACGTGCACGCCTGCGCAATGTCGACACTGGCACGCAGGGCATCAGGATAGGCCTTGAAGCGGCGCTGCATTTCCTCCGGCGGCTTGAGCGCGCGATCGGCGTTGACCTCGCGCCGGTAGCCCAGCGTATCCACGGTGCAACCCTCTCGCACGGCGGTGACCACGTCCTGCAGCAGGCGCGCTTCGGGTTCATGGTAGAGAACGTCGCCTGTCACCACCGCACGCACGCCCGCTGCTTCGGCCTGATCCGCCAGTGCCGCGATGCGTGCTGCATCGTCGGGGCGGCGGCGCTGGAAAAGCGCCATGTAGCCCCGTGCGCCAAAGACGGTCCGCAGATCGGCAAGGGCCGCCTCGTTCCCGGCGTCCGCCTCGCGTGGCAGCAGGATGGCGATGATCCCTTGCGACCAGGCTTCAAGGTCATGCCAGTGCAGCAGGCAGGCGCCCTTCCCCGCCCGGTGCTTGCCGATGGTGAGCAGCCGGGTAAGGCGCGACCAGGCCGGTTTGTCCGTCGGGTAAAACAGCAGACTGCGCCCGCAGGAAAGATCCACGCGAGCACCTGCAATCAGGCGCACGCCGGTCACCTTCTGCGCTTCCCAGGCGCGCACCACGCCCGCCACACTGCCAAGGTCGGCGATGCCCAGCGCCGGGTAGCCCATCATCGCCGCGGCCGAGAACAGCTCGTCCGGGCTCGACGCGCCGCGCAGGAACGAGAAATGCGTGAGCACCTGCAGCTCGACATAGTCGCTCATGCGAAGACACCATGCATCCACCAGCTGAGGTCGCCGGTTTCGCTTTGGATGCCGTCGCCCCGGCGGAACACCCAGTAGCGCCCTCCCTGATCGTCCTCGACCCGGAAGTAATCGCGCACGGCCCACACTTCCGCATTGCGCCGCCACCATTCGCCATGGATGCGCTCAGGCCCGTCACCGGCTACCACATGGTGCGCCTGCCCCCGCCATTCGAACCGGCGGGGTGGCTGGTCCGGCAGGAGTGCGATCACCCGCGACAGAGGCTCCGGCCGCGCAAACAGGCGCACCGGGCGCCGCCATGAAGGCCATGTTCCCGGCTTCTCGACGGGGCTAGCCCGCGTGACGGCGCGTTCGGGCACATGGCTTTCCACCGGAGCCAGACGGAACACCGCCTGCGGCCCGATGCGGCCCGCCACCACATCGACAAGGCGCGCCGGATCGCTCACCTGGGTATCACCGGCAAGGACCGCTCTCAGCGCTTCGGCGGCAAGCGGCTCAGTGTGCGGGGCGATCAACCGGAATTGTTCGAGACCCATCCCCGGATCGATGCGCTCGATCCGCAGCTTCAGGAGCCGCAGCAGGTGCTGGGCATCACGCGTGGGCCGCGAAGTGCCGATGGCCACCATTTGCTCGCCGCCGTCGATACGCAGAGCGATCAGGCGCAGGGAGCGTGCGCCAAGGCCTCTGGTTTGCAGGACCTCGGCAAGATCGCGCAGCAGGTCCTCCATGACCTGGCCGATCGCCTCCGCGGTCCCGATGGGTTCCAGCAGGCGACGTTCGACGCTGGGCGGCGCGATGTCCTCGCACCCGGCGATCGGCTCTGCCGTTGCTCCCAGCGCCTGGTCGAGGCGATTGATGGTCGCAAGGCCGAGCCGGCGAGCGAGCGGGCCGCGCGCAACCGGAAGTAGGTCGGCAATCGTCTCGAAGCCGAACTTGCGCGCGGCGGCCAGCGCGCCGCCCGCCAGGCGCAGCGCGGCAACGGGCAGCGGCGCCACCGCCTCCAGCGTGCCGCCAGCGGGGACCACCGCAATGTCCTCGCGCCCAAACCGCGCCAGGGCATGCGCCGCGCCCGGCGTATCGGCGATGGCGACGCGGGCGGTGAAGCCGGCCCGGCGGCAGAAGGCGAGCAGGCGGTGGCAGAAGCGCGCCTCGCCGCCATGAAGATGGTCGCACCCGGTCAGGTCCAGCCACAAGCCATCGGGCGGCGAAACCGCGACGACCGGTGACCAGTGGCGAACCCCGAACAGCGCCAGCCGGTCGAGCAGCGCCGCATCGCCCTCCGGCTCCGCAGGCCGGAAATCGAGGTCCGACACCAGTGCGCGGGCATGGGTCGCCGCCATGCCGACAGTGATCCCCAGCGCTCTGGCTGCAGGACAAGCCGCGACGATCTCCTCGCGCCGACCGACCTTGCCAACCAGCGCCAGAGGCACGGCCCCTGCCGTCTGCGCTGCATGGATCGCACCACCGGCTGCCTGAGCCGCTTGTCGTTTGAAGGGGTGCTCCGCCGCTTCGGACCGGCGGCCAAGTTCGCGTATGGGGGGCTGCGCGTGGAGGGGCAGCGATGCGATCTGCTCCTCCACTTCGGCCCGCGAGCGTGCTTCTTCCCGCGCCCACCGCGCTCCCGGACGCCAGCCTCCGCCGCGCGGGACCGAGCAGGCGCCGGGATCGTCGTCGACCGGAAGCTGGAGCGCGGCGGCGCTAGGCCGCGGCGTGGCGAACCGTTCCTGCCGTCTCAACCGCTCGATGGGCAGAAACGGCAGGAACAGCGAGACGACCCGTCTCATCGCATCCCTCCACGATCAGCGAGAACCCCTCGCCGCCACGCTGGCGGGCCAGTTCGACCAGCCAGCGCGCACGTCCGACCCGTGCCGGGTCCAGCCGCTCCGACGGGGCGCTGGCGATCCGCCACCGCGTCCAGGCAGCGGAAGGATCGGACAGCGGATCACGGTCACGCCCGCGATGGCGGCGCAGCAACAGCACGGGGATGTCGGCGTCCGCCGCCGCAAGCTGCAGGCGCCGGGTGGCGACCATCGAGACTTTGCTCGCTTCCGCGACCACGGCGCAAGGCGTGCCATCGCGCAGCGCATCCTCCACCACGGCAAGCAGCGCGGCATCAT
This sequence comes from Novosphingobium silvae, assembly GCF_009856825.1. Taxonomy (GTDB): domain Bacteria; phylum Pseudomonadota; class Alphaproteobacteria; order Sphingomonadales; family Sphingomonadaceae; genus Novosphingobium; species Novosphingobium silvae. The sequence continues at coordinate 14,132 of NZ_WVTD01000029.1, read as the reverse complement.
CGCGTGGCTGTGCATAGATCACATCGGCCGATGCAAGGCCGGCCTGCTCCACGCCCGGCGCGTAAAGATCGTTGCGGCAGCTTGCCCACACTACCGGCCGCCCGCTCGATAGCGCCTCTCGCGCGGCGATGCCGGCCAGGAACAGGGTGGCTGCCGCATCATCGACCAGCGAGCATGTAAGCGCCGCCGCCTCATGCAAAGCCCCGGCCCGAAGACCGCCCCCACCCAATCCCGCATCAATGCCGGTCACGCCGAACGGTATGCTGCGCACATCCGCCACGGACGTGGCCAGCGTGCGCAGGTGATCGAAGCTTTGCGGCTGAGATGGCAAGGAGGGAACGGGTGGCATAATGGGCGAGACTCGAGTTTGTTCGCTATATGTTCCACCCAGATGCCGGCATCGTCAAGTCATGGAGCGGCCTCGTCATGGCCCACGGGGGACAAGCCTGTGCACACCGATGGCGTGAGCTGCGCCCCCGCCCGGCATTTGCCCGCAGAACATGGCCGATTCGTTCACTTCAGGTCGGATGCCGCGGCGGCAAACCCGTGGTCGATCCCGCCGCCCACAAAAAGGGCCGGCTGCCCGTTCCATACGTGCGGCGGGAGGTCGGCTTACCGGTACGACGCCAGCCTATAACTCGCGCCGAACCGGATAGATCAACGCGTAAGGATCCCGCTCCGGCAGGTGCGCCGTCAGCCATTCGAGACGGGCCTGCCCATCGCCGGCAAACTCGGGCTCGGCAGCCAGCTTGGCCTCGAAGGCGGCCTTCACGTCCGCATTCCCGGCCAGCAGCGCGTCGACCATAGGCGCGAGAACGAACGCTTCGGCGCCTGCAGGCCGCGAAAGCATCTCCGGAAAGAAGCCCCATCCCAGGAACGAATCCGGTGCTTCCGGCTCCAGCAGGGCGGCGGCAAGAAGCCCGAGTGGCTGATCCGAGGGAACGCGAATGGTGCCGGGGGGCAGCGTCTCGGAGATGCTCTCATGCTGGAAGGATGCCTTGAGCGGAAGCCGCCCGTCCTGCGCGCGCTGGACCTTCGCGTCGAGCAGACGCACGCGGTCGAGCGTCAGCGCACGGGGCGCGCTTATGGTCTCGAAGCGGATGCCGTGGAGGCGCAGCCGATCGATGACCTCGACCTGCTCTCGCGGCACCCACCACGCCTTGGGTAGCTTCACCGTCTCTACCGGATCCTGGCCGATGATGGGCATGCGCCACGTCACAGGCTTGCCCGTCCAGCGCTGTTCCAGACGGCCCGTGGCGGGCGACCGGTAGGTCTCGAACGCGACGCCCTTGAAATTCTCCACCCAGCCGATCGGCTGCTCCGCAGGCTTCCAGCGGACGAGCATGTCCGCAGGCCGGCTCGACCGATCCTGCGTCTTGGCGGCGACGATGCGGTCCTTGTCCTGCGCTGCAAGCTTCAGCGCCGCTTCCAGCAGCACGTAGGTGCCCAGCACGCGCTGGCGGTACGGCTTCAGCATGTGATTTTCGACCAGCACCGTCGGCACGCCGATAAAGTCGCCATAGCCGGTGGAGTAGCGGGGTCCTTCGGGTGCGTAACGGATCCCTTTCTCAGGCGTTCGCACATCTATAGGGCTCGGATAGATCGTGGGGACGTGCCCTGCCGCTTCAAGGGCATCTGTCACTTTCGGGCCAAAGCGGGTCATGAGCCAGTCAGCACTCGACCGGTGATAGGCGTAGGTTCCCCATCCGGCATACGTGAACGTCGTGTCGTACTGCATGTCGAAGCCATCGCTTACATGGCAGTCGATATAGAGGATCGGATCGAGCTTTCGAAGCAACGCGATCATCGCGCGTGTCTCAGGCGCATCCGCCTTTGCGTAGTCCCGGTTCAGGTTGATGTTGCGCGCGTTGCCGACATAGCCTTTCTCCACCGGGCCGCGAAGAGCCGGGAAGTTCCAGCGGCTCATCCGTTCATGCCCGTCGATGTTGTAGACAGGCACGAATACGAGGTCGACCTGATCGAGCAACTTGTCCTTTCCACGTATCGCGATGTCGCGCAGCAACATAAGTCCCGCGTCCTTGCCGTCGATCTCGCCGGAATGGATGCCTGCCTGAACGAGCACGACCGGTTTGTTCGAGCCGCCCTTGCTGGCACGCACGAGGAGCAGGTCGCGTCCCTCGCCGGTATGTCCGAACGTCTCGATGGAGATCAGCGGAGAAGCCGCGGCGAGCCGCTCCAACCAGGCGCGAGTCTCTTCGTAGCGCGGCGTGTTCGCGAAACCGTCGCGCTCGGCGGGAGTGATCCACGGATCGTTCCCGGGCGCGACCAGTCGCTTGCTTGCCCCGGACCAGGGCAGTTCGGGAGGCAGGATCGAGGCCGGTAAGCTGCTCGGTGCCGGGGTGGATTGGGCTCCCAGCGCCGGGCAGGCCAGCAGTGCAAGAACGGGCATGGTTCGCAGAATAGTACGCATACGACGCTTTGTTCCGAACGGTGTGGCCTGGCGAACCGGCAGGTACCAGATCGCCCTGTCGTGCATGAAGCATGCGGCAGACGATCGCTCCCCTCGGATCCGCAAACCGACACGAAAATTCACCGTTCAGGTTGCCTCCTTCTGAAAGTGATGTTACGAAATATCATTACGTTGCAATGCAGCATGGGGTTTACGAGTGCAATCGTCAATATCTTCGGGAGTGAAACGATCGGTTCGGGCAAGGATGACACCGTCGCGCATTGCGCTTGCCGTGGCCGCAGGCGCTCTGGGCGCCGCGCCCGCATCCGCGCAGGAGCTTGCGGATACTGAGGAACTTTCCGAAGGCGCCGAGCGCAACGCCATTGTCGTGATCGGCACGCGCACTTCGCGCGACATCACGTTGTCATCCGATCTCGCGACGGAAATCATGTCGCAGTCCAGCCGGTCTCTGGAACAGGACGTTCTGCGCGCGGCAGGCGCCTACCGCCTGAGCGACGCACTCGAACTGGTGAGCGGCAGCAGCCAGCAGAACAATCGTGGCGGTTTTGCGGACAACTTCGCCATTCGCGGCTTCCTGAGCACGGCGGACGGCGGCGGCGAATATTACGCGGACGGATTCATCGTTAATCGCGGCAGCGCGCCTGCGCGCGATCCGGCGACGATCGAGCGTGTCGAGATCTTGAAGGGGCCCGCCGGTGCGGTGTTCGGCGACATCGATCCGGCCGGACGCGTCAACATGGTGTCCAAGACACCGCGCTTCGCGCGTCATGCATCCGCGACGCTCACCTATGGCTCGTTCGACACCTGGCGGGGCGAACTCGATGTGACCGGCCCCCTGACGGACACGCTCGCCGCCCGCATCGTGGTCGCGGCAGAGGACAGCGACGGTTTCCGGGACTTCGTAGGACTGAAGCGCCGCGTGATTTCGCCTTCGTTGACGTTCCGGCCCTCAGGCGATGTGGAGTTCACTTACCTCGCGCAACGGATCATCTATGATTCGCCCTTCGACCGGGGCGTGATCGCGCTCGACCGCAACCCCGATCCGGCCGTGACCGACCTCGATGCCAATGCGCTGCCTGCCTCGCGCTTCCTGGGTGAACCCTCCAACGGCGACACCCGCGCCCGGGACACTCGCCATCAGCTGACCGGTGAAGCGAAGCTCGGCGGTAGCTGGTCGCTCGTGGGCGGCATCGCCTATCGCACCGGATCGCTGCGCGGCTTCTCGGCCGACCAGAACTTTCTCGCCACGGACGGACGGACCTTGCGGCGCCAGCGCCGCGAGCGCGGCTACGAAGTGGAGGACCTGTCTGCCCGCCTCGAGCTGCGCGGCAAGATCGAAGCCTGGGGCACCCACAACGCAAGCGTGGGCATCAAGGGCTACACGCTCGACTATCTGGAGTTGCTGAACCGTCGCAATCCCACGGCAGCCGACCCTTACGCGATCGACATTTTCGAGCCTGTCTATGGCGATGCGCAGGCTCTGCCGCTGCTGCCCAACATCGATCAGCGCGAGAAGAGGCGTTCGCTCACGCTGTACGCCCAGGACATGTGGGAAGTGAACGAGCGGCTCACTTTCGTCGGGGGCGTTCGTTTCGATACCTATCGCCAGAAGCTGACGAAGAACCTGACCGGCGCGGTCAGCGTCGCTGCCGACGAGCCGGTGAACTTCCGCATCGGCGGGCGCTACGCATTGACCGACAGTATCTCCGTTCACGCGAACTGGGGCGAATCCTTCCTTCTCAACTCGGGCAGTGGCAGCACCGGCGCCGCCTTCGCGCCCGAGCAGGGGCGCGGCTACGAGGTCGGCCTCTCAAGCCGGTGGCAGGCGCTCGATGTCGGGCTCACGTACTTCGACATCAGGAAGAGCAACGTGCTGACCACCGATCCGAACGACGTCAATTACCTGGCGCCTGTCGGTTCGCTCCGCAGCCGGGGCGTGGAGTTCGATGCCTCTTTGCGCCTGGGCCGTGGCTGGATTGCGGTGGCGAACTACGCCTACACCCATGCGCGCAACGACGACGAGAGCTTCGCAACGCCCTTGGCCCTCAACGTTCCCGACCATTCAGGCACCGTGTTCGTCGTTCACAAGTTCGATATGGGAACCGGGCGCGACTGGTCGCTGAGCGGGGGCGTCGCCTATGTGGGCGAGCGTTCCGGTGCGACGGACAGCACGGGTTTGATGCTGCCCTCCTACTGGAAGGTCAAGGCCGCGGCCGAAATCCCGATCACCGCAGCGCTGACCGCCCGCGCAGAGGTCGATAACCTCCTGAACGAGCGGTACGCCCAAAGCTCGTACAACCGCTTCTGGATCTACCCGGGTGCGCCACGAACGATCCGTGTCTCGCTGCGCGCCGAGATCTGATCGCCTGAACAAACTATCTCCACGAGGACATCATGACCTATCATGAGCCCAGCGGCTTGCCCCTGCTCATCGCCAATCTCGTCGTCGACTATGGCGCGCACCGCGTTCTGAACGGACTGGATCTCTCGATCAGGCCTGGAGAAATCTATGCCCTGCTGGGCGGCAACGGTGCCGGCAAATCCACCACCCTGGCGGCGATCATGGGCTTCGTGCCGCCGGCATCGGGCGAAGTGCGGGTGTGCGGTGTGGCCCCTGGCAGCGCGCCTGTGCAGGCGCGTCGCGCGATCGCCTACCTGCCCGAGAACGTCGCGCTCTACGAGCACCTGACGGCTCGGGAAAACATCCAGTACTTCCTCGGCATATCGTCCGAGCGCCGGACGAACGCAGAGATCGAAGCTGCCTTCAATGCAGCCGGGTTGCAGGAGGACGCCTTCAACCGCCGCGTCGCCGGCTTCTCCAAGGGCATGCGGCAGAAGGTGGCGATCGCTCTCGCGCTTCTGCGCCATGTTCCGCTGGTCCTGCTCGACGAGCCGACGAGCGGCCTCGATCCGCGGGCCACGCAGGACTTCAACCGGCTGCTTGGCGGGCTTCGCGAACGCGGTTCCGCCGTCCTGATGGTCACCCACGACCTGTTGAGCGCCGCAGACACCGCCGACCGCATCGGCTTCCTGGACGCTGGGCGCATCGTGCAGGAAAGCGTCGCCGAAGGGCCTGATCGCTATGACGTGCGCGCGCTCCACCGCCATTTCGCCCGGCCGGTCGCCGCATGAGCGCGCTTACTCTCATCGCACGGGACGAACTGTGGCTGATGCGCCGAAGCCGTGTATCGGTGATCGCCGCAGCACTTCTCATCGTGCTGGTCGTCATTGCGGGGATCACGTCTGTCGCACATCAGTCGAACGTCGCCGATACCCGCGCACGCCTTCAGGCGCAGGTTGACGAGGAGTTCGACAACCAGCCGAGCCGCCATCCGCATCGCATGGTGCATTTTGGGCACTTCATCTTTCGCCCGCTGCCGCCGCTCGCCGCCTTCGATCCCGGTATCGACGCTTTCACCGGCAATGCCATGTTCCTGGAAGGTCACCGCCAGAACAGCGCCAACTTCGGCGACGTGCGTCAGTCTTCCATCCTGGTCCGCTTCGGCCAGCTGACGCCGGCGTTCGTCCTCCAGACATTGGCGCCGCTGCTCATTATTTTCCTCGGGTACGGGGCGGTCGCTCGCGAGCGGGGCGCCGGCACGCTGCGCCAGCTGTTCATGCAGGGCGTGAGCGCAGGCACGCTGATCGCCGGCAAGCTCCTGGCGCTCGCGACGGTTGCCGCACTGATCGCCATTCCGGCCATGTCGGTCCTGATCTTCGTCGCAGCTCAGCCCGGCGCCGCCGCGGGACCGATCGCGCTGACGGCGGCAGGCTATCTGACGTACCTCGCGCTCTGGTCGATCATTGTCGTCCTCGTCTCCGCGTCCGTCGCTCGGCCGCGCAATGCGCTGCTGGCATTGCTCGGGCTCTGGTCCGTAACCGTGATCCTGTTGCCGCGCATCGCCCCCGATCTTGCCGCAACCGCCGTGCCGCAACCGACGCGACTTGAAACCGACCTGACCCTTCAGCGCGAACTGCGCGCCATGGGGGACAGCCATAACCCGGATGACCCGGTGTTCGCCGCGTTCAAGCAGCGCGTGCTGCGGCAATACGGTGTTCGCCGGGTGGAAGACCTGCCCGTGAACTACAAGGGGCTGCTGGCAGTCGAAGGCGAGCGGATGACCTCGGAGCTGTTCGACCGTTATGCAAGCGAAGGCTTTGCCCGTCAGGCACGGCAGAGCGCGACCATGGACGCGATCGGCACTCTCAGCCCCGCCGTCGCCATGCGGCGTCTGTCGATGGCGGCAGCCGGAACCGATCTTGCCGGCCACGCGCGCTTCCTCGATCAGGCGGAGGCCTATCGCTACGACCTTGTGCAACGCCTGAACCGCTTGCAGGCGGATGCCGTCAGTTTCGAGGACGACGCCGCCAAGAGTTCCGACACGGCCGCCGAACAGCGCAGCCGGATCGATCCGCACCATTGGCACGCCATGCCGGACTTCCACTTCGCGCCTCCGGAACCCGGCGATCTGGTACGCAGGGCATCGCCCGCTGCCGTGATGCTGCTGCTGTGGTTGCTTGTCCCGGCTCTTCTCCTTGCCCCTGCCGCTCGCCGTCTCGAAGGAGTGCGCTCGTGATCGCCTTCAAGAATGAATGGCTGCTGTTCCGCCGCTCGCGCCTCGGCCTCGTCATGATCCTGCTTCTGGCGGCACTTGCAATCGCCAGCGTCGTCGCCGGGCTGGTCGAGGTCGACCGCCAGCGCGCTGCGATCGAGCGCATCCACCCTCTGCAGAAGCAGGACGTTTCCGCCATCGCAAACTGGGTCACAAAGACCGGCACTGCGGGTGATGCAGCATACTTCACGTTCCACGAGACCTGGGACCCGCCCTCACGCCTCGCATTCGCCGCTCTGGGCATGCGTGATGTCTCGCCTTACCTGCTGCGCGTGCGTGCCCTTGGGCTGGAGAGCCAGCTATACGACAGCGAGAACTACAACCCCGAACTCGCCCTACCCGGCCGCTTCGACTATGCCTTCGTCCTGGTATATCTGGCCCCGCTGTTCGTCATCGCCCTCTTCCATGATCTGATCTCGGGTGAGCGCGAGGCGGGCCGCTTGCGGATGCTGGAGGCCACACCGGGTGCAGGGAGGCGGCTGTGGGTGCGTCGCATCGGCCTGCGCTATCTCCTGCTCGTGGCAAGTCTTGCGCTGCCGCTTGTCGCGGGCGGCATCGTTGCTGGCGCACATCTCCAGGGCATTGCCGCAATGGTTGGCCTTACCGCGGCCTACATGGCTTTCTGGGTGCTGGTAGCCTGGCTCATCGGCCGGTTGAACATCGGCTCTGCAGCCAGCGCGGCCAGCATGGCGGCCGCATGGCTGCTCCTTACTCTCGTTCTGCCAGCCCTCGCCCATGTCGCCATCACGCGCGCAGTGCCGGTCAACCAGGGCGTGGAACTGTCACTCGCCCACCGCGATGCGGTTCACGGCGCTTGGGACATCCCTCAGGAGAAAACCATGGCAGAGTTCTTCCGCTATCATCCTGAGTGGAGCGACACCCCGCCGACCGATGGGACGTTCCACTGGAAGTGGTACCTGGCGTTCCACCACGTGGCGGACCGCAGCGTCGCCCCGCAGGCGCAGAGTTATCGCCAGGGCCTCCTGGAACGCGATGAGCTTACCCGGTGGGTTGGCGCGGTGCTGCCAGCGGTAGGCGTGCAAGCTGCCTTCACCCGTCTCGCTGGCACCGACATTCAGGCGCAGCTGACTTATCAGGACCGCATCCGCGCGTATCACACCCGGTTGCGGACGTTCTATTATCCCTACTTGTTCAACGACCGTCCATTCACCGAGGCTGACTTCGCCAAAGCTCCGGTGTTCGCCCCGGGATGAGGTTTGAAATCGCACGATATCGCTATCATCGTGAAACCACGCTTTCCAGCGCGGAAACCACGTTTCAGACTACATACGTGTTGGACGCCCGTAGACGACTGTGGTCGCCTGAGCCTGCTAAAAGCGTCGTATTCAGAGGAAGGATATCTATCCGGGCGGACATCTGCGGACCCCATCAAACAGGTCCATGGCGGAGAGGGTGGGATTCGAACCCACGGTACGGTTACCCGTACACTGCATTTCGAGTGCAGCGCATTCGACCACTCTGCCACCTCTCCGCAAGAGATCGCGCTACAGCGGGAAGGCCCCGCCGGGTCAAGCGAAGCGCGCCGGTAGCCGACTTGATTGGACTGGGCAAGCCCGAATTTCGTTTTTTCCGCATGTCGGACCCACTTTTCGGGGAATGTTCCGGCGCTGCGCTTGTTTGGAACCCTGCTGAGACCTATGTCCGCTACCATGAACAGGGCGTCCTTCTTCTCCCCTCAGGCCGGGCGCGTCATCGACGCTCCGCGGCGGATCAGGGCGCGGTTTGCCATCGGCGACGTGGTTCGGCACCGCTTGCATGACTTCCGGGGCGTCGTCTTCGACATCGACCCCGTGTTCGCGAACAGCGACGAGTGGTACGAATCGATCCCGGCCGACGTCCGCCCCCCTCGCGACCAGCCCTTCTACCATCTCCTCGCCGAGAACGAGGAGGCGAGCTACGTCGCCTATGTCAGCCAGCAGAACCTCCTGGGGGATCCCGAAGGCGGCCCGGTGGACCACCCTTCCCTTTCACAGATGTTCGACGCCTTCGACGACGGGCGATACCACCTGCGCCGCAGCCTCGCGCACTGAGCGCGTAGTGCCGGCCCGTCAGCCTGCGAGCGATTGCTGGTGAGCGTGCGTCTCGCGTCCCTGCAGCATGCGGCTGATCTGGCTTGCGGGTACCGGCGGCGAAAGCAGGTATCCCTGCACCTCGTGGCACCCGACGCGGCGCAGGAATTCATGCTGCTCCTGCGCTTCCACCCCTTCGGCAGTCAGGCATAGTCCGTTTGCCCGGGCAAGGCTGACGATCGCTTCGACGAGCGCCGCCCCGGCATCGGTGTCGACGACGTTGACGAACGAACGGTCGATCTTGATCCGGTCAACTGCGAAATCGCGGATATGGCTCAGTGAGGAATATCCCGTACCGAAATCGTCCAGCGCGCAGGCTATCCCCATGCGCCGAAGTTCGGAAAGGGCCCGTGCGACCTCTCCCGAAGCGGCCATGAGCGCGGTTTCCGTCATCTCGAGTTCAAGCCGCTGCGGTGCAAGGCCGGCTTCCGAGAGGACCTGCCGCACCATGTCCACGAACTGGCGACTGCGCAGCTGCGTGGGCGACACGTTGACCGCCACGCGAAGGTCCGGCCACTGCCGCGCGTCACGGACCGCCTGGCGCAGGACCCATTCGCCAAGAACCTCGATCAGGCCCGATTCCTCGGCCGAGCGGATGAAACCGGCCGGCCCCATCAGCCCGCGTTCCGGGTGCCACCAGCGTAGCAGCGCCTCCACCCCGACCATCCGGCCGTCGTTCAGGTCATGGATGGGCTGGTAGTACAGCATGAGCTGGCGGTCGCAGTCGGCGAGCGCGAGGCGCAGGTCGCGGTAGCTCTTTTCGCGTGAGCGCACGTCACGGTCCATGTCCGGCGTGAAGAAGCAGTAGCGACTGCGGCCCTCCGTCTTGGCCTTGTAGAGCGCGATGTCCGCCTTGCGGGTGAGTTCGGTGCGATCGGTTCCGTCACCAGGGGCGACCGCGATGCCGATGCTCGCCCCGATGAAGGCCTGAGATCCCTCAAGGTCGAACGGCCGCTCCAGTTCGGCGACGATGCGGGCGCAGATACTCTCCACCGCCTCGCGGTCTGCAGGCTCGCCGATGAGGATCGCGAACTCGTCGCCTCCGAGCCGGGTTACGAGGTCGTAGCTGCGCACCTCCGCAACGAGGCGTTCTGCCACCTGCCGGATCAGCGCGTCTCCCGCCGGATGCCCCAGCGTGTCGTTCACCTGCTTGAAGCGATCGAGATCGATGTAGAGCAGCGCCAGAAGACTATCGTGGCGCCGCGAGCGCGCGAGCGCCTCGTCCAGCCTCTGCTCGAAAGTGGCGCGGTTGCCGAGACCGGTGAGGTCGTCGTGCATGGCCCGGTGATGGGCGTTGCTGCGGCTTGCCTCAAGGTCGAGCGTACGGCGGGCGAGGCGACTTGCCAGGACGTAGATCACCGCGGTCGAGAGCAGCAGGACCAGCACCAGCGTGGGCCCCAACGCCGCGATGACCTGGCGCCCGGGCGCGAAGGGCTTCCAGACGAGGTAGCCGATGGTCTTGCCGTGACGGTCGAGAACCGGCACCGAATGGCTGTTCCCCTTGCCGCTCGCCGTGATCGCGTAATGGGCGTCAGCCAAGCCATATTGCCGCCCGACCCTCGCGAAGAAGTTCTCATCGAGGTACACCACGGCAACGTGGAGGGCTTCCGACCCGGGTTCCTGCCGGGCGAGAGGTGTATCCGCGAGGATGGGTTTGACGCTGACGATGGCCGGGCGCCCGCGCACGATGGCCAGATCGCCCCGCCCCGGCGACAGCATCGGCAGGCCGCCGTTGGTCCGCTTCTGGACGGTTCGGGTAGTGCGCAGGAGACGCGCCAGCGGAGCTGCCGTGTCCTGCACGGCCACGTAGGTTTCCGGAACGGCGTTGCGCCCGTCGCGCATGGCGTAGATCGGCCGGTCGCGGGCATCGAGAATATAGACCTCGTCCACTCCCGCGTATTCGCGGAACCACGAGCCGAGGTTCTCATCGAGCCACGCCTTGTCGGGAGGTGTTCGGCGGACCTGCCGCACTGCCTCGTCCCAGACGGTGGAGGATTCCTGGGCGTGGGCCACCCGCTCGACCGCCTGCGCAAGCACGAGGGCGACGATCCCCCGGTCGCGCTCGAGAGCGATGCGATTGGCCTCGCTGCCGGACCAGCCGAGGAGGGCAAGCAGCAGTCCGAGCATGAACAGAGCTGCGAGAACCACCGGCGCGGTGAAGCGCACGATGGTCTTTCGGCGATTTTCGCTTTGCGCTTTGCCTGTGGCCACAAGGGCCAAATGCGCGAGAGCGGATAAATTTTCGTTAATGCTGGCTTCGTATCTGACGAACCTGCCTTGATTTGCGGCGGAAATTCAGCCCTTCAGCTTCCAGCCCGAACGCAGCACAAGGAACACGATGATCGCGAGGACCGCATCGACGAGGCCGATGCCGATCGCGCTGTGCAGCACGGCCATGTTGGTATCGCCGATGTCGCTTGCCCCCAGGAAGCCGAAGCGGAAGCCGGAGATGACGTAGAAGAACGGATTGGCCCGGCTGATCGCCTGGAAGACAGGCGAGAGATTGTCGATCACGTAGAAGGTGCCCGACAAGAGCGACAGAGGGGCGATGACGAAGTTGGTGACGGCCGCGTTATGGTCGAACTTCTCCGCCCAGATGGACGACAGGAAGCCCAGCAGCGCGAGGAAAACCGAGCCCGCAAGGCCGAACCACGCGACGGCCCAGGGGTGCGCCATCGACATGTCAATGCCGGGCCACAGCAGCATGGCGGCGGCGAGCGCCAGACCTACCAGCAGCGCGCGGGTAACCGCGGCCGCGACGATCGCCAGCATCAGCTCGCCCTCGGTAAGCGGCGGCATGAGGAAATCGATGATCGTTCCCTGTATCTTGCCCGCCAGAAACGAGAAGCTGGAATTGGCGAAGGCGTTCTGCATCATGCCCATGACGATGAGCCCGGGCGCCACGAAGGTCGCGAAGTTGACGCCGAGCACTTCCCGCCCGCCGCGTCCCAGCGCGACCGTGAAGATGACCAGGAACAGCAGCGTGGTAATCGCGGGCGCCCAGATCGTCTGGGTCTGCACCTTGAAGAAGCGCCGCACCTCCTTCATATAGAGCGTCTTGAGCCCGACCCAGTTGACCTGGTGGATCACGGGCTCGCCCTTTGCCGGAAAGCTGGCGCGGACGGAAGGGGCCGGATGGTCGGCGGGTCCAAGGATCCCGGCGTTGTCCGGCAGCGCAGTCGAATGGGGTTGATCGGCCATGGACCGGCGACTATCGGCTGTAGCCTTCCGAGGCAAGCGGCGCCTGGATGTCCGGGGCGATTCCGGGGTGAATTCCCCGACGCCCCTCGAAACGATGGAACTGGAATGAGCTGGACGGACGAGCGGATCGAGAAGCTGACCAAGATGTGGGAAGGCGGTGCCACTGCCAGCCAGATCGCGGACGAGCTTGGCGGAGTGAGCCGCAACGCGGTCATCGGCAAGGCACACCGCCTCGGCCTGAAGGCGCGCCCTTCTCCGGTGAAGGCGAACGAGAAGCCGTCGCGTCCCGCCGCGCCAAAGAAGCCCAAGCCTGTCGAAGCCGCTCCGGCGCCTCGCGCTCCCGAGCCGCAGGCGGAAGCGCCCGCCGCTCCCGTGCGTGCTGCTCCCCCGCCGCAGCCGGCGCCCGCTCCGCGCGCTCCCGAGCCGGCACCCGCCCCGGCGGCAGCCGAAGCTCCTGCACCGGTATCGGACCGTCCGCGCGTCGTTTCGGTCGGTCCGGGCGGCTTCCTTCGCCAGGGTCCGGGCGACCAGCAGCAGCCGATCCCGCCTGCGCCGCCGCGCCGCCTCGTGCCTGCCAAGCCCAGCGCGGAGATCGCCGACAAGACCAGCCTCCTCGACCTCAGCGACCGCGTGTGCCGCTGGCCGATGGGGCACCCGGGCGAACCGGACTTCCATTTCTGCGGTGAGAAGGTGAACCCCGGCTTCCCGTACTGCGTGGAGCATTGCGGCCGTGCCTATCAGGCGCAGCTGCCGCGCGGCGCCCGTCGTACTCCGCCGCCGCTGCCGTTCGGCGGCCCGCGCGTCCGCTAAGGGCAAGGCGGTTTCGATGCGCGGGCGCATGGCACCGAAGGCAGGACTGGCGCTGCTCGCGCCCATCGCCCTCGCCCTCTCGCCCGCCATCGCGCAGGACAGCGCTCCGGCGCCGGTGCCTGGCGCCACGCCTGCACCTGCTCCCGCGCCGGTCGATTACGCCTATGTCGCGATCACCGTACCGCAGGGAACGATCACCCTGGCGCTCGATCGTACGCATGCGCCGATCACCACCGCCAACTTCCTCAAATACGTCGACACCCGGCGGCTGGACGGCGCGACTTTCTACCGCGCGATGCATCTGGACTGGGGAGACGAGAATGCCGGGCTGCTGCAAGGCGGCCTGCAGGGCGTGAAGGTCCTGCCGCCGATCGCGCACGAACCCACGAACGTGACCGGCCTGTCCCACAAGGCAGGGACGATCTCGATGGCGCGCTTCGCTCCCGGCAGCGCCACGGCCGACTTCACAATCATGATCGGCGATCTCACCTCGCTGGATGCGAAGCCCGGGTCGGACAATCCCGACACCCGCGCGGGCTTCGCCGCCTTCGGCCATGTCGTTTCGGGGATGGACGTGGTCATGCAGGTGTGGAACGCGCCGCTATCGCCGACAAAGGGCGAAGGGGTGATGCGCGGTCAGATCCTGGAGCCGCCGGTGAAGATCATCTCCGCCCGCCGCACGAGCGCGCCCACAGCCACGCCCTGAAGGGCCCTCCACCAGCCGCGATGCCGGACATGATCAGGGCTCAGGGCAGCAGGAATACCACGTAGCCCCGGAAATGCGGATCGCGCGCAAGGTTCTCCGGCGCCCGCCACTCTCCGCCTTCCACCAACGCAATGCGGTACGGCATGCCAAGCCGGTAAGCGGTCAAAATCCCCCACATTCTCATGATTTCGCGATTTGGTAGGTGTTGAGCCTTGCATTTGCGAGGTGGTGATGAGTGGTGATTTCGAAACCAGTTTCGAAACTGAAAGGGGTGGGAGGGC
>NZ_WVTD01000028.1 GCF_009856825.1 Novosphingobium silvae | reverse complement strand
TCTGACCACGACACGATCAGATCCGCCTGCACATCACCATCACGTCGCATCGCCATCGTCGCTGACCGCCTTCTTTCCGTATCCAGGCTGAATCAGATCACACCGACTTCGTCAACGCGCTGATAAGCTTACACCACAGGACCTCGACGGCGATCTGCCCGTCGTCCGGCTCGTCGAACAGGCGGCAAACGTGCGCATCACGCGTGCCGAGCAGACGATCGAGCCCGACTGCGCGGGCGTGGTAGCAGCAGAGTACCTAGAGATTTCCGAGGATACGCCGATCCTGCACGTCCAGCGCGTTTACTTCGCGGGCGATCGTCCGATCGAACTGGCAAACGTGCGCTATCACCCCAACCGTTATCGCTACGCGATTGAGTTCAAGGGCTGACCGGATAAATCTAAGGGTAGGGGCTTGCCGGAACGCGGCCGTTCCGGCGCATTCCGGCCAGATGTTTCATTCGCCGGTGAACCTTGCCGGGCGCTTTTCCAGGAAAGCATCCACCGCTTCGGCATGATCGGCCGTCTCATGTGCGATTGCCTGCATAGCCGCTGACATCTCGAGAACGGTATCGAGCGTCGCGTCCTGCGCGGTCAGCAGCAGGCGCTTGGCCATGCGTAGCGAGCGGGCAGGATTGGCGGCGATGCGCTCAGCCATGGCGATCGCCCTGTCCATGAGGTCTTCCGGCTCGACTACGGTTGAAACGAGCCCGCAGGCGAGCGCTTCCTCGGCGGTGAGGAGATCGCCGGTGAGGACCATCTCGGCAGCCTTGGAATAACCTACTACACGCTGTAGCAGCCATGCACCGCCGTCGCCCGGGATCAGGCCCATCTTGATGAAGGAGGCGGCGAACTTGGCTTTCGAGCTTGCGATGCGGATGTCGCACAGGCACGCAAGGTCATTGCCGACGCCAATCGCATGGCCGTTTATCGCGGCGATGATCGGCACTTCAAGGGCACGGAACGCCCGGGGTACTTTCTGGATCGCGGAACGATAATTGGTCCGCGTCGATGCGGGATGTTCGAGTGGGCCAATGCCGTTGCGATCTTTCATCCCCTGAAGGTCTCCGCCGGCGCTGAAGCTTCGGCCCGTGCCGGTGAGGATTGCGGCGCTGATGTCGCTATCGGCGCCGACCTTATCGAGTGTATCGATGAGATCGAAGCAGTCCTGCGCTACGCCGATCGCGTTAAGCTTGTCGGGCCTATTGAGAGTGAGGATCGCGATGCGTCCCCGCTTTTCGTATTGCACATAGTCGCCCATTGCGCGTCGATCCATTGCTCGATGTTGAACTGTGCCGACCGGTCTACGACAACGTTGTCGCCAAGGTAACAGCACACCGTTTAGATCGCATTCGCGAACGCTCGGGTGCGAAACCGGAAAAACGCGCCATTATTCGTGGACAATCTGCACGACACCCAAGGAAAGCGGCGTTCCTGACGTCCGGATCGATCAATTCTTCGACACAACCACGGAGGACGAGGACACGTTGCAGGCCTAGCAGTTGCGCATCAATGACGCACCTCAAAGGGCGTTTGTCGGCATAGCTAGTGATGGTGCGGTCAACCAGGCGCGTCGCGCCCTGAGCGCGATGCATGAGGCCGAGCAGGAAGGACTCGTCGCTGCTGGCGGCATGGCTCAGACAGACGCAGAGCGACGGGTTCACTCTCTCCTTGGGCTCACTCGGCATGTGAATGAGCCCAAAAGAGGCAAGATCATCGCCTGGCCGAGCAGGTCTCCAACTTAGGCAGCCTGGTTCTCGGCACATTCGGGCAACTAAGAATCAGGCGTTACCGGATTGGCTCGAACACGAGGGATTGGTGAAGTGAGACGACCGCTGCCCGCGAGCGCGCGATCATCGCGAGCGGCTCGGCCCCATCCTGGCCGAAAAAGCCGTGCGAAGCATCGGCAAAGCGGTTGCGAGGTCTGCCCGCGTCGACGACGCAGGCAGAGCGGCGCGCCTGCGCGATATGAATTGCGGCAGACAGGCCGGCAAAACTGCCGCCAATGATAATAGCGTCACGCTGCATGGATGATCCTCAGGTTGATGTCCTTGCCGTTCGCGACCATGCGGGCGTGGAAGTCGGCACTCAGTTGCGCCAGCGTCACGCTCGCGAAGCGATCGAGTAGCAGCGCTCTGGCTTCGTCAAAGGCCCTCCCCAGTGCGGCGTTTACCGATTCCTCGACGAGGCAGCCGGGCGCATCGGCGCGGTTGCCCATTCCAAACAGTTCGGGGCTGTTGCGCGCCTGGTACACGTCGCGCAGCGTGATTATGGCCAAGTCGCGCTCGATCGTCCTACCTCCGTCGTGTCCCTTCTCGGATCGAACCAGTCCTGCCTCGCGCAGCCCCGCCATGATTCGCCGGATCACCACGGGATTGATTTCAATGATCTTCGCCATCGTTTCCGACATCACCGGACCGTCGATCTCAGCCATGTGCAACAGGACGTGTAACACGCCAGACATTCTACTATCGCGTCTCATGAATCCCTAAGCGTTACATGAGTGGCCGTGCGTCAACCTGTCATGCTATTTCGAACCCAGCGGGGCTGACCATTTTCTCTTAAGGCGCGTCGCGCATCGTCCGATGAAGGAAGTTGTTCTCGCTTGGCGACATTGCGCGATGTCGATCTTCGATCCTTCTGCCGATATCCAAGCTTGCGCTGGGCCCCTGAAGCAACGCCGTGAGTCCCTGCATCCGGCGCCGAGCAGTCACTCAAGCGCTTCCGTGGAGATGGCCGAGCGGGCTGGAGTGCTGCAGTCCACGGTTCGTCTCTCCATCGGTGTAGAACAGCCCGAAGACATCATGCCCACTCTGGCGAAGGCCACCAACGCTACCTAGTCCAGCACCTGCGATGACCCACAAGCCCTTCAAGGAGATAACGATGCCGTTCACTGGACGAGAGATGCGCACGCTCATCACGGATGATGGCGTTCTGACCCTGTCGCTCGAGACCGTCACCGTGGCCGAACCCGGTGACGATCAGGTCGTGGTCGCCATCGAGGCGGCACCGATCAATCCAAGCGATCTAGGCCTGATGCTAGCCGCAGCGGATGTGGGGACGCTGAAAGCTGCCGAGGGCGGCGCCCTCAAGTTCTCCGTGCCGCAGCAACGGCTTGGAAGCTTGCGCGGGCGCCTGGGAGACTCGCTGGCGATCGGCAACGAGGGGGCAGGCACCGTCGTGCGGGCCGGGCGCAACGTAGCCCATCTGGAGGGGCGCAAGGTGGGCATGATCGGCGGCGGCATGTATGCGGACTACCGGCTCATCGAGGCCAACAGCATCGTGCCGCTGCCGGAAGGTGCGAGCGCGGCGGACGGTGCATCGATGTTCGTGAATCCGCTGACGGCATTGGGGTTCGTGGAGACGGCGCGGCGCGAAGGCCACGGTGCGCTGGTCCATACGGCGGCAGCGTCGAACCTTGGTCAGATGCTTCAGAAGATTTGCCTCGCAGACGGGATCCCGCTTGTCAACATCGTGCGTTCGAAGGTCCAGGAGGATATCCTGCGACAGATCGGGGCGGAGCATGTGGTCGACACTTCGGAGGAGAACTTCCGCGACAAGCTGGCAGAGGCGCTGGAGAAGACGGGCGCGACCATCGCCTTCGACGCCATTGGTGGAGGCACACTCGGCAGTGACATCCTGCGGGCGATGGAACGCGCCGCCGTTCGCAATGCGGGCGGGTACAGTCGCTACGGATCGGACACGTTTAAGCAGCTTTACATTTATGGTGCTCTGGACACCTCGCCCGCAGTGCTCGACCGCCTGAGCTTCGGCTTCCAGTGGAGCGCGGGCGGATGGCTGCTCTTTCCCATGCTCGGAAGGTTTGGAAAGGAGACGGTCGAGGCGATGCGCTCTCGCGTCGTGACGGAACTGACCACGACGTTCGCCAGCAGCTATACCCGCACCATCGGGCTTGCCGAAGCACTGCAGCCCGATACGCTTCGAGCGTATGAACGCAAGTCCACGGGCGAGAAGTTCCTGATCGATCCCACGTTGGGATAATCGGGAACCCGAGAGGTGTCGCGGTGGAAACGATCAGACTCTCCGCAGGCAGTTCGTGGCCCCGCCCGGCTGGAGCAGAGCGGACCGGCTCGTGCGACGGGTGGCGGTCGTGCCGCATGGCGAATAACCTGCCATGCGGCATCGATACTTGTGCGAAGCCCACCAGCGACGCCATGAAAGGTGGCGCTTAGGCTCCGACGTCACCTGAAGAACGACACGCCTACTGGCGAGTGGCCGGCTCGGCTATGCCCACGGGCTCCACGCTGTCGGGTTGCTGTGGCAGGTCGAAGCGATCGGCGTTCATCACCTTCGTCCAGGCTGCCACGAAGTCCCGTGCGAACTTTTCCTCGTGCCCAGCCTCGGCGTACACCTCGGCGACTGCGCGAAGCTGGCTGTTTGCCCCGAAAATCAGGTCGGTGCGGGTGGCGCGCCACTTTTCCTGCTTGCCGCCTCGATCGTAGCCGATGAACTCCTCGTCGGCACTTTCATCGACGACCTTCCAGAACGTGTCGTTATCCAGAAGGTTGACGAAGAAGTCGTTCGTCAACTGGCCTTTTCGGGACGTGAACACACCTTCCGGCGCATCGTTGTAATTGGCGCCCAGCACGCGCAGTCCTCCCAGCAGAACCGTCATTTCGGGTACGGACAAGCCGAGAAGCGAAGCCCGGTCGAGAAGCAGTTCCTCGGTCTTCACCGAATGCCTGGTCTTGAGGTAGTTTCGAAAGCCATCGGCAACGGGCTCCATCACCGCGAAGCTCTCGGCATCGGTCCATTCCTGCACTGCATCGCCGCGCCCTCCCTGGAAGGGCACGTCTATGGCAAACCCTGCGTCTCTGGCCGCCTTCTCGACGGCGGCCGTTCCTGCCAGCACGATCGCGTCAGCCATCGACAGGGTACCCCGCAGGGCGTCGATCCGGGCCAGAACGCCGGCGAGCTCTTCCGGCTCGTTTACCGCCCAGTCCTTCTGTGGAGAAAGGCGGAGGCGAGCACCGTTCGCGCCGCCGCGGTGATCGGACCTGCGGTATGTGGATGCAGAAGCCCACGCCGTCTTCACCAGTTGGCCCACCGTGAAGCCTGCGTCGAGAATAGCGGTCTTGAACGCGGCGACGTCGGCTTCGGAGGGGGTGTCACCGGGGGGCACGGGATCCTGCCAGATCAGTGTTTCCTCGGGTACCTCGGGACCGAGATAGCGCACCTTGGGCCCCATGTCGCGGTGAGTGAGCTTGAACCAGGCGCGTGCGAAAGCGTCCTTGAAGGCCTCGTGATCGTTCCGGAACTTCTCCGAGATGGCGCGGAACTCCGGATCCACCTTGAGAGCCATGTCCGCCGTGGTCATCATAGTGGGCACCCGCAGTGAAGCATCGTGCGCGGCGGGCGCCATGTCCTCGACCTTCTGGTCGATTGGCTGCCACTGGTGCGCCCCTGCCGGGCTGCGCACGAGTTCGTACTCGTAGTCGAACAGGAGCCGGAAGTAGTTCTCGGACCATTCCGTGGGAGTGTTGACCCAGGCGCCCTCGATGCCGCTGGTGATCGTATGCTCGCCGAAGCCGCTTTCGTGCGCGCTGGCCCAGCCAAGGCCCTGCAGTGCGATGTTCGCTGCCTCGGGTGCAGCATCGACGAGGCTCGGATCCCCGGCGCCATGTGCCTTGCCGAAGGTGTGGCCACCAGCCGTCAGCGCCACGGTTTCCTCGTGGTTCATCGCCATGCGTTCGAAGGTTACCTTGATATCCCGGGCGGATTGCAGGGGGTCAGGTACGCCTCCGGGTCCTTCCGGGTTGACGTAGATCAGCCCCATCTGGATGGCCGCAAGCGGGTTCTCCAGCTCCAGCTCCTCTTCCGGCAGGATGCGCGTCTTGTTGTCGGGATGGCCGACGAACTGTTCCTCGCTGCCCCAGTAGATGTCCCTTTCGGGTTCGAACACGTCGCGCCGTCCGCCGCCGAAACCGAACACGGGGCCGCCCATAGATTCAATGGCGACGTTGCCGGTGAGGATGAAGAGGTCGGCCCAGCTGATGTTCTTGCCGTACTTGCGTTTGATCGGCCAAAGGAGGCGGCGGGCCTTGTCGAGGTTGCCATTGTCAGGCCACGAATTCAGCGGTGCAAAACGCTGCTGGCCGCTGTTTGCGCCGCCACGGCCATCGGCGGTGCGGTAGGTGCCGGCGGCGTGCCACGCCATCCGTATGAAAAGGCCACCGTAATTTCCGTAGTCCGCCGGCCACCATGGCTGGCTGTCCGTCATCAAGGCTTTCAGGTCATCCTTGAGAGCCTGATAGTCGAGCGCGTTGAATGCCGCGGCGTAGTCGAACGCATCGCCCATCGGATCGGAGGACAGGCCGCCCTGGTTCAGGATTTCTAGCGGAAGGCTGTCTGGCCACCAGTCATGGTTGGTGCGTCCCAGCAAGGAGCGCACTGTAGTAGGCTTACCCATCGGACAGCTCATTTCACCGGTCTTCGCATCCATGACGCACCTCCACTCTTCGGCTGAGCCAAAGCCCGCTCATCGTAGTGCCCGGGACGGCTCACCCAATCAGCGGTGCGATTACCCCTCGCGGGACAACACAGCCCCGGCTGAGAACCGGTAAGACAGCCGAAAGTTCCAGCTCATCCCGAGGAAAATTGATCTCGCCCGCCGGAGACGTGTGGGCCCCTCAGCCACCGGTCAGACGTGCCGCCCGCAAGACAAAGCGGCCGCACCGCCGGAACGGTTCGGCTGCCACGGGCGCTTACACTCTAAACACATTACAATGGAGTCACTCGGATGTCCTTTCTCGACAAGATTGCCGCGGCCGTAACGCCCCTGGCTTCCGACGAAAAGCGGGCCGAAGCTCGGGCCACGGCAGAGCAGATAGCGCAGGGTGATGATTGGCTCGGCCAGATCATTGCGCACCACAAGCAGATCGAGGCGGCGTTCGATAAGGCGCTGCACTCCACCAGTGCTGGCGAGCGCCGCACTGCAGCGGCTGAACTCGCCGCGATCCTTATGGCCCACGCCAACGCGGAGGAAGCCGTGATCTATCCGGCGCTGGTGGAAGGCAGCAGCAAGGCCCACACGGTCATGGCCTATGAGGAGCAGGCCGCGGCCAAGATCAACATGGCAATCCTTGAAAACCTGGACCCGATGAGCCAGGAATGGTGCGACAAGTTGAAGCATATTCAGGGTGCCGTTCAGCAGCACGTGTACCAGGAAGAGAGCAGCTGGTTTCCCGACGTTGCGCGCAACGTGCCCGCCGAGAAGCAGCAGTTGCTCACCCAGCGCTATGCGCAGGAGTTCGGGCGGTACAATGCCGGACCCGGCAATGCACCTAAGCAACTGCCCGAGATCGCCTGACCGCTTCCAGTCTCATCGCCCATAGAAGTAGCCCGCCAGGTCCATGCTTGGCGGGCTGCTGCGTTCTTGCACCTTTTGATCAAGCCTCGACGCTCAGCGTCGGACGGACGCGCTCCTGTCACGGATAGCCTTGAACTCGGAGCCAGCTTTCCATTGCGGCCACTCGCTGGAGTTCGCCAGTTCCTGCGCCATCGTTCCCACCAGTTCGATGTCCTGCACGGCGCCGGCAAGGTTCCAGCTTGAATCCCATGCATCACAGGCCTGGTGGTAGCAATCGCTGGTGTAGTGGTCGATCCAGGCCTGTCCTGCAGCGCGGCCTCCCTGCTCGAGGTCAGACGCGCCCGCGATACCCATCTGCAGCAACACCGGGACACCGCGCTTGGCGAAGGAAAAATGGTCGGCACGGTAGAACAGGCCGCGCTCGGGCAGGCTCTCCGGCGTCACTGTGCGACCTTGCCTGGCAGCGATCCGTTCCATGTCGTCTTCCAGGGTGTTCTGGCCCTTTCCGACCAGCACGACGTCCTTTGCTGGGCCTGCAGTCTGCAGGATGTCCAGTGCCAGGTTTGCGACGGTCTTCTCCATCGGATAGACCGGATTGGCGGCGTAGAATTCGCTACCCAGAAGGCCGCGTTCTTCGGCCGTCCAGAAGGCGAACACGACACTGCGATCGGGTGCGGGCCCCGACTTCAACGAACGTGCGATTTCCAGCAGACCTGCCACGCCCAAGGCGTCGTCGTTTGCGCCGGCTCGATAGACCCGGCCTTTCCCGTCGGGCGCCCCCTTGCCATAGGCGTCCCAGTGCGCCCCTAGCGAGACGATTTCCTCCGGACGTTTCGCGCCCGTGATCCGGCCGAGCAGGTTATGGCTGACGATTTCCTCGTGGGTCACCGGGACCGCGGCGCTGAAGCTCACGCCGGCCAGCGGGACGGGCCGGAAGTCGGCTTGCCGGGCGGCTGCGCGCAATTGTCCAAGGTCAAGGCCGGCGCCTGCGAAGAGCGCTTTAGCCGCTCCGCCCTCGATCCAGCCCTGCAGGCGCAAGCTGGTGATTTCCTCCGGCTTGCGTACGATATCGTAGTTCTCGCCGCCTGGGCTGCTGACGACGTTCCATCCGTAACCCGCGCCGGGCGTATCGTGAATGATCAACGCGGCAATGGCTCCACGCCGGGCCGCTTCCTCGAACTTGTAGGTCCAGCGCCCGTAGTAGGTCATCGTTCGGGCGCCGAACCTGCCGCTTGCCGCATCACCTTCCACGGCGGCAAAGTCGGGGTCGTTGATCAGGAACACCGCCACCTTGCCTTTGAGGTCTGCGCCCTTGAAGTCGTCCCAGTTTCGCTCGGGAGCGCTGACGCCGTAGCCGACGAACACCATCTCGGCCTTGTCGATCCGGGCGGTGTCATCGGGCTGGAGGGTGGATACATAGACCTCCTTGCCCTGCTGGAGGGACACGGCACCGAAGCTCATCGTTCCTTTGCCCAAGGCAGTGTGCAGCAGCGGAACCTTCTGCAGCCATTCTCCATTGCGCCCGCCCGGCTCAAGCCCGGCTTCCTCCATGCGCGCGATGAGGTAGCCGATCGTGCGATCTTCACCCCTCGTTCCCGGCGCACGTCCCTCGAACGCGTCCGAGGCAAGGGCCTTGACGTCGCGCGTGATGCGTTCCGGATCCGCGGTGACCTGCGCACTGGCGAACATGGGCGCGCAAAGGGTGGCTGCGGCAAGAGCGGTGGCGAAAACAGCGTTCATCTTCATTTGCCGCATCTTAGCCGTTGATGCACTCCGGGCAACGGCAGCGGCTGCGCATCGGCTTTAAAGCCGTGGGAGAAGCGGTGTTACGCATGAGGTATGCGAAGTGCGCTCTTCGCTGATCCGGGGGGCATGGCTTACCCGGACGATGAGGTCGCTGCGCACCGCGCGGGGTGAAAGCGCGTCATTCATATGAAAATACTACGCGCCCCGCCGCTTCCTCATCTCGAATTCCAACGGCGTCTGATCCTAATGGGTCGACTGCAATCGACTCATGCTGCGCGTCGCGGCGTGAGGTTGCAGGAGCATCATCATGCAGGACATCCTCTGGGTGGGCCTTTTCCTCGTCCTGATGGTCGCCAGCCTCGGCTATGCCGCGCTGTGCGACAGGGCATGAGAGGGCGGCAACCATGACCATCGACCTCTGGCTGGCGGCACTGACCGCATTCGGCCTCCTCGTCTACCTGGTGGCCGTGCTCGCACGGCCCGAGCGCTTCTAGAGAGGAGCGACCCATGACCGTTCAGGGCTGGCTGCTGATCGCGGCCTTCGTCGGCATTCTGCTGGCACTCACCAAACCGATGGGCCTTTGGCTCTTCGCGATCTACGAAGGGCGGCGGACCGCGCTGCATGCGGCACTTGGGCCGGTAGAGCGCGGGTTCTACAGGCTTTCCCGCATCAGGCCGGACGAGGACCAGTCATGGCGCCGGTATGCGGTGCACATGCTGGTCTTCAACGGCACGCTGCTGCTGCTGACGTATGTCGTGCTGCGCGCGCAGGCTCTCCTGCCGCTCAACCCGCTGGGTTATGGCGCCGTGAGCGAGCATCTGGCGTTCAACACGGCCGTAAGCTTTACCACGAACACCAACTGGCAAAGCTATGGCGGCGAATCGACGATGTCGAACCTGTCGCAGATGCTGGCGCTGACCATTCACAATTTCCTGTCCGCTGCGACTGGCATCGCGCTCGCCTTTGCGCTGTTCCGCGGCTTCGCCCGCCGCAGCGCGACGGGGCTCGGCAATTTCTGGGCCGATATGACCCGCGTCACTCTCTACCTGCTCCTGCCAATCTGCGTCGTCTATTCCCTGTTCCTGATCGCAAGCGGCGTACCGCAGACGCTTGCCGGGTCTGTGGATGTCAGCACCATCGAGGGCGTCCGGCAGACCCTTGCTCTGGGTCCGGTCGCATCGCAGGAAGCGATCAAGATGCTGGGCACGAACGGCGGCGGCTTCTTCAACGTCAATTCCGCGCACCCGTTCGAGAACCCGACCGGGCTGACGAACCTGGTGCAGATGCTCTCCATCTTCGCGATCGGGGCGGGGCTGACCTATACCTTCGGCAAGGCCGTGGGTAACACGCGGCAGGGCTGGGCGATCCTTGCGGCCATGATGTTCATGTTCCTTGCGGGCACGACCCTCACGTACTGGCAGGAAGCATCGGGCAATCCCGTGCTCCACGCCCTCCAGGTGGTCGGCGGTAACATGGAAGGCAAGGAAGTACGCTTCGGCATCGCCGCCTCCGCGCTCTATTCGGTCGTCACCACTGCCGCCTCGTGCGGTGCCGTCAACGCCATGCACGACAGCTTCACGGCGCTGGGCGGCCTGGTTCCCCTGTTCAACATGCAACTGGGCGAGGTCGTCATCGGCGGCGTAGGTGCGGGCATTTACGGCTTCCTCCTGTTCGCAATTCTTGCGGTCTTCGTGGCCGGCCTCATGGTCGGGCGTACGCCTGAATACGTGGGCAAGAAGATCGAGAGCCGCGAGGTGAAGCTCGCCGTACTTGCGATCGCTGTCCTGCCGCTCATCATCCTAGGGATGACGGCAGTGGCTTCGGTGGTGGAGAGCGGCCTTGCCGGACCGCTGAACAAGGGGCCACACGGTTTCTCGGAGATCCTCTACGCCTTCACCAGCGCGGTGGCCAACAACGGTTCGGCCTTCGCCGGCCTGACTGCCAACACGCCGTTCTACAACGGTATGCTGGGCGTGGGCATGTGGCTCGGCCGCTTCTTCATCATCATCCCGATGCTGGCGGTTGCCGGCAGTCTGGCCGCCAAGAAGTACACGCCGCCAACCGCCGGCAGCTTCCCGACCACGGGCCCGCTCTGGACAGGCCTGTTGATCGGTATCGTGCTGATCGTCGGCGGGTTGACCTTCCTGCCCAGCCTCGCGCTCGGACCCATCGCCGATCATTTCGCGATGATCCGTGGCCAGCTCTTCTAAGGAACCCTGCACATGGCTCGGTCCGAGACCAAATCCCTTTTCACGGCAGACCTGATTGTACCAGCGCTTGGCGACGCCTTCCGCAAGCTGGACCCGCGCGAGTTGATCCGCAACCCGGTGATGTTCACCACCGCCGTTGTCGCAGTGCTGCTGACCGTGTTGCTTGTCGTCGGAAACGATGGACTGGCGCCCGGCTTCAAGATCCAGCTGGTGCTGTGGCTGTGGCTGACAGTGCTCTTCGGTACATTCGCCGAGGCGCTCGCCGAAGGACGCGGCAAGGCGCAGGCAGCAAGCCTGCGCGCCACAAAGGCGGAGCTCACCGCCAAGCGGCTGAAAGGCAATGGCGCGCAGTACGACAGTGTGCCCGCCAGCCAGCTCCGGAAAGGCGACGTGGTGCTGGTGCAGACCGGCGACCTGATCCCGTCGGACGGCGAGGTCGTCGCGGGCGTCGCATCCGTGAACGAGGCCGCGATCACCGGGGAAAGCGCGCCCGTCATTCGCGAGGCAGGTGGAGACCGCTCGGCGGTGACGGCGGGCACTCGCGTCATATCCGACGAGATCCGGATCAGGGTCACCGTGAACCCGGGGCAGGGGTTCCTCGACAGGATGATCGCGCTGGTCGAGGGAGCGGAGCGCCAGAAGACGCCGAATGAAATCGCACTGACCCTTCTTCTCGTCGGACTGACGATCATCTTCCTCATCGCCGTCTCCACCATTCCGGGTTTTGCCAGCTATGCGGGCGGCTCGGTCCCTGTCTCCATTCTTGCGGCGCTGCTCATCACTCTCATCCCCACGACCATCGCGGCATTGCTGTCGGCAATCGGCATTGCCGGCATGGACCGCCTCGTGCGCTTCAACGTGCTGGCCAAATCGGGACGGGCGGTAGAGGCCGCAGGCGACATCGACGTGCTGCTGCTCGACAAGACGGGCACCATCACTGTAGGCGACCGCCAGGCAACGGAGTTCCGTCCAGTGTCGGGAGTGGAGGTTGCCGAGCTTGCAGAAGCCGCGTTGATCGCCAGTCTCGCCGACGAGACGCCCGAGGGCCGATCGATCGTCGTGCTCGCGCGGGAGAAGTTCGGACAGATGGCCACGGAGTTGCCGTCTGGTGCCGAGATCGTACCGTTCACCGCGCAAACCCGAATTTCCGGCGTCAATACAGGCGGGCGGGTAATCCAGAAGGGTGCCGTTCAGGCCATTCTGCATGCCAATCCGGGCGCGGGGACGACAGCCGCCGCCACCGAGCTGCGCCGTATCACCGATGAGATCGGACGATCAGGCGGCACCCCGCTTGCCGTCGCGGTCGACGGCAAGCTTCTGGGCGCGATCTTCCTGAAGGACATCGTCAAGGCCGGTATCCGCGAACGCTTCGGCGAACTGCGCGCGATGGGCATCCGCACGGTGATGATTACCGGCGACAACCCGCTTACAGCGGCGTCGATCGCGGCGGAATCGGGCGTGGACGACTTCCTGGCCGAGGCCACGCCCGAGGACAAGCTCGAGCTGATCCGCAAGGAGCAGCAGGGCGGACGCCTTGTCGCCATGTGCGGCGACGGCACCAACGATGCTCCTGCCCTGGCGCAGGCGGACGTCGGGGTCGCCATGAACACCGGCACCCAGGCAGCGCGCGAGGCGGGGAACATGGTCGACCTCGACAGTGATCCGACCAAGCTGATTGAGGTCGTGGGCCTGGGCAAGCAGTTGCTGATGACGCGCGGTGCGTTGACCACCTTCTCCGTCGCGAACGACGTGGCGAAGTACTTCGCGATCATCCCCGCGATGTTCCTGGCGCTGTACCCCGACCTGAGCGTTCTCAACATCATGGGGCTCTCCAGCCCGCAAAGCGCGATCCTCTCCGCCATCATCTTCAATGCCATCATCATCCCCTGCCTCGTGCCGCTCGCGCTCAAGGGGGTGGCTTACAGACCCATGGGAGCGGGCCCACTGCTCGCGCGCAATCTGTCCGTTTACGGCCTTGGCGGTCTCGTCGCGCCGTTCATCGGCATCAAGCTCATCGACCTGGCCGTGGGCGGCCTCGGTCTCGTCTGAGGAGGCAGCATCATGAACAACGATATCCTCTCGTCCTTCCGCCCGGCGCTCGTCATGACGCTGCTGTTCGCACTGCTGCTGGGCATAGCCTACCCATTGGCAATGACCGGGATCGGCCAGGCGATCTTCCCACGCCAGGCGAACGGAAGCGTGGTAAGGGAAGACGGCAAGATCATCGGCTCCACCGTGGTCGGGCAGGCGTTCACGTCAGAGCGCTACTTCCGGACGCGGCCTTCGGCGGCGGGGCAGGGATACGACGGCCTTGCCTCCTCCGGCTCCAACCTCGGGCCGACCTCACAGGCTCTCGGCGACCGCGTCCAGCAGGCGGTTGCCGCAATGAAAGCTGCCGAGCCCGGCAAGCCCATTCCGGCCGATCTGGTCACCACATCGGCATCGGGCCTCGATCCGGACATCACCCCGCAGGC
Source organism: Novosphingobium silvae (assembly GCF_009856825.1). Classification (GTDB taxonomy): domain Bacteria; phylum Pseudomonadota; class Alphaproteobacteria; order Sphingomonadales; family Sphingomonadaceae; genus Novosphingobium; species Novosphingobium silvae. The sequence goes on along the minus strand of NZ_WVTD01000028.1, from coordinate 15,199 downwards.
CGCGTACTACCAGGTCGACCGGATCGCCCGGGTTCGCAACATCGACGCCCATGCGCTGAAGCGCCTTGTCGCCCGAACCATCGATCGGCCTTTGTTCGGCTTCATCGGCGAGCCGCGCGTCAACGTCTTCGAACTGAATCGACGGCTCGACGGAATTGGGGCTAAGCCCGCCCGGTGAGCGAAAGATCGATTGAACCTGGCCGTCCGTCTCCCGAGGCCTTCCTGCGCGCGGCGGCGCAGGAGGGCCGTGGCCGTCTCAAGATCTTCCTGGGTGCCGCGCCCGGCGTCGGAAAGACGTGGGAAATGCTGACCGAGGGGCGGCAGCGGGGCGATACCGGCGTGGATGTGGTGGTAGGCGTCGTCGAAAGCCATGGCCGCCGGGAGACCGAGGCTCTCATAGAAGGCCATGAGGTCATCGACCGGCGCCAGGTGGCCCATGCCGGGCACAGCCTGGGCGAAATGGACCTCGATGCGATTCTTGCGCGAGCACCGCAGCTGGCGCTCGTCGACGAACTCGCCCACACCAATGCGCCAGGCAGCCGCCATCCCAAGCGCTATCAGGACGTCGAGGAACTTCTCACCGCAGGCATCGACGTCTATTCCACTCTCAACATCCAGCACGTGGAGAGCCTGAACGATGTCGTCGCCTCGTTCACGCGCATACGGGTGCGTGAGACGGTGCCGGACTCGATCCTCGAGCAGGCAGAGATCGAAGTCGTCGACATACCCCCCGACGAGCTGATCGAGCGCCTGAAGGAAGGCAAGGTCTACATCCCGCACGAGGCCACTCGCGCTCTCGGGCACTTCTTCTCCAAGACCAATCTCACCGCCCTGCGTGAGCTTGCGCTTCGCCGTGCCGCGCAGGCGGTGGACGCGCAGATGCTCGAGCACGTCCGGGCCAATGCGCTGGCAGGCAGCTTCGCGGTAGGCGAGCGCATCCTTGTCGCTGCCAGCGAGCACCCCCATGCCGCAGGGCTTGTGCGCGCGGGCAAGCGCATGGCCGATGCGTTGAAGGCACCCTGGACCGCAGTCCATATCGAGACGCAGAGGGACAGGCACTTCACCGATGCCGAGCGCCGCCAGCTGGCGGACACGTTGGCGCTGGCCTCACGGCTGGGCGCTTCCACTGCAAGCATCCCGGCCACTGGCGTCGTCGAGGGCCTGCGCAGCTTCGCGCACGATGCACGCGCGACACAGATCGTCATCGGCAAGTCGAGCCGTTCATGGTGGTTCGAAGCACGCCATGGGTCAGTGGTCGATCGGCTGGTGCGCAGTGTCGGTGATGTCGCGGTTCATGTCCTGCCGGCAGAGGCTACGGTCCTGGTGGATGCGGCGGTTCGCAGTCTGCCGAGCGGACACTGGGGCCCGCCCCGGAACTATCTCTGGTCGGCCCTGATGGTGGCCGCGATGACGCTTCTCGGGCGGCTTCTCGTGGAAGCGATTGATCTTGGCAACATCGCGCTGCTTTACCTCGTCCCAGTGATGTTCGCTGCTGCAACCTTCGGGTTGCGCGCGGGTCTCTTTGCCGGGCTTATGGCGAGCCTTGCGTACAACTTCTTCTTTCTGCCGCCCACCGGAACGCTCACCGTCAGCAATCCGGAGAATGTCATTTCCATACTCGTGCTTCTGGGCGTGGCGGTGGTCACGAGCCAGTTTGCGGCGCGGGTAAGGGCACAAGCCGAGCTTGCCGGGTCGAGCGCCCGTCAGAATGCGGCACTGGCCAGCTTCTCGCGCCAGCTCACCGCCTCGGCAACCAAGGACGAACTGATGCAGGCGATCTGCGCGGAGGTAGCCCGCCTGCTCGATGTGCAGGCGGTGCTGCTGCTTCCCTCCGAGGCTGGACCGGACCTGCGCGCCGCATATCCGCCCGAGGACCGGCTTGAGCAGATCGAGATTGCCGCTGCCCAGTGGGCGATCGACAACGAGCAGCCAGCCGGGCGCGGCTCCTCCACGCTCACGGCTTCCGACTGGCTGTTCCATCCGCTGCAAGCTTCCTCAGCATCGGGCCGCGGCGTGCTGGCCGTGCTCGGCATCGCCCGCGAGGACACACGCGATCCGATCCGTTCCGATCAGTTGCCGCTGCTGATGAGCCTCCTCGATCAGGCGTCCGTCGCTTTCGACCGGATGGCTCTGGAGGAGGAGAACCTCAAGGCGCAGGCCGTGGGCGAGCGCGATCGCCTGCGCGCAGCCTTGCTGTCATCGGTCAGCCATGATCTGCGTACCCCGTTGACGACGATACTCTCGGCCGCGCAGGAGCTCAGGAAGCACCCTTCTCCGGAACTGGTGGAGACGATCGATTCCGAGGCGAAGAGGCTCAACCGCTTCGTCGCCAACCTCCTGGACATGGCCCGCGTTGAAGCGGGAGCGCTGCCGATGCGCGCCGAAGCGACAGACCTGTTCGATGCGGTCGCAGGCGCCGTGCACGACACGCGCGTATCGCTGCTGGCGCACATGGTCGAAGTCGACATCGTACCGGACATTCCGCTGGTGCGGCTGGACCCGGTGCTGTTCCATCATTGCCTCATCAATCTGCTGGACAATGCGGGCCGCTATGCAGATCCCGGTACGCCCATCGTGATCCGCTGCCGGCGTGGCGCGGACGCCCTGCTGCTGTCTGTGATCGACCAAGGGCCAGGTATTCCGCCAGGACAGGAGAAGCGCGTTTTCGAGACCTTCACCCGGCTTGAGGGCTCAGACCGCGTGCGGCACGGGACCGGCCTTGGCCTTGCGATCGTCAAGGGTTTTGCAGAGGCAATGGGGCTTGCCGTGGAAGCATCGAACAACGATGAGCCCCACGGCGCATGCTTCACCATCCGCATTCCCGAGGCGTTGATCATCGCGAACATCGACAGCAAGAACGTGCTATGACTATCCGCCACAAAGTGCTCATCGTCGATGACGAGCCTCACATCCGCAGGCTGATCCAGGCGGCCCTGAACCGCGCCGACTACCTGACCATCGAGGCTGAAAGCGCGCGGCAGGCCATGGATCGCCTGCAGCACGAGCGTCCCGAGGTCGTCCTGCTCGACCTTGGCCTTCCCGACCGTGACGGGCTCGAACTGGTGCCTCTCGTCAAGCAGCATGCCGACACCACCCTGATCGTAATATCCGCTCGCGACGCTACGGAAGAGAAGGTGGCTGCGCTTGATCTGGGCGCCGACGATTACCTGACCAAGCCGTTCGATACCGACGAGCTGCTCGCACGGGTCCGTGTCGCGCTGCGGAACCGGATGACGCGCGGGGGCGGGGTTCCTGCTGTCACTGTCGGTGACCTGTCAATCAACCTTCTCGAGCGCAAGATCGTGAAAGCGGGCAAGGAGGTTCATCTGACGCCGAAGGAGTACGCCGTCCTGGCTCAACTGGCGAAGTTTCCCGGCCGCGTCATCACGCATGAGCAGATAATGGCCAACGTCTGGCCGAGGGACGCGGAGCGCCACGTCGAGTACCTGCGCGTCCTCGTGAGGAACCTGCGCCAGAAGCTCGAAACCGATCCGCAGCGCCCGCAGGTCATCAGCAACGACGTGGGTATCGGGTATCGCCTGCGCATACCGGAAGATACGCTTGGATGATGATCGTCCGGTATGGTCAGAACTCCGGGTAAGGATGGATCAGATCTCCACCTGAGACCCCAGTTCGACGACGCGGTTCGTAGGCAGGTTGAAGAACTCCATGGGTGTCGCCGCATTTCGGATCATCCAGGCGAAAAGCTTTTCGCGCCAGATCGCCATTCCCGGTTTTTCCGATGGAATGAGGGTCTGGCGGCTCAGGAAGTAGCTGGTGTCCATCTTCCCGATCGGAGCCCCGCATGCGGTGACCGACCTCAGGGTCTGCGGGATGTCTACTTCTTCCATGAACCCGTGTCGCAGGCGCATGCGGTAGAAACCCTCGCCCGCTTCGCTGACCTCTACAGCCTCGGGCACCGGAAGCAGGGGCACGGCCTCCGTCACCACGGTCAGGATGATCACGCGTTCGTGCAGCACCTTGTTGTGCTTCACGTTGTGAAGCAGTGCCGGAGGCACCCCGTCGATGGTCGAGGAAAGGAAAACCGCCGTTCCCGGCACCCGTCTCACGGACCCGGCTGTGGAGCGGATGAAAAGCTCCAGCTCCATGGCTCCCAAGGCCAGATAGTGGCGCATGATGCGCCGTCCCTTGGACCATGTGGTCAGGAGCAGGAACACCGCAGCGGCGACCAGAAGCGGGAACCAGCCGCCATCGGGGATCTTCGTTGCGTTCGACAGGAAATAGGCACCGTCGATCAAGAGGAACAGGCCGGTCACCAGTCCCGCAATCAGCGGGTGCCAACGCCAGACTGCGAAAGTGAGCACGCCCATCATGCACGCCGTGATGACCATCGTTCCGGTGACCGCGATCCCATACGCGGCGGCCAGGTTGCTCGAACTGTGGAAGGTCACGACGAGCAGGATCACGAAGATCAGCAAAGTCCAGTTCACTATCGGCACGTAGATCTGACCTTCGGCTGAAGCGCTTGTATGCAGGATGCGCAGCCGCGGAAGGAAGCCCAGCTGCACGGCCTGGCGCGTGACCGAAAAGGCACCCGATATGACTGCCTGGCTGGCGATGATCGTGGCGAGCGTGGCTAGCGCCACCAACGGCAGGCGCGCCCATTCCGGCGCCAGCAGGAAGAACGGGTTCTGTGCCGCGGCCGGGCTCTCCAGCAACAGGGCTCCCTGGCCCATGTAGTTTAGCATCAGGCACGGAAACGCGGCATAGAGCCACGCAACGCTGATCGCCTTGCGCCCGAAGTGGCCCATGTCCGCGTAGAGCGCCTCCGCGCCAGTAACGGCCAGGACGATCGAGCCAAGCGCAAGGAAGGCGAGCGTCGGGTCGATCCTGAAGAAGTTGTAGGCCCACCACGGATTGACGATCCCCACGATCTGCGGATGCTCGATGAGGTTGGCAAGCCCGAGGCAGGCGAGCACCAGGAAGTAGACGATCATGATCGGGCCGAAAAAGGCGCCCACCCTTTGTGTCCCGTGCTTCTGGATCAGGAAGAGGCCGAGGAGGATCACCACTGCTATCGGCACGACGAACCTGCCCAGCGAGGGCTCCACGATCGTCAGACCCTCCACTGCGGAAAGGACCGACATGGCGGGCGTGATGATGGCATCGCCGTAGAACAGGGCGGCCGCCATGACGCCCAGCATGGCGACGGCGGGAGTCCATCGGTTCTCCCCGAGAGTGCGGGCGATCAAGGCGAGGAGGGCCATGCTGCCGCCTTCCCCTTCGTTGTCAGCCCGCATGATGATGAACACGTACTTGACCGTGACGATCAGCGTCATCGTCCAGAAGATCAGCGAAAGAACGCCATAGATGTGCGGGGGATCCACGAGGAGCGGATGATGGCCGACGAAGCTCTCCTTCAGCGCGTAGAGCGGCGACGTGCCGATATCCCCGAACACCACGCCCAGCGCACCGATGGCGAGCGTTGGCAGGCTGCCTTGCGTGGCATGATGGCCGTGCCCTTCGGAGCTGATGGCGTGCGTGTTCAAGAGTTCGTCCCATGATTGCCTGCGAGCACTGCAGGGCAATGCCACAGAAGCGCATTTGATCTCCATATGCGCTCGGCGCAATTCGCATATGAATCGCATATGTTCTGCTCGTTCCGCCGTGTTTGCACGTGACAGGCATTGAGAGATCTCAACGCGGACAAGCGTTCATCCCTCTCGAATTGCTATGCGATCCTGCATAGTTGGTGTGCCTCCTGGAAGGAGGTCGATGATGGTCAACTGGCATGAAAAGATCGCGGCCCGGATCGGACTGCGCCTTGCGGGAGCAGTTGTTCTTTGGACGGCCTGGCTTAGCCTGACCCGGCTTCATGCGCTGGTGCACTCGCATTCGCCGCGCGAGCCAAGTTCGCGAGAGCTGGTCCTTTGCAGCGTAGTCATGCTGTTGCTCGTTCTCGGCAACGCCCTGCTCGTGTTCGGTTCCGGCCTTTGGAAGGAGGTGGAGCTACCCATTCGTCGAGGTCTTTCGCGGGCGGGGGAAGAACAACTGGATTTCACGTTTGCAGGCGAAGACGGGCAGCCAAGCAGCATCTCCGATGAGGCTGAAGTGATTGCCAGCAACGTTGTCGCTGCAAGGTATTGTGAAAATACAATGGGGCGGGCGGCGCCTGCCTCTCGATATCAAACGCGAAGCTGATCTACGTGGGCGGCCTCGAATGGCCCTGCGGAAGTGCGGGGAAGCAATGAGGACATCCATGAAATTCATCCCTGCAGTCGCCGCCCTTCTCGTCGGCATTATCTTGCCCATAGCCGTTCATGCACAGGAAGAAGTGCCCTCGAGCGCGGTTACGATCTCCGGCTCGGCAACCATCACTACCGACTACCGCTTCCGCGGCGTGTCGCAATCGGACGAGGACATGGCAGTCCAGGGAGGCTTGAGCATCAGCCATGCCGGCGGAGTATATGCAGGCGTTTGGGCATCGAACCTGGCGGGCTGGGGAACATTCGGCGGGTCCAACATGGAACTGGACCTGATCGGCGGCTACAAGGCCGGCCTTGGGGCGAACACGGTGCTGGACGTGGGACTGACCTGGTACATGTATCCAGGCGGCGCTAACGACACCGATTTCGCCGAACCCTACGTCAAGCTCTCGGGCACGAGTGGTCCTGCGACATTAACGGCGGGCGTGGCCTATGCTCCGAAGCAGTACGCGCTTGCCAACGTCTCCAACGCGCCAGACAGCCGGGGGCAGAAGCAGGATAACCTGTATATCTGGGGCGACGGTGCCTTTGTCATTGCCGGCACACCGCTGACGGCAAAGGCGCATTTTGGCCACTCGGACGGGAACCCCGGGCTGGGTCCGAACGGCACCAGCGTGGCTCCCACAGGCAGCTACTGGGATTGGTCGGTCGGCTTTGATGCCGCCTGGCGCAACCTGACGTTCAATATCTCCTACACGGACACCGACATCACGCGTTCCCAGGCCGCCCGCCTCCAGCCCAGTTTCAGCAAGGGCCAGGACGGAACCGGCTCGATCGCCGACGCTGCAGTAGTGGCCTCGCTGACCGCCGCGTTCTGACAACCCGCCGGAGCCCGGCGTCCCTGTTCCGCCTCGACTTTGCATGGTCGACGTCGATGCAGGTGCTCATCCCACCTCTGCCGTCTGCGCCCTTCCGGTGAGGGGGCGCAGGCGGCAGCATCTGCCAGGCGGCCAGCTTCGATAAGTCAGACCGGAGAAGGCGTGAGGAAACCTTCTTCCAGCGATGAAATGGCCCGATCCACGCTGCGAACGAAGCGCGCGTCGTCACCCAGATCGCCGAAGATCTCGCGCATCGCCAACACCTGACGCCAGTCGCCGGCGCGCTGCAGCAGCGGTCCGGCGAGAGGATCGGTGATGGTGATGCCCTTTCGAGCCGCGCGGCCGAGAAACCGCAACCACGCCGCGATCGGAACGGCCAGCCGGTCTATCGGGCGCCCTGCAGCCATTGCATCACGCACGGTGTCGAGCAGGCGGTAAGGGAGCTTCTGGGAACCATCCCAGGCGATCTGCGAAAGCAGATGCCGGATCGCCGGGTTTGCAAAGCGCGCCAGCACATCGGTTATGTAGGCGGGAAGGTCCAGTCCGGGCGGCGTAGTCACGGAAGGCGCTATGTCCTCGCGCATCAGGCGCTCGACAAAGCCGGCAAGATCGCGATCGGTCATGGCTTCGGCCACTGTCTCCAAGCCGAGCCCCAGTCCGATGTAGGCGAGGGACGAATGAGCCCCGTTGAGCAGGCGCAGCTTCGCAGTCTCGAACGGCCCCACATCGGTTGAGAAAGTGACGCCAGCGCTCTCGAGGGCAGGGCGTTCTCCCGCAAAGCGATCCTCGATCACCCACTGCGTGAAACGCTCGCGCTGGATGGGCCAGGCATCCTCCAGGCCGGTGGCGTCGAGGATGCGGGCACGCAAGGCGTCGTCGATCGCAGGCGTGATCGAATCCACCATGGCGTTGGGGAACGTCACCTGCCCCGATATCCAGCGCGCCGTCTCCGGATCGATCGCTTCCGCCAACGCCAGCGTGGCTGCTTCGAGCTTGCGGCCATTGTCGGTCAGGTTGTCGCACGAAAGGACCGTCAGGCCCGGCAGTCCGCCAAGCCGGCGCGCTTGCAGCCCGCGTACAAGCCAGCCGGTGAACGAAGCCGGCACCCAACCGTCGGCGCGGGAACCATCGAGATCGGCGACGATCGCCGGATGGGCGAAGTCAAGACTGCCGTCCGCGCTCAGGCAGTGGCCTTTTTCGGTAACGGTCGAACTGATTATGCGGGTGTCCTCGTGCGCCAGAGCACCCAGTATACCCGCGGGAACGTCACGGGTGAGGACGCGCTGGATGGCGCCGAGCACGCGATACTCGACCTGCTCCTCGAGGAGCGCGAGCGTGTAGAGCCCGTCCTGCGGGTTCAGCGCTTCCGCGACGGCCTGCGAGTTGAGGCTGACGCCGATAACGCCCCAACGCGGATCTTCATGCAGCAGCGTATCGAAAGCGGCTGCCTGGTGAGCGCGGTGAAAGGCTCCCGGGCCGAAATGGACAACCCCTGCGGAAACGGCGGTGCGATCGTAGGTCGGGCGACCGATGGATGATGGCAGTGTGGGAAGCGAGGCCTGCGAGAGGCGGGTCATGCCGGTTCCACTTCGCGCTCCGGAGCCTTGAGCCCATAAGCCTTGCGCACCAGCCCGACTGTCAGCTCCTGTACAAGATCTGCAGCTTCCCAGTCCGCCAGGCGATGCTCGGCAACGAGGCGGGCAAGGAAGCCGCAGTCGATGCGCCGGGCAACATCGTGGCGCGCCGGGATCGACAGGAATGCCCGGGTATCGTCGTTGAACCCGACGGTGTTGTAGAAGCCGGCCGTCTCGGTCGTCATTTCGCGGAAGCGGCGCATCCCCTCCGGGCTATCGTGGAACCACCACGCCGGACCCAGCTTGAGACAGGGATAGTGCCCGGCGAGAGGAGCCAGTTCGCGGGTATAGGTCGTCTCGTCGAGAGTGAAGAGGATGACCTTGAGGTCAGGCTCGTTGCCGAAAAGATCGAGCATCGGTCGCAGCGCTTCCACGTACTCGGTCGCGCGCGGAATATCGGCGCCCTTGTCTCGGCCATGGCTTTCGAAGAGCCTTGCATTGTGGTTGCGCGTGGCGCCTGGATGGATCTGCATGGTCATGCCGTCCTCCACGCTCATGCGCGCCATTTCCGTCAGCATCTGAGCCCGGAACAGTTCGGCCTCTTGTGCGTCGGCGCTTCCCGCCATCACCTTGCCGAAAAGGGCTTCGCATTCGGCATTCGCAAGATTGGCCGTCCTTGTGGTGAGAAAGCCATGGTCGGTGGCAGTCGCCCCCATGGCGCGGAAGTCGGCGCGGCGCTTGCGATGTGCGGCAAGATAGCCCTTCCAGCTATGCACGTCCTCACCGGAAAGCTGCGCGAAGCGGACGATGTCGCGCGCGAAGCTGTCGTGCTCGGGATCGATCACGGAATCCGGGCGATACGTGGTGACGACCTTCCCCTCCCAGCCCGATGCGCGGATAGCTTTGTGATGCTTCAGATCGTCCCCGGCGCCCTCTGTGGTCGCGAGGAGTTCGATGTCGAACCGCTCGAAAAGGGCGCGGGGGCGGAAAGCCGGGGATACCAGCGCCTCAGCGATCGCGTCGTAATACTGGTCGGCAGTAGTGGCATCGAGCGCCACGTCGAAGCCGAAAACGTCTGCGAAGACATGGTCCAGCCACATGCTGGAGGGCGTGCCGCGGAAAAGATGACGGTTGGCCGCGAAGAGGCGCCATGCCGCGCGAGGATCGGTCTTCGGCATGACGCCGCCCTTGCGCGGCACGGCCAGTTCGTCGAGCGCGATCCCCTGCGAATAGAGCATGCGAAACAGGTAGTGGTCGGGCGCAAGCAGCAGTTCCGTCGCATTCGTCCATGGGGCGTCGGTCGCGAACCACTCGGGGTCGGTGTGGCCATGCGGGCTGATGATCGGCGCGTCCGCCACTTGTGCGTAGAGTTCACGGGCGATCGCGCGGGTCGACGGATCGGCGGGAAACAAGCGGTCAGGGTGCAGCGAAAGACTTGGCATCGGGGAGGCTCCACGAGTGGCGTGAAGTGCAGGTACCGAGTTGTGCCAGCGCTGGCAATGCGGTATCGGTCAACCATGGTCGAAACGATTTCCCAGTCCATCCCGGCGATAAGGACTTCCGAAGAAGATGATGTCGCAGTTGCCCTGCGCCCGCTCGATCCGGGTGCTGAGGTCGCGGTTGGAGGGCAGGCCATACGTCTGCTTGAGCCCATACCGGCGGGTCACAAGTTTGCCGTTGCTGCCATCCGGGCCGGGCAACCCGTGCGACGCTATCGCGCGCCCATTGGCGTTGCCATTCAGGACATCGCCGTGGGCGAGCATGTTCACGTTCATAACGTTCGCACCGCACTTGCCGGCGAAAAGGTCTACGCGTTCACGGGCGCAGGCGCTGAAACGGCGCGGGAACGATCCACGCGCACCTTCAAGGGGTATGTTCGGCCGGACGGCAGCGTGGGCACGCGCAACGAGTTGTGGATCCTGCCCACCGTTGGCTGCGTGGGGCGTCTTGGCGAGCGCCTTGCACTGCATGCTAACGGGATGGCAGGGCAGGGCGTCGATGGAGTCCACGCCTTCAATCACCCGTTCGGGTGCTCGCAGCTTGGCGCGGATCTCGATGGCACGGCGGCAGTGATCGCCTCTCTGGCGATGAACCCGAACGCGGGCGGCGTATTGCTTCTGGGACTCGGTTGCGAGTCCAACCAGCTTGAAGAACTGCTTCGGCGCATCCCGGGCGAACGCCGCGGTCGCTTGCGTGTCCTGCGCGCTCAGTCCGAAAGTGACGAGTTCGCCGCCGGCAAGGTGCTGATCGCGGAGCTTCTCGAAGTGATGCAAGAGGATCGCCGGGAGGAAGTGCCGCTTTCAAAGCTGCGCCTTGGCGTGAAGTGCGGGGGATCTGACGCGATGAGCGGGCTCACTGCCAATCCCCTCATCGGCCTCATGGCCGACGCCGTGACGGAGGCAGGCGGTGTCGCGATCCTGACCGAAATTCCCGAAATCTTCGGGGCCGAGCAGTTGCTGCTGGAGCGGGCGATCAACGAGGACGTGTTCGATGAGCTCTCGGAGCTGGTGAACTCCTTCAAGCGCTATTTCCTGGATCATGGCGAGCCGGTTTCGGAGAACCCCAGCCCGGGCAACATTGCGGGCGGGATCACCACTCTCGAGGAGAAATCCCTGGGCGCGGTGCAGAAGGGCGGCCTTGCTCCGGTACGCGACGTGATCGGCTATGGCGAGCGCCTCTCTCCAACCGCTTCGCCCGGAGGTCTGACGGTTCTCGAAGCTCCGGGCAACGATGCGGTATCGACCACTGCGCTTGCAGCGGCAGGAGCGACGATCACCCTTTTCTCGACGGGACGTGGTACGCCGCTGGGCAGCCCGGTACCGACCGTGAAGATTGCCTCCAACCACGCACTGGCCGAGCGCAAGCCGGGCTGGATCGACTTTGATGCGGGTATCGTGCTGGAGAGGGGGATGCGTGCAGCCGCCGTCGATCTGCTCGGCCGCATGGTTGCCATCGCAAGCGGCGAACCGGCCCGGAACGAGAGCAACGACGAGCGTGCAATCGGCATCTGGAAGCGCGGCGTTACACTTTGACGTGCCGGCCTCTTGATGCCTTCCGTTCTCGAACCTCAGCCATTCAATGACGTGATCAGGCCGCGTTCCTAGGCGCGCCCGCTTCCGGGAAAAGGTTCGTCAGGCTCGTTTCTGGGACGGCGTGCGCGAAAAGAAATCCCTGCAACTCGTTGCAGCCGGCCGCAGCCAGAAGCTCCATCTGCTGATGATTCTCGACCCCTTCAGCAGTCACCGTCAGCCCCATGGCGTGACCGAGCGTGATCACCGATGTGACGATCGCCGCCGCTTCGCCGTCGAGGCCCAGGTTGTGCGTGAACGAGCGGTCGATCTTAATCTTGTCCACTTTGTACCGGCGCAGATAGCTGAGGCTGGAGTAGCCGGTGCCGAAATCATCAAGGGCGATGCGAAAGCCTGCTTGTCGCAAATTCTCCAGAACGGTAGCGGCACCCACGTCTTCGGCCAGAAGCACGCTCTCGGTGATTTCGAGTTCGATCTGACGCGGATCGCACCCGGCTTCCGCTGCGATCAACAGGAATCTGCCTACCAAGTCCTGACTACGGAACTGCACCGCGGACAGGTTTACCGCCACGAAGATATCGGGCCACTGCGCGGCAACCCGGCAAGCCTGGGAAAGCACCCACTCTCCCAGCTGAACGATCAGGCCGGTTTCCTCCGCGATCGGAATGAACTGCTGCGGAGGAATCGAACCGCGGCTAGGGTGCTCCCAGCGGAGAAGCGCCTCCAGGCCCAGGACTCGGCCGGTTCCAGCTTCCACCTCCGGTTGATAATGGACCTGGAGTTCCGTTCCTCCTGCAATCGCCCGCCGCAGTTCTTCCTCAATCTGGCCGCGCAGCTTGACCGATTCGTCCATGGCGGGCGCAAAGATGCGGTAGCAGTCACGACCCTGGCTCTTCGCGCCGTATAGGGCGATGTCGGCCTTACGCAGCAGTTCTCCCCTGTCGGTTCCCGCGTCCGGCGCGATCGCGACACCGATGCTGACGCCCACGAACACCTCGTTTCCGACAAGGGCGAAAGGGTGCTTCACGGTTGCGAGAACCCGCTCGCACGCCTGTTCGACGCTGCGCGCATCGTCGATGCCGCACATCAGGATGCAGAACTCATCCCCGCCAATCCGCGCGACGGTATCGATCTCTCGCACGATCTTGGAAAGGCGCTCCGCGAAGTCCCGGATCAGGGTGTCTCCGGCGGCATGGCCAAGCGTGTCGTTGACCTGTTTGAAACGGTCGAGATCCAGCGCCAGCACCGCACAGCTTTCACCCCGTCTCGTCCGCGCGAGCGCCTGGTCGAGACGGTCCTGAAACAGGGCGCGGTTGGCAAGTCCCGTCAGCACGTCATGGAAGGCGAGGTGCTGCGCCTGCGCCTCGCTTGCCTGCAGATCGAGCACCGTCACGGACAGCTTTCGGCCCGACTGCCATAGAGAGCGGCACAGCGCGGCCATGGCTGCAAGCATTGCTACGACAAGGAGCGCAGAGCCCGGCCCGAGTGAGCGAACGATGAGGCGCCCAGGCAGCTCCGGTTTCCAGAAGAAGTATCCGATCGAGCGGCCTTCCTCGTCCTTGAACTCCACCGCCGTCTCGCCGTCGCGAGTGTCGCGTCTTGAGGAGTAACGCAGATCGTGGAGAAGGTGCCATGCCGACAACTGCTCTAGGAAGCCTCCATCAAGGAAACGCACGCTGACCATGACCGGCCATTTGCCCTCGCTGCGATCACTGGGACTGGCTCCGGGACTGGCGATCCGCATCACGCTGACCGCAGCGGGGCGCCCGGCGACCTGCAGCGCGTCGCTGTCGAAAACCGTACTTGCGCGGGTAAGGACGGTCGAGCGTTTCTGCGACACAGCTTGCTGAGGGAGAGTTCCCGTTTGACCGGGCTGCGTCACCGACCGGACCATCGGACGTACTGCGCGCGCGATCTGCAGGAAGCGCTGCGGGGAAGCAGGCCGTCCTCCTTCAAAGGCGTAGATCGGACGGCCTTCGCTATCGAGGATAAAAGTCATGTCGTGGCGGAACATGTCGCTGAGCCAGCGCCCTATTTCCGCATCGAGCCACGCCTGGTCTGCTTTTTCCTGCGCCAGGTGAGGGGGCAACTGCTCCCAAGTCGCAACGGTCTGTTGCTCGTATGCGATCTGGTCGGCGCTGCTGGAAAGAGCCAGGCGGGCCACCCGCGTCTGCCGGCGTAGCGCCGCGTCGTTGCTGGCGCTGCTTGCCCAGAATATGCCGATTGTCACCGCTGCGACGACGACGCACGCAAGCGCCGCCACCGGGGCGACCACATTGCGCCGGAAGTATCGGCGGTAATCCGCCGGTGTCCTTGTCCTCGTTCCCACGCGTCTGAACCTTGCTGCTTTCTCCGAAAAGGTAGCAGCAGATGGTTTAGGAAGACTTGCCGAGGCCCCTAGATGCTAGCACTTTGTTTCACTGCTTTTTTGGGAACCTCGCCGCTCGTGTGCTGGCATGGCGACTAGGAACCTGCGCGAACAAAAAAGACCTCGCCACGTGATGCGGCGAGGTCTTCGAGACTGTTGGTGGTCCCGCGTGTTGTGAGCCACTCCTTGTCGAAGCGGCAGGGAACCACGCCTTCGACAGGCGGGCCCCACACGCGGGATCACACCTGAATCAGAAGTGGACGATCACACCAGCCATCGGGCGGATGCTGTCGAACTCATAGGTTTCGGCCTGAAGACGAAGGCGGACGCCGCTGTTGGTGGTGATGCCGCCCAGACCGATGTCGCTCGGGCCGACTTCCACGCCAACGCCGTAGATCCAGTCCTGCATGTCGCCATAGCCACGCTTGCCGTTCACCCACTGGTAGCCAGCGGAGGCATAGACCATGCCGCTGTCACCCGCGCGGGCGCCGATGCGACCACGCACGCCGTATTCCCAATCGATGTCGCCGAAGCCCTTGGTCGCATTGCCTTCCGCGCCAACGAAGACCGGCCCGAGCGGAATGTTGACACCGGCGACGCCGCTGACGAGGCCGCCGTTCATCTTACCGCCGCGGGGCGACCCGAATTCGCTGGTGCGATCGAACTCGTGATAACCACCAAGGATACCGACGTAGGGCTCAATCCCGAAGGCGGGGCTGCCGTCGGGCGCAGTCTCTTCTGCTGCATCCTGGGCAAATGCGGCAGTCGGCATGACTGCGAGGAGGGCAGCAGCGAAAAGAACTTTCTTCATATGAAACTCCGAGTGTTGCACGCCGCGTCGGCGGCACGGTGGGAGAACATCGGCGACGGGCGTCGGTTTCGTCCAAAACATCATTCTGCTGCAGTGTGGCATTTGAGCATCACGCGATCTCTGCACGCAGACCGTTGGAGCGGAGCTGAATAGGACGCACCGCGTGACATGTTGAGGAGCCGCTCGGCCCACCTCAGACACGTCGGCTTATGATTGGGGCCTGTGGAAAAATCCTGGAAAACTTAGGTGTTGACCGAATCGAGGGGTAGCTTTAGAGGGCCGTTCACCGCAGCGGAACGCACCGGTTTTACTGGCTTCTGCGGTTGCTGACATGACGGGCAACGTGCTCCTCGAGATAGAAATCGGGGATGT
>NZ_WVTD01000027.1 GCF_009856825.1 Novosphingobium silvae | reverse complement strand
CCCATCACAATGACAAACGCATCAGGGGGGCCAAAGCCCCCTTTTTGCATGCCTTGCAACGCCAAGGCCAACGCTTTGCAGGCTGACACACTCAGCCCAAAACGGTGACGCGGGGTGGAGCAGCCCGCCGTCCAGGTCGACGCAGTCGAACTGGACAGACAACAAAGCTTCCCGGGCTGACACTCAGCCCCAAATCGGTGACGCGGGGTGGAGCAGCCCGGTAGCTCGTCAGGCTCATAACCTGAAGGTCGCAGGTTCAAATCCTGCCCCCGCAACCATACACCAAAACAATACGCCGGCCCCTACGCCAGCGCGCCGGCCTTCGCCACGACCGCCGCGTGAAACACCGCAGGATCGTAGTAGTACGGCCGGATCTCGCAGCACAGCCCGCCGCGAAACACCATCATCTCGCACAGCTCCGCCGGGGCCAGCGAAGGATCGGCAAAGCGCATCGTCAGCACCGCGATCGCACAGTCCCGCCCGAGCGCCAGATCGCGCCGCTCCAGGCCCGCGACGTCCACCATCCCCATCACGACAGTAAACAGCTCGCGCAGACCGCCCTTGCCCCGGTAAGTGCCAGCCATCGGCAAGGCATCCGCCTCGTGCGCCGCAAAATCTTCCGTCAGCATGTCCTCCACCGCCGACCAGTCGCCAGAGGCGCACGTCGCGTATAGGCGGTCCACGAACTCGGTCATCTCTTCGGGTGTCATGCTCATCGATCCTGGTCCCGCTTGTTTGCGCAGGAGTGTGGCCACGCCTGCGCGCGGGCGAACCTAGCGTTTAGGCCAGCCTTCCCAGCCCGTCCCATGCGGGTAAGCAAAGGGTCTGGAGAGGCGGATGAAAGCGCTGGTGAATAGCTGAAATGAGCACGACGACGTCGCAAACCTATCATCCCGTGATCGCCGAGAGCGAGTTTCCGGAAGAAGGCAAGGTGGCCCTGCGGCTTGCGGGATGGAGCGTCCTTGTCCTCAGGACCGAGGAAGGACTGCGCGCGGTCAACGACCGCTGCACGCACCAGGCGGCGCTGCTATCGCCCGGACGCGTGCGGCGCGGCGCGATCATGTGTCCGCTGCACGGCGCCCGCTTCGAGGCGGCCACCGGACGATGCATCGGCGGAACCTATGCCGATCTCAGGACCTTTCCGTTGAGGATCGAAGGCGGGATGATCGAAGTTGCCGTGCCCGATGTCCCGCCGGGACCCGACGAGAGACCCGTGCCGCAGTAGGGGCCCTGCCACAAGGCACAGGTTTCCGCCGGTCGTCCAGGCACTAGCATCACGCGCAAACGACATGGGAGAATGCCAGATGCCCTTCACCGGACCTTTCGAGGATCGCCTTGCCATCCGTGAACTGCTCGAGACTTATGCCGACGCCGTGACGCGCCGCGATGCGGGCCACTGGGGCGAGACCTGGGCGCCCGACGCGGAGTGGTCGCTGCCCGACTATCCCGAGATCGGCACGACCAAGGGCCGCGAGGCGATCGTCGCCATGTGGATCGAGGCGATGAGGGCTTACCCCGGCATCATGTTCGAGGCCTGGCCGGGATCGATCGA
Source organism: Novosphingobium silvae (assembly GCF_009856825.1). GTDB lineage: Bacteria > Pseudomonadota > Alphaproteobacteria > Sphingomonadales > Sphingomonadaceae > Novosphingobium > Novosphingobium silvae. The sequence goes on along the minus strand of NZ_WVTD01000027.1, from coordinate 33,437 downwards.
GGTGGACGGAGATCGGGCGACGATGCGCAGCTACACCTCGGAGGTCTATGACCAGGATGGCGTGACGATGCGCGACCGCGGGGTCTACGAGGACACCTGCATCAGGATTGAGGGGCGGTGGTACTTTGCGAGCCGGTCGTTCCGCAACATCAACCGCCAGCATGCTCCCAAAGGAGTGTGAGCCGGGACGGAGCCGCGCGAATAGCCCGACGAGGACATGAACGAAGAAGGCGGGGCCGCGAGGCTCCGCCTTCTTCGTTTCAGCGGGAAGGATGAACGGGCTTCCGGGCGAGCGCTCGCTCGCTCGCCCGCCGGCTGTCTCAGAACCGCTTGGTCACTTCGACCATGACGGTGCGGGGCAGAGTGCCGAAGCCCAGCTGGTCGGCCTTGATGCCGCCGGGAGTGCCCGTGCCGCTGCCGGTGGAGGGGCCGTCGACCACGCCGCTGACGTAGAACTGGTTGGTCAGGTTCTTGCCGATGACGGCGAGCTGCCAGTTGTCGTCCTCGGCGCCGAACCGCACGCCGGCGTCGATCGTCAGGAACTTGTCCTGGCGTGACAGCGGGTTGCCGAAGCCGGAGGCAAGGTAGCTCGCGGAATACCTGCTATCGACGTTGAACCCCAGCTTGTTGGAGGTGCCGACCGAGACTTCGTAGTTGATGCCGAGGTTGCCGGTCCACCGGGGCGCCACCGAAAGCGGCGCACCGCCAAGGTCCTGGCGGGCGTTCCCGGCAAGGTTGCATCCCTCTGCCGGGGTCTGGCCGGCATAGCAGGGCGCCAGCGGGAAGTCGGTATAACGCGCCTTGTCGTAGTTGATCGAGCCGTGGATGTCGAAGCCGGGGATGCCGTTGGGCGCGAATTGCCATTCCACCTCGATGCCCTTGGTCCGCGCATCGGCGGTGAGCGTCTGGAAGGCGAAGATCGGCGAGTTGAAGAAGTCCACCTGGAGATTGGAATACTTGTAGTTGAACGCGGTCACGTTGAAGCGCAGCTGGTTCGACAGGAGGGTGGACTTGAAGCCAATCTCGAAGCCTTCCGCCTTTTCAGGATCGAAGGTCAAGTCCGCAGTCGGGTCGGTGGAAAGCTTGGAGTTGATCCCCCCATTCGAGAACCCTCCCGACTTGTAGGCGGTCTTGTAGGCGCCGTAGACCATGAGGTCGGCCGTGGGCTTCCAGGTCAGCGTGGCTTCGGGCGACCAGTTGCGGAAGTGCTGGCGCGCCACGACCTCCCCAAGCCCGTCCGGATCGTCCTGATCGCGGAAGACGCCGGTCAGAAGCGGGTTGTTGTAGGGCTGGGTGAAGAAGCTGTTCTTCGTCTCGTCGGTATACCGCACGCCGCCCGCCAGTTCGAGATCGGGCAGGATTCTGTAGGTCAGCTGGCCGAAGACGGCCATGGTCTCGCCTTTGGTGAAGCTGTCCTTGGCCGAGGTGACATACTCGTAACCTTCCGGCGCGGCGGAGTTGGAGACGCCGCCGGTCAGCACGAACTGATCGAAGTCGCGCTTGGTCTTCTGGTAAAGCACGCCGACCATCATGTTGAACGGACCGTCGAACTGGGTAAGCGCGCGCAGCTCCTGGCTGAAAGCCTTCCACGACGAATTCTCGGTGGCCCAGGTCGGGCCGATGCCGTTCTCGCTTCCGCCGGACTGGAAATCGCACGCGCAGGTCCAGCGGTTGTTGTTCCACTGGTAGTTGGTGACGGACGAGAGCTGCAGGAGGTCTGCATCGTAAGTCACGTTGAGCGTGCCGCTGGCCGAGCGGTACTTGTTGTAAAGCGATCCGTCGCTCTTGGCGTAGGGATAGTTCGCCGCGATGTCGGCGGGCATGTTGTTCTGGTGCGTGACGAAATCGCGTTCGCAAGGATACCCGTTGAGCTGCGAGCTGTCCCCGTTGCCGCAGCGGAAGGCGACGTAGTTCCACGAGGAATTGTTTACCTTGCTGACGTCGACGCTGCCCTTGAGGCTCACCGTCAGGCGGTCGACCGGCTCCCACTTCAGCGTGGCGCGGGCCAGGAATTCCTCCTCCCCGGGTGCCTTGCGCGCGGCAGGTGTCGCAGTGTGCGAGGTCAGCGCGCCGGTGGCGGCGTCGAGCTCGGTATAGGTGATGTCGTCGGCGATGTTGCGATAATAGCCGCCGTCCATCTTGGTGTAGCGCGCAGCGACGCGGAAGCCCAAAGTGTCAGTCAGCGGCATCGAGGCATAGCCTTCGACGCGGTACTGCTCGCTCTTGAACTCGTAGCCGCCCTTGATCATGAATTCGGGCGCGGCGGTGGGATCGGCGGTGGTGATCGAGATAACGCCGGCGGTCGCGTTCTTGCCGAAGAACAGGGCCTGCGGTCCCTTGAGCACTTCCACGCGGGCCAGGTCGAAGAAGCCTTCCTGGATTACGCGGCCCTGGCCATAGTAGGCACCGTCCACCACGACCGCGACCGACTGCTCGATGCCGATCGAGGTGGAGGACGAGCCGATGCCGCGCAGGGTCAGCTGCGCGCCCGAACCGTTTGAGTCGCGGCCCACGCTGAACTGCGGTGCGATGGCGGTGATCTTCTCCACGCTGGTGACGTCGCGGGTGACGATCTGCTCGGCGGTGATCGCGGTGACGGCGACGGGCACGTCCTGCGCGGTTTCCTGCCGCTTGCGGGCGGTGACGATGATGTCGCCGAGGCCGCCGGCCTGCGCGGTGTCGCCCTGGGCCGGAGGCGCGGCCTCTTGCGCGATCGCGGGGGCCGCGATCAGGGTCAGCATTGTGGAGGCGAGCAGCATGGAGGGCGCGCGGCGCATTTCGATCATCTCCCGAGGTTATTCTTGTTGTCCCTTGCCTACCTTGCGCGCGCAGGGGCGCGGCCCTGTGCATTGGGATAGCCCTATCCGTTTGGACAGGTGGCCGGGGGCACCCCGTGGGCAAGGGTGTCCGGACACGGGACGAGGAGAGGGAATTGACGCTGTGCCGCTACTGGCGCCTCGATCGCCATCCCGAAGGCAACACGCGCTTCGAGCGCTTCCTCAGCCTGCATGAGGAGGCGTGCGCGCCGCTTGCGCCGGGCGAAGTGCGCATCGCGGTGGAGTGGCTGTCGATGGATGCGGGCACCCGCATGTGGATGAGCCCGCGCACCGATGGCTATCAGCCGCCGTTGCCGCTGGGCTCGCGGATGGTGGGTCTCGTGCTTGGCCGCGTGATCGAGAGCCTGGACCCGGCCTATCCGCCGGGCGTGCGGGTGCGCGGCTTCGGGCAATGGGCCGATGTGGCGACGGTGGTTCCCGCGCTCGCCGGGCTTGAAGTGGTGGACGAAACCGTCGCCGATCCGCGCCAGCATTTCGGCGCGCTGGGTATGAACGCCTGGACCGCGCTGGTCGGCGTGCGCGAAGTGGCGGCGGTCAGGCCGGGGGAGTGGCTGGCCGTCTCGGCGGCGGCGGGTGCCACCGGAAGCCTCGCCTGCCAGATCGGGCGCAACCTTGGCGCGAGGGTGGTCGGGATTGCCGGAGGGGCGGAGAAGTGCCGCTTCCTCCTCGACGAGCTCGGCGTGGACATGGCGATCGACTACCGCGCCGAGGACGTGTCGGCACGCCTGTCACAGGTGCCGGGCGGCGTGCATGCCTTCTTCGACAACGTGGGCGGACCGATCCTGGACGCCGTGCTCGGCAACATGGCGCACTATGGCCGCGTGGCCATCTGCGGGATGATCGCGGGCTACGACAGCGATGTCGCGATGCCGGGGCCCGCGAAGTTCGACCAGGTGCTGATGCGGCGCCTGCGGATCGAGGGTTTCTTCATCCCCGACTTCCTGGAACGCGGCGCCGAGTTCCTGCCGCAGCTGCGCACCTGGCTCGACGAAGGCAGGCTGGCCGTCCGCTTCGACGAGACCCAGGGGCTGGAAAACGTGCCCGCCGCCTACGAGCGCATGCTCACCGGCAGGAACATCGGCAAAGTCATCGTGCGCCTGTAAAAGCGGACTTTCCGATTTTGCCCCCTTATCGCCGGTAATTTTGCTGCAGGCCGGTCCCGGAAGCGGACGTTTCAGGCCGACCAGCAGCCGAGTGGCGATCCGAAAATGCCGGGTGCGCCAAGGTTGTCCACGTCAGCCCCCCAAAAGCACATGAACCTGTCATTCTCGGACTGATAGACGAGCCAGTATCCCTCGGAATGAGCCACGCACTGCCCGGTGATGGTGTCACCAACATTCGCATTTGGGAATCCGGGCTCGTCAACCGTGGCGGTCACAAGGAACGGGGCGCAGACGGCCTCGCGTAGCGCCCGCTCCAAACCCCCAATGTAGCTTTCGGCATCTTGTCCCGCCCCGACATATACGTCGCTTACATCAGACATTTGCGCGTCGAGGCGCGCTAACGGATCGAACGAAGTCATCATCGCCTCCTGCAAGAAGCGACGGTATCCACGATGTCCGCTTCGCCCGCAATGCAAAGCCAAAGCCGCCCTTCCACTTCCCACCCATGGCGGCCGTAGGTCGGAAGTGCCGCGCAAGAAGAACGGGTCACGCGGAGGCGCGGAGACGCGGAGGTGGCTTTTGCGGTGATGTTGCCTTCTCTTTCGATGCTGCGGTTGTTGCCGGGTTTGCAGGGACAGGAAAGGCTGCGGCTTGCGGGACATCTTCCGCGCCTCCGCGTCTCCGCGTGCACTATCTTCTCCGCCGTGGCAGGTGGGCATCGAGCGGGGCGCCCACCTTTTGAGGTGAGTCGACTCACCCAAAAATCCGGGGGGAAAAGGCGCGCCGCCTACCACCCATTCCCGCCGGCGCCGGGGTTGCCGGTGACGGACGGTCCTGCGGCCGACCTACTGCGCGGCGAGTCTCTGGAGCCAGGCCTGGGCTTGCCGGGGCTCCCCGACGGCCTGCGCATCGACCGGACCGCGGGAGGCGAGGAACTCGCGGTGGAGGTCGAAGGGTTCCATGAACAATGTCTCGCGCATGGCATCGATCTCCTCGCCGAGTTCGGTGAGATGCGCGACGACGGGGGCTGCGGCGGCGCGGGTGGCCTTGTCGGCGGTGTGACCGAACAGGCCCCACTTGCCCGCCGCCGTGACGCGCAGCGCCGCTAGCAGCGCGTCGGTGTACTGCGCCTCCAGGTCGGCACGGCGCGCGTCGAGGCGTTCAAGGCGGTCGGCTTTGGCCATGCACCGCCCCTAGGCGGCGGGAGGCCCGCAGGCAAGGCGCCATGCCGCTAACGGTGTCAGGCCTTCACCGGCGGCATCGCCGAGGCACATTCCGTCACGCTGAACGTGCGGGTCCGGCTGCGGTCGAACAGCTTCTCCTCGTCCGCGGCGATCGTCGCCAGCGTTTGCGGATCGCGCATCGCCGCGAAGCAGGCATCGCGCGTGGGCTCGTCGGGGAAGTCGATCTCCATCACCACGTCGAAGTCGAAAAGCGCGTCGATGCCGTCCGTTGGCGACAGGAAGCGCCGGATGTAGCGGGTGGCATAGCCGGCAAGGACGGCCTCGCCGATCCTGCGGTGGCTGCTTTCGTAATAGGCGCGGAAATCGTGCGGGCTCATGCCTTCGCGGCGCTTGAGGAGGGTTATGACGGTGACGCTCATGCCAGGCGCTCCATCCAGCTGCGCGCGGCATCGAGCACCGCCTTTGCGCGCAGGACCGGGTGGGCAAAGGCGCCGCGCAGCGCGGCCGAGCGCAGTTCGAGCGAAAGCGGTATCCCTGCGGGCAGCGCCTCGATCAGCGCGGCGAGCGGCAGCACGCCCTCGCCGGGCTGCTCGCGAAGGTCGACGGCGTCGGTGATGACGGCGTCGAAGTCGGCCGGATCGGGGCGCTGCGCCCGCGCGTCGCAGAACTGGGCGTAGGGCAGCAAGGCGGGATCGAGCGCGGCGATCTGGGCGATCGGCGTGCCCGAACGGTCGACGTGAATCGGATCGACGAGCACGGCGCGCATCGGATGGCCTACCCGGTCGAGCACGGCGAGCGCTTGCCCGAGCGTCGCCACCCTGGTGAAGATGCCGAATTCCAGCGCCACCCGCATGCCCGAACCCTCGGCATGCCGGCAAAGTCCGGCGAGCTGGGCGACGGTCTCGCCCTCGTCCGGGTGGGAGGAGACGCACAGCACGTTGGCCGCGCCCAGCGCGGCGCCGACGTCGAGCACCTTGCGGTGGTCGTCCAGCGGGGTGTCGGGCCTGATCCACACAACTTCCACGTCGAGCACCGGCATCCCCGTGGCGGCCAGCGCGGCGGCGGCTTCGCGCGTGTGGCGGGCGGTCCATTCCACCGGATCGACCCAGAGCCCGGCCGCGTCGAACCCGGCGGCCGCGCCAGCCTCGATCACGTCGACGGCCCCGAACTCGGGCAGCACGCCGGAGGCGAGCGACAGCCGGTTCATGCGTTTCACATCCGCGGCACGGGAGCCGAGGCATCGTCCTCAAGGTACCAGTTCAGCCACTCGTGGAAATACTGGTTGCCGCGCTCGTTCCTGCCGAAGGTCAGTTCGTCGTGGGCGCCGGATTCCAGGCCTTTCTGGATCTCCAGGCCGATGACGTAGTCCTCCTCGTAAGTGACGTCGCGGAAGAAGTTCATCGCCGCTTCCGCCGCTTCCCGGTCGGCCTCGTCGCGGACGGGTTCGCGGCGCAGGTAATTGAGCACGGTGCGATTGCGATCGGGCGTGGGCCCGGGGAACAGCTGGGCGACCTGCGTGATCTCGGGCGCGATGAAGATCGAGACGTTGGGGAAGAAGATGCGCACGAAGTCGTAGCCGTAGTTCTCGCGGTTGCCCCACTGTTCGCGGGGCACATCCTTCAACTGCTCGGCAATGGAGTGCTGCGGGAAGCCGATGCGGATGTTCGGCCCGAACCCCTCGTAGTGCGTGCAGTTGGAGGGCGTGCGCGGGAAGATCGTTTCCGGATGGAGAGACTTGAAGTGATAGCCTTCGAGGTACCCGTCGAAAGCGATCTTCCAGTTGGCGCCCACGATCGTGCGGTTGCCCAGATACGTCCAGTTCGCGAAGTCGAGCGCTTCGAAGTCCTCGAGAAAGCCCTGGAAATAGGTGTCGAGATCGAGCGGCGCGTTGGGCGTCAGGCAGACGAAGATCATGCCGGCCCGCTCCTCGCAGGGCAGTTCGCGAAGGCCCATGCGGCTCTTGTCCACCTCGCCGAAGGTGCCGGGCTCGGAGATGCCGATCAGCTTGCCGTCCGCCCCGAAAGTCCACGAATGGTACTTGCAGGTGAAGCGCGAGCAGTTGCCCGTCCCCTCGGGCGCGACCGGCGCGCCGCGGTGCGAGCACACGTTGAGGAAGGCGCGCACCTTGCCGGCCTTGTCGCGGTTGATGAGCACGGGCGAGCCGACGGCGTCCATCGCCTTGTAGTCGCCGGGGTTGGGCAGTTCGGCGGTGAAGGCCAGCATCAGCGGAACGCGCTTGAACACCAGCTCCATCTCGGCCTTGAACTGGTCCTTGTCGGTATAGCTGCCGGTGGGCACGCGCATCGGCCTGTCGGTCTGGAAAGTCTTCCTGTTCTCCACATAGTCGAGCATGATCTCGGCCACGTCGCCAATGCGCTTCACGCGTTCCACATCCCGTCTCCCGGCTGAATTCTTATCGCCGCGATCCTGCGCGAGCGCGGGCATGGCGGCAACCTGCGCAAGGTGATAGGCGAGGGTGTCTCGTTTGCTGGCCCGCTTGGCATTTTGGCCAGTTGGCCGCGGCGCCTCGGCGGAGCACTCATGGCACCATGACGGAGAGGAAAAGCCCAGCATGGGCATGGCTTGAACACGAACCGGGGGGGCTGCCGCGGCATCTTGCCGCCTATGCCGGTACCGGGGCGTGGGACGAACACACCATCGCCGAGCAGGCCGCCGCGCTGGCCGACGCGGACCCCGGCTTCGTGGCGCTGTACGAGGGCGAGCACGAGGTCACGCGCGGGCAGGTCGTCGCGGATGCCGAGGCGCTGAGCGCGGCGCTCCATGCGCGGGGGTTGAGGCCGGGGGACGTGATCGCCTTCCAGGTGCCCAACTGGCGCGAGGCCATGGTGATCAACCTGGCGGCGGCGATGTCGGGCCTCGTCGTCAATCCCATCGTCCCGATCTACCGCGACCATGAAGTCTCGCTCATGCTGGCGGATTGCGGGGCGAGGGCGGTGTTCGTGCCCGCGCTCTTCCGCCGGTTCGACTATGCGGCGATGGCGCGGCGCATCGCGCAGGCGCTGCCCGACCTCGACTTCGTGTTCACCGTGCGCGGAGAGGGGGACGACGATTTCGCCGCGCTCGTGGCGGAAGGGCGCGGGCTGGCTTTCGCACGGCCCCGCGTCGATCCGCTGGGGGTGAAGATGGTGCTCTATACCTCGGGCACCACGGGGCGGCCCAAGGGCGTGCTGCACAGCCATGTCTCGATCGCCCGTATCCTGCGCGAGAGCGGCGCGTACTGGGGCCTGTCGGCGGGCGAGGCCACGCTCATGCCCTCGCCCGTCACGCATGTCTCGGGCTATGCCAACGGGCTGGAGGCGCCGTTCATCTGCGGCACCCGCACCGTGCTGATGGAAAGCTGGGACGCGGCCGAGGCGCTTTCGCTGGTGGAGCGGCATGGGGCCGTCGGCACGGTTGCGGCGACGCCGTTCCTGGTCGAGCTGGCAGCGGCTGCAAGGCTTGCGGGCAAGCGCCTGCCGACCCTGCGCTTCTTCGCCTGCGGGGGTGCGGCGGTGCCGGCCGACCTGATCCCCGCCGCCAACGCCGCTTTCGACAATGCGCGCGCCTTCCGCGTCTTCGGCGCCTCGGAAGTGCCGCTCGTCACGTTCGGCTGGCCGGAGGCGGAGGCGCTGGCCGCCACCACCGACGGCGCCATCGTGGACTACGACGTGCGCGTGGTGGACGATGCCGGGCAGGACCTGCCGGACGGTGAGGAGGGCGAGATCCTGGCGCGCGGGCCCGGCATGATGCTGGGCTATGCCGACGAGGCGCAGACGCGCGAGGCGATCACCGCCGACGGCTATTTCCGGACCGGCGACCTTGGCGTGAGGACGCGCGAGGGCGCGCTGACGATCACCGGGCGCAAGAAGGACCTCATTATCCGGGGCGGCGAGAACATCTCGGCCAAGGAGATCGAAGACGTGCTGCACCAGCATCCGCAGGTTCGCGAAGCGGCAGTCGTGGCGATGCCGCACGCGCGGCTGGGCGAGGGGGTGTGCGCCTATGTAATCGTGGAAGGAAGCCCACCGGCGGAGGCGCTCGGCGCGCATGTGGCCGGCAGCGGCCTTGCCCGGCAGAAGATACCCGAACGCTTCGAATTCAGGGCCGATTTCCCGCGCACGGCCTCGGGCAAAGTGCGCAAGGACCTGCTGCGCGCCGATGTGAAAGCGCTGGTGGAGGCGGAGGCGCAAGGCGCCTCGAAGCGGCCGGCGGCGGAGGCGTCCTCTTCCGCAGGCTGAGGCAGGCACGCCTTATTGCCCGCTGGCGAGTGCGGGATAACGCCGGGGGAGAAGTTCAGCGGACGGCGAAGCGGTCGGCGCTGGGGTTCCTTGCGGGCATCACGCAAGGACTGCCGGTTTCAGGCCTTTTGTTCGCCGAGGGCCCCGGGAGAGGCGATGAAGAACTCCCGATGGCCGAGCCCGTGCGGTGCGTGGGGGTGACGGGCAGGGCTCGCATCCCATGCCGTCTTCCCTGAGGGCATACCCTCATCTTCGTCCACGCATCCCTTTGTGGCTGTTCCGGTGTCCACGACCGAAACGCCGACCGCGCCGGGAGAGAAGAAGCGTCAGCTACACGCTCCCGGCCCGCCGCTTGTTCGATCGTGACCCTGAGATCAAAATCGATGCTGCGGCGTATAACCTAAATGGTTATTTCAGTCAAGGCCATAAAGGCGCGGAATCGGCGACGGCGCCTGCTCGGGCGCCGCCGCCAGCCCTTCCTCCCCAGGAAGATGAACTCAGGATGCCTTCATAGCAGCCGCGACAGCGGCGTCGATCTCCGATTTCATGGGATTGCGCCGCAAGGTCAGCCCGCCGTTCACCTGCAGGTTCTCGCCCGTCATGAAGCACTCGTCGCTTGCCAGCCATGCCACCGCGGCAGCGATGTCGTCGCTGGTGCCGATCCGGCCCAGCGGATAGCCCGCCAGGAAGGCGTCGAATAGCCCGGGCACCTGCTTCGCGTCCGACGTCATCGGCGTGTCGGTGAGGCCGGGCGAGATCGAGTTGGCGCGGATGCCTTCCTGCCCGAACTCATGCGCAACGCAGCGGATCACATGGTCCGCGCCGGCCTTGGTGCCCATGTAGGCGGCGTGGTCGTTCAGCATGATCGTGGCGGTGGCGGAACTGATCTGGATGATCGATCCGCCTTGCCCGCCAAGGCTGCGCGCCATCTTCGCCACCATCGCCTGGTAGAAGTGGAAAGGCCCCACGTACTGCAGCACGGTCATTGCCATGAGTTCCTCGTGGGTGGTATCGAGGAAGGGCTTGAGCAGCCCCCAGCCGGTGGCGTTGACGGCGATGTCGATGCCGCCCAGCCTGTCCGCCGCAACATGGGCGAAGCGGTCGACGCTGCCCTTGTCGGTAAGGTCGCACGGCGCCCATTCGCAGTCATGCTGCGCAGCAAAGTCGGCGAGCACGCTCTCCTTGCGGCCCGAGACCAGTACCCTCGCGCCCTCGGCCATGAGGCGGCGGGCGATGGTCTGGCCCATGTTGTCGGGACTGCTGGCGCCAAGGATCACCGCGCGTTTTCCCTCAAGACGTCCCATCGCACCTTCTCCTCTCGCCTGTCGCGGCATCGTTCGGGGCTAGCACGGCGGGAGCGCTGCCATTCCTGATCAAACTAATAGTGGCCACGGCCCGCCCGAGCGTGGACACCCTTCATCAAGAAGACACGCGCGTGGAAGAGGAGCGCAAAGCATGGATCTTGGACTGAAAGGCCTTCGGGCCATTCTCGTAGGCGCGAACGGCGGCATCGGCCGGGCGGTGGCGCATGTGCTGGCGCAGGAGGGCTGCGACGTCGCCATCTGCGGCCGCTCGCAGGAAAAGGTCGACAAGGTGCTGTCCGAAGTCGCCGCCTCGGGCGTGAAGTCCTATGGCGAGGCGCTCGACGTAACGCAGGTCGATGCGGTCCCGGCTTTCGTCGACAAGGCGGCCGAGGCGCTCGGCGGCTGCGACATCTTCATCAGCTTCACCTCGATCAACCTCGGCGAGGATACCGACGCTGCGTGGGATGCGGTCATGCAGGCGGACATCCTGCCCATGCGCCGGGGTGTCGCCGCCGCGCGGCCCTATCTCGCGAAATCGGGCAACGGCTCGATCGTGTGCTTCAGTTCCGCCGGCGCAGTGGAGGAATTCATGGGCGTGCAGCCCTATAATGCGCTGAAGGCGGCGGTGATGAACTACGCATCCTCGCTGGCGCAGGCGCTTGCCCCGGAAGGAATCCGCGTGAACTGCATCACTCCCGGCCCGGTGATGACCGAGGACGGCCCCTGGCCCAAGATCAAGGAAGCCGCGCCCGAGTTCTACGAGGCGACGCTGGCCAACATGCCGTCTGGCCGCTTCACCACCGGCGAGGAACTGGCGAAAGCCATCGCCTTCGTCGTCTCGCCCACCTGCAAGGCGATGACCGGCGCGAACATCGTGGTCGACAACGGATATACCAAGCGCACCCAGTTCTGAGCCTTGCTCACCCTCCCTCCAGGGGAAAAATGCGGCGGGCCCCGTTTTCCTGAGCGCCCGCCGCCTTTTTCACAGCGCTCCTGCGCTCAACCCCGCAAAGTCAGGGCCTCGGCAAGCGGTCATGCGATCTTGAGCACCAGCTTGCCGGTGTTCGCGCCCGAGAACAGGCGCATGAAGGCCGGATAGGCGTTCTCCAGCCCCTCCTGCACATCCTCGTCGGCGCGCAGCCGTCCCTCGGCGAGCCACTGCGCCATCTGCGCCGCTCCTTCGGCGAAGCGCGGCGCATAGTCGGCGATGAGGAACCCGTGGATCGTGGCGCGGCGAGCGAGGATCTGCCACAGGTTGCGCAGGCCCAGCTTCTCGGGGCTGTTGTATTCCGAGATGAGCCCGCACAGGACGATGCGCGCGTGATGGGCAAGGGTGAAGACTTCCGCCTCCATCACCGCTCCGCCCACGTTCTCGAACACCATGTTCACGCCGCCCGGCGCGGCTTCGGCGATGGCCGCGACGAGCGCGTCGTGGTCCTTGTCCTTTTAGTCGATGGCGGCATCGAACCCGTAGTCGTCGATCAGGCGGCGGCACTTGTCCGGCCCACCCGCGATGCCCACCACGCGGCAGCCCATGATCCGGCCGATCTGCCCCACGGCCGAGCCCACCGCACCTGCCGCGCCCGAGATCAGCAGCGTCTCGCCGGGCTGCGGCTTCGCCACTTCGGTCAGCCCGAAGTAGGCGGTGAGCCCCACCGCTCCGAGCGCGGAGAGATAGCTGGAGGGCGAAGGCACCGCGTCCACGTCGATCGGCATGGTGAAGCCGCCCGGATGGGCGATGGAGTAATCCTCCAGCGCGTTCAGCCCCATGACCCACTGGCCCACGGTGAAGTCCGGATTGTCGGAGGCTTCCACCACGCCGACGGTCGTGGCGCGCACGGGATCGCCGAGCGGGATGGGCGGCATGTAGCTTTCGGCGTCGTCCATCCATCCGCGCTGCGCCGGGTCGAGCGAGGCGTAGTGGTTGCGCACCAGGATGCCGCCCGGCGGCACCGGCGGGATCGCCTGCGTCTCCAGCGCGAAGTCCTCCGCCCGTGGCGAACCGTGCGGCCTGCGCACCAGCAGGAATCGGCGATTTTGTGGCATTGGATCAGTCTCCATATTGTCCCGGAAAGGTTCAACTTCAGTAACGAGGGGGCACCTGTGCAAATCGACAGGTAGGCGCTTTCGGAAACCGATGCATAGTGGTCCGCGAAATGACGACCTGCAAAGTAAAGGTCGCATGGGAGGACTGACTGATGGCATCCGCATTTGTTCGCGGAGCGTGGCCGCACACGCTCGTCAAACTCGCGCTCTCGACGACATCGCTCACCTGGATCGCCGCTCCCGCGATGGCGCAGGACGCCGCGAGCGCTCCCGCTCCCGTGCCCGCGCGGGCGGAAACCGCTTCCGCCACGTCCGCCTCCATCGATCCCAACGAGATCATCGTTTCCGCCCGTCGTCGTTCCGAGACGCTGCAGGAGACGCCCGTCGCCATCACGGCGGTGAACGCCGCGATGATCGAGGACAAGAACGCGCTGAACATCGGCGACCTCATGGGCACCGCGCCCAACCTCATCATCACCAACCAGTCCTCGGGCGCGGCGGCGGCGAACCTGTCCATTCGCGGCCTGACGTATGCCGACGTCGAGAAATCCGCCGAGCCGACCGTGGGCGTCGTCGTCGACGGCGTGTTCATCGGCACCAGTACCGGCCAGTACTTCGACTTCTTCGACATCGAGCAGATCGAGGTGCTGCGCGGGCCGCAGGGCACCTTGTTCGGCCGCAACACCATCGGCGGCGTCGTCAACATCCGCCGCACCCGTCCGACCGGCGAATGGGGCGTGAAGGCGGAAGTCTCGTACGGCCGGTTCGACACGCTGGCCACGCGCGCGGTCGTCAACGTGCCGCTGGGCGACATGATCGCGCTCAAGGGCTTCTACTTCCACAACGAAACCGACGGCTGGTATCGCCAGGCGCAGGACGGACGCCGGCGCGGCGGCGCCAACAACGAGAACTTCGGCGCCAGCCTGCTGGTGACGCCGAGCGACACTTTCGAGGCGCTGCTGACGGTCGAGAAGCAGGTGCAGGACTTCGATCCCGTGCTGGGCGTCCTCACCAATTCGGGCGACGCCTTCTGCGCGCTCGCCCCTGCCGAGCAGTGCAACCGCAACACCACCGACGACATCTACACCGTCTTCGGCGAGCCCAACGCGGGCAACTACAGCGCGCCGTCCGCCACGCTCGAGATGAACCTGGACGTGGGCAAGGTGAAGCTGACCTCCGTCACCGGATACCGCAAATCGGACGAATGGCAGACGCAGGACTTCGACGCCAGCGAGACCGACCTCTACTATGTCTACCGGCAGCAGAACTACGAGCAGTTCAGCCAGGAACTGCGGGCGGCCGGGGACTTCGGGCCCAGCTTCGACTACGTGGTGGGCGCATATTACTTCAGCTCGAACTACGACCTGGACCAGTGGACCCGCGTCACGGCGTTCAGCCCCGGTGTCGATCCGCGCGAGTATGACGACAATCCCCAGCACGTGGAAGGCAAGACCCGCTCGGTCGCGATCTTCGGCGACTTCAACTGGGCTTTCGCCGACAAGTTCCGCCTGTCGTTCGGCGGACGCTTCACGCGCGACAAGAAGTCGCTCAGCAACGCCTTCGGCGGCGTGCAGATCGGCGAGGGGTCGGACACCTTCAAGAAGTTCACGCCCAAGATCGGCGTCGACTACCGCCCCAACGACGATGTCATGGTCTATGCCTCGTGGTCGCGCGGCTATCGCTCGGGAGGCTTCTCTCCGCGCGCCGGATCGCCCGCAAGCGCCAGTCAGGCCTATGGCCCCGAAACGGTCGACAGCTACGAGATCGGCGGCAAGTTCGACATGATGGGCGGCATGCTGCAGGTGAACCTTGCGGGCTTCGTCTCGAAGTACAACGATCTCCAGCAGAACACGAACCTGTTCTGCGCCGTCTGCGCCACGCAGAACGAGACGGTGACCACCAACGTCGGTTCGGCGACGATCAAGGGCATCGAGGCCGACTTCACCCTGCGCCCGGCGACCGGCCTGACGATCAGCGGCGCGCTCGGCCTGCTCGACTCCAAGTTCAAGGGCTTCGTCGTGGGCGGTATCTCGCCGGTGACGGGCGCGGTGATCCCGTTCGATTTCTCGGGCAACGACCTCATCTACAACCCGGACATGACCGCCTCGCTGAACGCGACCTATTCGGTGCCGACCAGTTTCGGCGAAGTCGTGGGCAACCTGGGCTACCGCTACATCGGGCGCTACGACCAGCAGATCTCCATCGCGGGCCTCTCGGGCGATACCACCGATGGCCCGGCCATCGTCACCGGCAACGATCCGCGCGTGCGCACGGACGAGCAGAACCTGCTCGACGCCAGCCTCACCACCCGCTTCGATCTTGCCGGCACCGAGGCGCACGTGACCGTGTTCGGACGCAACCTGCTGGACGACAGGGGCACCACGCATGGCTTCACCGTGGGCGGCCTCTTCGGCTTCGGCACCGGGCGCGAGCCGCGCACCTACGGCGTGACGCTGGGCGTCAAGTACTGAACCCCCGGCCGGTTCGTCCGGCCCTTGCAGGGGTGCGCGGGGGACCTTCGGGTGCTCCCGCGCATCCGCTTTTCTTCGACGAAGGAGTATAAGGAATGGGCCGTCTCGAAGGCAGGATCGCGCTGGTGACGGGCGCCGGCAACGCGCGCGGGCTCGGCGCTGCAACGGCAAGGCGCTTCGCCGAGGAAGGCGCCTTCGTCTATGTGACGGACCTCGACCTTGCCGGAGCCGAAAGCGTCGCCGCGACGATCCGCGAGAGCGGCGGGCAGGCCGAGGCCCATGCGCAGGACGTGACGAGCGAGACATCGTGGGACGCGCTTTTCGCCGCGATCGAGCAGGGGCACGGCCGGCTCGACGTGCTGGTGAACAACGCGGGCATCGCCATCCTCAAGCCGCTGGAGCAGTTGACCGCAGCCGACTGGGAGCGGCAGAACAGGGTCAACCTCGACAGCGTGTTCTACGGAACCCAGCGTGCCGTCGCGCTGATGCGCAAGGTGGGCGAGGGAGGCTCGATCGTGAACCTCTCGTCCATCGCAGGGCTGGTCGGCGTGACGATGTGCGGAGCCTATGGCGCGGCCAAGGCCGGCGTGCGCCAGTTCTCGAAAGTGGTGGCGCTGGAATGCGCGGCCGACCAGATCCGCTGCAACTCGGTCCACCCCGGCATGATCGAGACCGCGATGCAGGACGTCGCACGCTCGGACAATCCGGAAGGGTTCAAGCAGATCGTGGGCGGCATCCCGATGCAGCGCATGGGCGCGCCGCTCGACATCGCCAACATGAACCTGTTCCTGGCGAGCGACGAGGCGAACTACATCACCGGCTGCGAGTTCGTGGTGGACGGGGGCGTTACCGCGATGTGATCCCGCAGGGCGCGGCGGCTGCATGGCCCCGCGCCCCCGGAAAGGCTGCGGCTACTGCGCGCGCAGGCCTCTTGGTGAAAGATCCAGCGTGCGCAGGTCGATGTCGAAGCTGGCCTTCGCACCGGTCGCCGCAGCGTCCTGCACCTGCCGCATCAGCGCCGGATCGCCCTGCGCGGCCTCGACATACTGCGAGACCAGAATGGCCTGCACGATCATCGCCTCGGCCAGTTCCTGCTTCTGTGCATCGCTCGCCTCGGCAATCGCGGGTGTTGCTCCGACAGCCGCGGCGATCTGGTCGCGCACGCCGCGCATCAGTGCCGGTTCCGGGTCCTCGGCGGAGCCCCTCGTGGCGAGCCATGCCGAAGTGAGATAGACGCTGACGGCGTCGGCGACATTGTTCGTGGCCATGCCGTAAGGCTTCATCCACTGGTCGGCGAGGCCCATGACATCGTTCGTGCCGAGGAAGCGCTCGAGGCTGGCGGCACCGGTGGGATCCACTTCGCGCGATGCGCGCACGAAATGTGCGAAGTTCTGCCGGCGTACCGCAGCCGATGGACGATAGGTCAGGGAAGCGAGGCTTTTCGCTCCAACGGGCGTAGCGGATAGCAGATGCGGTGCCAGCGCCCGGGCATCCAGCGTGCGCCGCGCGGCATCGGCAGCCGCGCCGGACCGCCGTTCATTGTCGTAGCGCGCGGCTTCTCCCCCCGCCCATCCGACCATCACGCCGGGATCGAGGGCAGGGCCGATGTCCTGCGCCAGGACTGCGGCGGGTGCGATCAGCGCGAGCCATGCCGATCGGGCCGTGGCATGTGCGAGGCGGCGAGTGCTGATCATGAAATGGCTTACTCCGTCCGTAAGGTCATCATCATGCAGCCCATGGTAGCACCGCATGCGATGGCCACAACCGACGCTGGTTCGGCCGGCCCGTCATCCGCCCGGTGCGCGGCTCGCCTCGCCGATGCCGCGCGTCGCGCGCCGCGATCAGATCGGCAGGATCTGCGGCGTCTTCCGGATTTCCAGGATCTCGAACACGTTGCCGAAGAAGTCGCGGCAGTAGGTTCCGGTGTAGCCGTGCTTTACCCCCTCGGCATCGACGGTGATGGCCTCCAGCGCGGGCGGGGCATGCACCGGCAGTCCCGCCGCGACGATGCGCTCGTGCACGGCGGCGACGTCCTCCACCTGCAGCGCGATATGCGTGTAGCCATAGCGGTTGACGCCCCGGCGCGGGTCCTGCGGGGGCTGCGCGGGGGCATCGTACTGGAACGCCTCGATCTGGACATTGCCGAGGCGGCAGAAGAACTGCCGCGCGGCGCTGCCTTCCAGCCCGACGATCGCGTCGATGAAGGGGTTGTCGGCCCATTCCATCGGCGCGACTTCCTCCACCGCGCCCAGGATGTCGATGTAGAACTCGCGCGCCTTGGCGAGATCGGGCACCGAAACGCCGATGTGGTGGACGCCGATCACGCCGGGAAGAGGCCGGGGCGCGCTCACGCCGCAGCCTCCGCCACGTTGTGCGCACCCGCATTGCGCTGCGCCGCGTGACGCCCGGCAAGGTAGCCGAACACCATCCCGGGGCCCAGCGTGCCGCCGCCGCCGCCATAGGTCATCCCCATCATCGAGCCCATCGCGTTGCCTGCCGCATAGAGCCCGCCGATCGGCGCTCCGTCCACGTCGAGGACGCGGCCGAGCGTATCGGTCTTGGGGCCGCCCTTGGTGCCGAGCGCGCCGGACTTGACCTCGGCGGCGTACCAGGGGCCGCCCTCCAGCTTGCCGAGCGTGGCCTCCTTCTTCCCCTTGTGCGCGGGATCGCCCCAGTAGAGGTCGTAGTAGCTCTCGCCCCGGCCGAAGTCCTCGTCCCTGCCGTTCTCGACCATCGCGTTCCAGCGGCTCACCGTCTCCTCGAGCGCGCCTTCCGGGATGCCGAGTTTGCCGCCAAGCTCATCGAGCGTGTTCCCCCGCGCGATCCATTCCGCGGGCTCCTTGCGGTGCTCGCCATCGCCCACCCCGATGAGCTGCGTGTCGAGGAAGCCCCACTTGTCGTAGAAGGCCTGGTTGAACAGGCACCATGCCGGCAGGTTCGCCCAGGAGCAGGAATTGAGGTCCTGCACGTGGAACGCGGCGCCGAAGGCGTTGTAGTTGGCGGCCTCGTTGGTGAAGCGCCTGCCCGTGCGGTTGACCATGATCGTGCCGGGCAGGGTGCGCTCCCCGGTGAAAAGCATGCGGCCCATCGGGTTGAGCGGCGCCTCGACGACCGGCATCCACCACGCCTCGCGCATCGAGGAGAGCATCGCACCGGCCTTCATCGCCATGCGCAGGCCATCGCCCGTATTGGTCCTGATCGAGACCGGCGAGGTGAGGGGGCCGCGCAGGAAAGCGGCCTTGAACGCCTCGTTGTGCTCGAAGCCGCCGGTCGCCAGCACCACGTTGCCCGCGCCCACCGAGCGCCCGTCGTCGAGCGTGACGCCGGTGACCGCGCCGTCCTCGATCACCAGGTCCCTGCCGCCGGTGCCCAGCAGGAACTCCACTCCCCTGTCGAGGCAGCCGCGCAGGAGCCGGCCGACGAGGGCATGGCCAAGGCCGCGCTCGTCGTTCTCGGCGCGGCGCCGGGCTTCCTCGGGAGGCAGCGGATCGGGCACCGCCTGCGCGAGCGAGGTCTCGCCGACGGTGAAGTGGACGTGCGGCCAGTAATAGGGCGACACTTCCACCCTCTCGCCCCACTCGCCCAGTTCACCATAAGGGTAGACCGCGCATTCGAGAGTGCGGCCGCCGCGGCTGGCCGCGCCGGGCTGCTCGGGATGGTAGTCGGGGAAGTGCGGCACGACCATGAACTGGACGGGCGTGCGCTCCTCGAGGAAGGAGACCATCTCGATGCCGCCATCAATATAGGCTTCGGCCATGTCCGGCTCGATCAGCCCGTTGGACATCGATGCCAGATAGGTCAGCGCCTTTTCGCGGCTGTCCTCCTTGCCGTATTCCTTCTGATGCGGGTTGCACGGGATCCAGATCTGGCCGCCCGACCAGGCCGAGGTGCCGCCAAGCTTCTCGCCCTTTTCGATGACGAGGACTTTCGCTCCATGCTCGGCCGCCGTGAGCGCGGCCGTCAGCCCCGCCGCGCCCGAGCCGAGCACGACGAGATCGTAAGCGTCATTTGCCATCTTCTCTCTCCCGACAGGCCGGCATCTTCGTGCGGGCCCGGTTGAACTCAGACCTGCGTGAACCCTCCGTCCATCACCAGTTCGTCGCAGGTCATGAAGCTGGATGCGCTGCTGGCGAGGAAGACGACGCCGCCCGCCATTTCCTCCGGCCTGCCGAGGCGGCCAATGGGGTGCGTGACGTTCATCGCCGCCACCGAAGCCTCGCGCGAGGGGGAAGCGCCCAGCGCCACGTAGCGGTCCATGATCGAGCCGAGCATCGGCGTCTCGATCCCGCCGGGGTGCACCGAGTTGACGCGAATGTTGTACTTGAGCGCCGCGAACTCGGCGCCAAGGCACTTGCTCAGCATCATGATCGCCGCCTTGCTGACGCAGTAAGCCGAATTGAACGCCGCGCCCCTGAGCCCGCCCACGCTGGAGAAGTTGATGACCGATGCGCCGGAGGGGCGCGCCTTGCCGCCCTCCTTCAGAAGGTCGAGCAGCACCTGCGTGCCGATGATCGCGGAATCGACGTTCACCGCGTTCACCTTGTGGAACTCGGTCAACGTGGTGTCCTCGAAGCGGGTGACGATGGAGAAGCCGGCGTTGTTCACCAGCGCGTCGAGCCGGCCGTACTTCTCGCGCACGAGGCTTTCCACCGCCCGCCAGTCGGCCTCGTTGGTGACGTCGTGGCGCAGGTAATGGTCCGCGCCTTCCACTTCGGCATCCTCGCGCAGGTCGGTAGCGACCACGATGGCGCCCGCGGCCTTCATGGCCTTGACGATTTCACGGCCGATGCCGCCGGCTGCACCGGTGACGACGGCGACGACGTCGGGAAGGGCGATGGTCATCGTGGGAACTCTCCGTTTTCAAGAGGCGTGATCGGGCTCGCGGTCACTGCGCGGTCCACCCGCCGTCGACCACCAGCTCCGCGCCGGTCACATAGGAACTGTCCGAGGAGGCGAGGAAGAACACCGCGCCCGCCAGCTCGGACGGCTCGGCGAGGCGCCCGATCGGCGTCCTGCTCGACATGAGGTCGACAAGGTCCTGCGCCTTTGCGGCAACGCCCTTGTCCACCCAGCGCTGAAAGCCTTCCTGCAGCAGCGGCGTCACCACGAAGCCGGGGTGCAGCGAGTTGGCGCGGATGGGCATCTTCTTTTCGGCGAACTCCAGCGCGATGGACTTGGTGAACAGGCGCACCGCGCCCTTGCTGGCGTTGTAGCCCGACACCTCGCTCATGCCGACAAGGCCCATGATCGACGAGACGTTGACGATCGAGGCGCCGCCTTTCACCTCGCCTCCGCTCTGCGCCAGCAGCGGGACGAAAGTGCGCGTGCCAAGGAACACGCCGTCGACGTTGATCGCCATGATCCGCCGCCAGCCTTCCAGCGAGGTGGTGGCGACCGGGCCGGTGAGATCGATGCCCGCGTTGTTGACGAGAACGTGCAGCCGCCCATGCCGCTCGGTCACGGCGGCGAGCACCTTGCTCCAGTCCTCCTCGCTCGTGACATCGGCCTGCACGTAGCTGGCCGCCTGCCCCAGGCGGGCCAGGACATCGGCCGCATCTTCGGGCGAGGACAGGTCGGTCAGCACCACCTCGGCGCCCTCGGCCAGGAACCGTTCCACGCAGGCGAGACCGATGCCGCGAAGCCCGCCCGAGACGAGCGCGACGCGGCCCTTGAGGCGCTGGGAGCCGAAATCCTCGATCATACGCCGTTCATCCCTGCAGTGGACGCGCCGTCCATCGTGAATTCGCTTCCCGAGCAGAACCGCGCCTCGTCGCTCGCCAGCCATGCCACCATGCCGGCCACTTCCTCCACCGAGGCCATGCGACCCATGGGAGAAAGGCCCTCGTAGGCGGCGCGCGTGGCGGCTGGATCGGCGGACTTCTCGATCAGGCCCGAGATCATCGCCGTTTCCACCACGCCCGGCAGCACGGCGTTGACGCGGATGCGGTACTTCCGGTTGCCCGCGTGGACCGCCGCCGACTTCACCAGCGCGACGACTGCCGCCTTCGAGACCGAGTACGCCACGAAGTTGCCCATCGCCCGGTGCGCGTTCATCGAGGAATTGACCACGATGGAGCCTGTCGCCCCTTCGGGATTGCGGGCCATGGCGCGCATCGCGTGCTGCACGGTGAGCATCGCGCCGGTGAGGTTGACGCCGATCACCTTGTCCCAGCCCTCGATCGTGATGTCCTCGATGCTGGCGTCGCCGCTTTCGGTGCCGGCGTTCGCGAAGGCGAGGTCGAGGCGGCCACGGCGTGCGAGGATGCCGGACATCAGGGCGTCCCATGCACCCGCGTCGGTCACGTCGTGGGGGATGAACTCGGCTCCGGTGGCGGCGCAGACCGTCTCGGCGGCAGCGCGGTTGGAGCCGGTAAAGATCACCTGCGCACCTTCCGCGCAAAGGCGCTCGACCGTGCCGGCACCGATACCCGAGGTGCCCCCGGTGACGAGCGCCACCTTGCCTTCAAGCCGCTTCACCGCATTCTCCCATCTGCTTTGCGGCGAACATGACCGATCCGCGCGCCGCGGCAACCTATGACTTGAGCAAGGTGACTTGGAGTGCCGGAACGTCCAGACATGGTCCCAAACAGGGTAACTGTGCTTGGGAGAGTGAACACCGATGGCTGACCGTGACCCCGAACTGGCCATGAAACTGGGCGAGGACCGCAGCGAAGGCATCAGCTGGGCCGAGCTCATGGCGCAGGATTCGCGCGAAGCCCCCGCGATCCTGACGCAGGAGAGCTATACCTATCGCGGCTCCGACCCGATCCCCGCTGAACGCTACATCAGCGAGGAATTCGCCAGGCTCGAGCGCGAGCGCATGTGGCCTCACGTGTGGCAGTTCGTCGCCCGCGAGGAAGACCTGCCGGAGCCGGGCGACTACATCGTCTACGAGAACGCCGGGCGCTCGTTCCTCGTCAGCCGGCAGGACGACGGCTCGATCCGCGCGATGCACAACGTATGCCTCCATCGCGGCCGCAAGCTGCGGACGGAGGAAGGCGTTGCCGACAAGTTCGTGTGCCCCTTCCACGGCTTCGCCTGGAACAAGGACGGCAGTTTCCACTCGATGCCCTGCCAGTGGGATTTCCCGCACCTGCAGAAGGAGGGCCTCGACCTTCCCGAGGCCGAGGTCGGCCGCTGGGCGGGCTATGTCTTCCTGCGCGAGGAGAAGGGCGGGCCGAGCCTGGAGGAGTTCCTCGCCCCGCTGCCCGAGCACTTCAAGCGCTGGCGCCACGAGGAATGCGCTAGCGTCATGCGCGTCGCCAAGGAAGTGCCCGCGAACTGGAAAGTGGTGATGGAGGCCTTCATGGAGGCCTGGCACACCATCGTCACCCATCCCCAGCTGCTGCCGTTCACCGGCGACTCCAACGCCGCCTACTGGACCTGGGGCGACAACGTGAACGTGAATCTCGTGCCGTTCGGCGTGATGAGCCCGCACATCGTCGCCAACGGCCAGGCCGGGCAGGGCGAGCAATGGATCGTCGACGAGTTCATCAAGTACAACGGCCGCTCTGGCGACAACTACGAGGGTGAGGCTTCGGCCAACCCCATGGCGATCCAGGTGCCCGAGGGCGTCACCGCACGCGCCGCGCTCGGGGCGGCCATGCGCCAGGCCTATACCGAAAGCACTGGCTACGACCATTCCGACGCGACCGATGCCGAACTGCTCGACGCGCTCGTCTACAACGTGTTCCCGAACTTCGCGCCCTGGGGCGGGTTCATGCCGAACATCGTCTACAACTGGCTGCCGGGGAAGACGCCGGACACCTGCATCATGGAAGTGCGCGTGCTGGCCCGCATTCCCAAGGGGCAGCCGATTCCGCGCGGCGCTCCGCTTCGGATGCTGCGGCTGGACCAGAAGTGGACCGAGGCGCCCGAACTGGGCATTCTCGGCGACGTGTTCGAGCAGGACATGGACAACCTGCCCTTCGTCCAGCAGGGGCTCCACGCCTCGAAGACGGGCAAGGTCAATCTCGGCAACTACCAGGAAATCCGCATCCGCCAGTTCCAGGACACGCTGATGAAGTACATCGACGGCGAGCGGGGCGGGGCCGCCCAGGCATGAGCGAGAGCGAAGGCGGGCATCCCCCGCGCATCGACTGCGTCCTCGTCTGCGGCGGGGTGTGGCACGACATGGATTTCGCGCGGCTGGAGCTGCTCAAGCTGCTGGCCGAGGATCCCGCCGTGCGCACCCGCGTGTTCGAGGACTACGAGAACCTCGACGCGCTGCGGCAGGCCGACATCCTCGTCACCTATACCTGCGACGTCACCCCTTCGCTGGCGGCGCAGGAGGTGCTGCGCGACTGGCTGGCGGCAGGGGGGCGCTGGTATGCGCTGCACGGCACCAATTCGGTCCTGCGGCTCCTGTCGGAAGGGCCCGACGCCGGGCTGTGGGACGCGCCGCGCTGGGCGCCGCTGTTCATGGACATGCTGGGCTCGCAGTTCATCTCGCACCCCCCGATCGCGCCCTACACGGTGACGGTGGCCGACCCCTCGCACCCGCTGGTGCGGGGCATCGAGCCGTTCGAGACCACCGACGAGCTCTATCACCTCGAAACCCACGGCGATCTGCACGTCCTGCTCGAGACGGAGTGCACCGGGCCCGGCACCGGCTTCGTCGAGGCGGCCGACGCGCCCGGCACGCACCCGGTCATGTACCTCAAGGATCATGGGCGGGGCGCCGTGCTCTACAACACGCTGGGGCATTGCCGGGGCCATTACGACCTCCAGCCCATGCTCGACTGGTGGCCCACGGTGGACCGCTGCGCATGGGACCTGCCGGTGTTTCACGATCTCCTGCGGCGCGGGATCGGGTGGCTGAAGGCGCGTGTTCCCTCGACAGGGCCGGAGTAGGCGCCGCGCGTCTTCTCGAAGATTACCGGCACCGTTCCATGGCCGTGACGAAAAAGAGGGGCGGCTGCGCAGGCGCGGCCGCCCCTTTCGTCAGGTGGTGGATGTGCAAACTCAGTTCAGCAGCCCCGCATAGCGGTCGAGCGCGGCCTGCGGCCCCTCGGGCCAGCGGGAAAGGACGAGCAGGCGCTTGTGCCCGCCGCCGATGGCCAGTTCATCGGTCACGCCCATGCCGCCGTGGAACTGGATCATCTCGTGCCCAAGCTCCACCGAGGCACCGGCGATGAACGCGCGGGCGCCGAGCACGGCCTTCGCGAAGTCCTCGCTTCCCCATGATACCAGCGCGAGGTTCAGCAGCGCGCGGCTCTGCTCGATCACGGCGTATTGTGCGACCATGCGATGCTGCACGGCCTGGAACGAGCCGATCGCGGCGCCGAACTGGTCGCGGGTGCGCAGGTAGTCGATCGTGTCGGCGAAGAGCCGCTCCATAATGCCGAGCGCCTCGGCGCTGCGGGCGAGGGCGGCGAGGTGGGAGACTTCCGAGATCGCGGCTATGCCATCGTCGGTCAGCCTGTGGTCCGCTGGCACGGGCACGCGGTCAAGTTCCAGCGACGTGGCGACGCTGCCATCGGCCATGGTCCAGTCGGTGGTGAAAAGGCCCCGCGCGCCTGCGGGCACAAGGAACAGGCCGACGCCCGCCTCGTCCTGCGGCGCGCCGGACAGGCGCGCCGAGACGACGTAGCCGTCCGCTCCGCTGCCCGAGGCGCAATAGGGCTTGGTGCCCGACAGGCGCCAGCCATCGCCGTCCTGAACGGCACGGGCCTCCACCCACACCGGTCCGCCGCGTGCCTGCGCTTCGGCATGGGCGAGGGCGAGGCGCTTTTCGCCGGTAAGAAGGGCATCCAGCCATCGTGCCTGCAGCGGCTCGGGCGCGGTCGCCGCGAAGAGGCGGCCGGCCATCATCACCGCTTCCGCCAGCGGTTCCACCACGAGGCCGCGGCCCAGCGCCTCGAAGACGGTGGCGATGCCGGTGGCGTCGAGGCCGAGGCCGCCCTGCTCCTCGGCGAAAGGCGCGGCGATCAGGCCCAGTTCGCCCAGGAGCTGCCAGTTGGTGCTCGAGAACCCGCCCGGCTCTGCCAGGAAGGCGCGGCGGCTGTCGTGGTCGTAATGGTCGCTGACGAACCGCTCGGTCAGGGCTTTCAGCATTTCCTCGTCTTCGCTGAGGTCGAAATTCACGTTCCACTCCCGCCAGGCCCTTCCGGGACTTCCCGCCTTCCTACCACCGGCGGCCGGAGCGTTTCCGCTGGGCAAAAGGCTAGTCATGAAAACGCAGGTTTTGGGCGCTTCAAGCGATTGTGCCGCCAGTTCCGCCGGGCTAAGAGGACGAGGAGAGGATCCCATGCAACTGCTGTCCCAGGAAAAGATCGACGCCGTCCGGGTGACGTCGCCCGAAGGCATCCGCCCGGCCGCCGAGGCGCTCCACCGCATTGCGATGGAACACGGCATGCGTGCCGCGCCTGCCCACGACATCGCCGACAAGCGCACGCCCGTGGACGCCGATGGCAACATGCTGGCGACGGAAGTCTTCGGCTGGGGCGACGACGACCGGGTGTGGTGGCGCAATTCGCGCATCGCGCTCGATTCGCCGCTGACCACCGCCTGCCGGTTCGAGAGCCTGCCGTTCTGGGCCAATGCAGAAGGGTTCCGCACGCGCGAGCCCAACGCCTATCTCGCCTCGATCGACATCGGCAACTTCGAAACCCGCGCCATGACCCGCGCCGCCATCGGCGTGCCGGTGCACCTGCCCTTCGGCCAGATCGGCGCGGTCAGCTTCAACCCGCTCGACCGCGACAAGACCGACCTCACCGAGGAGTTCGCCCGCCTGTCGGACGCGCTTGGGCTCTATGCCCGTACGTTCATTGCAACCTACGTGCAGGTGATGGGCTCCACCCAGGCGCTGCCGCCGGAATCGCGCCTCTCGAAGCGGGAAGTGGAGTGCCTGCGCTGGGCCGCCATCGGCAAGACCGACCTCGAGATCAGCATGATCATGTCGCGCAGCCGGGCGACCGTGCGTTTCCACATCCACAACGCGGCGACCAAGCTCAACGCGGTGAACCGCAGCCAGACCGTCTTCAAGGCGGCGCAGCTGGGCTATATTTCGCTGCAGAACTGAAACGCCGCGCGCCCGCTTTTGGGCCTGTAACAGACGTGCTCAGGCCCGGGCGGCGCGGTCCTCCAGCATCAGCTTCGCGCCCCTGAGGCCCACGGCCATGGCAGGCGCGTTCGTGTTGCCGGTCACGTGCCAGGGCATGACCGAACAGTCCGCCACGCGCAGGCCCTGCACGCCGTTCACTCTCAGCCGGGGATCGACCACCGCGTCGCGGTCGCCGCCCATCCGGCACGAGCGGATGGCGTGGAGCCCGCAGCTGGACAGGCGGCGGAACATGGCGAGCACGTCCTCGTCGCTCTCCACCTGAGCGCCGGGCACCAGTTCCTCGCCCACCATGTCCGCGAGCGGCCCCGACCGCACATAGGCCCGCATGGCGCGCACCAGCGCCACGGCGGAGCGGCGGTCGTGCTCGGTGGAAAGGAAGTTGTGCAGGATCTGCGGCGCGTCGGCCGCGTCGGGGCCGCTCGCGCGCACGCTGCTCTCGCTGGTGAGGCGCAGGAGCTGGCCGTAGATGGTGACGCCGGGCAGAGGATCGATCTTGTCGAGCGGGACGGGGTCCTTGTCGTCGCCGACCTTGAAAGTGTAGCCGCCCAGATAGAACTGCGCGTCGGTGCGCCCGTCGGGATGCGCGACGTTGTCGAAGGCGCCGATCTCGAACGGGCCCGTCGCCAGCACACCGTCGCCGCGCAGCAGGTAGCGCAGCATGGCCAGCGCCGCGCCGATGCCGAAAAAGCTGCGGTTGGTGCCCTTGCCCCGGTCCAGCCGGAACGGCATCGAGAGCGAGAGATGCTCGATCATCCGCTCGCCGACGTCGGGTGAGTGCGCGACGAGGGGGATGCCCGCCGCCGCAAGCCTGTCGCGGTCGCCAATGCCGGAGCGCTGGAGCAGGAGCGGGCTCTCCATCGCGCCCGCGCTGACCACGATCTCGCCCTTGCAGTCCAGCCGCAGAGGGCGCCCGTCGACGGTGACGTCGATGCCGACCGCGCGGGTGCCATCAAAGACGATGCGCTCTGCCATGGCGCCGGTCAGGACGGTGACGTTGGGCCGCTTGCGCGCCGCGGCGAGATAGGTGCGGGCGGACGAATCGCGCCGGCCGTTGCGGATATTGTGGCTGTAGTACCCCACGCGCGGCCCGGAGACGGCGTTGAGGTCGTCCACCCGGCGCAGCCCTTGCGCTTCGCCCGCCTCGATCATGCGCTCGGCCAGCGGGTACTTGAAACAGGCGGGATCGACGCGCACCAGCCCGCCGCTGCCACGCATGGCCGAAGGACCGGCCTTGTGGTCCTCCAGTTCGAGGAAGGCCTGCGTCATGCTCGCGCCGTTCCAGCCGGTGGCGCCCGCCTCGCGCTCCCAGGCGTCGTAATCGGCAGGTTCGCCCCGGCTCCAGATCATGCCGTTGATCGAAGAGGAGCCGCCAAGGCCCTTGCCCCTGATCCACACCTCGCCCGCGCCCGGATCGTTGGCGCCGGGGTCGCGCGGCTGGGCGACGTGGTAGGCCCACATGTGTTCCGGGCGCTTGACCAGCTTGGCCACGCCCTTGGGCAGCGTCACCCAGAAGCTGTCGTTCTCGCCGCCGGCCTCCAGCACCAGCACCTGCGAGGTGCCGTCCGCGCTCAGCCGCTCCGCCATGACGCAGCCCGCCGAGCCCGCGCCGACGATGATGTAGTCCCATTGCTTCGACATCGTTCGTCTCTCCCGCCCCGAGAGGTCGCACGAACTAGTGCAATGACTACCCTAGCGTTTTGGTGAGTCACAAAGGGGGCGCGGGCAGGCTTAAACCGTTCCCATGACCGGACCCTCGAAAGCCGGATGGGCTGGAATGCCGGATGGGAGCGAGATGCGAGCGATAGCCGAAGGACTGTTCACCGACGAGGCCGAGCCTCGGCTGATCGGCGGCAGGGACCGGGAAACCGGCCGCATCGTCTTTCCCTGCCCGCCGTCCGCCGCCTACGAACCCGTGGCACTGTCGCGGGAGGGGACGCTGTGGTCCTATACCGTCCAGCGCTATCGCCCCAAGTCCCCGCCTTATGCGGGCCCCGAGGCGTTCCGGCCATGGATCGTCGCCTATGTGGAACTGCCCGGAGAAGTGATCGTGGAAGCGCCGCTGCATGGCGTCGGCTTGGATGACGCGAGGATCGGAATGCCGGTGCGGTTCGCTCCCGCGCCGCTCCATCCTGACGATCCCGAGAGCGTCCTGATCCCCGCCTTCGCAGCTGCAGGAGTTCCGGCATGAGCGACGTGTGCATCGTGGGCATCGGCATCCATCCCTTCGGGCGCACCGACGGCCTTTCCGGGCTGGACCAGGGCGTGTTCGCGGTCCGGCAGGCGCTGGCCGATGCCGGGGTTGAGTGGCCGCAGGTCCAGTTCGCCTACGGAGCGTCCGACGCAGCCGGCAATCCCGACACCATGGTCGACCGGCTCGGTCTCACCGGCGTCCAGTTCATCAACGTGAGGAACGGGTGCGCGGCGGGGGGCTCGGCGCTGTTCTCGGGACAGATGGCGATCAAGTCCGGCGAGTTCGACCTTGGCATCGCGGTGGGCTTCGACAAGCACCCGCGCGGCGCCTTCAACGCGCTGCCGAGCGAATACAACCTGCCCGACTGGTACGGCGAGGTCGGCCAGATGGTCACCACGCAGTTCTTCGCGGCCAAGATCATGCGCTACATGCAGATGTTCGGAATCTCCCAGCAGACGCTGGGGCGGGTGGCCGAAAAGGCATTCCGCAATGCCGTCCACGCGCCCCATGCCTGGCGCCGCCAGCCGGTCTCTCTCGAGGAAATCCTCGAAGCGCCGCTGGTGAGCGATCCTTATACCAAATACATGTTCTGCTCGCCCGCCGAGGGCGGTGTCGCGCTTGTCCTTGCCAGCGAGAAGAAGGCGCGCGAACTGGGCAAGCCGCTGATCCGCCTCAAGGCCGCGACCATGCGCACGCGCCCGCCCCACAGCTTCGAGGTCTTCGCGCCCTCGATCGACGTGGTGGAGGATGACAGCGCGCCGCGCGGCACTGCCTCGCGCATCGCTTCGGCCGATGCCTTCCGCCTTGCAGGAATCGGGCCGGGCGACATCGAGGTGGCGCAGCTTCAGGATACCGAGGCCGGGGCCGAGATCATGCACATGGCCGAGAACGGCTTCTGCGCGGATGGCGAACAGGAGCAGTGGCTCGCCGAGGGGCGCACCGAAATTGGCGGCGCGCTGCCGGTCAACACCGATGGCGGATGCCTCGCCTGCGGGGAGCCGATCGGCGCATCGGGCCTGCGCCAGGTTTATGAAAACGTCGTGCAACTGCGCGGAGACGGCGGGGGCCGTCAGGTCCAGGGCCGTGGATCGTCTCATGGATCGAGTGGGCCGAAGACAGCCTACAGCCACGTCTACGGTGCGCCAGGCGTCTCCGCCGTCACCATTCTGGAACGCTGAAGCGAATGGATATCGAACTTTCCCCCGAGGATCAGGCCTTCCGCGAGGAGGTGCGCGATTTCCTGCGCCAGAACCTTCCGCACGAGGTGCGGGCAGGCGCGGCGGCTACCCCGTCGGTCTTCGTGGAGCCGGACATCGGCCAGGCGTGGAACGCGGTGCTGAACGAGAAGGGCTGGCTCGGCTACCAGTGGCCCGCCGAGCATGGCGGCACCGGCTGGACGCCGCTGCGCCGCTATCTCTTCGAGAAGGAGTGTGCGGCCGCCGGTGCGCCCAACCTGACCGTGCTGGGCCTCAAGCTGCTGGCGCCGGTGATCTGGACCTTCGGGACCGAGGCGCAGAAGGCGCAGGTCCTGCCGCGCATCCTTTCCGGCGAGGATTACTGGTGCCAGGGCTTCTCAGAGCCCGGCGCGGGCTCCGACCTTGCCAGCCTCAAGACGCGTGCGATCCTGCAGGGTGACCATTACGTGGTCACCGGCTCGAAGATCTGGACCACCCATGCGCACCACGCCAACCGCATGTTCACGCTGGTGCGCACCAATACCGAGGTGAAGAAGCAGGCCGGCATCTCGTTCCTGCTGATCGACCTTGCCAGCCCCGGCGTTTCCGTCCGGCCGATCCTCACCAATGCCGGCGACCACGAGGTCAACCAGGTGTTCCTGGAGGACGTGAAGGTGCCGGCCGGGAACCTCGTCGGGGCAGAGGGCGAGGGGTGGACCATCGCCAAGTTCCTGCTCGAGAACGAGCGCGGCGGATCGTGCCACGCGCCCAAGCTCGCCTACGACCTCGACCAGATCGAGGCGGCCGCGAGAGAGGAAAGCGACGGCCGGGGAGGCGCGCTGTGCGACGACGTGGACTGGCGCCGCCGCGTCGCGGGCGCGCGCCTCTCGGTGAACGCGCTCGACATGATCGAGCTGCGCATCGTCTCCGAGATCGCCCGGGGTCGCAAGCCGGGCCCGCAGACCTCGCTGACCAAGCTGCTCGCCTCGAACCTGCGGCAGGAGATCGATCTTCTGGCGGTGGACCTCTACGGCCCGGCCGGTCTCCAGCTGGAGACGACGCGCCCGCTCTATGGCGACAACGCGCCGCCGGGCATCCATTCCAAGGCCGCGCAGGTCGCCTCGGCGCGCTATCTCAACAGCCGGGCCTGGACGATCTTCGGCGGCACCAACGAAGTGCAGAGCACGATCATCGCGAAATCGGTGCTCGGCCTGTGATGGCGGCGGCGCGCGCATCGCGTACAACGAAGACAAGCGAAGCGGTTTGCCGCTTCCACAATGAGAGGAACTCCTGATGCAGCTGAACCGCGAGGCCCTGACCCGCGCCTATCGCCAGATGAAGCTGATCCGCGAATTCGAGGAACGGCTTCACGAGGAGATCCAGACCGGCGAGATCGCAGGCTTCACGCACCTCTACTGCGGGCAGGAAGCCGTTGCCGTCGGCGTGTGCGAGCATCTGACGGAGCGGGACAAGATCGTCTCCACCCACCGCGGCCACGGCCACTGCCTTGCCAAGGGCTGCGACGTGGACGGGATGATGAAGGAGATCTGGGGCAGCCAGGAGGGCCTTTGCAACGGCAAGGGTGGCTCGATGCACATCGCCGACATCGACAAGGGCATGCTGGGCGCGAACGGCATCGTCGGCGCGGGTGCGCCGATCGCGGTGGGCGCGGCGCTGTCGAACAAGATCGACGGGCCCGACGAGAAAGGCAACCTTGCCGTCTCCATCGCCTTCTCGGGCGACGGCGCCTGCAACCAGGGCACCACCTTCGAGGCGATGAACCTTGCCGTCGTGACGAAGGCGCCCGCGATCTTCGTCTTCGAGAACAACCACTACTCCGAGCACACCGGCGTCGATTATGCCGTGGGCACCCGGCAGGACATCGCCAGCCGCGCGGAGGCGTTCGGCATGAAGGTCTGGCGCGCGGACGGGACGGACTTCTTCGCCGTCCACGACACGTTCCGCGAAGTGCTGGAATATGTGCGCACCCCCGGCAACGGCCCGGCGGCGGTCGAGTTCGACACCGAGCGCTTCTTCGGTCACTTCGAAGGCGATCCCCAGCGCTATCGCGGGGACGGCGAACTGGACCGGCTGCGTGCCGAGCGCGACTGCCTGAAGATCTTCCGCAAAAGCGTGACCGGCGCGGCCCTGCTGGAGGACGCCGATCTCGACCGGATCGACGCGGACGCGCTTCAGGCCATCGAGGATGCCGTTCAGGCGTCGCGCGCGGCGGCGCGTCCCGCCCCCGAGAACGTCCTCGACAACGTCTACATCAGCTACTGACGGCAGGAGCGAGAAACATGGCAAAGATGATGTATCGCGACGCCATCCGCAACACGATCTTCCAGGAGATGCAGCGCGACGAACGCGTCGTCGTGCTGGGCGAGGACGTGGTGGGCGGCATGGGCACTGCCGGCGGGCCCGAGGCCATCGGCGGCATCTGGTCCACCTCCACCGGCCTTTATGACGCCTTCGGGCCCGACCGGGTGATCGACACGCCGATCAGCGAAAGCGCTATTATGGGCGCGGCGGGCGGGCTTGCGCTCGCGGGCAAGCGACCGGTGGCGGAGATCATGTTCGCCGACTTCATCGGCGTGTGCATGGACCAGCTGTGGAACCAGATCGCCAAGTTCCGCTACATGTTCGGCGGCAAGTCGATCTGTCCGGCGGTGATCCGCATGCCCTGCGGCGCGGGCTACAACGCCGCCGCGCAGCACAGCCAGATGATCAGCCAGTTCGTCACCAACATGCCCGGCATCAAGGTGGTCATGCCCGCGACGCCCGAGGACGCCTGTGGCCTGCTGCGCCAGGCCATTCGCGACGACGACCCGGTGGTCTTCCTCGAGCACAAGTTCCTCTACGGCACCAGCGGCGAGGTGCCGGACGATCCGGACTTCTGCATCCCCTTCGGCCACGCCCGCCTTGCCCGTGCGGGGCAGGATGCGACGATCGTCGCCAGCGGCATGATGGTGAGCTACGCCGAGACCGCCGCCGACGACCTTGCGCAGGACGGCATCGGCTGCGACGTGATCGACCTTCGCACGACCTCCCCGCTCGACGAGGAGGCGATCCTCGATTCGGTGGAAGTGACGGGCCGCGCCGTCGTGGTGGACGAGGCGCCGCCGCGCTGCTCGCTGGCGACGGACATTTCCTCGCTCATCGCGCAGAAGGCCTTCGCCAGCCTGAAGGCGCCGATCGAGATGGTGACGCCGCCGCACACTCCGGTGCCTTTCGCCCGCGAGCTCGAGAGCGCCTACCTGCCGAGCCCGGCGAAGATCGCCGCCGCCGTGCGCAAGACGCTCGAATACCGGTGAGGGGAGCGCTGACATGAGCCGCATCCGCGCATTCACCATGCCCAAGTGGGGCATCGAGATGACCGAGGGCACCATCGCCGACTGGATGGTGAAGGAGGGCGAGCCTTTCAAGCGCGGCCAGACGCTGTGCCTGATTGAGACCGCCAAGATTACCAACGAGGTCGAGGCCGAATACGACGCCACCGTGCGCCGCATCGTGGTTGGCGGTGGCAGCGAGGCGGAACCCGTGGGCGCGCTGCTGGCGGTGTTCGACGAGGGCGATCACTCCGACGAGGAGATCGAGGCTTTCGTCGCCGCCTTCAAACCGGCCGAGGGCGGCATCGCCAAAGGCGCGGAAAAGGCCAAGGCCGCCGCGCAGGAGGACGCCGAGGCCGCTCCGGCCCTTAGCAGCCCGCTGCCGAAGTCGATTTTTCGGGACGGCGCTCAGCCCGGCCCCGCAGACATGATGATCAGCAGCACGCCGGCTTCGGCTGCGACTTGGCCGACGAGGGCGAAGATCAGCGCGTTTT
>NZ_WVTD01000026.1 GCF_009856825.1 Novosphingobium silvae | reverse complement strand
GCTGTAAAACAGCGCCTCCTGCGCCACCGTCCGCTCGCCCATCATCCCGACATCTCCGCCTACCTGCGGAGAGATAGAATCAATACTTTAGCGCCATTGCAAGGCCGAGTTTTTCAACAGAATCGGGTGGTTAGCGGACGGTCTGCTTTCAGGAAGTTCTGGACTTGACCAGCCATCACCCTGAATTATATAGTTAGCATGATAACTAAAGGAATGTCATGATCCATCAGTTGAACATCATCGCACGGATCGCGCCACATCCAACGCACTACAACAAGGCGCGCGAGGCCATCTGCGAGATCATCGAACAGACGCGCGCCGAACCCGGCTGCATGGAGTTTCGTCTCAGCGAAAATGCACAGGACGGAACACTGTATCTCTATGAGGAATGGCGAGACGAGGCCGCACTGGCATCGCACCACGATCAACCATACACCCGGGCCGTCTTTGAAGCCTACCGGGACTGGCTGGCAGAAGAGCCGCAAATCCTTCATCTCCGTCCGGTTCGGTAAGGCTGATGTTCTTTCTTAAAGAACTTCCCAGCCGACAAATGGTCGACGGTTATGCCGACCAATTCGCCGATGTCGATGTCGACAGAGTGCTCGACGCGCTTCGGTTGATGCGACGCGCGAGCCTGCTGATCCGCGAGCTGGAAGCATACTTCGCGCGCCATGACCTCTCGCAGCTTCGCTTTTTGATGATGATCCTTATCGACCGCGAACCCGAGCGAAACTGCCTCGCTGCAAGTGAAATTGCCGAAAGGCTGGACGTATCGCGGCCCGTCGTCACGCGCACCTTGCAGGGCTTGGAACGGGCTGGCCTGATCGCGATTTCGGAAAACTCAGAAGATGCTCGCTCCCGGAACGTGACCCTTACTCTCTCGGGGAAAGCCAAGCTCGACGAGGTTCTGCCGGGATACTTCGCCATCCTTCATCGTCCCGATCCAGCAGCCGACAAATGACATTCCGGATCGTTATATTGCGGACCATGCTCGTCTGGCTCGTCGTATGGCCGCTTGTGACCGGGATGCTCAAGCTGCTGGGGTTCATCGCGAGCGATATGGCGCTTGGATTTCAGACACTCATTCTGACGGCAATCCTTGTTCCCCTCATCAGTCTGCTGCTTGCTCCAGCGATGCATTCGCTGGCAACTCGCTTAATGAAGGAATGGTCATGACTGACAGGTTCGAAAGAGGCCTCGAGAATCTTCGCAGAATCGACGGTGAAGCCGGAGAGAAGGTGGTTGAAAGCTTAAAGGACATATCGCCGGATCTTGCCCGCTACACCATCGAATACCCGTTCGCCGATATCTACGCACGGCCCGGTCTTGGCCTCCGCGAACGAGAGATCGCGACGATCGCAGCCCTTACGGCGATGGGCACGGCACAGCCCCAGTTGAAGGTCCACATCCAAGCCGGACTCAATGTCGGTCTTACGAAGAGCGAGATCGAGGAAATTATCATCCAGATGAGCGTGTATGCCGGATTTCCAGCAGCGTTGAACGGGATGCAAGCCGCCAAGGAAGTCTACTCGAGCTCGGATGCCAGCGAATTCGATCAGGATGAGCCTAATTGACGGCAGCTTGCGGTAAGGAATTCTGCCCAGGCGAATGTCCGCAACTGGGTGGAAAGCGGCCATGAGTAGCGGTTTCCTTAAATGAGTAGTTGGGGCAGTCAGTCGCTCCGTTCGTCCCACACTTCGATATTGTCGGCGCGCCTGATCCTGATGGGCAGCTTCTCCTCGAGAAGGGCTGAGAGGGAACGCGCGGCAAATAGGTCTCGTACGGATTCGCTATCTGCTGCCGCGTCCTGCAATCGTTGCCAAAGAAGGAAAGTGTAGGGCTGTACCCCTCCCGTATAGGGGATGCCGCGGAATGACGTTTCCACTTCGCCGACGATCCGCTGATGCGGTTTGGAGGTGACGGGCTGGCCAGGTTTGGCGGCGCCGCTGGCGACGTAAGCGCGCAGAAACTTCAGCCTATCGGTCAGGCCGGGCAGCAGTTCGACAGCGATCTGATCTAGCACCGGACTTAGCGACGCCGGGATCTCATCACCGGCAGCAAAACCATGTTCGCCCTCTAGGTTATATTCCACAAGGTCGAGATCGGGCGCATGCATGCGTTCGACCCAGCGATGAACTTTGGGCGCGTCGCGCTGCATGATTGCGAGCGGAACCGGATCGCGCCCAAGATGAGCGAACAACGGGCCAAAAAGCGAATAGTCGCCGATCGAAGGCTGGGTGCCAACCAGATAGGGATGCTGTGTGAAATGTGCGTCGAGCCCTTGAAGTAGCTGGCGATAGCTTTCCTCGATTGCCGGGATTGTCTCGTCCGACACGCCCAGCATTGGCAGATAGCTGTTCATCCGCGCCATCACCGAGGCGGTGCGCTCGGCATTGCCGCCGACCCCGAAAGCATCTTGCAGAAAAGCTTTCTGTCTATCGAGGTAGGACCAGCGGTAGTGCATGGCATGTCGCGTCAGGCCAAGCACCGAATAGAGTTCGAACAGGTGCGCGACTGCGAGTTGGCGCGGCGTCTTCGGATAGGCAGAATAGCGCACACCGGCGCGTTCGAAGTGATCGATGATGTCGACGGTATCTTGCACGACGCTACCATCGGCAAGCTCCACGACCGGGATGATGCCCCGCCCGATTCTCGGCACCACTACTTGCGCGAAATGGGGGTCGCTGGGCGGTCTCTCACGGTAGCCGATGCCCTGCTTGCGCAAGTAACTGCGAACCTTGCCGGTATAGAGCGAGTGCGGCAGGCCATAGAGGACAAGAACATTTGTCATCAGGTGGGCTGATTCCTCAATATGAAACTGCAAGGCCGCTGAGCTTGCCCGCTAACAAGGATGCCGCCGAATGTCTGCAACGGGTCGTTTGCGGCTGGTCCGCTTCTGGGCATGTGGCCGGCAACGATGTCCGCCCCCGGCTCGTCACGCAGAAGCGCCAGCACGGCCGATGCATCCAGCACCACCTCGCTCGTGGGGCAGGATCGCTAATGCTCGCTTCGTCGTGCCCGGCCTCTTCACGCCTGTCGCGTAGGAAGTCTTCGGTGGTGCGCGGCGACTTGACCGCCTGCAGGTACAGCTCGCGTGCGCGCATCACACGATGGCCGATGGGCACAAGTCGGACGCCACCCGCTTCTACGATCGCGGTCACCTTCGTATCGCCCGACAAGCCCATTGCTTCGCGCACGGACTTCGGAAGAACCATTCGCCCATTGGCAGCCACCTTCAGATCAATAGCCGTCATCACACGTTGAACCTTAGACCAAATATGCCACGGTTTAAAAAGTGGCACACAATCAGATAGGACGCAACGCCATAAGAAATTTGGTTGTACGATAGGGGGTCGCTCAACGGACACAAAATTTGGCCCGATCGCCAATCAATAGAATTTGGCTTTCGTCCTCCAAAATCGGGGTCGACCAGTCCGTCTCATTAAGGTAGTACGACTAGATTCTCATTGATGGGGCGCTAAGCGTTACAGATGACCGGGACTTTGATCGGATACGCACGGTGTTCAACCGACAAGCAGGATTTGACGGCCCAACGCCATGCTCTCGCCGAGCTCGGTGTGTCGGCCGACCGGATCTATACCGATCACGGCCTCACCGGCACTTCGCGCGATCGGCCAGGGCTTGCGCAGGCACTCGCCGCCGTCCGTGCCGGCGATACCTTGGTCGCACCGAAGCTCGACCGCCTAGCCCGATCGGTCCCCGATGCGCGGGCGATCGCCGAGGAGCTCGAGAAGCGCGGTGTTGCCCTCGCCCTCGGCCGACAGATCCACGACCCGAGCGATCCTATGGGCAAGATGTTCTTCAACATCCTCGCCACCTTCGCTGAATTCGAAGCTGACCTGATCCGGATGAGGACGCGGGAAGGTATGAAGGTCGCCAAGGCGAAGGGAAAGTTGAAGGGCAAGCCCCCCAAGCTGACCGACCGCCAGCAGCGCCATCTGCACCAGCTGCATGAAGGAGGCGAGCACTCGATCAGTGAGCTGAGCGAGTTATTCTCGGTTTCGCGCCCAACAGTCTATCGAACCATCCAGCGCATGGCATCCAAGCTCGCTTCCGGACAGTAGTGCATTCTAGCGGCCCGTCCGCACCCAGGGCACCGTCGTTCGATCGACTTTGATATCTCTCTGGTATGGCAGCTCGCATAGGGTCAACGCTTCAGCGGCTGAGCCGTGTTCCCATATCGGATATTGGTCGCCTCGCAAAATAACCGGCATCCGGGAATGGACTTCGGCCGCGGCACCAGTGCCATCCTTCATCACCATCGAATAGCAATCACCCCATTCATCCGAAGACCGCCATACGCCGGCGACGGCGAACAACTCCGCGTCCGGCAGCGACAGCCAGGTGCGCGTCATGGATCCTCGGGGACCCTCGGCCTCCGCCCACGCGGTAAGGGGGATGAGGCAACGTCGCTTCTCGAAGCTGTCCCGCCAGAAGAACTGGCTCAGCTTGTCGGTGCGGGCGTTGTTGACCGGTTTCGGCTTTAGAGGCTGGCCCGACTTCTTGCTCTTCAGCGACAGCGGAAAGCCCCACACCATCGATCGGATCGATCCGTTGGCCACGACCAACCCGGGATACCCTGGATAGATCTCTCCCGGCGCGTTGCTCGCTGCAGCGGGCGCGGCGTTGAACAACCCAGCGACCTCGGCCGAGCTCTTGGTCATGCGATACAGGTTACAAATACACGCCTCCCAGCCTTCAGGAATCTTCAACTGTCATCGCAGTATGATAGAAGAAGAGATCATGCCCGCCACCATTTTTGCCGCCGCCGCTGCCTTTGTTTGCACCCCGATCGCGGTCTGGGACGGAGACGGGCCAATTTGGGGTCAGGACATAGAACGGGCACAGATATACGCTAAGCGTCTCTGCGCGCACTTATGGGTCGACTCTATGCGTCGACGACTCCAGCATTCCAAAGGCATCCATCGGACAGTTGTAGCATCGCCTCTCGTCGCAGAGCCGGCATATCGTCAGCGCCGAGACAGCGTCGTCAGACATCTGCGCAAGTATTGTCTCGGCAATACGTTCCAGCACGAGGCGGTCAGCATTCGAGACATGGCTAAGGATTTCGGATAAAGTCTCGTTTCTTCGTTGCAGGATCGCAGATAGGCGAGTCTCGCCTGCCTCAGTGAGCATCAGCGCTACTGCACGACGGTCCCGTAGCGCTTTGGATCGAACGGCGAACCCGGCTGCAACCAATCGATCGACAAGCCGCACCGTCCCCGCGTGGGACAAGCCTAGCACCCGTCCTAATTCGTCGATCGAAAGACCGGTCGCGTGACCGATGACGACGATCGCCGCGGTGGTTTCGCCACCGCCGGGTATCGTCGGGTCGAATGCCGCCTTCTTAATTCGATCGGTGATGCCCACTGCGAGGGCGCCGAACAGATTGACGAGCCGGTCCGAGAGTACGTTCAAAGGGTTGCCTCATTCATTGACGGCGTATAGTGTATGCGCAGCGCATATATCACGCCTGTCTAAGCATGAAGGCAGGTCATGCGCCATGATGAAAGCGAGGCACCATGTTTTCGACATTACACATAGCTGAAAAGACGACCGGCTCTCGCGGGTCTCTCGCGTTGCTGCGCTGGGCGCTGGTGGTCATCTTTCTCTGGTTCGGTTGCATGAAATTCACGAGCTATGAAGCGATGGGCATCGCGCCATTGATGAAGAACAGTCCGATCATGAGCTGGATTCCGGCCGTTTTTGGGGTGCAGGGTGGAAGCTATTTTATAGGCACCGTCGAGCTCGCGACGGCCGCTGCGCTGATTATCGGTGCTTTCAACAAGACGGCCTCCGCTCTCGGCGCGGCGATGTCATGCCTGACTTATGCCGTGACACTGACGTTTTTCCTGAGCACGCCTGGCGTCGCCGAGCCGACCGCTGGCGGGTTCCCGGCGATTTCGGCCGGAACCGGACAGTTCCTGTTGAAGGACCTGGTGCTTCTTGCGGCATCAGCGTGCCTTCTACTTGCGTCCATACGGACAGCAGACGCGTGACGGCAAACAGGTGATAGGCGACGCTCCGGACCTGCGCTTTTGCCGAACCATACCCGCCTCAGCCCATAACGATCGACAAACCCTGTCGCTTTGATAGGGTGTTCGAAAACATGCTTTCGAGGGTTTGTCGGTAAGCGGGGTCTGACGGCCGCCTTGCATGCCGGGCATTCGCCGGGATGATTGCCGCTCTTTGAGCGGGGTGGCGGGTGTCGGACGAGATCGGGGATAGAGCGAGCTGTGCAGCGACTACTCATACGAGCGGTCGTATGAGTAGTCGGATAGAAGTCGTTAGCCGGGTGTCGGGCCGGCGGCGCTGGACGGTGGATCAGAAGCTGGCCGTGCTGCGGGATGCATTTGGCCCGGAGGGCTGCGTGCGCGCGGCCTGTGAACGCCATAATGTCGGCAGCGGATCGATCTACACGTGGCGGCGCCAGGCGATGTCCGGTGAACTGGCCGGGGTGCACAAGCCGATCGAGCCCGTTTTTGCGGAGGTGCAGATCAGCGAGCAGCCAGCCTTGCCCGCCCCAACGCTCGCGGCGCGCAGCGGCAGCGTGATTGGCATCGAGCTGCCCTCGGGCATCAAGGTGACCGTGGATGCCATGGTCGATGCCGATGCGCTGTCGCGGGTTATCGGCGTCCTGACCCGATGATCCCGCTACCGCCATCGACGCGGATCTTCCTGGCCTGCGGTGCGACCGACATGCGTAAGGGTTTCGACGGCCTGGCGGTGATGACGCAGCAGGTTCTGGAGCAGAGCCCCCATTCCGGTGCGCTGTTCGCTTTCCGGGGCAAGCGCGGCGATCTGGTGAAGCTGCTTTGGTACGACGGCCAGGGCATGTGTCTGTTTTCCAAGCGGATGGACCGGGGGCGCTTCGTGTGGCCGTCGACCAAGACGGGGTCAGTGGTGATGACGGCGGCGCAGCTTTCGATGCTCTTGGAAGGCATCGACTGGCGGCGACCTGAACGCACTTTCACTCCTTCATTGGCGGGGTAAAACGCCCATTTTCTGGTGCTTTTATTAGCGTTTCGACCATCGATCTGCTATATGATCGTGGTGTCGGACGCAGGCCTTTCCACCCCTGATAAAGACGCTCGGATCGCCGAGCTTGAAGCTGCATTGGCAGCTGCCCACGCCGATATTTCCGCCCGCGACATCCTGATCGATACGCTGCGCGTGCAGATTGCGCGCCTCAAGCGGATGCAGTTCGGCAAGTCGTCCGAGAAGCTCGATACCCAGATCGCTCAGCTTGAGCTGGCGCTCGAAGAACTCGAAGGCGAGGCCATCGTCTCCGCCGCGCGTCGAGGCGATCCAGTAGCCGTCGATCGGCCATCACCGGTTCGGACGCTGCCAGCTCATCTGCCGCGCGAGGAGCAGCGGATCGAGCCCGAGCAGGGTAACTGCGCCTGTCCGGACTGCGGCGGCGCGCTACGGCCGCTGGGGCAGGATAGCGACGAGATGCTTGATGCCGTGCCGGTGCAGTGGCGCGTCGTTCGGACCATCCGGCCCAAGTATAGCTGCCGGTCCTGCGAGAAGATCGTGCAGGCGCCCGCGCCGGTAAAGGCGATAGCGCGGGGCAAGGCGACCTTCGGCACCCTGGCCCACGTCGTCGTCTCGAAGTTCGACCATCACCTTCCGTTATACCGCCAGGCCGAGATCATGACCGCACAGGGCATCGAGATCGACCGCTCGACGCTGGCAGGCTGGGTCAGCCAGGCATCCGTGCTGCTCGACCCGATCGTCAGTCGCATTCGCGAGGTCGGCTTGACCGCCTCGAAGATCCATACCGACGATACGCCGGTTCCCATGCTCGATCCGGGACGGGGCAAGACGGCCACCGGCAGGCTCTGGGCCTATGCCGTCGACGATCGGGGCTGCGGTGCCATGACCCCGCCGCTGGTCTGGTATGCGTTCACCACCGATCGCACCGGCGCACATCCCCAACGGCAGCTGGCCAGTTTCACCGGCTATCTGCAGGCCGATGGCTATGCCGGATACGACAAGCTCTACGACACCAACCGCGTCACCGAGGTCGCCTGCTGGGCGCATTTCCGGCGCAAGATATTCGACATCCACGCAACCAAGCCGACACCGCTCACCACTGATCTGCTTGAACGCATCGGTCAGCTCTATGAGATCGAGGCACAGGTTCGCGGCCACCAGCCTGATATCCGACGACGAAGCCGACAGGACCGCACCCAGCCATTGATCGACGAACTGCGCCAGGCACTCGACGATGCCCTGCGCCGTCTCTCACCCAAGTCCGAGATGGCCAAGGCGATCGCCTATGGCCGCAAGCGCTGGGTCGCGCTGACGCGCTTTCTCGACGATGGGCGCCTGGAAATCGACAACAACATTGCCGAGCGCGCCATGCGCTGCGTGGCCTTGGGTCGCAAAAACTGGACGCCTCGAAAAACCGCTGGCGCATAGGGGCCTGAGCTGATTCATTGGCTCTGCGCGACAGCGGAGGCGGTGATGGCGGGACAGCCGGGTTTCTTCGATCTTTCGGACCGATACGAGGCGCTGAGCGCTGCAAGAGATCCACTCGAGCGCTTGGTGGCAGTGGTCGATTTCGAGGTGTTCCGCGGACCGCTTGTGGCGGCGCTACGCCGCAGTCCTCGTGGCAAAGGTGGGCGGCCACCGTTCGACCCGGTTCTGATGTTCAAAATCCTGGTGTTGCAGGCCCTCTACTCGCTGTCGGACGAGGCCACGGAGTTCCAGATCAAGGATCGTCTGTCGTTTCAGCGCTTCCTTGGCCTTGGCCTCGACGGGACGGTGCCGGATGCAACGACGGTGTGGCTGTTCCGCGAGCGCCTGGTGAAGGCCAGGGCGATCGAAAAGCTCTTCGCTCGCTTCGATGCCGCGCTCACCGATCGAGGCTATCTCGCCATGGGCGGCCAGATCATCGATGCCACCGTGGTGCCAGCGCCCAAGCAGCGCAACACCCAGGAGGAGAAGGCGGCGATTAAGGAAGGGAGGATTCCCGAGCACTGGAAGGACAAACCAGCCAAGCTCAGGCAGAAGGACCGCGATGCGCGCTGGAGCGTCAAGTACACCAAAGCCAAGGTGACGGACGGCGCTGATCCAAAGGCGTTCAAGCCGGTAGATCTCGCCATCCCCATGTTCGGCTACAAGAACCATATAGGCATCGACCGGGCCCATGGCCTGATCCGCACCTGGGATGCCAGCGCCGCCAATGCGCACGATGGCGCACGGCTGCCGGTCCTGATCAGCCCGGGCAACACCGCCTCGGGCGTGTGGGCCGACACCGCGTACCGCTCCAAGAAGAACGAGGCCTTCCTGGCCAAGGGCATGTTCACCAGCAACATTCACCAGCGAAAGCCGCATCGCCGCGCCATGCCCGAGCGCATCGCGCGCGCCAACGCGAAGCGATCGGCAGTCCGCTCAGCCGTCGAGCACGTCTTCGCAAGCCAGAAGCATCGCATGCGCCTCGTGGTGCGCACCATCGGCATCGCCCGTGCACGTATCAAGATCGGCATGGCCAACCTGGCTTATAACTTCCAGCGGCTCGTCTGGCTCGAGAGGAGAAGTGCGCCCACTTGAGGGGCAGAGTGCACCCGACCGGGCCGGAAAACAGCCAAAATCGGCCAATGTAGAAGCAAATCGATCCCGCTACGGCCAAGAAAGCGCCGCCATCACGCAGGCTCCACCCCGGATACGCTCATCATGAGCGAAAACGAGCGGTTCTTCGAAGTGTCCAACTGGCTGTTTGCAGGATCAAAGGCGAGCGGTGATCGGGCCGCCGCCATCTACTCCATCATCGAGACCGCCAAGCTCAATGGCCTCGAACCGCAGGCCTACATCGCCGATGTCATCGCCAAGATCTCTGGCGACTGGCCTGCCACGCGCTGGGATGAACTCATGCCTTGGAACTGGCAGCCAGATCAGCAACCGATCGCCGAAGCCGCCTGATCTGCGGCCTCCAGCTCACGCTTACGTTTGTCGTACATGCTGGTCGGATATATGCGGGTGTCAACGACCGATGACCGCCAAACGGTCGATCTCCAGCGGGACGCGCTCGTCGCAACCGGGGTCGATCATCGGCATCTCCATACCGACAAGGCATCCGGCGCGCGCGACGACCGACCAGGCCTGAAAGCCTGCCTCGACTGTCCGTCGTCAGAACATTTGGCACAGGTCGCGGCGTAAATTAGCGGAGTGCGGGCCTCGTCTGTTGTTGGGTTTTAGGCGGCGAGCTTACGGTGTTGCAAGCGCCGATGTTCAATGGTCTGTCGCTTGATCCTTTCGCGTT
Organism: Novosphingobium silvae; assembly: GCF_009856825.1. GTDB lineage: Bacteria > Pseudomonadota > Alphaproteobacteria > Sphingomonadales > Sphingomonadaceae > Novosphingobium > Novosphingobium silvae. Next base: position 27,636 of record NZ_WVTD01000026.1, on the reverse strand, counting down.
GTTTGATGATGGCTGGTGCCCTGCCGAAGTAGGCGTCTGCGGGCGTCACGTTGTTTAGGCTCTCGTGGTATCGGCGGTGGTTGTAGTGCTCGACGAAGGTCTCGATCTGGGCCTCAAGGTCGCCGGGCAGGAAGTAGTTCTCGAGCAGGATGCGGTTTTTAAGGGTCTGGTGCCAGCGCTCGATCTTGCCCTGGGTCTGGGGGTGCATCGGGGCGCCGCGCACGTGGCTCATCTTGTTGGCCTCGATGTATTCAGCCAGTTCGCCCGCGATGTAGCTGGGACCATTGTCGCTGAGCAGCCGGGGCTTGTGCAACACCGTGGCGCTGTCGCATCCGGATGCGACCAACGCTACATCCAGCGTGTCGGTCACATCCTCGGCCCGCATGTTGGTGCACAACTTCCAGGCGATGATGTAGCGCGAGAAGTCGTCGAGCACGGTGGAGAGATACATCCAGCCCCACCCGATGATCTTGAAGTAGGTAAAATCGGTCTGCCACATCTCGTTCGGCCGGGTCGTCTTGGTATGGAACGCATCAGCCGCTTTCACCACGACGTATGCCGGGCTGGTGATCAGATCGTGGGCCTTGAGCAGGCGGTAAACCGTAGCTTCGGACACAAAGTATTGGCGCTCATCGGTAAATCGCACCGCCAGTTCGCGCGGTGACAGCTCGGACTGCTCCAGCGCCATTTCGACGATCTGGTCCTGCACCTCGGGCGCGATCCGGTTCCACACCCGGCCTGGAGCCGATGGCCGATCCGCCAACGCCTCCGGGCCGCCTGCGAGGTAGCGGTCATACCAGCGGTAGAACGTCCGCCGGGCGATGCCGAGTTGGTCCAGCGTTCGCTTGGCAGGCAGGTGGGACTGCTCGACGATCCTGATGATCTCGAGCTTCTCGGATGCGGGATACCTCATTCTTCGTCGCCCCCATCCGCGATCATGCTTTTTTTGAGCAAACGGTTTTCCAGCGTCAGGTCGGCCACGGATTCCTTCAGGGCGCGGGCTTCGCGGCGCAGATCCTGCACCTCGCCAGTGGTCGCGGCACGGGCGGTATCACCGGCCAACCGGCGCTTACCTGCTTCCATAAACTCCTTCGACCAAGTGTAATACAGGCTCTGGGCGATGCCTTCCTTGCGGCACAGCTCTGCGATGCTGTCCTCACCACGCAGGCCGTCCAGCACGATGCGGATCTTTTCTTCGGCAGAGAAATGGCGCCGGGTTGCTCGGCGGATATCCTTGACCACCCGCTCAGCTGGGGCCTTCTTGGGAGGGGATTTTTTCACGGAGGGTTGGGTCTTCATCTTCGTTCCTTCGTCACTACGACGAAGCCCCAACCCTCCTTAAATCACAACCTCAAATCTGTGCCATTGGTGCTGACGGGGGACACTCGTCTGACAGCTTCTGATCGTCGCGCAACTTGACGACGACCTGCCCGACGGAGCCATCCACACTCAACTCGATGCACCGCGCGTCGTTGAAGGTGCCAAAGTCTGGCGCCAGAGGGGTCAGAACCGAGAGGATCAAGCTGCCCTCTACCCGGTTGCCAAAGGGCGTCAGGTCGATCAACCGGGTGAGATCGAAATCCTTCCCGTTGGCGGCATGGCGATAACGGCGATCTCGCAATACGTCTTCGAAAATGACGTCGCCAAGCAGGCGGTTGAGGTCCGCTTGGCTGTAGTCCTGATCTTTGATCTCCTTGTTGATATCCCGCTCTTCGTTCGTCAGGAAGAAGTAGAGATCGCCATTGCGGCTGATCAACGTTTCACGCTCGAGCCGAAGCAGGCTCTGCTCAATCTCTGACCTCAGCGCTCGCTTGTCCGCGTCGACCTCGTCCACGAAAAACGTGACCAAATTATCGATATTTGCAGGGACTTCCTCGACATAGCGAATGAGGAACAGCGTCTTCAGAACTCGCGCATCAAAGTCGCTGCGGTCTGCAATGTTCTCTACCCTGCCGATCGCCGTGCGGACGACACCTTCCAGAAAGCTCTCAATTGCGGGGTAAAAGGCGTCCAGCGGGACGAGCGCCCCGATAGGCTTGTCCTTGATGGCCTTCGCAGCAGTCTGGAATGCATCCAGCATTGAGCGCTCACCCTTCGAAAGGTGACCGCCGGTCGCGCCGAATTGACGACTGGCTTCGAAAATCTTCTGGACCAGCAGGAATTGATATGGAGCGAATGGGTAGCATTCGACGAAACCATCCGCATCACCAAAGGAACGCAGCGTGATGCCTGAATCACGAAACGTGATCTGATTGCGTAGGATGTCTCCCTTTTCGCGGAACAAGGCTTTCAAGGCGTCTTGGGCAGCGGGGGCCTTCTCGAGCAGACGTCGCTGAATGACCTCATCCGCGTTTGCTCCCGAAAGTGAAAGGCGCGTCGTGAACCGACCCTGGATCTTCGAGAAGTCCTTGCTGCGATCCTTCTCGAATGCTCCTCCAACGACCGCTTCAATGTCCTCCTGCGAAGTGACCACAACCCAGGCCCGGCCATCGCAGACAGTACCAAGATTTTCCGTTATCGTCTGGAGGTTGAGCATGAGCTGGGACTGGCCGCCGATGAACTGGCCAACCTCGTCGGCAAGAAAGACCAAGCGCTTTGCCCCGCCCGATTGATCAAGGTACTGCCTGACCCACTTGGCGAAGTTCTCGATGGTCAGGGCCAGACCTTTATCGAGGTTGTCAATCCACGCTTGAGGGTCCTCGATCCGTTGGCTGAGAACCTTGCTCAGCGCCGCAGCGACCTCCGAGCCATAGAATTGGTAGGAATCGCGCTCCGCTCTCCAGTCAAGGTTATGGTCGGCGGCCAGCACATCGATAAATGCTTGGAACTTCCCCTTGCCATCCAGAAAACGCTCCATGTGGGCGACTTCCGGGTGATCCCCACAGTATCCGAGGTGCTCGTTGAAAACCTTCAGGAAAACTTGAAGAATGGCATCCCGGCTGTGATTTTGTTCCGCCTTGCTATCAATGTTGAAGAGTATAACCTCGGTCTGGGCGTTTGCCATTCGCCGCAAATCGCCCTGAAAGGCGCTGTCGCCAGCGGCCTTCTCAATGAAGAAGTCGAGGGGCACACGATCAGGTTTGCCGTCTTCCGTAACCGCATCATTGGCCAGTAGGTAGGACAAAATCTTGATGAAATGGGATTTGCCTGATCCGAAAAAACCGGAGACCCAGACGCCCATCCTTGCGGAAACCTCAGCGTCATTCCTGCTGTCAATCCCCTGAAGAAAGGCGTTTACGAACTGACGCAAATGCCGATCCACCTCTTTGGTGATCACGTACTCTTCAAGTTCGTTATAGGCTTTGTCGCGCTGATCGGCCTTGATAACACCATTGATCGGACGATTGATGTCTTTGGTGAAAATACTTTCGATATTCATGAGCATCAATCCACCAATCTAAATGCGCGATAGTACGGCGTTTCTTGCATATCACCGAACAATTGAAGGCTCTGGCCGCTAAATCGCCCAGGAAAGAATAGCACTAGAGGGACGCTACCCAACAGAGGTTGAAGGTTGTTGAGAAGGCTATGTGTCCTAATCAACGGGTATGCCGGGCCCACGCCTGTCAAAAACAGCATGTCGAGCGTCATGCCGCCAAATTTATCCAGCAAGGCAGCCGCCATTTTCCCGGGCTCGAGTGGACCCTTGAGCGCACTGAGCAACGAGCTAACCCCTTTGGCTTTCTCCATTGCCAATGCCTTCGCATAAAGGTCACGCTTCTTCAGTTGCTCAACGGCCAACTCGAACATGTTGACCACGCCAATCTTAAGTCCAGTTTTCCGGGCAAGATCCTCAAGCAGCCATTCGATGTGATTGTTGACTTGCTGCTCCGACACGCTGGGATAATCGAACGCGTAGAAAGGCACATCATTACCGAGGCCGCGACCGTGCAGAAATTCCTCGGACGTGATCCTATCTCGAATACGATCGAGCCGAGCCTGTAAGTTTGTCATATGAAAGCCTGCATAGCGCGAACGACTTCGTCGCATTTATGCTCGTGAAGATAACTCATTATTTCAGGCTGGTAATGAACCCGCTGGAGCAATGGTTTAGAACCATCGGAAAGCATTCCAACCTCCGTCAGAATCTGAAAAACACTGTCGCCCAATTTGTCAGTGGTAGATTGTGTCCAGATCGGCATTTCAGGATCACGCTCTCGGCACGAAGCTACAAACGTGCGCCAATGGCGACGGGTCAATTCCAGGTTGCCAGTGCGAAATTGGTCGCAAACAAAGAGCAGCAAAAAATCCTTCAGCAACTGGCTGTGCGAGATTGCTGCCGCAAACACGGATTGGGTGGCCAAGGGTTTCGAACCATCTCGAACCAACCGCCAATGGTCAGGCGTCATTGTTTTGAGGCGTGTTCGAATAAGGCTGGCCTGGCGCTTTGCTGTCCCCAGAGATGTTTTCTGCAGCACATTCTCGACTTCGATCGCTTGCTTCCATTTTTCCGCTGAAACAGATTCGAGCAGCAACCCGGCGATAACTCTTGATTCGTAGAGCTTTAGGGAGCCTCCTGCGATGTCTGCTTTGTAGCGCAAAATGATATCCCATTAGAATCTCAGCCCAACGTTCATCTAGCAGATTCGTAGCGAATCTGAACAGCCAATGTGCGGAGGTGACGATACTAGTCATAAGATTTGCGGCGGTCCGCCTCGCAGAGGAGCGCCATACCGACTCAAGGGTTTTGATGCTGAGCGCGACCCAACGCAGCGCAGTCTAACGCTTTCACGCGACAGGCTTGCCTCGACGCCAATGCAACCGGCAATGCGCCCAATCGAACAACCGGCAAACCCTTGATAGTTAGTGATACAGTCTTGACATACGGTCCACAGCAATGCGACCGATCACAGGGTCGAAACGAGCACCGAATGGCAAACTACGACGACGCTCTGAAAGTAATGGACGCGGTCGCAAAGTACCGTGAGGACGAGAGCTTGCCTAACGACCCGCACGAAATCGACCGCCTGTGCGAACGCTTGTTCTCGAACGATGGATTTGACGAAATCGCCATCGCATGGAAGCGTATTTCGAAATACGAGCGTGAGGTACACGGAGGCGATTGGCCAAAGGCCGATTGATGAGAATTGCCGTCATGCTACTATTGCCGCATGGCGAAACGGATTGAGCTCTACCAGGAAGCTGCCAAGCGGATGGCGATCAGCCCTGACGCGTGCATGGAGCAAATTCGGCGCTGCAGCATCAGTTCCAAGTTCGGATATGAGGGCACTGACCCAGCTTCGCTTGCCGCGATCGTGGGAATGGACGCAGACTGGGGTGCCGCCGCATTTGCGGAACTGCGGAGCACCGGTTTCATTAAGACGGACTGGGCCCGTTTCAAATGGTACCAGCCCAGCGGCAAGCAACTCGATGATAAGATAGCCGAACTAGCGGCAATCGAAGCCGCGGCAATCATCAGGCTGTCGTCCATGGACTGCGCGCCGGCACTACCTGTTATCCGCGCCTTGGCTGAGAACTTCCTCGAAGAAGCGGATGGCGGGGACACGATTGGGACGAGCCTTGCTCATAACAGGATGATGCTGGCGATCGTCAGCGCCACCGGCGAGCTTCGCCTCATGGAAGATTACGTCAAACACGCCAGTTTGGCGGTCGCCTATGCAGTTGCGGCTCGACTTGAGGCTGCCGACCTCGAGGGCATGAAACGTTCAGCTAATGTCATTGTGGACCTCATCGGGACGCCCGAACCGCGGGACTGTGCAGCCGAAGCTGTCGCCATGCGGCTCCACCCGAGAGAGCCCGTGATCGCGTAGGAGGCCTCACTCAGCAAAGCGGCAGGGCTACCTGACCGACCTCTTCCAAAGGCTCTATAATCGGCGTGAATGTGCGGGAGCTGCCCGCATAGGTTGGATACCCGGCTATGTTGTCCTCGATCGTCTGAAACCCATCCTGGCGGTCGTTGACCGGATAGATGCCCTCGCCCATCTTTTCGATGAGCGTCTGGAGCGAAGGGGCGATGCCATCGAAGAAGATCCGGCTAGCTGCGCGAACGCCCGCAAGGTCGCCTGACCTGGCAGATCCAAGAAACTGGTCGCTCGCCTCCACTAGAAATCCTGTGCGGACAGCATAAGAATCTGCCATCCAAAGGAGGCGGAAAAACGCCTGGGGGATGAATTGCGAGACAAGGTTGGCAAGGGTGCTTTCCTTGCCACCCAGGACGATATGCGTCAGCCCCATGGCACCAAGAAAAAAATCCTCGTGTTTCACAGGGACGTTTCGAATGCGTTCGTCGATGAATGCCGCAAGCGGGCCAAGAGTTCCACCCCCGGACTGCGCCAACCGTACTGCTCCGATCTCGACGATTGCGCCCAACGAAAGGCGCCATTCCTCAACTTGGCTCTGCGAGAATGTTGAGATGACATAGGACGTGCCCGAGCGGGTAAGATAGCCGCCGACCTTCAAGGCGACCAGCAGCCTGCGCGCCATATTGATATGAAGCCCGTAGTAGGCAGCCATGTCCTGGGCAGAGTACGGTGCTCCAGCCTTGAGCTCGCCAAATAGAATGCGCTCTCGAAGATCGAGATAGGTCGCGTCAGTCTTCGATAACATGCTCTCAACGGCTCGCTTGAATTCAGCGCAACCGCTCCCCTTCTGGTATGATTCTGGCACCCCACGCAATCGCTGATACAAATCGAATCGGCAATCGACTCCTAACCCCTCGCAGCGTTGATCCTATGATTGTCTTTTTGGCGTAAAAACGCTACGGAAAGGCTAGGAGAACCCCGATGGACGATTTCAACAACAGATCGAACATGGATCCGATCACTTATGCTGTCGTCACTGGCGATATCTCACGCGGCGCATCCCCAACTGATCTCCCTGGCCGTTTCGGCAACCCTAAGAGCCCGGAAGAGTATCTCACCTACGGAGGGAAGCCTTCGAAGGGTGGTTCGCTGATTGCACTGGCTCTTTCGATTGCCTTCCTCATCGTGGCCGTCCTTAGCTGGTAGCCTTTCCGGAATAGCGGTTGGGTTTAAAAGGTCACCGCTGATCACGATCATAGAAGCGCTCATTGAAGCGATCGTCGGCACCGTCCTCGCCTTTGCGATCCTGCTGAAAATCCTGACGGCGCTGGCCGGATCGCGTGACATTGGTCTCATAACGCTGTCCGAGAGACTGACCGCCTTCCTCAATTCGATTGCCGATCGCGCTGTCTGACGCCCCCTCGACAAGATTGCGCGGTGACCCGGCTGAACGACGGGGACCCTGTCCGCGTAAGTCTGCTTCGGTAAATGAGCCCGGACCTGAGACATTGCCCACAAGCGAACCAGATTCTGGTATCAGATCGCTGAACGGCGCCACCCGCTGATCGTAATAGTCGGAGATTATCGCCCGAGCGACCACTTCAGCAGTCGCCTGCTCCTGGGGGCTAAGATCAGTACGGGCCAGACTCGGTGCCGTCAGACCCAGTTCACCAGCCTTTTCCTGGTACCGGCTTGCGATAATCTGGCTGAGGTCAAAGGAGAGATTGGACCCATAGCCATCCCTACTTGAGGTGTTGCTGCTGAGGGATTTCGAGACCTCGTCGATCGCCGCAATGCGCTTATCAATCCGCCGAACGTCCTCAAGAGCCTGTTCACGGGAAAAGGCCTTTTCCGAGTACCCTTCGCTCCGGCTGAAGCTGCCGCTCTGCGAATAGCTGCCGCTGTCCTGCGTTGCGTTGGATCCATTTGAACGATTTTCAGATGTCGATGAGTCGAAGCCTTGGCTCTGGTTGGCTTCAGTTCCTCGGGTGACCGAATCTAGCCGCGAACGGCCGCCACTAATTCCCGCTTGAACGTTGCCGCCAATGGCACCATTCGCCCCGCTTCCGCCCTCGCCATTTGCAGCGCGATTACCGCCGCGGCCCGCTGAACCACCAACGCTCAGCGAGCCACCCTTGGTTGTTTCGAGACGATCCGTATTGCTTTGCTGGGCTCCCTGCGAGGAACTCACACGATCGCTCTCCGAGACCGTGTCGCGTGCATCAAGCGACTGGTTGTCAAACCGCTGAAGGTTCTCGCCCGACCGGAACCCTGCAGAACTCTCGGAGCCGCTGGAATTGCGGGTGCCGGTTGTTTGCCGGCTCGAAGTTCGATCAGCCAACGATAGCGCGCGGGAGCGCTCTTCGCTCAGCGTATTGCGCGCAGTCTCCAGCTCGGACAGCGTCTGCTGACGCTCAGCATTCGCGAATTGGCTGACAGAAGATGCAAACGCGAGGCGGCTCATCGCAGGTGAGGTATCGTAAATCGTCGACCCATCTGATGTTGTTCGGGTTATCGCGGCATTCGCACCTACGCTCGACATGATCGGCGCGCCCCCGGAGAACGACGGCGCCGTATTCCACTGGTCAGACTGCCGGTTGGAGCTCGAGAGGTTCATGTAGCTCTCGTTGCCGTAAGCGTAGTTTCCGGTCGTGCGCTCCACCGCTGCGGCCTCGGCCGCAGACTGGGCAGGTGCCAACATCGAAGTTGCCTGAGACGACACCGCCATCGCGCCTTTGGCCATGCCTGCAGCCAGAAACGGAATCGACATCATCAGGAAGCCAGCAATCGTTGCCGTATCCGTGTTGACGGCATCGATTCCTGCCATCCCGGCCATCGTCACCCCGCCCGGCGAGGTCGCGTTCATCGCATCAGCCGTCCGGTCCATGATGAACATGTGCAGGACCACGTAGAGCGGTCCCCAGGCGGCAAGGTAGAAGAAGCCGGTAAAGTATCCCTTCAGCGCAGGCGTCCCACTGCGCGGGATGAGAAAGAGCGGGAAGATCACCGGGAACATCGCATAGAAGACGACCGTCAGCACGATGTTGAGGAGCGGGACCCATGTCATGGCCTGCTCCGCTATCGACGTATAGGTATTGCGCGCCTGCTCCTCGGCACGCAGGACCGCGAAGGTGTCACCATCGGCCGCACCAAGGTTGGCGCGCGCCTGAAGGAAAGCGTTGACGAGCGAGCGCTGTTGGAAAATCTGCTGCGCGGACTGCGAACTGCCATGGAAATGGTTGGCGACAATCGGAAGGTCCGCAATCAGCTTCGAGCGCGCGAGCGCTGGGGTTAACCCCGGGAAAATCTTGCGACCTTCTTCCTCCAGTGCCGTGTCGGAATAGGTCGTAACGCCGGTGGCGATCGCCGTATAACCGGCCTGACACGTGACGATGGTAGGAGGGCCGCTTTCGGGCACGAACTTCATCCCTCGCGCGGGCGATCCCGGCCCCATCTCCGTCAGGATATCGTTGGAGTTCGCGATCGTATCGAAAGATTTGAAGCCGAGCAGAATGTCGTAGAAGAGGCACTGCTTCATGTACTCTTCAAGATTGGCGCTGATGCGGGGATCGCGGATCCGGAAGTCCTGGGTGCGGTCCCACAGGCGCGCGCCGTAGATCATGCCGTTGCTCGACATTTGGAGCGAACCTGGCATCACGAAAACCGTCTCAGCCGTGCGCGTGAGCCAATCACCAGCAGTCGAACTGACCGAGGCTATCATTGCCAGTCCCAGAGGGACGTTTGCGACCGTAGCGGGTGCCAGGGATGGATTGAGGCGGTCGGTAACCCTCACCGTCATCGTGGGTACGATGAGGGCACCGTACATGAGCGTGGCCCCCAGAAACCAGTTGAACCAGGCACGCCAGTTGAGGCTGAACGCCACCACTAGCAGCGTGTAAATCAAGCCCATGACCATCACGACGCGCAGCAGCGAGCGAAAGCCCCCTCCCCCTGTCCAAGCGGATACCGCGTTGAAGACATTGACGATGTATTCGCCCCCGCCGATCGTGAATATCTCCATCATGGCACGCGGTCCCTACTGGATGCCCTGGCGCGAAAGCGACGTGCTGAATGACAGCGCGGCCGACATCTGCGGCGACAGATTGTTCCTGAGCGTGCCCTCGAGGAACACCGCGCGCTGAACGACATGCTGGGTCCGGTCGAGGCGCAGCTTCATGCCTTGCGAGTATGTGTCGAGCACCTGTCGGACCGAATTGATCTGATCGCGCCACTGCGAAAGAGCTTCCTCATTGGCATTCTGGAAGGTCCCTACCCCGCGCGAGGCATAGCCATAATATTGCTGCGCAAGCGCATCGAGCAGATCCATCGCCACGATTTCGGCGAGGTCATTCATGTCGTTGCTGGTCATGCCCCCGAGGGTTGCGGCAGCGTTGACCGTCATGATCTTGTAGAGTGGAATGGTGGTCGCCCCGAGCAAGCCGATTTCGTCACTGGTGAGCGCGGCATTGCTGCGAACCTTCGCGTTCATGCTCTCGATCATCGCCCGGACCCTGGGTTTCAACGCCTGTGACGCCGAAATCGACATGGCCTGCGTGGTCGGGTTGAGGCACTTGTCGTTGGTATCGCAATTCAGCATCGTGACCGAGCTGGTACCGTCCAGAAGCGCGGTCAGAAGGGCGCGGTCGCCCTGCCCCACGAACTGGAACCCGCGTTTGCCACTGGCATCGCCATCCTGGTAGAAGATCACCGTTCCGACGAAGGTCATGAGGTACTCACGAAACTCGGTCGAGAAACTGGGGTAGCTTTGCTTGAGCATCTCCCACGTGAAGTTGTAACTCTGTGCAGGAATGTCGGGATCGCTGTTGGCCGCGATCGTCGAGGCACGCTGCCCCCCTGTCCCGCATTCATGGCGGCTCTTGGCCCAATCGGAGAACAACCCCTGGCTGTTGCCGACCGACTTGCAAATCTCCGAGGACATCCGATCGGACTTGCCCCACAAGCCGCCGACGAGGTTCTGCGCCACTTCGCAGCTGTTCATGTTGAATTGGTTCATCTGCTGAACCTTCTGTGCCATTTCCTCGATGGTCGAGGCGATCTGCGGGCTGATTGACTTGATTGCGAGCTGGAAGGCAAAGCCCAGCGCGTTGTTGGCAGTCGCTTTCAGCATGGCCACTATTTCGTCGGTGTTGATGAAGGAGAAGCTGCCGGAGAAGACGTCGATGCCCCCGCATCCAGCTTTGACCCCCGGCAGCTGCAGATTGACCGGGTTCACGTTCTTTTGCGGAAAACGGGTCCAGATGTTGCCACCCGAGTAATAGCCTGCCGACTGGCCCTGACCCGCGTCTCTCCAGGCGCAGTGCAGACCTCGCTCGCTAGCGTGCAGGTGGCACCATTCGTGGCGCTCTGGCAGGCGGCCTCGTCAATGGTCTCGCCGACGATCCGCGAGGTATTGCGTTCAATCCCGCCGGGTACGCCGCTTAGCCGAGAGGGGCATTGCCAGAACTGGCGGAAGAACGGCTCACCCGGCTCAGCACACCACCTGCGACCAAATTCCTCTTCCACCCACTGCAGGCACCTTTGCCCTACCCGAACGGTGCGCTCGAGAGTGCAAGAGCTGGAGTCCGGTGCTTGCGCAAGCATCGGACACATCTCATTGCGATCAGCAAACGCTTCGGTTTCGCAGACGTACTCCCAGGTGCGTCGTCCCTCGGTCTGGATCTGCAGCGGCGCATTGCAGTTGCGCGCCTCCGCAAAGGGCTGCGAGCCGGCGTTGCAGCTTTCAAGATAAGTCGTGGTGCCAGTGCCTCCCGGAGGTAAGGGGTTGCAGGCTCCCGCTGCTCCTCCAGGCCCACCACCAGCGCCGAGATAGGCGTCGGGGTCAGCTTCAATCAGGCGACCGGCAGACAGGTCGACAGTCCCCGGATCGAAACGGGTCCTGTAGGGATCGACGATCACACGGTACTCATTCTGATACCGCTGCGCTTCACCCGCCGCTGTCAATCCGACAGGATCGTCGACATAATCACGCGCTGGAATATCCGTACCCTGGAAGCCGGGCACGTTTGCCGCCGAACCATTGCCAAGGATGTCCGAAGACGTGGTGTCACGGACACCCTTTGCGATTGCTTCGCCTTCTACCCTAGCATCACTGGCCGCCATCTGAGCGTGAGCAAGATGACCGCAAGCCGCAAGCGCAAGGGAGACCGCAAGGATGCGCAGGCCATTCACCTCTTCCCCCTCAGATTGGCAAGGGCGAGACGGGCAACCGGCGCGCCCGGACCGTTGGCCCCGGCGAAGGTCTCGAGCACATAAGCCACACTGGTATTGCCTGAGATGCGATCATGCGGCGGCGGCGCGGTCACACAATCGAGCTGATCGCAGGGCTCGAAATCGGTCGCTAGAGCCACATAGGTAGGCACCCGGTCGACGCCGAAGGATCGAAACAGCCGGGGATCGATTGCCACGTTGCTTGCGCCAGACTGGTCTGTAACCTTGCGGATACCGCTGATGAAGGTCTGCGGATTACCGGTGGAGAAGCCGCGGAAAACGACAACGCCGCCTGCTCTGGTCGTGTCGGCGATCATCTGTGCGAGCGCCTCTTCTGGCATCGACAGGCTGGCGAATGCCACGAACAGCGGCGCACCCTTGGGGCGGGCCATGCCGGCCCTGGCGCCAGCCACCATTTCGTCGAAGTCGACCGGGCCATCCTTGCCGGCGATCTGCGACACATCGAGGCCTTCAACTGCCTCATAGCCTTGCGCGACAACCGTCTGCGCCTCTTCGCCTTGGGTTTGCGCGTTAGCGGTAGCATAGTCGAAGAGCGCCTGGGCGTCGGCCTTGAATGTATCGGCCCGCGCCTCGATCGCTTTCGGGTCGAAGTCCGTCAAATCCTGGGCAACGACGGCTGTAACACCAAGCAGCAGGCTGGCGGCGAGAGCGGGGAAGAGTCCTCTGCGGTTCATTGGCGCGACCTCACAACATGCAGCAATTGCGTTTGCGCCAGAGGAGGAAGCCGACATCCTCGCCTTTGACGGGATAGACCTGCCCAGATTTGGGCAAGATCGTGGTCGCTCCAATCGGAGAACAGGCTTCGCGGCCACTCACCATGGGCGTCGGATTTACCTGCTGCATCCGGTACTGGCTCTTCTTGAGGATCGGCATGATGTACTTGGAACACAGCGCTTTCGATCCGCTGGTGCCCCAGGCGAGACCCTGACGGTGGAGCTTGTAGACCATGCGCTCGGCCGCGAGCCGCGCTGACTGCTTGATGCCGATATTGGCACCAACATTGCCGTTCATCGGATACATCGAACCTTGGCAACCAGAGCACCAGAACAGCTCGTCCATTGGCAATCTTGCGCTGGCCGAGATGCAATCGGCCGAGCAGGCGGCCTGCGCGATGACTGAGGTGAAAAGGGCGGCCTCGGGATTGAGCAGAGATGCCAGCTCGTCGTCCTGCCAAAGCGGATCGATCTCGCTCATATAGGCAACGTCGAACGAGCTCGCCTCGAGACAGAGGAAATCGGTCACCACCTCGAGCCAGTAGAGAAGCGGGTAGATGTAATAGTGCACGTGGTATTTGGCGGTGCGCTGGGACTGGCCCCCTAGCTGCGCGCCATCCGAGGCATAACCGTTACCGATCGAAAAACCGGGGTCGAGCTTGATGCCGCCAAGGTTCGGAAAGCACCACGGCTTGGTCGAGACATCAATCAGCCGGACCGGCTCCCAGAACCCGATTGCAAGGCCGATGCGCGGCACCGGCGTGCCGCAGGCGCAGATCGGAAGATCCGGATTGTCGGTGTCAGTACGCGATGATGGCCAAATCTTGAGCGACCCCAGCGACAAGGGGAACATGCAGCCCCAGCACACATCGGTCACCGGATTGACGAAACTGCCTGAGCACCGGCCAGGCCCGCTCGGAAGACCCTGAGCCAGAACCGGAGGGGCCAGCACGGTTGCCGCCATAAACAGGGACGCAAAGCCCAGGAGGAGCGCAAGGAGCCTAGAGCGCATATCGCTCGGCGAGATTGCGTCGCTGACACCTTCCGGGGACACTACGGTGCCCCGGGATGACCATCATCAATACAGCCCTGAAGAAGCTCTTGAATCCGTATACGGCTTGGCAGAGGGCGCTTGCCGCCAGGAACCTGATGAACTTCGAACCACGTCTGATGCCGACAGGGCGAAGCATGAAACAGCCGATGCTTGCCAGAGTGCGCTGGTCTCAACCGACGCGAATGATGTCTACGGCATCCAGCGATCGGGTTTCGTTTGGGCCGAAGCCCCTGCCCTCTTCCCCTTTATCGACGGCATGGTCGAAATTGGGAGACGGCCCGGCCTGACCGAGCTTCACGCGGTCGCTCGCGTCTGCCAGTTAGGTCAGGGTACGGCCGCTCGGGCAAGCGCCATACTGGGCACAGAGATCGCACTCCTGTGCGCGCTAATCACCGGGCATCACCTGGCTAGCGGACAAATCCGCAAGAACCCCGATGCATACATGCAGGCGCTTGTGCGGCGCGCCCGCAGAGGAGAGCTCAATCTCGGCCATACGCTGCTCGGCCGCAGAAAGGCAGTATTCGGTCAGGGGGATACAAGGGCTTCGAATATGCGTATCTCTGTTCGATCATCGATGCACTAGGTCCGACTCATGAAGCAGGAAGCCCTTATCGCTTGGACATCGCTCTACATCGGCGTGGGAATGATGGCGCTGATCTGCGCAGTGCTCTCAGTTGTCGTCACGGCTGACGACTGGCGGAGTGGCAGGTGGCGACCCACGCACCAAACGGGGCTCCAGAAAGCTCTGGTCATCCCGAAGCTCTGGCTGCGCTGGCAGCTCAACTACCTCAAGGGCGCGCCCGTTATCCTGGCAATCAGCGTGTACTATGCTTGGCACGTCGGTTTCTCAGTGTTCTGGGACGTCTGATCGTCCATCGAATGAGGCAAGCAGTACCCTGCGAAACGGATTGGGCGCGGGAATTGCTGCCGAAGTCAGCGACACGCCGCCGGTCGAATTCGGAATGCCAATTGAGCCCATGATCGTACGCACATAGTTGCGGGTCTCACGAAACGGCGGGATGCCGCCAAACTGGTCCACGCGTCCCGGGCCTGCATTGTAGGCAGCCAGTGCAAGCTCCCATGTCCCGAAGCGATCCAGCTGCTCGCGTAGATACCGCGCACCGCCGACAAGATTTTGCCGAACATCCCAAGGGTCGCTGACACGCAGATATTGGGCCGTGCCGGGCATCAGCTGAGCCATGCCCATCGCACCGGCGCTGCTTCGGGCGAAGGGGCGGTATCTGCTTTCCTGCGCCAGCAAGGCATCAAACAAAACAACAGGCACGCCGGCATCGCAAGCAACGTCGACGATCAGGTTGAAATAGGCTGTCCGGCGAGCCTGGGCATCCCTGCTGATACCATATCGCGGGAAGAAGCTGCGGGACTGGCAGAGTGTGTCATCCTGCACAGGGCGGAAAGGTGAAGAAGCAGGGCCCATGAATGATGCACCTGCCCGCATCCACGAAGGAACAGCGGGACGCGCGGCATAGGGATTGATCGTGAAGCTGTGAGGGATCAACTCAAAGTCGCCGTTCAACTCTGGTGAAAACGCATCCACTGGAGCCGGAGGCGGTTCCACTGATTGCTCAAGATCGGCTGCCGCGCGCAACTGTGGGGCGAGCACAGCGAAATCCGGTTTTGCCTCTGGCGAAAACACGTCGAGAATTGCTTCGCGCGCCGACGATGGCGTCGGCGTCAAAGCGATCAGCAAAAATAGAAGATTTTTCATGACCACACCTTTCGGCGTGGTTCGGATATCGCCCCTCATTACTAAATGAACAGGCGGCGCATGGCAATCGCCCTCAATCTGGCATCGCACAGACGAAAGAGGCGTGGGCCGTCGCGAGCCATGCCGGAAAAGGTCGGGCCGATCCAGAGGGGAAAGATGGTGAGGCTGAGCTGAGAGGATCGAGTTTATGCTGATTGCGCTCAAACCCAGCCAGGAGACCATCGACATCGTTGCTGCACTGAAGGGCCGTTGGCACGGTTCCTACGCGATGTGCGTCTGCCCCGCGCACGCAGACAGAACCCCTTCCCTTTCTGTCCGGCAGGGCGAGCGGGGTATTCTGGTTCATTGTTTTGCGGGATGCCGCAGCGAGGATGTCCTGCGTGAAATCGGTAGGATCAAGCCAATCCTGAACTCTCCTTCGCCGAGCTACCGGCCAGAAGGAACTGCGCCCAATGTCAGAAGGATCTGGGATCAGGGCACAGAAATCCGGGGGACGCTCGGCGAAGTCTACCTTCGATCGCGTCGACTGCCAGTCGATCTCCCCGACTTACGCTTTCATCCCCGGTGCCCATTCGGCCGCAAGCCCAAAACCACCTTCCGGCCCGCGTTACTGGTCGCTGTCAGAACTGGGCACAAATTGACGGCTATCCAGCGGATCAGGCTGACGGACGACGGAACATGGCATGATGGCAAATTCATGCTCGGCAAACCCGGACAGGGTGCTTGGGCTCCACAGTTCGAAGGCAACGTGCTCGCCATTGCTGAGGGCATGGAGGACGCGGCAAGCTATACTCTGATCAGAGGAATCCCGTGCTGGGCAGCTCTGGGGAATGAGCGCCTCGCACTGATCGAGGTTCCAGAGCATGTTGGCACACTTTACATCGCCGAGGACAACGATGGTCCTGGCCGATGTGCTGCAATGGCGGCAGCCGAAGTCCACAAAACGTTGAAGAGACAGACTTCACGGGATGCGCCGCCAAGCCAATGCCAAGACTGGGCGGAAGTTCAGAGCGATACCCGTTGAATAAACATTAGGATGAGTGTCGGCTCTCGATCCAAAGCCGGTAGTTCGCGGACCCGTCCTTCAAAGGCAGCTTCTGTCGGAACCTGTCGTTCACACGATTCTTCGCTGACAGACAGCAACGCGCCTCGATTTTAGTCATTCAACACGTGCCGACGCCGACGCATAATTGAGACGACAACGGTCCTTCTCCCTTGCAATGTTCCCGGTGCGTTCCTAACTTGCTAGCCTGTCTGTTCGGGAGGTGTGCTGAGGTGCGGCAGCTGAAGCTTGAGAATGAGCTCCGCGATATTGTGAGCCGTATAATCGTCCAGGTCGAGCTAGCCACGGCTCAAGGACGGACGGACATCAACCTTGCACTTGAGGATGCGTTCATCCCGATTCTCAAATCCGTTTTCAACCTTCCCCATCTCATCAACCTCAACCGAAAACAGAGGAACTTCCCTGGTATCGACTTGGGTGATGATCATGACCGCGTCGCGTTTCAGGTCACGTCGACAACCACGCTGGAGAAAGTGAAATTTACGATCGGTCAGTTCATTGACCGATCATATTACAATACCTTCGACGAGCTCTACATCCTTATGCTCGGCAAAAAGCAAGCATCCTACAGCCAGAACGCCGTGAATAGCCTGCTGCCTGCGGACTTCTCGTTTAACTGCGCCAAGCACATCATCGACCTAAGCGACATCCTGCGGATGATTACCGGGTTGCGGCTCGCGGCCCAAGAGCGGGTGCTGAACGAGTTCAAGCACATCCTTGGCGAAGTCGACGCCTTTGTTAGTATCAGGTCGCAGACCGTCGAGGCGCCAACCGCGATCACCACCAACCTTCAGCGTCTCAACCTGCCGGAGGCGGTTTACGTGGCCGAGTTGACCATAGATGACAAGGCGGTGATCGCTCGTGCGAAGGCCGAACTCAACTATCGCGGGTATGCCAAGAGCCGTAGGTCCGTCGTGAAGATGGCGCTGCTGCTGAACGACATCCACACCGATGCTTGGGTTTGTCACGATAACAAGCTCTTCTCGTTCAGCGACATCGAGACGAATGGATTGGTGAGCATCGTTGACGAGGGAACGATCGAGCGCCTCGATATATCGGATCTCGCCGACTCGGATGAGCTCGACAACGTGAACGTGCTGAAGCAGCTTCTGTGGGCTGAGACGCGTCAGATGCTCAAGCCTCGCGATGTCCGGGCCCACCCAAAGGACGGCTTCTTCTATTTTGTGCCCGGAGAGGATGGGCAAGAGTTCCGCAAGGAGGTTTGGGTCGGGAAGGTCACAGCGACCCGTACCGTCTACAAGGTGTGGTATCAGAAGAAGGATCCGGAGAAGGTGGCGCACCACCAGCACTTCTCATTCGAACTGACCTTCACCAAGCTGGATGACACCTGGTTCGCGCAGATCGTGCCCAGTTGGTACTACACGTACGATGGCTTTAAAAAATCGAATTGGCACGACGACCTGCTCTCCAAACAGAAGCGCCTCGAACTCAACCTCAGCGTGCGGAATGCGGTTCGCTTCATCGCTCATTTCCTTGCGAACACGGCGGCCGAAGAAGGCCCCTGGGAGGCCGCCCTGACTTTTGGTGCGCTTCTCGAGTTCGATGTCAGCGACGATGCGGATGATGATGTCGGCGACGACGAGGCTTTTCTCAACGAGGATTTAGTACCCTTCTCAGCTGACGGTGAGGCAGCGGCATGAAGCTCACAACCCTGTCCGAGCCGATGCTCGAATTTGGAACCGGCACCCACATCTGCCCCCGCACGGGGATCGAGAATATGGGCGTCTACGATAAGCGGGACGAGTTGAGACGAACGGAGCTGCGGATCGGAGTTGTCGGTCGCGGCGAAGGCATCGACCTGCTCGACGAGTGGCTTGAGAAGTGCCGCGACGGGATCGAGCGGAAGAAGGAATCGCAGCTGCTCAACTTGTTTCGCGGTTTCGGTGGCGTGAATCAAAACTACGGGTTCCTAACCCGCCTTATCAACTCGCCCCAGTATACCCGAACACTGAAGAAATCGGACATCTCGGCCATCGTCAAGCTCGGTTCCCGGGCCGATCGCGTGGAGCGTGCGGTCGAGTTATACTATGAGCAAATCCGGTTCCTCGCGGAGAATAGGTCGGTCGACGTCATCGTGTGCGTCATGCCGAACGAGATGTTCGATTCGGTCACCACCGCCGCTTCCGGAGACGGTAAGGACGAGAGTGTGCTGGAGCACAATTTCAGGCGCATCCTGAAGGCAAAGTGCATGCATCTGGGCACTCCGCTCCAACTGGCGCGTGAGAAGACGATCCTCATCACGAAGCATTCGGGTGATCAGCAGGATCCGGCGACCAAAGCGTGGAACTTCTGCACCGCGCTCTACTACAAGGGCAACAGGACGATCCCTTGGCGACTCGTCGAAGACCCAGCCAAGCTGCGATCGTGCTACATCGGCATCGGGTTCTACAAGAGTCGTGACGGTGAAACGGTGTCGTCGAGCCTAGCCCAGGTATTCGACGAGTTTGGACATGGCATCATCCTGCGCGGGACGCCCGTTTCGATCGACAAACGGAACCGCCATCCATACCTGAGCGAAGATCAAGCCTACGAGTTACTGCGGGACGCGCTGGACGAATACGACCGCGCCCTCGAGCACATGCCAGCTAGAATTGTGATCCATAAGTCGAGCCGCTTCAGGGAGGGCGAGCGCAGGGGCTTCTTGCGCGCTCTTGAAGAGAAGGGCATCCGGTCAAAGGACTTCGTCGCCATCACCGATACCGACATCCGTTTGTTCAGCGACAAACAGTACCCGGCGAAGCGTGGGACGCTGCTCACGATTTCTGAGACGGAGGGCGTCCTGTATACCAGGGGGACCGTCGACTTCTACAAGACCTATCCCGGGCAATATGTTCCGAGCCCGCTGAAGATCACCGTCTACGAGCAGGACTCGTCGCTCGAGGCGCTTTGCGATGAGATCCTCGGGCTAACCAAGATGAATTGGAACAACACCCAAATGGATGGGCGCCTGCCGATCACGCTCGAATGTGCTAAGAAAATTGGGGACATAATGAAGTATGTAAGCATCAATGAAAAGCCGCAGGTCAGCTACAGCTTCTATATGTGACTTGGCTCGTCCCGCCGCAGCCGTCGCACGTGATTGGTTCCTATTAGGATGAAATGCGTTCACTCTCAGGTTCTTTGATTGTCATCTTTGGGCTGGCGCGTCGATACACTGCCGCTTCGCCAATAGCCTGACTTCTGTAGGCCTCGACTTCCGGTTGAGCAAAGGCGAGATATCAGCTGCTGGCGAAACCCGCCGTTCGAAAGATCGGCAAGGAACGGTTGCTTAGCCCCACTTGAATCCATTGCGAACCAGCGCTGGTCGCCTTGAGGGTACAATGCTTCCCCGAAATTTCAACATTCTCGCTACAAGAAGCTCTCGCCTGCATGGTTGTCGAACAGAGCAGCATCACGGACATAGCCAAGCAGGACCTCGACCTTCTTCTGCCGCGAGACCTCCTGCATCTTCGGCAATGAGGCCCCCGCCTTGGCTGCCTCGGTCAGGAACCCTGAGCGTAGCGAGTGCGCACCGACTGCGGCAGGATCGAGCCCAACCTTTTCGGCGTAGCGCTGGATCAGGCGGGCAACCGAGCGATCCGACATGGGCTCCTTGGTAATCATCCCTTGTGCGTCGGTGCGGTAGAACAAAGGACCAGCCTCCCCTCCCCTTACGCGCAGCCATTCGTTGAGGCGCGGACCGGGCTTGAGCACCTTGCCCGAGGGAACCGCGATGACCTGCCCTGCCCCCTCCTGGTCGGTCTTGGAATGCCGGATCGTCAGCTTGAGCCCCTCGCGCACCAGTTCGAGGTCAGCCAGCTGTAGCGCGACCAATTCGGAACGCCGCAGCGCCGCCGCCAACCCAAGTGCCATGACCGCTCGGTCGCGGATCGCTCGCGGACCCTGGCCTTCGGCCGCTGCAATCATTCGAGCCAGATCGGCGGCCAGAATTGCGCTCTTCTTGCGCGTCGGCCGCGCGCGCTGCTCGCGGCGGATTCCAGCAAGTGTGTCGCCAATGACATCGCGCGGATCGCGGTGCTGGGGCGCAACCTGTCCTGCCTGCCTGTGGTGCCAGGCGATGGCGGCAAGGTGCCGCCCGATGGTGCTGTCCGCCCTCCCCGCCTGCGCCAGCGAGGCAAGGTATGTGGCCACGGCCTCCGGCATAGCCGGCATAGGTTCAAGATCGCGCACCCAGCACCATTCTTCGAACTGCCGCCAGTCGCTATCATAGGCCCGCACAGTGTTGGCCGCCTTGGACCGCGCCCGGTACGAGCGCGCCGCTTCAATCTCAGCCGCTAGCTGCGACGGGATCACATTCCCCAGCGGCGCGAGCGCTGCTTCATCTGAAAGCACCAAGGCCATTCTGCTGTGATCGTCCAAGGCAACACTCCTGAGGCTTCAATGCCGCTTCTGTGCCCTCCGCTTGCCTTCGGGCCGAGGCGACATCGCAGTGAATTTCGCCTGCTTTATATTGAATAGTGCGTCGTCCGTGAAGGGCGCTTATCGGACAGCAAATCAACCATACAAGCCGGGTATACTTTTCAGGCCATTTATATACTATCGTGGTGATGGTATCTGCCCCAGCACCTTGGCAACTGACGCTTGCCCGCATCGAAGGCGCCCTCCCCTTCATCTCGCCCGAGCTGTCCGAATGCCTTGCGCTGGCATCACTCCGTCGCCTCTGGCGCATGCATGTGCGCGATTATCCGTTTGATAATCTTGGAATTGAACACAATCCGGGTCTTGAGGCCGACGAGCTGATGCGCTCGTGGTATTCCGAGGAGCGCCGTCAATTCTTGTCGTGGATCAGCCGGCGAGGTCACCCTCCCCTCGCCCATGCCGCCAAGCTGGCCATGGCCGCGAAAAACCACTCCGAAGGGTTCAGCGAGGCCTACTTGCCCGCCGATCGCGCGCTCGAGCGGCTCGATGCGTTGCTGCCGACCCGAGATCCGGTCGGCACCCTGCTTGAGTGGCTTGAGGAACTGCGAACCGAGGAACTCGACTTCTTCGAAGGCGGGAGCGAAATGGTCAAGGTCGGCGGGTTCGCGATCACGCGCTCGGCCCCGCGTGGCGCGGCCTGGGCCGCCTCACTAGCGACGGCCATGCGGCCTCATCTTTTTGGCTTGGGATCGGCCCCGCTGGCGCTTGCAGGCGTGATGCCACGGGTCCTGTTCCGCGAATTCCACGAAGAACCCCTGCCCGGGCTTCTCCGTTCAGCGATTCAGACGGCCGCTGACAAAGCCGCGGCCGATTTGCGGATGATGCGAGAAGCTGTCGCTTTGGCCGACAAGCAGCTGGCCGGACGACTGTATGCCTCCTCCACCGCTCCGCAGGCGTGGCGCATGATTGTCAGCCTTGGCCCTCTCACCAGAGCGGAACTTGCAAGAAGCCTTGGCGTGACAAAGCGAACCGCTTCGCAATCCGTATTGTCGCTGCAGGAGGCAGGCATGGTGGGCTTGCGCGAGATCGATAGCGCTATGCTACCGGCCAGTGCTGATCTAGTACACCGCGGATAGCCTCTTCGGCTTCCTGGCGCGTCGCACCACCCTTGTTCAACAAGGTGATCCGAACCCCCTTGCGATCAGCTCCCTCAATCCGAAGCACAGGCTGGCCCACAGCATTGGCGACAGTCTCGGCCTTTCCTGACTTCTTGGGGGATCCTGACTTCTTGGGGGGATCGACCGCAAGAGAAAGCGCCTTGATCACTTCCAGCACAGAAGGTGACTGGCCAGTTCGCTCCCGTTCGGCAGCAAGCCGGGCTGCCTCCTGGAAGGCCCTCTCCCTCCGGTCCTCGGGCTTCAAGAGCGCTTTGAGTGCGATCGCATTACGAATTCCGAGTTCCTGCGGATTGGCAAAGGCTATAGTCAGCTCTCCGGGCAAGCGGGCCAGATCGAGATAACGTGTTAGCCAGCTTTCGGACACCTTGAGGCGTTCGGCCATCGTCTTCTGCCGACCCTCGTAGTAGGCCGTCAAAGCTCGCAGATAGTCCTTCGCCCGTTCGAAATCGGTGAGGTCGTCTCTTGCACGGTTCTCGAGATCAGCGAGCCGGAACGCCTCCTCGTCACCGATTTCGCGGACGTCCACGAGGAACTTGAAGTCTGGATAGTTGTGCGCCCGCAGCCAACTGATCGACCAGTGCCGCCGTGCACCGCAAATGACCTCGAAGTCATATCCGTCGTCACCAGACAGGCGCCTGACAATTGCCGGGATCTCCTGTCGGCCCTGTGCCTTAATGCTCTCAATCAGGTCAGCGCAGCGCTCCTCGGTGAGGAGCGCATAGTCGCGATTGTGGCCAGACCACATCCGACACCTTGCCGGGTCGACGAGCTCATGCGTGCGCGAAACAATCGCCCCAGACGCGAGATCAGCCAAACGGTTTGAACGCCCGGTCAGCACATTCGAAGCGATGCTCGATCGCCGCGGCGCGGCGGACTCTTCGGTCAAATCGATTCCTGCCGCCAAGTCGGCGGCAAAGCCGCTGTTCTTCCTACTCATGCATGCCTCCCATCAGCAGAATTGCACGCGTGCAATTTCCCCAGCGGCTCATACCAATGCCTCCTGGCGGAGGCGCTTCTGATGGCTTGGCCACATCGATCGAATGTCGACTTCGATCTCAGAGTTCACGCCATCAAGATAGTTCAAGCAGCGATTGCGCACCGCCGAACTCGTGGCCGGTCCGTCGAGTTCATAAACGGTCATTAGCCGCGCAGTCGCATTGTCGATCTCGGCAGAATCCTTGAGCGGCGTGCGAACCATGGCGTGACCAAACAAGGTCCGCATCAACTGCAAAAGCTCCTTCTGCATAGACTTGTTCTCATCGACCTTTGAAGCGACGAAGCGCAAAAACGTCAGCTCTGGCGCAAGACCCCGGTCCGCGAGCTGCTCAATCGTTTCATCAAGCATTGATAGGAAAGCAGCGGTCGACGAGAAGTCCATCACGGTCGGAGGGACCGGCACCACCAACGCATTCGCAGCCCGCAACACGGACAGAGAGATTGCGCCGAGCGCCGGCGGGGGATCCATGACGATGACATCGAACCGGTCCGAGATGCTCTCAATCCCTTCCTTGAGGCGGTCGAGCAAGGCACCGTTCCCCTGCGCCATTCTGGCGGCCAATTCATACTCGGAATTGAACAGCCGAAGATTGGCAGGGATCAATTCAAGGCCGTCGAAATGGGTCTTGCGGAGGGCGTAGTCGAGCGATGACCGCTCACCCTCACGAAGGAACGGGTAGAGGGTATCGTCCTCTGTCAGATCGAGGTCTGGCACGTAGCCGAACAGCGTCGTCGCAGACGCCTGACTGTCGCAGTCGATCAACGCAACACGATAGCCCTTGATCGCGAGGTATTGCGCTAGATGTACGGAGAGCGTCGATTTGCCGACACCGCCTTTGAAATTCTGAACCGCAACCACGCAACACGGATCAGTCGGAGCACGATACGGCCTCGTGCCGAATACGCCGCGCATATCGTTAAGCTGGGCAAGAGTGTATCTCTCGCGCCGATTGCTATCTGTCCTCACTGGCTCGGGCAGCCTTCCATCTTTCTCGGCGTCCCGAATGGCCGCCGGTGTCCGCCCGACGAGCTCGGCTGCCTTCCCGATCGTAAAGGTAGGCTCCCGGCGCGCATCTGCCCGAGCGCTTCGTGCGGAGTCGCGCAGCTTTTCGAGCACTGAGGATGTTCGACTGGCTAGCGTTGCCACCGAGACCAAACGCTCGGCTTCTTCGATCTGAAGTCCGTTAGACACATGCCGTCCTTTCGCAATTGGGAGTGTGCTACACCCACTTGCGCTTTTCGGTCAAGAAAATCACAAATTTCGAAAGTTCAGACGCCTTGTCGGGCCGATTTTAGGATGGATGCGCGCCATCCTGACTCGGTGGGGGCAAGGAGAATTGCACGCGTGCAATTTAAGCGGCTCAGGGTCGCCCCCGCCGGTTTACCCACCCCTCGCAAAAACCCTTCCAGGCAGCGATCAGCTTGGCGCCACGTAGCTTCTCCAACCGATTGCCCATGTGCTCGCGGAATCCGCTCGCGATAAGATCGACATCCCATCCGCCGCCGTGCTTTTTGGCGACTTCAAGCAGATCGGCGTGTCCGAAGCGGATCGAACCTGACGAGGGGAAAGTTGATTCTAGCTGCTTAGTGACAGGCGCGTCGGTCGCTGGTGCGGCGATTGCACCCTGCCCCGCTGTCACAGTCTCGACAGAGCCAGTACGCCTTGCTTGGCGTCCCGCGGAGTGCCTATCCAGTTCATCTACCGTTTCGAGGACTTCAGGCGCCCCTTTCGGTTCAAATCGGAACTCAAGCTCGGTGACCGTTCGCCCTTGTCGAATTTCACGCCACTCGACGCGAAAGTGCGCCAACTGGTCAATCTCGGACTTTGCCTTCTCCAACACCTTGCGCCGAAGTTGAGCAAAGTCGGTGTAAACGTCAGGCGGAATGCCAAGCGCTGCCCGCAGCGCTTGCATATCTCCTCTCCAGGTTGCCTGCCGTCGATGAAGGCGAAGCGCTCCTAGCTCGTAAAGCTTCAGGGCATAATTCGAGCGGAAGCCCAAGACCGCTTGCCGATTGAGCACCGCATAGGTCTCAGACGCCTGGATCAGCTTGCGCGCATCAGGCGTGAACTCCCATTCGATCCATCCCGTCTCACCGCCATCCTCGTCCGTCTCCTCTTTGGACCGTGAGATCAGGGAAAACAGGAGGGTGGCCTTCTTTCCTCTCCACGACTTATCATCCACAGCAAACAAAGTGCGATGAAGTTCCTGCAGCATATCGCTGATCCGCTCATTGCCTTTATGGCCGCGACGGATATCGGCCTTGCGAATGCGGTGAGGCCGGTCCTCCCACGCATCACCACCGGCAGTCAGAATCATGAGGGCAAGGAGCCGGGATGCTGTCAGGCTCAGTGACTCACCTTTGACGAACTTGATCTCGATGATGTTGCCCGGCTTGGCAAACTCGTCCCCGCCTTTCGCCTTCAATGCAGCAGCGACGCGCATCGCACGGCCCGGTGTTGCCTCTTCAGGCTTCTCTTCGAGGGCCTCAGCTATTGGGCTGCCATCCGCTTCCATGCCATACTGCGATCGTAGCTCGATTCTTGGGAACGCATTTGCTGCCTGACCTGACCTCTTACGTCAAGTCAGGTCAGGATCGAACCCTGAACGCAGCCCCCAAAAGGTCAGGATTAAACGAGCTGAATAGACTGGCGGAATCGGCGGATTTCCTGCGAGTCGGCAACGCTTGTCAGAAGATACAGGATAGGACTCAGTTTTTGCGAGAACAGGCAGCGCGATCCTCTCGAATGGGAGCTTGCAGATCAGACATTGGCACTTCCCCCAATTGGTCAGGAATGCCCCAGAAGGTCAGGGGGAAGCCCCCACTCGGTCAGGTGATAGCCCCCATAAGGTCAGCCAAACACCCCCGCCGGGTCAGGAACATTGTCATAGGGCATTGAACTTACATCAGAATTTAGCTCTGAATCTGAATCTCTAGAATCAGAAATCCTTCCGCTGCAAGCAGCGGCGTTTTTTTGATGATGTTTTGAAAGTGTTGAGCCAGGTCACAGCCTCCAATCGCTTCACTGAATCACTGACGGGTCTGTGATTCAGATTTCCGGTTGGACCGCTCACCCATGTCTCTGCCACGCTGCCATCATGGAAACACCGTTCAGCCAGTCGTGGCATTGGCAGGCTATCGACCCCTCACGCAATGTTGCACGCGCTTACGACCTCTGGATCGAAACCGATCTGTTTGGCTGGACAACCATTGAGCGGCGGTGGGGACGGATTGGGTCAAAGGGCAAGGCGGTCACCACGAGCTATCCGGACAGAGCAACGGCTGACGTAATCGCACAGCAGATCCGAACACGACGCGAAAGCGCAATCCAGCGGATTGGTGTTCGCTACCGAGCAGTCGGATAACTTCACTCGATTAGTAGGCGTTCTTCTAACTGAGATCTTCTCCCTGAAACGAAGCAGCTTCGCCAAAGGGGGGAGGGGGATGACCTGATGCGGTTCAGCATCAGGAGCAGACCGTGACCGACCTTTTTGAACAATCCAGCCAGAAGCTGGACGCAGCAATCACCGAAACGCGTGGCAGCAGTATCTGCCTGGCCAGTTCGTTCCGGCTGAAGAGGGCGTAGGCCTGCAACTCGACGAGCAAGGACGGGCCTATCGCAAAGGCTATTTCCTCGGCGATGGCACGGGGGCAGGGAAGGGCAGGCAGATCGCCGCCTGCATCCTTGATGGATGGCTTGCCGGACGCCGGAAGGCCATCTGGGTATCGAAGAACGAGAGTCTGCTCGAAGACGCGCGCCGCGACTGGAGTGCCATCGGCGGCCTTGCTGCCGACATTCAGCCGCTTTCGAACTGGAAGATCGATCAGGCGGTTCCGTTTCGCGAAGGAATCCTGTTCGTCACTTACCCGACCCTTCGGAGCCAGCGTCAGGATGCCACGCGCCTCAAGCAACTACTGGACTGGGCGGGCGAGGATTTCGACGGTGTCATCGCCTTCGACGAGAGCCACGAGATGGGCGGGGTTGCGGGAGGCGAGGGCGCCCGGGGCACGAAAAGCGGATCCTTGCAGGGCATCGCCGGCGTACTGCTGCAAAACAATTTGCCCAATGCCCGGGTTATCTACGCCTCTGCAACCGGGGCCTCGGAGGTCAACAACCTTGCCTATGCCGTGCGGCTCGGTCTGTGGGGACCGGGCACTGCGTTTGCCAACCGCGAAGATTTCATCAGCCAGATCAGGGCAGGGGGCATCGCAGCGATGGAACTCGTGTCGCGCGACCTCAAGGCACTCGGGCTCTATCAGGCGCGCGCGCTCAGCTTTGCAGGGGTCGAATACGACATCCTGAAGCATGATCTGACCGCCGAGCAGATCGCGGTCTATGATACTTATGCGGATGCCTGGGCCGTCTTATGGCGAGCTGCGCATAAGATGGCTTATCGCGAGGAAGCGGTAATGCGAAGGAACGCGGCGTAGGCCTGCGACGCTGCGGAGCATTTCGCCACGTCCTTCACATTATTCTACAGGGTGTCGAGCCATTCCATCAGACTGGCATCT
>NZ_WVTD01000025.1 GCF_009856825.1 Novosphingobium silvae | reverse complement strand
ACCGGCCTCCTGCTCGCGCAGGATCCCGATGATCTGCTCTTCTGTGAACCGTGATCGCTTCATTCTGTCCGTCCTTTCGAGGGGCGGACTCTAGCTATTCCTGGAGGAGTTTCAGGGGGTCACGTCAGGACGGGCGCGGGCCGATGTCTCATCTGTTCCGGCATCTTCAAAAAGCAATCCAGCGTCTGAAGATGATCGACGTCTGCCCCTCCCGGATTTTGGGCGTTCTTTACCAGCGCCGGAAACTGGCACCGTCGCTTCATAGAGCTGGCGATTCAGCTCAATGAGCTTGGCAAGCACGAGATCGCGCGTTTGCTCATCCAGACCGTGATGGCTGGAGCTTGCATCTCCATCATCGGTATCATCTTGAAAGCCATGAGCGAGGTCCAGATCACTCCAGCCGTAGGCATCCGCCACGCCGGCGTCGATGCGTTCGAGAAGATTGCGCATCGCGACGATTTCAACGTCTTGGGAAGCAGATGAATGAACGGCGTTCATCGCGTCCGTCATGCCAGCCGAGTTTCGACGGCTCCATGAAACGAGAGTGTCCTGAAAATCTCTGGCTGCGGCGATGGCATCTTCAGGCACATCCCCTTTTGGGAATGGGAACGTCCCAAGCGCTTCACTGACGGAGAGTGTCAGCGTATTGTTGTCCCCTCCGAGGCTGCGAACAGAATAATTGCGCAGCCAAATTTGGAACATGGAACTCAAGCATATCGGGTGGACGTTTTCGTTGGCCTTTTCCACGAGCACGACTTTGTTCGTGTATATCCACTCCGTTGGCGCCAGAACGCAGATCGGATACTTTGCGGCCTTCGCAAACGCTATGAACTGGGGGCGGGCACGAAGCTGACGCATTTGCGCAGCGCGATGGTTCCAGAACTGCCACCACCGATCGACGAGACCCTTGTAACTTTTAAGGTCTTTCGTGGTTCGTGTGGGCAATACGATTTCGATGAGAAACCGATAGGCGATCGACCACTCGCTCTCGATCGTTTCCAGCGGCAGGTCGGCGATGTCGAGAGCCCAACGCTCAACGCGAGTGAGTGAAGTGCTCGTGATGTCGTTGCCGGTAATGTAGGGGCGCAGCAGAGAGCCGGTTTCAGAGCGAAGGCGATCGAACCAGGGATGTTCCTCGGCGAGGACGAACGCTAACCCCTTGCTATTATCGACCCCAGCAAAGGCGAACAGGGTGTCGGTGAGCGCCTTCGGTTCCCATCCTCCGCCGATCTCGGGTTGGAGTCGGGGACCGATTTTCTCACATGCAATGCCATCGCAGTTCCGAAGCCCGATCCATCCTCCCTTCCGAAAACACGCCATGGCGATCACGGTGGAGGCCGCCCCTGGCCACGGCATACCCTTGCGGGAGAAGTAGAAGTCTCCTTCGGCGGCTATACGTTCCAGCCCAACGGAAACAGCGCTGCCTTCGGCGATGTTGTTCGCCGCCAACAATCCATAGGTTCCACCATGTCTCAGAAGCGTGGCCGCCCGACGATGGAAGACGACCGAGAGGTCGATCTTTCCGGGCGCCACCTCCAAGATCATCTGCACGACACGCTGGTAGGCAGCTCCGTAGGTTCCCTTCCACAATCTATTGCCAAGGAACGGCGGATTCCCGACGAAAGCGTCGAAACCACCATCGGCGCGGAGGAAAACCTCGGGAAATTCCAGCGGCCAATGAAAAGGACGTCCACGCTGTTCGGCGACAAAGTCACTCATGAGGTCGGACTGGGCCTGCGCCGCAAGAGACCGGCAAGCGTCGGCCCCACCATCTGAAGCTCGGTCGGCCGCCGTGGAGAGGGCAGCGAGACGCTTTTCCAAGTCTCCGCCATTTCCGGTCGCGATTACGAGGCCGATGAAGGCGTCCGCGACTAGCTCCGACGTCGCAAGCGTTGCACTCGATTGAGCGTCGAGCGCTGCCATAGCCTCGACATCGCCGATGTCGCGGATGGGGATCGAACGAAGCTGGCTGCGAAGCGCGAGCGCCTTGTCGACGGCCGACCGGATCGTCCGGCCGAAAAGGCGAAGCTGCGCCTTGCCCTTTGGCTTCATTTCCAGCTCAATGAGTTGGCCGAGATCGTGGATGCCGAGCAGGCTATCGCCGCTGCGCAGGTTGTGATCCAGGAAGCCGAAAGGTCGCCCTTTGGCGAGCGTCGTCAGCCATAGCGACAGCTTGGCGAGTTCGACCGCGAGCGGGTTTTTGTCGACGCCGTATAGGCAGCGTTCGGCGATCAGGCGGCGCGCGAGGATGGCGCGCTCCTCGGTGTCGCGCGACAGCGGCTCGAAACCGGCCGTGTCATCCACAGGACGGATGCGGCCTTCGTCGTCGATCCGCCCGCCCGCCGCTTCCATGTTGGACCAGGCTTCGACAAGTCGGTCGGCGAGCCAGCGGCAAGCCTGCACGAGGAACGCGCCCGATCCCATCGCGGGATCGCAGACCTTGAGGTCGAGGAGTTCGTCGGCGCTCTTGAGCTTCCAATCCTCGCGCGCCGCGCCTTCGGCCGGACCGCGATAGACGATCGGCGTCAGCGTTTCTTCGACGATCTTCTCGGTCAGGCTCTTGGGTGTGTAGTGTGTCCCGCTCTCGCGCCGGTCGGCGCCGAGGACGACGACGAAAGCGCCGGCGTGATGGACCAGAGGGTATCCCCACGGGTCCGTCCGCAAGAGTTCGGCAAAGGGTAGGATGCGGTCGCGCAGGGCCACATCACCACGGCAGACGGTGAGTAACCGTGCCGCCACGCGCTCGTCCGGTTCCCGGCCGATGGCGTTGCGAATGGCGGGCTCGGAACGCTCGCTCCGCTCCTTCAGGAGATCGACGATCCTGGCGGCGCCGTCGAGGCGTGCGGACTCGATCTCACCGAGCGCGACGCGCGCATTCTTGGCCTTGGCCGATCCGTCGAGTTCGAGCGTCACGTCATCAATGCGCTGGACCGTGCGTTCGAGGAGTCCCTCATAGACGTGACCGATCTGTTCAACGTCGAGCGCGCGGTAGGACAGCGTGCGGCCCTCGAAGGTCTGGATCGCTTCCAGCAGGAGCAAGACCGTCCGGTCGTCGATCGGCAGGGGCTCGGCGGGATCGCTCCGCCAGTTCGTGCCCCTCTTGCGGCCTTCGAGGAAAGGATAGCGATCCGGGTCGAAGAGCGAGCCGCCCATCGCCGGCAGTCGCAGCAGCGGATGGTCGATACCGCCATAGACGCCACGGAACAGGGCGAGCAGCCGCGACCATGCCGAGCGGCGGCGTTCGAGTATCTCCTCGGTGTCGGCGCGCAACTGCATCCGCAGGCTGGAGAGCGCGTAGAAGGCGTCGTAGCGGGGATCGCCGAGAAGGAGCAGGCCGCGCTCTTCCGCCGCCAGCAGGAAGACGAGCCGCATCATGACCGTGAGGCCGGCCTCGTAGAGTTCCTTAGGATCGACGTCGTGCAGCAGGTCCCGGTTGCGGTCCTGGTCGGCGCGGTCGAGGGATTGGACCAGCACTTCCACCGCGCGACGGACCTGTTCGCCGAGCGCGTCGGTCACGTCATCCTGATGCTTCAGCGACCGCTCGAACAGCGCCGGCAGCCTTTCGGCTTCGGGGCCGAAGAAGCGACGAACCCCGAGCAGGCTGACGAAGGCGCGGAGCGTTTCGGGCTCTTGGCCCCAGAGGCGGGCGTACCAACTGGCGAAGCTCGCGACCGCGCCGGCTGGCGCATGAACGAGCATCCAGCGTTCGCCGTTGGTTACGAGACCGATCGGGCATCCGACGGCGCGAAGCAGCGACACCATGCGGTCGCCCGGAGTCGTCGCCAGCCCGTCATAATTCCGGGTGGAGTCGAGATCGGTGTCGGGATCGTAGAGCTGGACGAGCAACAGCGGGGCGTCGTCTTGGGTTGGATTGACGATCGCGAGGTCGGGCGCGATCGTGACGCCGTGCTCGGGCAGCGACACCTTCAGCCGCTCCGGCAAAGTCGCTGCCTGGCGCAAAACCTGATCGTCGACCTCCAGGGCGCTCTGGAGAACCTCGTCGATCCACGCCGAATGGATCGCCGTCAGGTCAGCATCGACCGCATCGACCGCATCGCGCCATTCGTCATAGGCGGCGCGCAGCCGCTGCGGGCGGCCGGAAATCAGGGCTTCCAATCCCTGGGGAAGCACGTCGCGCAGCACGGGCATCGCGAGGAACGGTCCCGACACCTCGATGAGGTTGAGCCAGTCGTGGTTGGTGCTCATCGAGGCTGCCCCTTCGTCAAGGACTCTGGCACGAGCAGGATGACCGCGACGGGAAAAGTGTGGTCCCGGACATTGGAATACCTGTTCTCGATGGCGCGCACCTCTTGCTCCCGTTCCAGCGGAATACGGGCGAGTCGCGCCTCGAGGGCGGCGTGATCGCGTCGGAGTTGGGTGCGCTCGTCCTCGGAGAAGAGCGAGAGCTGTTGCGGCTCGCGGTCGGCAACGAGTTCGGTCCGCAGGGCCTTGTCGAGATCGTCGAGCACCTGCCGGATATCGTCGCTCTCCCGTTCCTTACGGGTGTCGATCGAATTGGACAGGAAGCGCAGGCGGTCCTTGGAGCGTGCATCGACCGATCCCAACACTGAGTCACGCTGCTTATCGAAGCGCGTGCGCAGCGCCGCGAAGGTCGTATCAGGCAAGACGGCGGGGGAGGAATCCTGGAGCCATCGACGCACCTCTGTCACGCGGTCTTCGCGGCGGAAGCCGGTGTCACGCAGATAACCGCCGGCCTCGGTGAGTTCCTCGTGCAGGCGATGATGGCTGCCGCCGGTGATGACCAATCGAGAAACCACGATGACGGCGGGGCCTTCGAGCTGTCCATCGGGCAAGGACCGGGCGGAGACGCGGTGGATCTTCTTCACGTCGTCCCGCGCCCAGATTTCGGCGCGCAACAGGCGCAGGCTCATCTGGACGAGAGGGTGATTGAGATGCACCAGGACGACGTCATCGCGCCCCTTCGCCACATCATGGTCGAACGTGATGGGGCGGACCTTCGTCGTATAGGGATGCTCCAGACCTTCCAGGCACCGCGTCCATGAACCGGACAGCGCCGGCATGGTGAAGACGGTTCCTTCTGGAGCACCGAACAGAGACGTGGCCCCGAGGTCCGGTTTGTCCGAAAGGCG
This sequence comes from Novosphingobium silvae, assembly GCF_009856825.1. Classification (GTDB taxonomy): domain Bacteria; phylum Pseudomonadota; class Alphaproteobacteria; order Sphingomonadales; family Sphingomonadaceae; genus Novosphingobium; species Novosphingobium silvae. The sequence continues at coordinate 33,506 of NZ_WVTD01000025.1, read as the reverse complement.
CAGAGCCGCTCTCACCGCCCTCTCGATGTGATCGGGGGTGAGGTTTTGCTCGCGCTTGGTCTCGGCGAGGCGTTCGTGCAGCTTTGCGACCCGATCCCGGAGATCGCGTTCGGCTCTGACGAAGCGACGCGACATTTCCATGCGTACTTCGGCCAGCCGTGTATCCAGGTCGCGCCGCCGTCCCTCGATCAGGTCCGGGAGCTGCGGGGCGATGACCGGATTGACGCTCCCCATGTCGGCCCGCATGGCGTCGAGCTTCCGAAGCGCCCGCAGGATGTCTTGCCCGTGATCGCCTTCGTCATCGACCGGATGCCAGATGACCACTTCGCTGGAGCGCTGGCCGTGGCGGTCGATGCGCCCGTTCCGCTGCTCCATCACGTTGGGATTGTATGGAATTTCCAGATGGATCATCAGGTGGCAGTGGTTCTGAAGGTCGATGCCTTCGGATGCCGCGTCGGTCGCCAACAGGATTCTGACCGGCGACTCCGAAGGGCTGGCTTGGAACGCCGCCTTCACAGCCTCGCGTTCGTCGTGATCCATGCCGCCATAAATCAGCGCGAGCCGGTCGCCGCCGAAGCCGTGCGACACGAGCGTCTCCTGCATCCACTGCTGCGTCGTCCGGTATTCGGTGAAGAGAATGACCCGCTCATTCGTCCATTCGCCACCCTCCTGAAGGTTCTCGGCCAGCCACTCCAATATCGCGCGCGCCTTGGAGTCTGCCCTGCGCGATGCTTGCTGCGCCCAGGAGCGCAGGCGTTCCAGCATCCGCCGCTCTTGCTCACTGGGCGGCCGGATGTGTTTGGCGGCTTCGCCTAGCGCATCGTCTTCCGCCGCCTCGCGCAATGCGTCGTCGGCATAGTCTTCTTCGGCCTTCGATATGGCACGGCGAAGGATGCGATCATCCAGCTTACGCCGGGTCTGGTCGGCCGACGAACGGCCTTCGATCGTGGCTATGTGCTTTTCCAGCGTCGCCGCGAACGCGGCGGGTGACGACGCAAGACGCTTGTGCAGTAATTGGTGGACGAAGCGATCGACCGCTCGTGCGCCACCCTCGCCATTCTCGCGTGACGATATGTAATCGCCGAGAAGGCGCCGGATCTGCCTCTCGTCATCGTCATACTTGATGGGGAGAGCTTCGAGACGCCGCACCGGGTAAAGCAGTTTGCCGTTCGCATCCACCAAGTCGCTCTTCAGCCGCCGCACCATGACGCGAGCGCGCTGGGGCTCACTCGGCAGGACGTTTCGCGCGAAGCGCTGGTCATCGAGCAGTTCGAGCAGAGCGGTGAACGACTCGGTGTAGCCGTCATGGGGTGTGGCGGTGAGAAACAGCTTGTGCTGGAAATGCGGCGCGAGCAGTCGCACCAGCCGGGTTCGGAGGCTCTCGACTGCGTAGTGTCCGACCGTGGGCGTGATGTTGTGCGCTTCGTCGATGACCAAGAGATCGAATTTTCGAGGATGGGTAACGGTAGGCGGCAGCGCATCTCGGAACAGGCGCAGTCCTTCGCCTTGTTTGACCCAATCCATCGACGTGATGAGCAGAGGAAACGAAGTCCAGGGATTGGCGTGCAGGCCACGTTCACGACGCAGGCGCTTGACGAACTCTGTATCGACGATGCGGAAGTCGAGACCGAATTTCTCCTGCATCTCCGTGCGCCACTTCTCCTGAAGGGACGCTGGGCACAGCACCAACACGGTGCGGGCGCGATGGCGCAGGAGCATTTCCTGGACCACGAGACCGGCTTCGATCGTCTTGCCGAGGCCAACATCATCCGCGATGAGCAGGCTGGTGCGGGCCATGTCGATGGCTCGCACCAATGGATCGAGCTGAAAATCCTCGATGCTGACACCGCTGCGGAAAGGAGCCTGGAGATAGGCCCTGTCGGCGTTGGTGGCGGCACCCCATCGGACGGCATCAAGAAAAGCTTCTAGGGATGCCGGATCATCCAAGCCCGTTATGCGCGGCAGGCCAGCTCGCTCAATGACGTGAGCGCCGGGCTCCAACTCCCATAGGACTTCGATTTCCTCGCCTAGGGCATCTTCGTCGATCGACGTCAATCGGATGAGATGGCGTTTGGGAAGGCTCGGCGCCGTCGATCCACTATCGACATCCGACACGATCCATTGCCGCCGACGTGCTTCGACCAACTGGCCGGGTTCCGGGATCGTGTGGTGCGCGATCTGTGCCGCTGCGCTACTCGCATCTCCGACGATCATTGCAACCCACTCCCGCCTCGAACGACGTTTTCGATGCGTTCGGCCGCTTCGCCGGCGCGCTCATGCGCCCATACGCGGATGACACGCCAGCCCGAAGCGTTGAGGCGTTGATCGGTATCCGTGTCTCGGGCGCGATTGGTTTCGATTTTGTCACGCCAAAATTGCGCGTTGCTCTTCGGCCAGGAGGCATGCGCCGGGCAACCATGCCAAAAACACCCATCGACGAAGACGGCGACTTTGGCGCGGGGAAACACGATGTCGGCGACGCGCCTCGGCTTGGTCAGAAGCGGGACTTGCAAACGGTAGCGCAACCCTCTCGCGTGCAACTCCTTGCGCAACGAGAGTTCGGCGTCGGTGCCCTTCTGCCGCACCCGAGCCATGCGGAGGCTCGCCTCATGCGACGAGGGGCTTACGCGCGACATCCGCGGTGCCTCCCTTCTTCGCCTGATCCGTCCGCGCATCAACACCGAGATGGGTCACGATGCTTTGCCCGATCGCTTTGCCGAGGGCCACTGGGACGGCATTGCCGATCATTCGACCCAATGCCTTGAAATGTGCTGGGCTACCCTTTTCGACGAAGGCGTATTTTTTGGGGAACCCTTGCAGGATGGCGCCTTCCCGCAGGGAGATGGCTCGATCCTGCTCCGGATGACCGAAGCGACCGTTGCCGAAGCCGTAGAATTGCGTGGTGATCGTCGGAGACGGATCGTCCCATGCCATGCGTCCATAAACGCCAGGGTAGGTGCGGCCAGTTTCTCGCCGGTGGCAATCAGCTACGAGCCGCTCGGGCCAATCACGCCAGGTGCCGCCCGGATGGGACGCGCGAATGCGCTCAAGGTTCAAATCGGAAAGCCTGGACGAGACGTGGAAAGCATCATTCTCATGAACACTCCCCGCCGCAATGGCGGGTAATTTCCCGATGGCGTCCTTGACCGACTTCGCCTTTTTATGGGTTGGCGAGATCAGCTCAATGGGGCCGATCAAACTCGCCAGAATGACCATGCGGCGTCGCGTCTGAGGCAGGCCATATTGCGTGCAGTCCACGACATTTTGCCAAACCTTGTAGCCAAGCCGCTGAAGAGTGGCGACGAAGTCGTCGAAGACGGCATGCTTTTGGACCAGGGGTACGTTTTCCATGGTCACGATGTCGGGACGGACAGATTTCACGAGACGGGCGAACTGATACAGCAGCGGCCAACGAGGGCTGGTGAGGGTGTCGTAGCGCTGGGAGTAGGTCGAGAACGGTTGGCAGGGCGCGCAGCCGGCGAGGACCCGGATTTTGGCGTTGCCGTATAGCTTGTTCAGCTCCGCCGGGCTTACGTTCTGGATGTCCTTGACGAGGAATTGCGCGCCGTTGTTGACTTCGTAGGGGAGACGACAGGCTGTATCGACGTCAATGCCGGCGACGACTGGAACACCGGCTTGAATCAAGCCGTGCGTCAAACCTCCGGCACCGCAGAACAGGTCGATACACGCCACCTCGCTCATTTCTTCTCCCCCGAAGCGCGGCGTTCCGGTTCTCGCGCATCCCTTACTGACGGTTCATTGCTCTCGTCGGAGGCCTTTCCCGCTCGCACCCATGAATCGACTTCTTCTGACTTAAACTTCCAAAGTCTTCCGACTTTGTGAGCAGGCATTTCTCTTTTTGCTATCCAACCATAGACGGTATCTTTGCTTACCCCTAGGTAAGCAGCGATTTCTTCGACGGACATCCAGCGATCAGACACAAGCCGCCCTTTCTCCGGTCGAAGCGGATGTGGAACTATTCCACCGATATAGAGGCGAGTAAAGCAGATTTAAGCCGATTTGGCATGATCTTGTCCGATTTGGATCGGTTATTGCGAGAAGCAAGGTGTTCCATCGATTCCCGGTCCCTGGAGGATGGTGTGGAGAAGCGTACCTTCCGATGACTGACCGACTGCACGGGGCGTGTTTTTCGAAGCTGGACGACGGATATGGGCACGCGCTGGACGATCTTGGCTCGCGAGGTTTGGAGGCAAACATCAAGCCTGCCTCGACCTCGGTGAGTTCCCACACGACGCAGCGGGCCGACAGGTAAAAGCGCTGAGGAAACTCGCCTCACTGTTCCATGTCGTAGATGGTCGTATCGGCCAGAGGCGCTATTTCCCGGAGCTGACGACGCCTGATGGTGCGCCTCAAGAGGGTTTCAACTCCGTAATTAATTGAAAAATATCCTTCATTCGTCCGTGAAGGCGGATAGAAGGCGATAGATCATGCGGAACGAAAGCCCGATTTGATGGGTGTAGAGCTACGCCGTGTTCTGGCGTGCAAATCAGATACGACACAGAACATGTGGCGCGAGCGCAGCCCCCAGTCGCCGGCAGCCTCCAGCACCTTCTCAAGCAATCAGCAAAGGACCCAAAACAATCGTTAGGTAACAACATGAATTTTCGACATCTGCGGTATTTCGTGGCGGCTTCCGAGCATGGGAGTTTCCGCAAGGCGGGCGTAGCGTTGGGCGTACAGGAGTCCACGATCAGCCGCCGGATTCGCGACCTGGAAGACGGGCTCGGCTCTGCGCTGTTTCACCGTCACAGCGGCGGTGTATGCCTGACCGTTGCCGGACAGCGGCTTTTGTCGAAAGCCCAAAAGGTTCTTCGATACATCAATGAAGGCGCGGAGATCGTGGACGCGGTGGGGCGCGGCACAGAAGGTCAATTGCGCGTGGGCATCTTCTCGTCCCTGGCTTCGGGGTTCCTGCAAGATCTTCTCCGGACCTTCGCCGCAGAGCACCCTGGCGTGTATGTCGAGGTTGTCGACGGCAATCCCGCGGAGCATGTCGCCGCGATCCGGCAGTTCCGGCTGGACATCGCCTTTCTGACAGGGACGTTGGAGTGGCCTCAATGCGAGACCACCTATCTCTGGTCTGAACGTGTTTTCGTGGTGCTGCCGGAAGCACATGCCCTTGCCCGGAAAGAGGAGGTGAAGTGGCATGATCTGGCGCACGAGACCTTCATCGTCAGCGATGTACCGCCGGGCCAGGAGGTCCATGACTATCTGGTCCAGCGGGTCGCCGATCTCGGCCATCACCCGAAGATTCAGGCGCAGTTTGTCGGGCGCGACAATCTGCTGACGCTCGTCGCGATCGGCAGCGGACTGACGGTCACGAGCGAAGCGACGACAGCCGCCCATGTGCCGGGCATCTGCTATCGGCCGATCATTGGTGAGGTCCTTCCCTTCAACGGCGTGTGGTCGCCAAAGCACGACAATCCGGCGCTCAGGCGCTTTGTCAGCATGGCGAAGATGATGGCGCGTCGTCAGGGCGTGGATTTATGAACTGGCATCGCCCGCGGGCTTCGCGCGCCGGGCCTTGGCGAACCCGCGATCGGTGGCGATGAAGCGCTCCAGCATCGGTACAATCAGCTGGATGGGATCGCGCACAGGCTGGCCGGTCTGCCTTCCCAGCAGCTCGGCATATGCCGCGAGATCCCGGTGAAGCGATGCGGGCAGTTCCAGCGTCGCCTTCACTGGCCTTTCCTCGGTGATCGGGCCGAGCTTCAATTTCGTCATGTCAGCCTCCGTAAGGTTCGAGGACGAGATCGCGGGTGACGATCACGCGGACAGGGAAGCCTGGCCGGATCGTCAGCGTCGGCGCGACGTTGAGCTGGCGCCGAACGATCTGCTGACCAGCGTCATTGATCGTGTCCTGGCCGCCATTGCGGATGGCGCGCAGAAGCCGGTCCTGGTCATCGATGGCAAGCTCGGACCCGACTGACAGAAGCGTCGAGAGCCCCGCCGCTTTGGCGAGATCCCACCAATGGTAATCGACGCCGTCCTCCAGACCGGCATAGCCCTGGGTATCGGCTCCGGGCTGGCGTTCTAGCACAATGGACCGGCCGTTCGGGAGGATGAGCCTGTTCCAGACGAGAAGCACGCGGCTCTGCCCGTATTGGACGCTATTGTCGTACTGGCCGATGATCCGGGTGCCCTGTGGGATGACGAGGATGCGGCCGGTCGGGCTATCGTAGATGTTCTCCGTCACCTGCGCGGTGATTTGTCCAGGCAGATCGGAGCGGATGCCGGTGATGAGGGCGGCCGAGATGACCGCGCCCGCCTGGAGAACATAGGGCGATGCTGGCGCCATGATGCGGTCGGCTGCAATGGTGCGGCGGTCGACGGGAGCATTGAGGAACGCGAGTTGTCGATCTTGAGGCGTCTCGGCACCTGGTTGTGTGCCAGCTCCCACGCCGGCAAATCCCGGGACATTCGGGCCAGCGGTCGCCGACGTTGCGGCCGGACCGGCCTGGAAAAACACGCGGCTGGTGCGGGCGGCCTCCGATTCGGCGAGGCGACGTTGTTCCTCGGGATCAGGCCCCGGTGCCGCCATGGCGGGCGGCACGACAGGATGCCCCTGATTTTGCGCGCTGACGATCGGGCGGCCGAGGTCTCCAGGCAGCGCCGGGCCGAGGACCGGGCCGGTGTAATCGCGGGGCAGGCCGGCCAGGCCGTCGGCCGTGGTGCGGTTGTCGGTCGAATAGAGTTCGTCGGCGCTCTTGCCGGGATCACGGGTCTGGAGCGCGTAGATGAGAGAGCCGCCGATACCGACGAGGGCAACCGCGGCGACGCCGGCGAGCACTTTGCGCGACAGCCGGGTGACACGCGGAGGTTCCGCCCGCAGGCGCATGGACGATGAGGTATCGACGACGGGAGTCGATTGATCCAGCGGTTCGGCATTGTCGTGGTCGGTGTCGCTCATGATGCAGGTTTCCCATCGGTTCGCACGATCCTGACGGTCTGCTGTTGCTTGCCGCTGCCGAGACGCAGTTCGGCGGCTCCGAAGATGCGGTCAACGATCAGGATGTTTTGGTAGATGCGGCTGTTGACGAGCTGCGGCTCGCCGTCGTTGCCGAGGACGAAGATCGGCGGCATCTCGCCTTGAGCGATGCCGCGTGGAAATTCGACATACACACGCCTGCCGTCGTCATAGACGGCGACCGGCCGCCAGGGCGGCGTGTCGCCGGTCAGGCCGTAGCGGTAGTGACGCGCGGCGGCAGCGGGAATGATAGGCGTCGCAGGGACGGTTCCGCGCTGCGATGCCGGTAGCGCGGGATAAGCCCACGCAACGGCCGGCATATAGGGTTTCGCCTCCGCCCTCAGCTCGAGCATGTAGATGCGGCGGTCGGTCGTGATGACCAGGTTCGTGGTGATGTCAGGGCGCGTCGGTTTGACGAGGATGTGGACGCGGCGCGATAGGCCGGAACCGCTTTCGGTGTCACCGATGATCCAGCGGGCGGTGTCACCGGCGGCGATTGGACCTGCGCCGGTCAGGCTTTCGCCCGGCTCGAGCGCGATGTTGGTGATCTGGCCGGGCGCGGCATAGACTTGGTAAAGCGCGCCTTCGCTCCAGGGATAAATCTGGATGGCGTTATAATAGCCCTCGCGTCGCGGCTCGACACGCGCCGCAGCATTGGCGTTTTCCACGCGGCCGCTCGGCGTATTCGCGACGGTTCCACCATGCGCGACCGTCCAGGCGGGAGGCGTGTGCAGCGGACGCGGCGGCTGTTCCGTGACCGGCGCCGGCACGGCTGGGAGCGGCGGCACGTCACTGTCGTAGCTGATGGTGGGGGGTTTGAAGGTCGCGCAGCCCGCCAGCATCGTTGCCGAGAGCAGCATCATCGCCAAAGCGGATGTACGGAAAGCCGGAGAGCCGGACATGCGCAGAGACGTGCTCATTGGGACATCTCCCGCGACCAGTTGATGGCGTTGATGTAGATGCCGAGCGGATTGGCGCGCAGCCGGTCGGCGTCGCGCGGCGTCTGGATGACGATGGTGAGGATCGCGGTCCATCGCTCCGTGCCCGCGAGCTGGCCATTCTCGTACCGTTTCTCGGTCCAGGCCACGCGGAAGGAATCCGCCGATGCGCGGATCACGCTCGAAACCTCGACGGCGATCTGCTGTTTACCGACCTTGGTGAAGGGATCGTTGGTGCGGGCATAGTCGTTGAGCGCGCCGGCGCCGCGATCCGTGGTCCAGTCATAGGCGCGCAGCCAGTTCTGGCGCACGATGATCGGATCGGCCGGGATGCTTCTGACCTGCTCGATGAAGCGGGCAAGATGCCAGGCCACCTGGGGATCGGTCGGGCGGTAGTCGGCCGACGCCGGTGCAACGGACTGCGCCTGGCCGAGCCGATCGACCTGCACGACCCAGGGAACGACGGTGCCGCGCGCCGACTGCCAGACCAGCGCGGCGGCGAAGCTGGCCGACAGGAACAGCGAGCCGAAGGCCATGATGCGCCAGTTCCTGGCCTGGACGCGAGCCGAACCGATGCGATCGTCCCAGACCTGCGCGGCGCGCTGATACGGCGTTTCGGGTTCGGGCGATTTCCCATAGTGGGCGGCGGGTCGTTTGAAGAGGCTCATGAGCGGTTACTTTCGGAGAGGTTGACGGAAGAGCCGCCGCCGTGGCTGTCGCCGGATTTGACGGCGTGCGCTGCGAGGGTGGCTCCGTGGCTGAGGGACTGATGGCGCTTCATGCGCTTGGCCCAGTCGGGCGGACCGTCGCGGGGCGCTGCGGCGCCGGCTTCGCCTGTGGAGCCTGAGCCGGGTATCGTGCCCATGGTCGAGGAGCCGCCCGTTGCGCCGAAGCCTGCCTTCGCACCTTCGGAGAAGCTGGACTTGACGCCTTCGGCGGCGCGCGACGTCGCGCGTTTCAGGGGTGACACAGTGGCCGCGCCGGCCGCGCGGGCGACACCGCCGAGACCAGAGGCGACACCGGCTGCGCCGGACTGGCCGAGCGAGCCGACACTGTAGGCCGCGGCGGCTCCGCCTGCCGCTGCCGCACCGCCCCGCACGGCGGCAGCGCCGCCAGACATCGCAGCCGCTCCTCCCTTCAGGGCAAGGCCTGCCGCGCCACCAGCTGCGAGCCCGGCACCGCCGACGGCAAGCCCGGTGCCAACCGCCGCACCGGCGCCGAGTTGTGGTCCGCCGCTGACCAGGCCGGCAGCAATGCCGGGGCCGAAGATGCCGAGCCCGAGCAGCGATAGCGCGGCAAGAACAATCGCCATGGCGTCGTCGATTGTGGGCGTTGCGCCGCCGAAGCCGGCCGTAAACTGGCTGAACAGCGTTGAGCCGATGCCGATGATGACGGCGAGCACCAGCACCTTGATGCCGGATGAGACGACATTGCCCAGCACGCGCTCGGCCATGAAGGCGGTCTTGCCGAACAGGCCGAACGGGATGAGGACGAAGCCCGCCAGCGTCGTCAACTTGAATTCGATCAGGGTAACGAAGAGCTGGATCGCGAGGATGAAGAAGGCGAGCAGCACCAGCGCCCAGGCGAACAGCAGGCAGGCGATCTGGATGAAGTTCTCGAAGAACGCGATCCAGCCCATCAGGTCGGAGATGGATTCGAGCAAGGGGCGCGCGGCGTCGAGCCCGGTCTGCGCGACCTTGCCGGGTCGCATCAGATCCTGCGCGGTGAAGCTGGTGCCGGAAGCCTTGAGGCCGAGGCCCGCGAACGAGTCGAAGACGATCTTGGCGAGGTTGTTCCAGTTGCCGATGAGATAGGCGAAGACGCCGACGAAGAGCGTCTTTTTCACCAGCCGGGCGATGATGTCGTCTTCCGCGCCCCAGCTCCAGAACAGGGCGGCAAGCGTCACATCGATGACGATCAGCGTTGTGGCGATGAACGCGACCTCGCCGCCGAGCACTCCGAACCCGCTGTTGATGTAGGAGGTGAAGACCCCGAGGAAATTGTCGATGACACCTGCGCCGCCCATGGTTCACCGTCCTTCTGTTGTCGGGACGGCAGGCGCCGGGGGGCGGCCGAGGAAGCGATCGCGGCTCTCGGCCCAGATACGCATGCAGTCGGTATCGCTCGCCGCTGCCTGGCCAAGCTGCTGGCACCGGCGCTGCCCTTCGCGGAGCGCATCGCGCTTGGGTTCGACAGCGTGGACGCGCTCCGTTTCAGGGGCCGCGTCCTTCCGGGCCATCTCGATCGCCGTCGCCGTGATGGCGAACGATACGAAAACGATGGCGCCCAGCCGGGCCAGCATCTTGCCGTCCATGGCCGCGACCTCAGTTGCCGTTGCCGAACATCTGCGCGTTGCCGGGCTGATAGCCCGCGCCCGGCGTGAGGAAGCGGCGGCGCTGCTCCCGGCCTTGATCAGCCGCCGCCGCGCGCTCCGCGTCAGTCAGCGCCGTGGCCCGGCCGTTGGCGGAGATCAGCGCAATCAGGTCGGAGAGCTGCTGCGATTGCAGCGCGAGAAGCTGATTGCCGGCCTGTGTCGCCTGCAACGCACCCTGCGAGCCTTGACTCTGGCTGACGAGGTTCGACATCTGCGTGCGATTGCTGTCGATATTGCCGACGACACCGGCCTGAATGCGCATGGCGTCCTGCAAGCCGCCGACGGTGTTCTGCCAGCGCGAGCGAGCGTCGGTGATGAGCTTGGCGTCCGACGACGACAGTGAGACGCTGCCATATTGCTGCTGGAACATCCGATCGACGTTCTGGACGTCGAAGGCGATGTTCTGCGCCTGGCCGAGGAGCTGCTGGGTGCGCTGGACGTTCTGTTGAATCTGCTGGAGCGCCGAGTACGGCAGGTTCGCCAGATTCTTGGCCTGGTTGATGAGGCTCTGCGCCTCGTTCTGAAGCGAGCGGATCTGGTTGTTGATCTGCTCGAGGGACCGCGCCGCCGTCAGGACGTTCTGGGCGTAGTTGGTAGGGTCATAGACGATACCGCCGAAGCCGAATTGCGCGTGCGCTGGCGCGGTCAGCACCGGCGATGCGGCGAGCGGTATCGCCAGGATGAAGGCCGCGAGCGACATCGCGCGCGGGCGTGAACGAAGCGTATTCATGGTCATTACTCCTTCTCGGACTGCTGAGGGGTGAGGTTCGTGAGGTCAGGGATGAGGTCTGCGGCCCACTCGGCGCCGCGCAGGCGCAGCCAGGCGGCGAGAAAGCCCTCGCGGCCATGCTCGGCGACTGTGCGCGCGATCTCGGACTGGTCGGTCTTGGAGGAGGTGGCGGCGAGCGCGAGGCCGACTTCGGAAAGACCCAGCTCGAACAGGCGATTGCCGCGCCGCGACTGGCAGTAATAGTCGCGCTTGGGCGTGGCCCGCGCGAGGATTTCGATCTGGCGGTCGTTGAGACCGAAGCGCCGATAGATCTCCGTGATCTGCGGCTCGATCGCGCGTTCGTTCGGCAGGAGCAGCCTTGTCGGGCAGCTCTCGATGATGGCCGGGGCGATGTTGCTGTTGTCGATGTCGGACAGCGACTGCGTGGCGAAGATGACGCTGGCGTTTTTCTTGCGCAGCGTCTTCAGCCATTCGCGCAATTGCCCGGAAAAGGCATCGTCATCGAGTGCGAGCCAGCCCTCGTCGATGATGAGCAGCGTCGGCGAGCCGTCGAGACGGTCGCCGATGCGATGGAAGAGATAGGCGAGGACGGCGGGTGCCGCGCCAGTCCCGACCAGTCCCTCGATCTCGAACGCCTGCACCGATGCCGAGCCGAGATGTTCGGCCTCGGCGTCGAGTAGCCGCCCATAGGGGCCGCCCACGCAATACGGTCGCAGCGCCTGCTTCAGGTCGTTCGATTGGAGCAACACCGTGAGGCCGGTGATCGTGCGTTCCTCGACCGGCGCCGATGCCAGCGAGGTCAGCGCCGACCAAAGGTGCTCCTTCACCTCGGGAGTGATCGCGATGCCTTCGCGGATCAGGATGGCGACGATCCAGTCGGCCGCCCAGGCGCGTTCGGGCGTGTCGTGAATGCGCGCGAGCGGTTGGAGCGCGACCGAGGAGTCCACGCCCTCGGTGAGATCGCCGCCGAGATCGTGCCAATCACCGCCCATGGCGAGCGCGGCGGCGCGGATCGAACCGCCGAAGTCGAAGGCGAAGATCTGGGCACCGGCGTAGCGCCGGAACTGCAAGGCCATGACGGCGAGGAGCACCGATTTGCCGGCGCCGGTCGGGCCGACGACGAGCGTGTGACCGACATCGCCGACATGGAGAGAAAACCGAAACGGGGTCGAGCCCTCGGTCTTGCCGAACAGCAAGGGGGGCGCTCCGAAATGCTCGTCCCGTTCCGGCCCCGCCCACACCGCCGAGAGCGGGATCATGTGGGCGAGATTCAGCGTGGAGATCGGGGGCTGGCGCACGTTGGCGTAAACATGTCCCGGCAATGAGCCCAGCCAGGCATCGACGGCATTGATCGTTTCAGTCATGGCCGTGAAGTCGCGGCCCTGGATGACTTTCTCGGCGAGGCGAAGCTTCTCGTCGGCAATTCGGGGATCGTTGTCCCATACCGCGATCGTCGCGGTGACATAGGATTGGCCGGCGTAGTCAGCGCCGAGTTCCTGAAGGGCGAGATCGGCGTCCGCCGCCTTGTTCGAGGCGTCGGTATCGACCAGCGCGGACGCCTCGTTGGTCAGCACCTCTTTCAGGATCGCGGCGATGCTTTTGCGCTTCGCGAACCATTGGCGGCGGATTTTGGTCAGCAGCTTGGTCGCGTCGGTCTTGTCGAGCAGGATGGCGCGCGTCGACCAGCGATAGGGGAAGGCGAGCCGATTGAGATCGTCGAGGATGCCGGGTGTGGTCGCGGTTGGGAAACCGACAATGGTGAGAACGCGCAGATGCGCCGTTCCGAGACGCGGCTCCAGGCCGCCGGTGAGCGGTTGGTCGGCGAGCAGCGCGTCGAGATAGACCGGCGTTTCGGGCACACGGACGCGGTGCCGTTTGGTCGAGACGGTCGAATGGAGATAGGTCAGCGTCTCGTTGCTATCGAGCCACTGGCATTCCGGCATAAAGCCGTCGAGCTGCGCCAGCACGCGATCGGTGCGGTCGACAAAGGTGTTCAGGATTTCCTTCGGATCGATGCCAGCGCGTTCGCGGCCCTCATAGAGCCAGGCTTCGGTGCGCGCGGCGTCCTCGGCCGGCGGCAGATAGGTGATGGTGAGATAGTAGCCGGAGACGTAATGCGCGCCGGCTTCCTCGAAATCGGCTTTGCGCTCGGCATCGAGGAGCGCTGCGGCTGCGTCGGGAAACAGGTCTGCCGGATAGATCGACGCCTCGTGCCGCTGCGCCTCGACGAAGATGGCCCAACCCGATCCGAGACGGCGGAAAGCGTTGTTGAGCCGCCCGGCGACGGCGACCAGTTCGGCAGCGACCGCGGAGTCCAGATCAGGGCCGCGGAAACGGGCCGTGCGCTGAAAGCTGCCATCCTTGTTAAGCACGACGCCCTCGGCGACGAGCGCGACCCAGGGCAGATAGTCAGCGAGGCGGGTTGCGGTGCGGCGATATTCGGCAAGATTCATCATGGCGATGCGCCTCCTCAGACGGACAGATGAGCGGGGATGCGCAGGTGGCGGCGGCCGACCTCGACGAAGAGCGGATCGCGCTTTGCAGCCCACACGGCCGCGATATGGCCAACGACCCAGATCAGCAGACCCACGAGCCAGAGGCGCAGGCCGAGGCCCACGGCTCCGGCCAGCGTGCCGTTCAGGATGGCGAGCGCGCGCGGTGCGCCGCCGAGCAGAATGTGCTCGGTCAGCGCCCGGTGAACCGGGACGGTGAAACCCGGCACCGCGTCGAGTTGTTCGAACGCCGCCGCCATCAGACGAGCGCCCCGCCGCCGAATGAGAAGAACGACAGGAAGAAGCTCGACGCCGCAAACGCGATGCTGAGGCCGAAGACGATCTGGATCAGCTTCCGGAAGCCGCCGGACGTGTCACCGAACGCCAGCGCCAGGCCAGTGGCGATAATGATGATGACGGCGACGATCTTGGCGACCGGCCCTTCGATGGATTCGAGAATTTTCTGGAGCGGTGCTTCCCACGGCATGGACGAGCCGGAGGCATGGGCGGCGGGAACGAGGACGAGGTTGATGTAGGTGAAGGCGGCGGCCGTCGCGGCATAGCGGCGAACGCGCATCGTGGTGCGGATCATGTTGGGGCTCCTGTGCGGTCAAGGGTTGCGGGGGTGATGGCGTAGTCGCCGTCCGGGCCGAGCCCTTCGACACGGGCGAGTTCGGCGAGCCGGCGCGCGGAGCCGCGGCCGGAGAGGACGGCAACAAGATCGATGGTCTCTGCGATCAGGGCGCGCGGGACCGTGACGACGGCCTCCTGGATGAGTTGCTCAAGGCGGCGCAGCGCGCCGATGCCGCTCCCGGCGTGGATCGTGCCGATGCCGCCGGGGTGGCCGGTTCCCCATGCTTTCAGGAGATCGAGAGCCTCGGAACCGCGCACCTCGCCGATCGGAATGCGATCGGGGCGCAGGCGTAGCGAAGAGCGGACCAGCTCCGAGAGCGTCGCCACCCCATCCTTGGTCCGCATGGCGACAAGATTGGGCGCGGCGCACTGAAGCTCGCGGGTGTCCTCGATGATGACGACGCGATCCGCCGTCTTGGCGACCTCGGCCAGAAGCGCATTGGTCAGCGTGGTTTTGCCGGTGGAGGTGCCGCCCGCGACAAGGATATTGGCGCGCGCCATCACCGCAGCGCGTAGCGTCGCGGCCTGGTCGGCGACCATGATGCCGGCGGCCACGTAATCGTCGAGCGTGAAGATTGCGACGGCGGGCTTGCGGATGGCGAAGGCCGGTGCGGCGACAACTGGCGGCAGCAAGCCCTCGAACCGCTCTCCCGTCTCAGGAAGCTCGGCGGAGACTCGCGGGCTGCGTGGATGCACCTCAACACCGACATGGTGAGCGACCAGCCGCACAATGCGTTCGCCATCGGCGGGCGACAGCGTCTCACCCGTATCGGCCAGCCCTTCGGAGAGGCGATCTACCCAGAGACGGCCGTCCGGGTTCAGCATGATTTCGACGACGGCCGGGTCTTCGAGAAGATGGGTGATGGTCGAGCCGAGCGCGGTGCGAAGCATGCGCGCACCGCGCGCGAACGCCTCCGGCTTCTGGCTGATATTGGTCATTTTTGCCCCGCTTCCTGACGGGGCAAAACAGATGATCCCCGGATCGGGGTGATTAAAAGAGCCGCGAATTGAGCCGATTCAACAAGTATCGACCGTCGTAGCAGCGTGGCGTGCAAATACAGGAGAACGGCGGTCGGGCGATGCTATTGATCCACGCGCGCTGACGCCTATGGATCGCTCTCTGTCGCGTTCGGCGGCGACTCGCCGACATCTTCAACGATCTCCTGCCGAAGTTTCGGTCCCTGGGCCAAGCGCCGTCCAAGGGCCGCGATGAACGCCTCGTAGCGCTTCCCGACCATGGCGCGCGCGGCCTGGGCTGCGGGCTCGGGGAGCGCCGGCGTCGTGTTGAGCCAGAACCGGATGAATACGGCCATGGTCTCGACGGAGATCCCGATGTCGCGCTCCATGCGGTTGAGACGGCGATCGATCTGGTCGAGGCGTTTGGCGACCACGGCTTCACGCCGCTCCGCGTCGTCCGGCGACAGGAAGGACGCGATGGCGGCCTCTGCGATCAGGGAGAGCGGTTGTTCGCGTCGGCCTGCATAGTCCGATAGTGTCGCCATGATGTCGGGGTCGAGATAGACGGAAATCGGCACCTTCTTCTTGCGTCCGGGCATGGTGCTACAGCTCCATGCCGTCATTGGGATCGAGCGAGACCTGGCGGGCAACGCCGCGCATGACGCGGGTCAGCCGCTGGTTGCGCGCGGCGTCGTCCTCTGTGTCGTCAGGCAAATCGATCTCAAACTCATTGTCGATCGGCGCCTTCTTTTCGATGGGGTTCACCCGGTTGAGTTCGGGCTGATGCCGACGTTCGGACTCGGTGGAATCCTCTTCGTTGTCACCGCTCGTCGTTGGCGCAGCGTTTTCGGTCATGTCCGGGCGCGCGGGGATCGGCAGCTTGCTCCAATCGTCGGGCCGACCTTCAGCAGGCCGCGCCAGCCCCGGCGGTGACATGATGCGTTCCTTGAAGCGGGCATCTTCATAGTAGCGCGCCTTCTTCGCCCGGATCGGCGGCGTCCCGGCGACCATGACGATCTCGTCGGTCGGCGGGAGCTGCATGATTTCGCCTGGTGTCAGGAGCTGACGCGCGGTCTCCGAGCGCGACACCATCAAATGGCCGAGCCAGGGCGAGAGCCGATGCCCGGCGTAGTTCTTCATCGCCTTCATCTCGGTCGCGGTTCCGAGCGCGTCGCTGACCCGCTTCGCGGTCCTTTCGTCGTTCGTCGCAAAGGAAACGCGCACATGGCAGTTGTCGAGGATCGAATTGTTCGGGCCGTAGGCCTTCTCGATCTGGTTCAGCGATTGCGCGATCAGAAAGCTCTTGAGGCCGTAGCCCGCCATGAAAGCCAGCGCGGACTCGAAGAAATCGAGGCGGCCGAGGGCGGGAAACTCGTCGAGCATGAGCAGCAGGCGATGCCGCCCGGCCTTTGCTTGCAGATCCTCGGTGAGACGGCGGCCGACCTGATTGAGGATCAGGCGTATCAGCGGCTTGGTGCGGTTGATGTCGGACGGCGGCACGACAAGGTAGAGCGTGGTCGGGAGCTTGCCGCCCACCATGTCGCTGATCCGCCAGTCGCAGCGCCGCGTCACCTCGGCCACGACAGGATCGCGGTAGAGGCCGAGAAACGACATGGCGGTGGAGAGCACGCCCGAGCGTTCGTTGTCCGATTTGTTGAGCAGCTCGCGCGCTGCGCTGGCGATGACGGGGTGCGGCCCTGCCTCGCCGAGGTGGCTGGTCTTCATCATTGCGGCAAGCGTCGACTCGATCGGGCGCTTTGGATCGGACAGGAAAGCGGCGACGCCGGCCAATGTCTTGTCGTCTTCGGCGTAGAGGACATGCAGGATGGCGCCGACCAGCAGGGCATGACTGGTCTTCTCCCAATGGTTCCGCTTTTCGAGCGAGCCTTCGGGATCGACCAGGATGTCGGCGATGTTCTGGACGTCGCGGACTTCCCATTCGCCGCGGCGCACCTCGAGCAGCGGATTGTAGGCCGACGATTTGGGGTTGGTCGGGTCGAACAGCAGAACGCGGCCATGCTGGGCGCGAAAACCGGCGGTGAGCTGCCAGTTTTCCCCTTTGATGTCGTGGACGATGGCCGAGCCCGGCCAGGTCAACAGGGACGGCACAACTAGGCCGACGCCCTTGCCCGAACGGGTCGGGGCGAAGCAAAGCACATGCTCGGGGCCGTCGTGACGGAGATAGTCGCGATCATAGCGGCCGAGCACGACACCGTCGGGACTGAGCAGGCCCGCGGCTTTCACCTCGTCCTTTTCGGCCCAGCGGGCGGAGCCGTAGGTCGCTGCGCTTTTTGCTTCGCGGGCGCGCCAGACCGACATGCCGATGGCGACGGCTATGGCGATGAAGCCGCCCGACGCCGAGATCATCCCGCCCTTGGCGAAGACCTCCGGCGCGTAAGCGTCGTAGAAATACCACCACCAGAAGAACGCCGGCGGATAGTAGATCGGCAGACCGAAGAGGTAAAACCAGGGCGCGCCGAGCTGCGCCTGAAAGCCGAGACTCCATGCGACATATTGCGTCGCCGCCCAGGTGGTGAGCAGCACGATGAGGAAAACGACGGCGATCTGGCCCCACAGGATTTTGGTCGCGGACATTGCTGCGGTCCTTTCTTCTTAGGTGATTAGAGGCCGAGCCCCCGCTTGCGGCCGAAGCTCCAGTCAACACCGCCGTCGCCGCGAGCGACCCCGGAGACGTGCTTGCCGAGCTGGCTCTCGAGGGACGGCGACCAGGGCACGAGCTGGAAGCCGAGGCCGTCATCGATCATCGCGAAGCGGCCGGATGCGAGCGTCATGCGCTGGCGATAGGTGCCGGCGACATATTCGCCATTACCGGCCGCTTTGAACGGCTGGCCTGTCTCCTTCGCAAGCCGGTCGGCAACGGCATCCACCTCGCGGCGACGAAGCGTCTCGATGAGGTTGCGGCTGAAGATGACGCGGCGGCCTTGCTGCTCGGCGAAACCTTCGTGGACCAGATGCTCCGCCCGTTGCCGCATCGCGTGCCGCACCTCGGCGCCGAAGCCGCCCTCCGACATGGCGACGGGTTCGCGGGCGATGGACTGCCGGTCGAGCCAGGTCGCGCCCGAGGCGTTCACCTGATGCTGGAGATCGAGATCGGAGCGGACGGCGAGCGCGACGCGGCGTTCGCCTCTCGCATCTTCATAGGTGCGCAGCTCGACGATCGAGCCTGGCGCGCTGTCCCCCGCCGCATCGAGATGCGGCAGACGAATATGATGGGTCCGGCCATCGACGCCGTCGACCACGGCGTAGGCCGTTCCCTTCAGCTCGTCATCGAGGCCGCGCTCGACCAGACGGCCGATGACCGGCACATCGAGGCTTTCCCCAGCCAGTACGTAGTTGCCCGAGGCGCGGTCGATACCGCGTTCGGTGAGTGCGCGGTGCATGCGCTTGATGATGTCGCCGCGTTCGCCGAGCTGGCGCAGCGTCACCTCAGCCTGATCGTCGATCATCCACTGGCCCGGTCCGACTTCACTGGCGAGGCCGAGGGCTGCGAGTTTGCGCAGGCGGCCCACCTTCTCGACGGCGTAGGCGTCGGGCTGGCGGCCGACCTCCGGAGCGACATCGATGACGCCGGTCTTTCCAGCGTCGCGGACAAGCTGCCGATCAAGCTGCGTCCAGCGCTCCGCCCCGATCTGGCGTTCGAGCGTGCGGCGAATATCGAGAACCGTGCGCGGGCCAAGCTCCTGTGTGATGAGGTCACGCGCGCGATCGCGCATGCCCTCCTTGATGTAGTCGCGCGAGATCACGAGGTCCTAGCCGTCGTCGCGGACGCCGCGCACGATCAGATGGACGTGAGGATGCTCGGTGTTCCAGTGATCGACCGCGACCCAATCGAGCCGCGTGTCCAGATCCTTTTCCATCTGGCCGACAAGATCGCGGGTGAAGGACTTGAGGTCCGACATCTCCACGGCGTCGTCCGGTGAAACGATGAAGCGGAAATGGTGGCGATCGTCCTCGCATCGCCCGGCGAAGGCGCGGCCATCAGCTTCCTCCGTTCCCGGCCCAAACAGCCGGGCCTTTTCTCCATCACGGGTCACGCCGTCGCGGCGGAGATAGTCGAGATGCGTGCCGAGCGGCGCGGTGCGGCCGGAGTGCCGCACGACGCGGGCCTTGATGACTGCGCCGCGCGTGCGCGCGGTGATGAGGCGGTTCGCCTGGATGCTGGCGCGCTGGCCGCGGCCGAAGCGCGAGCGATTGGCGGCAACGACGCGCCCGGAGCGCGAGACGCCGCCGCCCGCCTTCTTCGCCGCCGCCAGCGCCTGCGCGATGAAGGGCCGAGCTGACTGCGCGCGGGTCGATCGGATGCGCCCAGGGCGAACACGAAACTCGTGGTCATCGGCCATGACGCGAGCCCGCAATGTGCGAAAAATCGCGCTGATACAGATAGTTGGGCGTCAGGCACACATTGCCGATGAGCACGGCAATGTGCGGAGCGCGCCAAAATATCCTGCAAATACAACCGCCCGACCGACGCGCAATGTGCGGCCTTTTATCCTGCCATCGTGCGGTTGTTGTGCCTGCCTCTCCCCCTTGTGCCCTCCATGTCACGCCGGAATGCGACAGAGTGCGAAGGATACTTCCGCAGCTCATCGGGGCGCTCCACCGTCAGAGCGAGCGACCACGATAGGGGCGTTCGAGTCTTCGGCGGTATCGGGAACGCGCGCCGCGACGGAGGAGCGGCTGTCGTTCGACCGCGCGCTTTCCGATGTCGATGTTGCCGAACGAGCGTCGGCGGAACGCACGACGAAGAGCGGCGCTTCCCGCCAATCCGGCGGCGGTGGCGGCGCAACCGATGGCGCGCTCGACGGCGATGGTGCGCCTAGCTGCGGAGCCAGCAGCGCGATGTAGGCCCGAGTTTCGGCGGGCAGGGCGCGGCCGGTCTGGACGTATTCGTCGTAGCGGCCAGGCCCCGCATTGTAGGCGCCGAGCATTGCGGGGATCGTGCGATAGCGGTCGAACATTTCGCGCAGGTAAGCAGCGCCTGCGAGGATGTTGTCGCGCGGGTCGTAGGGGTCACGCCCGAGCCCATAGCGAATGCGAAGCGCGGCCCAGGTATCGGGCATGACCTGCATCAGCCCCAGCGCGCCGGCCGACGATATAGCGCGCACATCGCCGGCGCTTTCGGCGCGTTTGACGGCGACGATCCAGTGTTCGGGAATGCCGAAGCGCTGCGAGGCTTCGGTGACGAAGGTGGCGTGTGGATCGCCAGCGACCGTGCGCGCAGCCGACACGGACTGGGCAAGAGCGGCGTCTGTTGCGCCCGCTGCGAGGGCCAGGCCGGAAAGGAGAAGGAAGGCCATGCGCCGGACGGCGCGATGCCGCCCGCGCGCATCCCGATGGCTCATCGTTGGACGGGGACCGGACATCGGTCAGTCCTTCCCGGCGCGGTCGCGCGGGCGCGACCAGTGCAGCGACCAGGCATTCCCGGCGTCATCTTCGCGGAACAGATTGGCGCGGATCGGCTGCGGCAGCGCAGGGTCGTCGATCAGTACGGCAACGTATTCGCCCGCGCGCTCGCCGGTGCGTTTCCAGCCCGCGCCGATTTCCGGACCGGCTTCGGCTTTGCGATCGTCGCTGGCGTGGACACGGTAATCCGGCGCGTTCTCGGCATCGGAGGGATCTGCCGGAACGATGACGACATAGCGGAAGAGGGTGAACGTCTCCAGCTTGCCGGTGAAGCCCGTGTCCTGGCGCGTGAATTGACCAATCTGAGGCATGACTGCTTCCTTTGCGGCGGCGTTGGGAAAGCCATCGGCGAACACCGCTTCCGCCGATGGCGAGGGGTTCATCGTGTCGGCGCGCGCCATTCGAAGCGGCCCGTTCCGTCTTCGTCGGTCCACAAGGGGACAGCGCGGCCGATAATCTGATCGGTGGGCGTCAGGCCGAAGTAGCGACCGTCCAGGCTGTCGCGGACCTGCCAGTTCATCAGGAAGACTTCGCCGGTCGGGATGCGGCGGCAGCCCTGCCAGATCGGTAGGTCGCGCCCGGCGCGATCACGCGGCAGCGCATCGCCCATCTCGACGCCATCGATCGCGATGGAGGCGTTCGAACGGCAAACGGTCTGCCCGGAGACGCCGAGGATGCGCTTCAGCAGCGGAACGCCTTTGGGCAGATAGCCGCGCTCGGCCATGAAGGTCGCGAGCGGCTCGGGCGCGTCGACGGCAACGAGATCGGTGACGTCGAACGGGCCGTCGACGTCGATCGTGTAGAAGCCGATGGGGGCGCTCGCCGATGCGTTCCACAGGAGCTTGATCGGCATCGGGGTGAGCGCCGGATAGCTGATCCCCGCGGTCGCGAGAGTCATGACGAGGAAGAGACCGGCTCGCGTCACGACTGCGTCCTCCGGCGCAGGAGGAAGGCGCGATGCTGGTCGTGCGTATAGGCGCGCGGCTGATGTCCAGCCGCCATCCGGTTGTGGACGTGACGCCAGTGTTCCGGCGAAACGGCGTCCGCCTCGATGCCGATGGCTTCAATGGCATCGACGTGGCGCAGCACGTCTTCGACCTTCGGCCATCCGTCGATCCTGAGCAGGATTTCGCCGCCCGGCCGGACAAAGGGCAGCGTCTGGTAGGGCTCTCCGGGCTCGACTGCGCGCACGATATCGATGCGCGAGACGATCGTGCCGAAATCGTTGGCCGCCCATCGCACGAACGCGAATACGGTGTTCGGACGGAAGAAGATGACACGCCGGCGGCGGTCGAGGATCTGTTCATGCGCCTCACGGCCGAACCTGATCCAGTATTCGATCTTCTTCTCGATCCACGTCAGTTCGACGTGGGTCATGCTGCCATGGGGGGGCGCTGACGGCAGCGGGCCGCCGCGCATGCGGGGAGCCGCAGTGCCGGTCATGTAGGGTCTCCTGGTGTCGAGGGGAATTCACGCGCGAGCAGCTCACGCAGCATGTCGGCGACGGTGACGCCGCGCCCGAACGCGGCGATCTTGATCCGGCCGCGCAGTTCGGGGGTCACATCGATGGTGAGCCTGGCGGTGAACGCGGCAACGTCAGCGGCGCGTGGTGCGTTGTCCGCAGCCTTGATCCATTGGTCGGGATCGGCGGGGCGCGAGGCGAAGCCACGACGGGGGGATCGTTCGTTCATTGTGCGCCCCCGTCGATCCGCAGACGCAGGAGTTCATCGGCGAAGGCCGCGATCTCGCGCGCGGCCGATGTCGCATCGGCGAGTTCGGCGACCAGGCGGCCGGTCTGCGCGGCGGCGGCGAAGGCGACACGTTGGCCGATGGTGGTGGCGAGCAACGGTGGATCGTGATCGGCCAGGGTCTCGGCTGTCTCGCGGGCCAGGATGGTGCGCGCACCGCAACGATTGAGCACGAA
The DNA here is from genome assembly GCF_009856825.1 of Novosphingobium silvae. GTDB lineage: Bacteria > Pseudomonadota > Alphaproteobacteria > Sphingomonadales > Sphingomonadaceae > Novosphingobium > Novosphingobium silvae. The sequence goes on along the minus strand of NZ_WVTD01000025.1, from coordinate 11,046 downwards.
GCGGGCGACCAGTTCCGGGCGATAGACGCGGGCTTCGCGGAGCAGCGCCAGCATCTCGGCCGATGCCCAGCCGTCGAGCGGCGACGGCTGCACCGGGATCAGCACGAGGTCGGCGGCGAGCAGCGCCGAGCGCATGAGCGCTGCGACACGCGGCGGGCCGTCGATGACGACGTGGTCGACATCGCGGGCCAGCGCCGGCGCTTCGCGGTGGAGCGTGTCGCGCGCCAGGCCGACGACGCCGAACCGGCGCGGCAGGCCCTCATGGCTGCGCTGCTCAGACCAGTCGAGGGCCGATCCCTGTGGGTCCGCATCGATCAGGGTGACGCGCTGACCGCGCCCAGCGAGTTCGCCCGCGAGGTTGAGCGCCAGCGTCGTCTTGCCGACACCGCCTTTCTGGTTGAGGAACGCGACGATCATCGCGCACCTCCAGGCCGATCGAGGAGCGGAAGCTGATCGGGGGAAGCCGGTTCGCTCTCTTTCCGGCCCGTCTGAGCGGCTGGAGCACCCTTGCGCGGTGATTTGCCGGCGGCGCGGAGGCTCGCTGCGGCGGTGCGGATGAGGTTTTCCACATCGCGCGCGCGCTCTTCAAAGTTAGATTCTTGGTTAGACTCTAAGTTAAGGGCGCGAATCCGCCCACGATTTCCAGACGTTAAGGCCGGCTTGGGTTCCTGATGGCACGAGCCTCGGGTTCCCGATGGCACGATAGGTCGGGTTCCCGATAGCACGAGGCCGTCCACAGGTTTTCCACAGGCGGCCAGTGGCTCGAAAGCCAGCAGCGTGCGCCCGCCGATTTCCACTTCGAGCGACAGGAGGTAGCCGGGCAGTGGTTGGCGTCGCACGATGTCGCGCAGTTCGAAGGCGAAGCGCTTGAACGGCGACAGGCTGCCGGATTTGAGGTGGAGGTGGCGTAGGTCGAAACGCCAGCCGCCGCGCTGACGGCCTCCGTGTTTGCGCACGATGCGGTAGAGCCAGCGATCGAGGCCGCCGGTGAGATCGAAATAGGCCGGATCGATGGTGAGGATGAGCGCGTCATCGAGGACGGCCTTGTAGAACCAGTCGGGGACGATCAGCTCGATGCCATCCGGTCGTCCTTGACGATCCGTGCGCTCCTGCCACTCGTTGATCCACGAGAAGCGGTGACGGCGGCCTTCGGCGGGTTGGCGGATCGACGTCGAGATGGTGGTCGATTGCAGCCGGTCGAGCGCGGCCTTGAGCCGCTGATAATCGCGCTTGGATGTGCCGCGCCCGACATAGGTGAGGATCTCATAGGGTGTCGCCGCCATCAGACGCGAGGTGCGCAGGCCCGCGTCGCGGGCCTCGACGATCTGGCTGGCGGCCCAGATCAGGATGTCGGCGTCCCAGATCGTGGCCATGCCATGATCGGGAACGGCCTCTACCCGGATGGAGACACCGCCCGCCGAAAAGTCGATCGGCGCTATGCGGTGCGATTTCGAGAGGGAGAAGAAGGGATAGGCCATGAGATCCTGCGCGTCTCGTGGCGCGAAGTCGCCGGGAAGCGCGCGAAACAGGTCGAGCTGCCCACGCTCCGAAGGGTCACGACGACGCACCACCATGAAAGAGACCGGCCACAATCAGCGTGCGTATCGGCCGGCGATCTGGCCGGTCGGCAGCGTCTGGCGCTTTGCGGGAAGCACGGAGCCGCGCGGATCGGACGTCGAGGTTACGGCGCCGCGCTCGGCCCAGGTCTCCAGATCGTCGACCGAATAGACGACGCGCCCGCCGAGTTTGTGATAGGCCGGACCAGTTCCGTAGGTGCGGTGTTTTTCGAGGGTGCGCGCAGACAGGCTGAGAAATTCAGCGGCTTCCTTGGTCCGCAGGTAGCGTGGCGGGAGCGCGGCGGTATCGGGTCGCATGGGGCGGGCCTCCGTGGGGTTACTGGGGGCCGCTGGCGATCAGCGGCTGACAGCGACAACGGTGGCGGAGAACCTCCGGCGGGACGGATGGGGGACTTGGGATGGCTAAATTCCCCACCCCTGTCGGTGGCGCAGGCTAGGTGCGCCGACGATGCCGAAGCAGGTGCAGATAGCCGCCATCGATGAGGGCCAATCCGGCTTCGGCGAAGGCGATCACGGCATCCCGCAGCGGCGAGGTCTTCCACGGGTCGGCATCGATGCGCACCGCGCCATAGATTGCGATGGCGATGTCGCGATAGGTCGCGCCGTTCATGCGGCCGTCAGCAGCACGAAGTTTGAGGCGAAAGCGGCGGCGCTGCTCGGCGGTCATGCGCGTGTCGCGCAATGGCGGACGTTGGAGCCAGGCGCGCGCGAGGCGTGTCAGCGCATCGATGCGATCGAGGATGTCGTCATCGATGGGGACGACCGCTGCAAGCTGGTCGTGTGCGGATATGCCGGGTTGGAAGAGTAGCTGGAGGTCGTGCTCGGGAAGACCGGTATAGGCTCCTTCAGGACCATCACGTCCCGCACCGAACCTGTCGGCGAGGCGGTTTGAGCTGGACGGCAGAAAGTTCGGCCGCGCTGTCAGAAAGAGGACGGCGGGATCGCTCTGCGGCGACCACACCACCTGTTGCTGTAGGGCAGAACGACCTGGTCTTGCAGGGAAATCGCAACCCCCAGCGCTGCTGCCTGTCGTCCGGCAGCGGCTGAGTCTCGTCGCCAGCATCGACCAGTCTGGCGTAATCGTCCTGATAAGGGCGGTATCTGCGAAGGCACTCCCAGGCGAGACCTTCGATCGGCAGTGTATCGAAGAAATCGTAGCTGCGGTCGTCTCGCCAGTTCGATGTATCGGGCCTCATCGCATCAACTCTCCCGCGTGGTGCGCGTAAGTCGAGCGTGTGATTTTTCGGGGTGCCACGAGGGTGTTGGAAGCCCGGAGGAGGGCATTGCGTGATGTCGAAAGGGCATCACGCAGGTTCGCAAGCCTCTCAGCGGTGAGCCTGTCGCAGGAGATGCCGATAGCCGGTGTGTGTCATCCAGCGGGCGCGTTCGAGATGGCTGTCATGGATGCGTCGGCAGCGTTCGGGTTCACGGGCGGGATCAAGGTCGAACAGTACCCGCACGGCTTCCTCCCAATGCGCGCCGTCAGCGGCCGCATCCAGCAAGCGCATGTATAGTTTGGCGTGCGACTTGTCGTAATCGGTGAGATCTTGCCCCGATGGCGCGAGGTCCTGGAATGGTGCGGTCATGGTGCAGACTCGGCGAATATGCGGTGCCGTCTATTAACCATGTTTGATCCGAAATAGAGGCAGTGCGAGTGATGAGGAAGCTGGCTGCCCACAGGTCAGCGTAAGCCTGTAGATCGGTTCGGCTTGTTTCCGCGATCATCGACCAGCAGCACTCCTTGCCCTCGGTCGGTCGACAGGAAGACGATGCCGGCAGCTTCCAAGGCCCTGCGTGCCTGATCGCGCGTCGTCTCGTACACATCGAGCCCGCTTTCGGATTCGAGGCGCTTGAGCGCGGTCAGCGATAGGCGGGCCTTGTCAGCGAGCGTCTCCTGTGTCCAACCCAGCAACGCGCGTGCGGCCCGTGATTGTCGGGCGGTGATCATGCATGATCACCTCCCATCGCAACCGGCGCGCGCTCCAGAACTACGGCTATTTTAGTCGTATTGGCCCGCTTCTGCCAGCTCAAAGCGGTTGCCGAAGGGCCGTGTCGTGCTGGCGCCGATTTGCTGATTCGGGCAAACGAGGCGCTGTCGTCAGTGAAGCGAAGGTTCTGCGGGCTGGCTTTTGCAGCAAAGCTGGAGCGCGCGCCTTCGGTGTGACCCGACTATTTGGGGCACGCATCTGCGATCGGGTGCGATTTGAGCAGGAAGGCGGCCCCGACCTTTCGGCCGGGGCCTCGTGACGCCGCCTCAGTCTGCGCGGCGGCCGTTGGGGCGGGACCAGATCAGTGAGTAACCTTCGCCGTCTTCGTCATCGAAGAGGTTGGCGTAGATCGGAGCGTTGAAGCTCGGATCGTCGAGCTTGAGGCCCAGATAGTCGCGGCCCTCGTTGGAGCGCTTGGACCAGGCGGCGCCGATCTCGGCGCGGCCGACCAGGACCCGGTGGCTGGGGGCGTTCTCGCCGCTGGCGCGCAGGTCGGGGACGATGCGCACGCCCTTGGCCTGGACGCTGAGGGTGACGATTTCGCCGCCGAATTCGTTCGAGCCGGTCTTCTTGAAGGTGCCGATGGTCGCCATTGTAAGTCTCCGTTTTCCGTTTCGAGCCCGCACCATTGCGGCCTCGATGGCGATCGACCGGACGGAGGCGAGCGACGACACATCGCTTGCGACCGCAGCAAAGCGGAGGATGGCGCAGGCGCGACTTTGTTGTTTCGCGAGGAATGACGGCGCAGCCGGCAGGGGGAGAAAGTCGGGGCCAGCCGTTGTGGCTTAGGCGCTCGAGGCAAAGCCGTCCTTCGGCCAGATCAGGCCATTGAAGAGGCCGTTCTGGCGCGGGTGCTGGACGGATCGACGGCGGAGACGGCGGCGACCTTCGCATTGGCCCGGGAAGTCCGACCGGCGATCACAGGCGTAAACCTCCTTCGAACAGGCCTGCGCTGCGCATTTCGCCATTCCGCCAGCTCTGACGAAGCACCTCGACGCTGAGGATCTGCCGGCCACGATGTCGTTGCCGCCCCGACGCGCTCCATCGTTCCGTGACAGGTGGGCGCAGCCGATGCTTCGCGATGCCGCTTCCCCATCGGGCGGCCAGATGACGTGGGGGACAAAGGCTATGTGCCGCTGGATCCCGCCGCGATGGGCGCTGCGGGTTTAGGCGTGGGACACATGCCCGCCAGACGGGCCGGAGGCCGCCATTCCAGTGATGCGCACGAAGGCGGCGATGCCGACCGCGATCGCTCCGATGACCGAGAACACGGTCTGCCATGTATCCGACGGCATGGTGTGTTTCACGATGCCATGGGTGGCATGGAATCCCGCGACGACGGCCGGGGCGACGAAGGCTGCGGCGATGAGCAGGCGTGCCCAGGTCGGACGGACGGTGGCGAGCAGGAATTGGCCGATGCCGAAGGTCAGGCCCGCGGCGACAAAGCCGACGACAATCGCGCCGAGCCAGCCCGCGCCGGTGCCGTAGGCCCATGTGCCGGCAGTCACGCCCGCGAAGAACGGAAGAGCGAACACCGCAAGCGTGAAGAGGAGCCAGCAGAGGAAGCCGATGGCGGCGATGCTGAGGAAAATGCCGATGAAGATCATGGTGGTGTCTTTCGTCAAATGTCAGACGGACGCGCCTCCACCACCACCACGGCGCACATGCGAGGTTAGCAGAATTCGAGCCGCGGGGGGAGCAGAAGCGTGAAGCGTCCGCCGACGGCGCGACCCGGTTCGCCCCATCAGGCGAAGGGGTCGATTTCGCCGACGATGGCGTTTTCATCGCCATCATATTCCGAGGCCGGGGTGACGGAGAGCGTGCCGTCTCCGGCGCGATAGATGACGATGGCCGCCATCAGGGTGGTAGCGAGGCTGAAGGCGAAGGCGTGAGCGGTTTGGAAGGACATCGACCTGGCTCCTGTTTGAGCGGAGGTCCATCCCCCGCTGACAGGCGCCCGAAGAGTTCGGCCGGTGGCCGCAATCACCGCGTAGGCGAAGCCGGAGCGGCGGCACGCTATGCGTAGTCCGACCCTTTACGGGTTGATGGCGTCAGGCCATCGGCTGAACCCAAGGATCAGCGTCTTGAAGCGGGGGTGGTCGTCCGATCAGGAGACCGGATTGTCTGCATGCCGCGACAACTGTTGCCGCCGGCTCGGCTGACCTCTCCTGCGCTGCCGGTGGCCGGATGTCAGCGCCCGGCCTTCCAGGGATCGATCACCGTGACATTCGCGGCCTCGAATGCGCTGCTGTCGCGCGTGGCGACGGCAAACCCCTTGGCGGCTGCGATCGCCGCGATGTAGCCGTCGGGAGTAGGGAAGCCTTTCCCGGCCGCTCGGGCTTTGACGGCGAGATCCGCATAGCGGCGCGCAGCATCGACATCGAACGGGAGGACGCGGTCTGCGAACAGTTCCATCACCCCATCCAGGGCTTCGGTGAGACGCTCCTTGCGCTTGCCGGCGGGGAGCGCGCCGATGCCGAACATCAGTTCGGCGATGGTGACGCTGGAGAGAAAGAGTGTTTCCGCCGCCTGCTCGTCGAGCCATGCGCGCACGGCCTCGTCGGGAGCGGGCTTCATCGCCTCCGATACGACATTGGTGTCGAGGAGGATCATTCGAAGCTCATCGGCTTGGCGGGCGCCTTGTCACGAGCCTGGTCGAGGGCCTCGACATCCTCATTGGTCAAGCCGAGGCGGCGGCTGCGTTCCGCGAGCGCCGTGCCGAGCCGGAGGCGCGTATCGGGGCGGACAGCCATTTCGAGAATGTCGCGCATTTCCGCTTCGGCGCTGCGGCCGTGCTGCGCCGCCCGCACCTTGAGGGCGCGATGCGTCGCGTCGGACAGATTCCTGATCGTAACTGCGGGCATGATAGCGCCTCCTGCAAGTTTGATAGCGGTGATAGCATAATATAAAAATTGCCATCATTTTCAAGGCGGCCGGTCCCGGCGGCGCTTACGCGCCGCCCGAGCCGAACCGATAGACCGGGATGCCCATCTTGCGGGCCTTGTCGGCCAGGTTGTCCTGAATGCCCGTGCCGGGGAAGATCACGACCCCGATCGGCACGATGCTGAGCATCTGGTCATTGCGTTTGAACGGTGCGGCCTTGGCGTGCTTCGTCCAGTCCGGCTTGAAGGCGACCTGCGGCACCTTGCGGCTGTCGGCCCAGCGGGAAGCGATCTTTTCGGCGCCTTTCGGCGAGCCGCCATGCAGCAGCACCATGTCGGGGTGCTTGGTATGGATCTGATCGAGCTTGGCCCAGATCTGCTTGTGGTCGGCGGTGTCGCCGCCCGAGAAGGCGATCTTCGGGCCGGCGGGTACGAGTACATCGGTATCCGCACGCCTCCTGGCGGCGAGGAAATCCCGGCTGTCGATCAGCGACGCGGTGAGGTGGCGATGGTTGACCCGTGATCCGGTGCGTTGCGACCAGGGTGAGCCGGTGGCGACGAGGTAGCGGCCAGCGGCGGCTTCGCGGAAGGTTTCCATGCCGTCGCGGCGGTCGATCAGGTTCATGCCGATGTCTATGAGGCGCTCGAGCTGAAGGGACTTCACCTCGGAGCCATCCTGTTCGCGCTGAAGCTGCCTTTGCGCCTGCTCGTTGTCGTCGAGCTTCTGTTCGATGCGGTCCACGGCGCGGTGGAACATATTGACGGTCGACCAGAGGAGATCGGGGAGATCGAAGTCGAGGCTGGTGTCGGTGATCGTGGCGACCAGGGCGTCGAAGATGTCGGCGACGGCGCCTTCGATGATGCGGTCTTCCGGTGGCGGGCGCTGGTCCAACTCGTCTTCGGAGGGACGGTAGCCGTGGAGCTGCAAGTCCTGGATCAGATGGTCGGTCGGGGATGACTCGTGGTGCGGTTCGTAGTCGTCGTGCTCGCTCATGGGATGCTCCGTCGGCAAGGACCGCGACCGTCGCGGCCTTCATGGCGACGAAGCCGTCGGGCGGGACGGACCTGCACCCGGAGCGAAGCGTAGGGCCGAAGCGCCAGCGGAGGATGGCAAAGGCCGGCGATTTTGTTTCGCGATGGAAAGGCGCGGGTTCGGGGTCCCCGCGCGGCCTGCCGCGTGGGGTGGACATGCGCCGCCGGAAAATCGTCGGCCGCAGCCATTGCTGATCCGGCACGGCTGATGGCCGATCGCCCTCTCGAAGGCCGAGGCGCGGTCTTTTTGTCGTCACTGGCGCATCGTTGCGGCATGGGGGCTGCGCGCCACCTGTCAGCCCCTTCCGGCTAAGCGGCAAGGTCGATGAAGCGTGCGACGTCCTCTGGAGCGAGCTGCACTCGAACGCCTGCCCGAAGCGCTTCGATACCGAGCCGCCGGAGATCCTCGTTGAAGTCCCCGAATGCCGGCGACAATGGGATGGCCTCGATTCCCTCGGCGTTCGCCCGTTCGATCAGTATGTCCCACGCGCCGTCACCGGCCGGATCGTCGTCTCGGACGATATAGAGCCGCCGCAAAGTCGCGGGGAACAGGATGGCGGCCAGATGCGCTGCCGAAAGCGCCGGCGCCATCGCCATATCGGGCAGGACCTGCCGGAGCGACAGCATGGTCTCGATACCTTCGCCTGCCGCCATCACGCTGCCGGGCGCACCGATGCGGACGGCATTGCCGAGGAGATCGCCCATCGCCTTGCGCGGTGTGTCGATGGGGGCTTTGTCGGAGCCGTCAGGCGCAAGCCAGGTGCGGTGCGCGCCGGTGATCTTGCCAGCGAGGTCGGTGACGGCGGCGATCATGGCGGGCCAGGTCTCGGTCGGGCCATCGTCGGGCTTGTAGTAGCAGCGAGGGTGGAAGCGCAGGTTTCCGGTTCCGTGCAAAAGCACAATGCCGCGTCTGCGCAGATAGGTCTGCACGATGGTCCCGGTGATCGGTTGCGTCATGGCGATGAGACGGCGTGCCGCCTCGGGCGACCCCGATGGCGCTGGCGCCAGTCCGCGGCGTGATGCCGGCTCGGGTTCGGGATGCGGCAGGCTGAGGAAGGTGCGCGCCTCTTGAGCAACGTCTGCGAAGTCGATGAGGCCGAGCGATTCCCGGATGATGTCGAGAAGGTCGCCATGTTCGCCGGTGGCGGCGTCGGTCCATTTGCCCGCTGGTCCCTTCGGGGTGTCGCGCAGGCGCACGAACATGGAGCGGCCTGCGACATTGCGAGCATCGCCAACCCGCCAGTAGTTGCCCTGCCGGTGGCCGTTGGAGAGATAGTGGCGGCAGACCGCCTCGGCCTGTCGGCCGAGACTGTGTGCCAGTTCAGAAGCGTCCTGCCGAGCCATCACGCTGCCTCACGCTCGCTGATCCGCTCGACCGGATAGGTGGCGAGCAGCTTGCCGATGATGGCGGGACCAGAGGCATCGACCGGAACGAAGAAGCGCAGCTTCCACGAGATGATCTCGCTGAAGAGGCCATAGGCGCGCAGGCGATCCCGCATGGTGTCGGTGAAGCCGGACAGTTCGATCCGGTTCGCGCCCATGACGCGCGCGCGGCGAAGCTGGAGCCCGCTGGCCAAGTCGAGTATGGTGCGACCATCCACCAGAGCGGCATAGGCATCATCGCTGCTGAGGTTGGCCGTTCCCGTCGAGGCGGCATTCATGGCCCAAGCAGGCGAAACCCGCCGCCCGATGATGCGTTCGCCATCATCGGTCTGGAGCCGATAGACGCGCGTCGACTCGTTCGGCAGGCGTTTCCACACCGGCAGGAGCAAACCGCTGACCATGTGGATGGCACCGTCGGTATAGGCTGGCACTTCGGCGACTTCACGTTGCCAGACCGCTGCAAAGCTGTCGCGAGCGGCTTCCTGCCAATGGCTGTCTTCCATCATGGCGAGGCTTGCGTGGTGCTGCTCCATCGGCCGGATCAGGCGGACGCGACGTTCGATCTCGCCATCGTCGAGCATGATGGACGGCGCCGGCACCTGGACAGCAGCGTGTCCCGACCGCGCGTTGATGAGCAGCCGGGCATGCGGATCGTCGAGCCAGTCGAGCGCCGTATCGAGCGTGGTTGGCTGGTTTCGGCGGCGCTCGGTGATGGTGAGCAGCCGCGTCTGCGCGCCCGTTGCCGGATGGGTGTAGATGGTCGTGCGCTCAGCGACGACGAAACTTTCCGCCGTCAGCGTTTCCAGCCCGACATCATAAACGCCGCTGGCGATGGCTCCGGACACCTTGGCGTCGAGTAATTGCTCGAAGGCGGTGAAGAGTATGCCCTGAAGCTCGATGGTCAGCGCCAGCAGGCGGTTGAGGAACGTGGTGATCGGCGGCAACTCGTCCTTGATGCCGTTGTCATCGGTCAACTTCAGGCCGGTCGCGGACTCGAAGCGACCCAGCGAGCAACCCTCGACCTTGCCGCGCACGATCAGGAGGTAGAGCTGGCGCAGCGCATCGCGGGCGTAGCTCGATTCCAGATTGTCCTCGGGCCGGAACAGGCCCTGGCCGCCGGTCTGGCGCTGACCGCGCGTGATCGCGCCCAGCGTATCGAGCCGGCGCGCGATCGTGGACAGGAAGCGTTTCTCGGCTTTGACGTTCGTGGCGATCGGGCGGAACAGCGGCGGCTGCGCCTGGTTGGTGCGATTGGTGCGGCCCAGACCCTGGATGGCGGCGTCGGCCTTCCATCCGGGTTCGAGCAGATAATGCACGCGCAGACGCCGGTTCTTCGCCGACAGTTCTGCGTGATAGCTGCGGCCGGTGCCGCCGGCGTCGCTGAACACGAGAACGCGCTTCAGATCGTCCATGAACGCGGCCGTCTCGGCAAGGTTGGCGGATGGCGCGCGGTTTTCGACGGCGAAGCGTTCCCCCTTGCGGACGATGCGCCGGGAGCGGCCCGTCACCTCGGAGACCATATCTGTGCCGAAGCGCTGTACGATCTGGTCGAGCGCCCCCGGGACGGGTGGTAAAGACGCAAGACGTTCGATCAGCTCGTCCCGGCGCGCGACAGCTTCGCGGCTCTCGACGGGGTGGCCATCGCGATAGACCGGGCGCGAGGACAGATTGCCCTCGCCATCCGTGAACGGCTCGTAGAGTTGGACCGGAAAGGAATGGGCCAGATAGTCCAGAACATATTCGCGGGGCGTGATGTCGACACGAATATCGTTCCATTCCTCGGTCGGGACTTCCGCCAGCCGGCGCTCCATCAGCGCTTCGCCGGTCGAGACGATCTGGACGACAGCGGCGTGGCCATCATCCAGGTCGCGTTCGATGGACCGGATCAGCGTGGGCGTTTTCATCGACGTGAGCAGATGGCCGAAGAAACGCTGCTTGGCGGACTCGAAGGCCGAGCGGGCGGCGGACTTGGCCTGGCGGTTTAGTGTGGCTCCCCCGCTATCTGGGCTGCCGGTGATGTTGGCCGCCTGCATCGCAGCGTCGAGATGATTGTGGATGACGGCTTATCGCGAGGAAGCGGTAATGCGAAGGAACGCGGCGTAGGCGCGGGATTCCAGGGGTGCGGCACGAAGTTGCTGCGCATTATTTTGATTGCGAACCTCGGCGGTCTCTGGACCAGCTGAG
>NZ_WVTD01000024.1 GCF_009856825.1 Novosphingobium silvae | reverse complement strand
GTATATCTGACCACGACACGATCAGATCCGCCTGCACATCACCATCACGTCGCATCGCCATCGTCGCTGACCGCCTTCTTTCCGTATCCAGGCTGAATCAGATCACACCGACTTCGTCAACGCGCTGATAAGGCGCGCCGCGGGCTCCGAAGCCAAATTTTGGGTTGCGTCCTCTTCCCGATAGGCAATGCCGCAGGCGTCGAAGGCCGCAATCAGCTTTTGGCAATATAGTTGCTGCTGTTTGCTGACGAGGATAGCGATTTCCGACAGGGAAACGCCGTCATTATCAGCGAGCTGCTGAACCCGGGCCGCGATGCCTTCGGCCTCTTCTTCGTCGTCCGCGAAATTGAGGATGGCGATCGACCCTTCGTTCCCGACGATGTCGGCATCGTCCAAGGCGGCGAGCGGGTCCATCACCCGCACCATTGCATTCTGCATTCGCCGCAGGGTGGGTGCGGAACGGAAATTCTGGTAGAGATTGAGCGGGTGTGCAGTGAAGTCGTCCGCGAACGTCTGGAAAATGCCTTCGAGCGCGCCAGCCCAGCCCATGATACTCTGCTTGGTATCGCCAACGGCGGTCAGCAGGCATGTGGATCCGCCGAAGCAGGCGGTAATGAGCGCATATTGATCGGCTGTGCAGTCTTGGAACTCGTCCAGAAAGACATGGCTGTAGGTCTGCCGAACGGCGTTGCGGGCGATACGACTATTCTCGATGATCGTCTGGGCGAGCGGCACCATGTCGGCGAAGGTGATCGATGTTCGCTGAACGCGCCGCTGGCCGATCGAATAATCCGGGTCGAGCGCATTCGCGCCCTTTAGCACCGGGCGGAATTGGTCGATCAGACGCTTCGCGAAGGCATGAAACGTATAGCTGTCTAGCCGCGCCCCAAGATCGGCTCCGCAGCGCCGCCGGACTCGTGCTCGCAGATTCTGGGCCGCGTCGATCTTGAAGGAGATGGCGAGGATGCGGCGCGGATAGCGGCAGGTCGCGGTGCGCAGCAGGAAGTCGGCGCGCTGGGCGAGCATCTCGGTCTTGCCGGCGCCGGGACCCGCGGTGAGCGCGAGATTGCGAGCCGTCTCCTTCGCCGCATCGAGCGCATTAGGCTCCAGGACCAGCCCATCGGATGGCGCCCAGCGCGCGATGGGAATCATTCCGGCAATTCCGCGAGCTTCTCCTCGATGCGGTCGAACATTCGGTCGAGAACCTCGGGCATGCTTTCGAGCAGCGCGTCGTCGTCGAGTTTGGCCATCGCCCGGATGTGCCAACTCGGCTTGCTGCCGAGCTTGAAACGTTCCTGATACGCCCCGAACAGTTGCTGCTGGGCATCGTCATATTGACCGCCGAGCGCGTCGTGTGACTTGCCGAGCACGGCGTCGATCGTGCCGTCGTCTGGATCCTCGAGTTCGGCATCGGTCAGGCCATAGGCGTCGGGAAACGCCTCGATCATCATGAAGTCGAGGTCGAGCGGAGAGGAAAAGAACACCGCATTCTTTTCCAGCGTGGCGATCCAGCCATCGTCGTTGAGCATCAGGCCTTGCTTGCTGTCCCACTTGGGAATCGCGTCCGCACCTTCCTCATCGAAATCCACCGGGTCTTCCTGGAATCGCAGCAGCTGCTTCGCCGCGTATTTGATCCGGCCCCAGCCACCCTGGTGGCGCGCGAGGTCGAGATCCAGCAACGTTACGAATGGAATGCCGAGATCGCTCAGCAGGCGCCAGAAATGGTTCACGTGCCGTCCACCCAGCGGAACGACCGAGATCGAGGCATCGTCGGCCAGGATACCACGCGCCGCGAGCAAACGTGGCAACACCACCTCCTCGCTGTCTCCCTCGCCTAGGATCAGCAGTCTCGCGAAGTAGAGCTCGGGAAAGGCTTGGATCGCTTCCCGGACATATTTGTGCGCTTCGGCCCCGCTTGGCATAGTGATCCGGGACACCGTAGTGCGCCGCTCCTCGTCGAGGCGCAGGTAGCGGATGCTCTCCGGTTCGACGCGGCGCAGCAGCGAGGGAGCATGGGTCGCGATAACGGCTTGTGCATCGCCGTCTTCCGCGAACTCGCTCAGCGTCCGTAGAACGCGACCAAGATAGTGCGGGGACAGGCTGTTCTCGGGCTCTTCGACCGCCACGAGTGTGAAAAGCGGTGGGCGCAGCTTGTCGATGTCGAATGCATTGGTGTCGCCGGCTAGCACTGCATTGCCGATGGCCCGCATCGCGAGAACGAGCGTAATGTACAGCAGGGATTGCTGACCGTCGCTTAGTCGGGAGAAGTCGACCTGCGGCGTACCGTGACCGGGCGCGAAGCTCAGGCTGAGATGCCGCAGCAAATTTTCGATTTCGCTCTGAGCGAACGACAGAGTCGGATTGGCGTAAAATTTCCCCTTGTGAAGCGATTCCCAGAGCTTGGTGACCTCATCACCGATCCCCTTAACCGACGCGTTGCCGACGAGCGCTGCGCTGATCTGCTCCGTGAGAGCCGAGATCGTCTGGCGCTCCGCCGACCAGTTGGCGGCACGAAGTGCGCGGCCGAGCAAAGCGTTGGCGGCGTAAGAGATATGGTCTGCGGGATTGCGCCGAGCTGGCAGGTAATGGACCTGCACCGCGGCCCGGTCCTGCTTGGAAACCCTGCCTTGGACGGTTGGAACTCCATCATCATCGACCTGCATCACATGGGTGAAGCTTTCTTCGATGTCCCCGTCCTCGTCGAGGCTGGCTTGGAGGCGGAAGCGAATTCGAACCGACGCGTCGTCTGTTTCCATCTGGAGATGGGAGAAGTTGCCTGCGACGGCCGGCATTGTGCCGTCCTCTGCCTCATCGGCATCGGCATCGGCTAACTCGGGGAACTCGAAGTCGGCCTCAATCCACAGATCTCGCGTCGAAGGTGCGTCCTCCGGGTCTTCATCCGATGAGATGTGAAAATCCGACGTGCGGATCTTACGCTGCGCGGGGTCGAGACTGAACATTCTTCCGAGCGCCTGCAAGACCGCCGTCTTGCCTGAGCCATTAGGGCCCAAGATGAAGGTCGTATTTGCGAGCGAAATTTTCGTCGCTTCTGGTCCGAAGCAGCGGAAATTCGACAGTCTTAACTCCACCAACTTCACGACAATCCCCTTTATCCAATCCGATGCCGCGCACTCTTATGCACGCGATCCTAGCACTCAGGCCGTATCGGCCACATCCCGTTAAATGCTTGATTTCCAAAGGTTAATCGGAACGATGTTGTCGTCTGGTGTCTTTTCCACTGGCAGCGCGAGGCCAGAGACGTGCTCGAACATCTCGGCCTGCAAACCCGAGGCATCGACCATGCGGGTCAGTGAACCGGGAAATGCTGCCTCGAGGGCCTGCAAAGCCTTGGGCAGGAGTTCGGGCATCTCTGTGGGGATCTGATCGTCGAAGCGCTCAGCGCGCCTTTGGCCGGTCTTGCTAAGATGGATGTAGCCGGTCCGATACTGATCCGGAGAAATCATCCTAAGGTCATAGGCTCGCCGCAGTATCGCAGCGGCTGATACCTTCCAGCGGAGTTTCAGCGAGAATATGGCCGACCAGTCTAGGAGGCGGCTGCGCGGAAACTCATGGATGAACGAAGAGCGGGGCAACAGGAAGGCGCTGGCAAACCGGTTTGCCTGATCCTCAGTTACCTTATCGCCGGTTTGAATGCCTCGATGCATGATGAGGTGCCCGGCCTCATGCGCCAAGTCGAAACGCAGCCTGCAGGCGGCAGGCTTCGCCTCGCTGCGGATGATCATTGGCCGAACACAATCTATTGAAAGAGCGTCCACCCGTTCGGACACACCACTGAAGAAGCTGACCACGGCCCCAGCATTTTCCACAACCCGCATCATGCTCGAGATCGGACCGGTTCCGAGCCGCCAATGCTCACGCGCATGATCGGCCGCGGCTTCAATCTCGGCCGCGCTGGCCACCGGAATATCGGGGAAAGACACGGTCGGAAGATCGAGTTCGTGGTCTAGCCTGCTAACGAAACCGTCAAGCAGGGTACCGCGCGCCAGCACCTGGCTGACGACGGACACGGGTGTCGTGCGCTGCTTACGGAAGTGACACTGCTCCGGACTAATCCCCGCCGATGCCGGGATCGCGAAGAAATGCTCCGCAATGCCGAGAGCTGCCGCGAGCGCGGCGCGCATCTCGTCGGTGGGTACCTTCAGCCCTTGCTCAAGCTGGTTAAGATACTGGCGTGTGGCGCTGACCCGCGCACCCAATTGGTCGAGCGTCAAGCCCAGCGCCACTCGAGCGAGGCGCAAGCGCTCCCCGTGGAAAGCGGAAATGACCATTTCATTCCTTGCCGTTTGAACGGCGTTACTCGCCTGTTTTCGTCTTACGATCGCGCACGCCCACGCTGGGGGCATCGAGCTCAACAGACTCGGTCGCTGGCATACCGATGCCACCAGTGAATGCGTCCAAACCGAGAGGCACATTCCAGTTCAGCACAGCCGTCTCACCGCGCAGGCCGACGAACTTGACGGCGAGAGCGCTGCCATCGACATCGGTCTCAACCGCAAAGCGGTAAGCGAGATCGTGACCCTCATCGCGCTCATCGAACGAGAAGCCAAGCTGGTCCAGCTCGCTCAGGCTCTGATGAAGGGTACGGGCGGTTGGCTCTTCCGCCTCACCGCGATAAATGCGAACCGGCACCTCGCCGATCGTGAAGATCAGACGGCGGGAGCGATCGATCACGGTCAGCCAGGGAAAGCGCTGGCCGTCGAAGGCCGTGAGAATACGGTATCGAGCGAACTGGGATGCACGGCACCCCAAGGTCCAGCCATCGTCACCAATGTCGGAATCGAAAAGTTCGACAGCCAAACGCCGAGCCTCGAGGATCATCTGCCCGACCGCAACGAGGCGCTCTTCGGTCAAATCCTTGTGATAGTCCCAAGGAAAGGTCTTGGTCATGTCGGTCGGCCCTCGTCATCGTTTCAAAGGCACTATGGGCTAATTGATAAATCTGTCAACTAGAAGCAAATCTGTAAACCAGCCGATTGACGCTTTGGTATGGTCCCATGCGGCATCAGCGCCAAAAGCCTAGGCGACGATCAATGTTCTCCAAAAGATTGCACAGGTCGATGGCAGGTTCTGACATAAGTTGCTGTTCATGACATACCCTCTAAACGGCTAAAATTGGTCGATCACCGCCACCCCGAGCGAGGCAAATTTGCGGGAACTGGCCGTGCCTGATCAAGAGCAAGAATGCCTACGCTCAGAACCAGATTTCCACCATAAGACCGAAGTGGCATCGGCACGGTTGAAATAAGGGGATTGTGATGAACGAGAATATCCTCGTTGAATTTGAAGATGGCAGCGCGATGGTGTTCGCACCGAAATCATCGGTGCGCATCGCCAATCGCGGGCCGAGCTCGGTGCCCAAGAAGGATTTCGAGCAGGTGCGTACATATCCCCCTGAATGGGTCGGTTTCGGATCATTCGAGGCCCGCATCCTTTCTGCCGGGCAGCGCGTCGAAACCTATAAGGGCCTTCTGACGGTTGCCAGGATAGAGCATGGGGTTGATCTGCCTTTAGGCATCGTGGCCGATGAAAGGTCCACGCCAGATCCTGCCTGAGTTTGAAGTTTCCTCCCTTCTGCGCTATGTTCGAAGCGCACCGGAGAGAACGATGCAGCACTTCGATTGGAATCTCTTCAATCTCACGCGAGATCAACTCGGCGGACCGCTTTTTGGGTTCGTGGACGATGATGCGGACGATCCGACAGGTTTCCAAGAGGCACAGCCGCTTCCTCAGACTGTTGGAGGCAAGATCGCTCACGGCTTTGCGTACGTGCTGCTTTTGGGCGTCATCGGCTACATGTTCGTAGCGCTTTGACATCAGTCACGCAGGTTCTTGTCCTGGAAGAAACCGACATTCTGGTTTTCGCCTGCCTCGGATTGAAGCGAGGAAGCAGCCTGCACGTTGGTAGTACGAACGGCCTGCGCTGACCCTCGTTCGCTGGCGCTTCTTTTTGCCCCTGCATCGATTAGCTCCGAGGCTTTGTGCGGGTCGCCGCGGTCCGGCCCGCTGGGAAGCTTCGGCGGCACCCGTGGTCGATAGGCTCCCGCGACATCCGATGCGTCTGTGGTATCCGGATGCCCAACATGCACCAAATCGGGTTCACCCAGACGATCTGCGACCTCGGCGCGAATGGCTTCCTGGCGGCTTTCCATCCATCGCTCGATCATTTCTTGCCGGACCTGTGCCTGATGCGGCGTCAGCACGGTAGCCCAGAGTTCCGGCGCATCGAGCCCCCTGCTGGAGGCCTGCTCAGTCCGATACCACTGCGCAAGATCCTGGCTCAGATTCTGGCTGAGACTGAGGCCGTGGGTCTCTGCATAACTCGCATCGCGCGACAGCTGCTGGGATAGTTCCTCGAGCTTCCGCGCCGTCTCGGAGTAAGAATTCGCGCGTGCGAGAGCCTCCTCATGCGACATGGAACTGCTCGCGGTTGTCGATGCGCGCGAGAAGGTGCCTGCTTTCTCATAGGTCCCATCAGCCTGTGATGCGCCTGATCCACTCGAATGTTCATCTCGAAAGTTGCTGCTCGCGGAGCTCTGGCTTTCGGACGTCCGATTGTCCGAAGTAGAGTGTCGTAGCTGGTCGGACTGCTGTCCCTGAGAACCCACCTGAAGTCCGAGTGAGGGAAGAGCACCGCGAAGGCCTTGTTTGCCTCCCCCTCCGCCGGAAGTTCCTGCCGACAATCTCCCTCCGACGGTATCAGATACGGTTGCCGACCGATCTCGACCGTTACCTATTGTGAGACTCTGGCCTGTTGACGACCGCTCGTCGAAGCCCTGGCTGCTCGACGCCGTGGTGCGGTCGAATTGATCGACTGAGGTGTTTGCCGAGCGGCCAGCGCTGGAGTCCCATCCAGAGGACGTTTCCGTTGACCGGCTCGTGCCGCTACGATCAGTCTTGGTCCAGGTGATCAGTTCCTGGGCGGCATTTTCATAGGCCTGGGCTTGACGATGGGCGCTGCTTGCCATCTCACGCCATTCCGCCACATTGCCGCTCGTCGCCGTCGGGGTGAACCCGAGCCTCGATATTGCCGCTCCGGTGTCGATCACCTCCTGACCGTTGCCAAAGCCAGTGACGACGGCACCATTGTCCTGCCGCCAACCCGTGCTCGCATTGCCGCCCATATAGCTGGGCGCGGTCGTCCATTGGTCGCTCTGCCGCATGTTCGAGGTCGCATTAGCCCAGCTGACATTCCCGTAGGAATAATTGCCGGTAGTCTGTTCCACAGCCGCGGCCTCCGCAGCATTTTGCGCCGGCGCCAGCATGCTCGTAGCCTGCCCCGCGATGGACATCGCTCCCCGTGCGAGCCCAGCAGCAAGGAACGGTATGCTCATGAGCATGAAGCCGGCGATCGTCGCGGTTTCGGAATTGACGGCCCCGATGCCGGCATAGCTCCCAAGGGACATCCCACCCCCCGAAAGACCGCGGACGGCGCTCTCGGCGCGAGTCATGCAGACCATATGGAGGATCACGTAGAGCGGTCCCCAAGCAGCCAGATAGAAGAAGCCCATGGCATAGCCGCGCAGGGCATTCAGGCCGGTCTGGGGCATCATGAACAATGGGAAGATCACAGGGAACATCGCGAAGAAGACAACCGTCAGGACAATGTTCAGGATCGGCACCCAGGCCATCGCCTGTTGCGCAATCGAATTGTAAGTGTTGCGGGCCTGAATGTCGGCTCGGGTAGTAGCAAAGGCATCGATCGACGCACCAGCAGTGCTTCCCGACATGCCATCCCGCGCTTGCATGAACGCATTGATCGCGCTGTTCTGCCGCATCACGCCCACGAAATTATCGCTGTTGCCGGTGAACGCTGCGTTGATCACTGGAACGTCATGGGTGAGCTTCGCGGCCGCCGCTTCGTTGCTGAGCCTTGGATACACAATCTTGCCCCAGATCGCCGCGTTGGCCTGGATCATGGTTTCCCACTGCCCGCCCAGCGCCTGGTATGCGACCCGGCAGGTAACAATGTGACTGCTTACCTTCCCGCCGGAAGCTCTCTCGAGCCATTGCTGGGATCGGGCCTCCGATCCAGGACCGATCGCCGTCCAAAGGTCGCTGGCCTTCGCCAGATCGGTCAGCGATTTGTGGTGGAGGAGCACGTCACCGAAGACACAGTTCTTGAAATGCTGCTCGAGATTGGTCGAAAATTCGGCGTCGCGAATGGTGAAGTTGCGCGTGGCATCGAAGAGGCGCGCGCCATAAATCATGCCATTCGACGTGTAGTTGAGCTCTCCGGGCATAACGAACACCGTCTCGGCCGTCCGTGTCAGCCAGTCTCCGATCTGTGTCGTGAAGCTTGAAAGGACCCCCAGGCCCAGGGGCACGTTGTCGACAGTCGCTGGCGCCAGGGACGGGTTGATCCTGTCGGTCACCTTGATGTCGACGGTGGGGACCATCAGGCAGAGATAAATTGCTGTCGCTCCCAGGAACCAGTTGAGCCACGCCTTGTAGTTCAGGCTGAAAGCGACCGTGATCAGGGAGTAGATCAAGCCCATCACCATCACCACCCGGATCAGGGACTTATAGCCCCCTCCCCCCGACCAGGCGGCAACGGCGTTGAACGTGTTGACGAGATACTCACCGCCGCCAACCGTAAAGACCTCCAGCATACCCCCCTCCCCGCCTTACATCAGGCCCTGGACATTGAGGCTCCGCGAAAAGCTGAGTGCTGCCTGCATGCCCGGTGACATCGCGTTCTGCAGCGTGGATTCGAGCATAACGCTGCGGTTGATGATCATCAGCGTCTCATTGAGCTTATTGCTCAGCTTGATGTCGCGCTGCGCGAATTTCGCGCGCGTCGCTGCGATTTGCTGGCGCCACTGCGAAGCGGTTTCCTGGTCGGCCGTCTGATAGAAGACCTTCGCCTGCTCAACCCGGTCGAGTATGTTGTCGACCATCGCGTTGAGCATGTCGATTGCGACGATCTCGGAGAGCGTCTGGATCTCCCCGTCGGCCAGCACCTGATGGGCCATCGCCTGAACCGCGAGGATTTTGTACAGCGGGATCGTAGCGATGTTCAGAAGCTGCCGCTCCCCGGCATCTAGCGCGGTGTCACTGCGGATCTTGCTGCTGATCGAGGTGATCATCGCTGAGATCCGCGGCCGCAATGCAGCACTCGCGGGAACCGTGAGGGCTTGCTCGCCAATCGTCGTGCAGTCCGAGTTCGTACATTTGAGGATCTTCACCGCCGGCGCGTTGGCAGTGCCATCCAGGAGCGCGGTGACCACCGCTTCCTCGGCCGGGCCCACGATATCCACCTGCGGCCCCTGATCGCTGCCAGTTGGCGGCCGGGTCACGACCGTGCCCACGATCGTCATGATGTATTCCGAGAATTCCTGGTCGAAGGCCCCGAACTTCTGCGATTTGCGCAGCGCCTCCCAGGTGTAGTTGTGCGGTTCGCCGATGAGCTGCTCGCGCATTCGCGGATCATTGTTTCGGGCAATCGTGCTGTCGCGCTGGCCACCATTATTGCAGCCCTGCCGTGCCGCCGCCCAGTCGGAAAAGATGCCCTGGCTGTTCCCTACCGCCTCGCAGATCGTGGATCGTGTCGTCTCCATCTGGGGCCAGATCCCGCCAACCAGAGCCTGGGCGGTCTCACACGAGGAGATGTTCATCTGGTTGAGGAGCTGCGCCTTCTGGGAGAACTCATCCATTACCTTGCCGATCTCCGGCGACACACTGTCGATGGCGAGCTTGAAGGCGAAACCAAGCGCGTTGTTCGCCGTCGCCTTCAGCATCGCAACGATCTCACTCGCGTTGATGAAGGAGAAGGAGCCTGCGAACAGATCTATGCCGCCGCAGCCCGCTCTGGCGCTCGGTAATTGCAGATTGAAGGGAGACACGCTCTTCTGGGGGAAACGGGTCCAGACATTGCCGAGCGAATAGTAGCCTGCCGATTGCCCCTGATAGGCGGACGGGCCGGTGACATTGGCAGCGCCCCCGGCGTCATTGAAGAAGCTGTTCATCTCGCCGGCGACATCCGCCCGCGCCACGCCTGTAAGCGCGAGGTTCGAGGCAGCGAGCAACGCTAGCCCGGTGGCAGTACGGGAGACCATACGGCCAAAAGCGTTTCCTCGTATGCCGTTCATCAGTAGTCGCTCCCCACCTTGGTGTTGGTCAGCGTGAAGATGCGCTCCATGATTTCATCAGCGCTGAGGATGCCGTACCCGACCGGAATGGTCTTGCGCGTGGCGGTGTCGAAAAGAACGAGGGCCGGCGTCTCGTTGCCGGAAATGCCCATCCGCGCCCGTTGGCCACTATCGACCACATATCGGGGGAAGTCGCGGCTTGGGCCGCCATCCATCGATACCGCCATCACCGCCATCCGGTGGCTGTCGGCGACCGAACGCAGGATCGGAGAAAAGACCTCGCAGGCGCCGCAGCTTTGGGCGAAGAAGTAGAACAGGCCATAGCGCTGACTGAGATTGGTCAGGACCGCGTCCCGGTCCGCCTTCCGGTTATCAAGCCAGGCGCGCTTTGCCACGGTCGAGACCGGGCGCTGCAAGGTGTAGTCAAGGTCTGAATGCTGCCACAGCGCCCGCTGCCAGGTGTCAGAGAAGGTGGATGCGCGGTCGAGCTGTTCGCGTTGGAATCGCACATACGCCACCACATTCTCTTGGGACGGATCCAGGATCGCGCGAGCCTTGAGCTCGTCCAACTCCTTGGTGATCGCGCTCAGCCGCTCTGCGGCCGACGAAGCCGGCGCCTGAGGCGCGTCGATATCGGGCTTGGGCTCGGGCTTCGTGCAGTAGAACCATTGCCCCAGACGCCGCTCTTCGCAGTAGAATTCGTCACCGGCCTGCGTTGCTCCATCGGGTTGGTGCCGAGGTGCGGCGACCTGTGCTGCAGCGGGCACAGGTGTGAGAAAGGCTGCATAGACGAGCGCGATGAAACCACGGGCAATCATTGGTTGGCCCCCTTCTCCGGCGCGAGCGCTGGAGACGTTTGCGGTGCGGAAGGTGGGGGTGGCTCAGACCAGAGCGATGGCACGCGGCAGCATGGGGAGCCGGACGATGCACGCTGGCAGAGTGGTGGAGCGGGTGCTGGTCGAGGCGAAGCAGCGGGAGGTTGGTCTGTGGCCGACAGGAGCAGCAGGAGGACCGGTTCAAAGATCGATGGCACTATCGAGCTCCTTCTTGGTGAGGCGAAGCAGGCTCATCATCAAGGCGACGTCGAGGAGACGAGTGCCTTGATCGAGCATATTGACGATTCCGTGCAAAACGGGGCGCGCTACGGTCCGCCCCTGCTCGGTGGCCCAGAACCCGCAGCGCGTACCGGCAAGCCAGCCCCGCCGCCGCATCAGCAGCGTGGCACTGTCGATACTTGCGCAGGAGACGGTATCGGCGAACCAGCCATTGACGACATCGCAGATGTCCTGGGACGGCAACGGTTGGATCGAGCGGTGAACGGACAGAAATATGCCGAGCTCGATGACCGTCATGCCGTTGATCGGGCACGCCTCGCAGGTATCGATGACGTCATTTGCGGCTGGGGCCATCTGCCCTCCGGATGGTCCATCGCTCATCCGCCAGTTCCGTGCAGTTCGTAATAGTTGTTAATCTTGTCCTGTATCTGCCGCATCGTCTCGACTTCGTCGGGCAGCTTGGCGGCGTCCATGAACTCCTTATAGACCTCAGTGAAATCCATCTTGGACAAGTCGAGACGAGCAAATTCCTCGATCGTGAATCCACGACACTGCTCGCTCTTGGGGGCGCCCCATGGCTTACCGAGCTGAATGCGTCCCTGCTCCTGCAGTATCCGGCTCAATTTGCTTTCGAAGCAGCAATAGGCAGTCCGTTTGGTCTTGCAGATCCCGAGGAAGCTGGAGGAGCAGTATGTTCCCAGCTTGTGGCAAAATCCCATGCGATCCTTGATGTCGAGGCGCATCTCGCTTTGCGAGCAGGCAAACAGGGCCAGGAAGGGCGTCGCGAGCGCCGCGATAGCGGTTGGCCCACCTGCCAGTGCCCCAATGCCCGCAGCGGCCGTCAGCAGCCCGGACGACTTGCCAGCGCAGCAGTTGATCAGTCCGAAGACCGGCTTGTGGCACGTTTCGCGCGCGCCCTTGAACACGGTCAGGTTCGCTTCATCGAACTCCGATCCTGCCTGGTCGATCGAGTGGAGAGCAACGAGCGCATCCTTGAACTCGGTCGAAGCCTCGCGGACGATCGGTTCGCATTCGCCGTTGATGCAGTAAACGTCATTTCCGCAGATATACTGTGGGGCGGTCTCGCCGGGGCTCGAGGGTGTCGGGCAGCGGTAGATCTTTTCGGTCACCTTGCAGGCGCCGCCGTCAGGATCCTCATCGAGGCATTCTGTCCGTAGATACGTGCATTGACGGTTGGTCTCGAGCTCCCCGCAGTCGCTTGCTGAGGAGATGCGATTGCACTGATAGGTTCGCTCCCATGCCCAGCACGGCTGCGTCACCGCGATCCCGTCCACGATACGAGTGACCGGGTCACTCGAGGTGCAAACCTCGCCCTGCAGCGTACAATTCGCATCAGCCGCGTTGCCGGCGCACATTCCTTCGTTGCGCGTGATCACGGGAACCGCAGGTTCGTCCTGCTTCGTCAGCCAATAGTTGCCCGTCGAGACAACGGTGCCAGGATGAAAGAAGCCAGGGGTAATGCCCTGTGCCTCGGCGCTGCATTTGACTTCGACAGCGGTGTGGCCAAGCCGTCGGCAGTCTTTAGCGGCCGTATAGCCATAGGCGGCCATGCTGCCACAATAGTCGATCGGTCGGCTTTCCCAGCAAACACCCGAGCCGATTTCATCGTCGAATGCGGCGCGTGCAGGATAGGGCCCACCGTCCTGCGGGTTCGTTCTCAACCGGCCAGCGTAATAGGTATAGATTGTTCGCCGATCGGCCCGGACCGAGAGGCTGACCGGACAGGTGCGCGTCTCCTCATCGACCTTTTCACCGGCATTGCAGGTTGCCTCGTAATAGCCGGTGCTGCCTGGCGCGGGCGGCAGGGGAGCGCAGGAGCCACCATTGCTGCTGTAATCCTCTCCCTCCAGGTAGGTGGATGGATCATTCTCGACGGCAGTGGCCCGGGCCGTGGTGGTCAGCACCTCCGAATTGCTGAACGTGGCGCGGGTATGGTCCGCGTCGGTCGTGATGCGATAGGGCTGGCTGGACGATTTTGTCGCCTGGGCGGCGGCCTCGAGCCGCTCGGGATCACTGAAGTAAGACCCTTCGGGCAGGTTCGTGCCGGAAAAGCCCGGCACCGCTGCGGCCTGAGCATCGCTCGATGGCACCAGCGTGGTATCGCGGCGCTTCTCAGAGCCCATGTCCTTGCCTTGCTGACGTGCCTCATCGAGGGTCATCTGCGCTGCGGCCGGAGATCCCAGCGCGAGCAGGATCGCCGCTCCAAGGCAAGAGACCTGCCCCCTCATGGATTTGCCTTGCGCAGGTTCGACAGCCCGACCGCGGCTACCCGCGCGCCGGGCCCCCTGCCCTGCGCGAACTGCTCGAGGGCATATTCCAGGCTGACGTTGCCAACGATACGGTCGAAAGGCGGTAGTTTCGTCTGGCAGTTGAAACCGGCGCACAGGTCGAAGTCGGACGAAACCGAGACGTAGGTCGGCACCGCCTGGACGCTGAACGCGCGAAACAGCCGCGGATCGATGCCGATGCTGGTCATGTCGTCACGCGAGACCACTGCGCCAAGCTGTTTCACAAAGGCTTTGGCCGAATTGTCCGGGAAGCCGCGAAACACCACCACGCCGCCGGCCTGGGCCGTGTCGGCGATCAGACGCTTCAGCGACGCTTGCGGCATGGACAGGCTGGCAAACACGATCAGCTTTGGTGCATCGCCGCTAGGCACGGACGCATTGGCCGCAGCCCCTTTGACGATCTCGTCGAAATCGACCGCGCCAGGCGGTCCGACGGGGAGCTCGCTCGCGGCGACGCGTCGCATGTTCGCCACACCGCCTTCCTGGACCGCGCCAGCCTCTTCCCGGAAGCGCACACCCCTGTCCTTCACATGGTCCACCAGCGCTTCAGCATCCGCCTTCATCTCGGCCGAGCGCTTCCTGATCGCGTCGACATCCTGACCTTCGATCGTCTGGGCAAGTGCCGAGAGGGCGACGGTGCCGACAAGGGCGAAAAGCCCGATCCTGACGAGGCGCATCTCCCCCTCCCCCTAAAGCACGCAGCAATTGCGCTTGCGCCAGACAAGATAGCCCATGTCCTCTCCACCCGCGGGGAAGGCACGACCGGCATCTGGAGGCATTGTTGAAGCCCCGATGGCGGAGCAGGCGAACCGCCCGCTGACCGTCGGGATCGGATTGACCATCTGGAAGCGATACTGCTGCTTGCGCATGATGGGCATGAGGTACTTCTTGCACAAACCTGCAGAGCCCATCGTTCCCCAGGCAAGCGCCTGGCGATGCATCTTGTAGGCGAAGCGCGAGAGCGCCAGTCGCGAGGACTGAACATGCCCTATCGAGGCAGGAATATTGCCGTTGAGCGGGTACATGCTGCCCTGACAGCCGGCGCACCAGAACAGCGGATCGAGCGGAAGGCCCACTGTTCCTGCGATGCAGTCACCAGCGCACGCCGCCTTGGCAATGGGATTGGCAAAGACGATCGCTTCAGGGTTGATAAGCGCGCTCAGCCCGTCATCCTGCCAGAGCGGATCGACTTCGGTCATATAGGCAATGTCGAAGGACGCCTGCTCGAAGCACAGGAAATCGGTCAGGATCTCCATCCAGTAGAGCAGCGGATAGACGTACCAATGGACATGCCATTTGGCCGTGCTTTGCGAACGTCCGCCGACCATTGAAGGCCCGGCGAGATACCCCTGGCCAATGTCGAAACCGGGTGAGAGGCGCACGCCACCCAGATTGGGGAAACACCAGGGCTTCATCGTCACATCGGCGAGGCGAACCGGCTCCCAGAAGCCTACCGATATGCCAATCCGGGGCAAAGGATCCGCGCACGCGCAAATGGGCGATGCCGGATTGCTCGTATCCGGCCGGCCGCTCGGCCAGATTTTCGCGCCGCCGATCGAAAGGGGAAACAGGCACGACCAGCAAACATCGGTAATGGGATTGACGAACTTCCCATTGCAGGTCGGTCCCGCCGCCTGCGCAGGGCTGGCCGCAAGCGCAAAGCCTATCGTCAGCAAGAGGCAGGCAGCAAACGAGCGAAGCCAATTCATTGTGGCTTTCCTTCGCGAGAAGCGATCAGAGCCCGGTCTGCCCGGTTCTTCCGCGACCAGTAGACCGCCGTATGCAGGACAACGGCGACGAGCAGAGCGCCTGCCAGCGGGACCGCCAGATGCGGCGCGGCAGCCTGTATCTCCTCGAGCGAGATCAGGGTGGCTGCGAGCGACAGGCACAACAGCTGCCAGACGAGGCGCATTCGACGCAGCCCCGATGTTTCGGGCGCGGCCATCGGCGTGCGAAGGAGCTCGAGCCAGAGCGGCATCAGTCAGCCTTTCCTGGACGCAGGACCACTTCGGAGACGTGCATGACGTTGCCGGCGCGCGTGACGACCGCGGGCGTATGTCTGATGCCGAACTTGCTTGTGAGCTTGCCGTCCTGGTCGAAATAGAAGCGGCGCTTGCGCGACCCCATCGCCTCGAAAGGCGATCCGTTCACGAAGATTATCTTCGCCTTGGCGTCGACATATTGCCGGGTTGCCCAGTCGAGCTGGCCAGGACTATCGCCATCGACGAAGACCAGATCCTGTCGGAGGACGACGAAGTCGAGCGGATTGATCTTCTGCCCAGCTGCAGCGATGAGATTGCCCTTCTGGTCACGGATATCCCGTTCGATCGTCACGGTAGGATCGAACTTCCACTGGCGTGGGCGCTCGGCCGCCGTGATGCCGGCCACCGGCGTCGGCCGCTTGACCTTGGCCTCGACCTTCTTGGCGAACATGGCGTTCACACGGTCGAGCTCGCCGCTTGCCTCTGCGCGGCGCAGGCGGGATTCGATCGTTGCCAGCAAGTCGGTCTCGATCACCGGGAAGGTCTGGCCCATCTGGCCGTAGTCGCGAGCCTGGCTGGCCCCGGAGCCGGTCAGAAGCAGGGCGCAGCCGAGGCAGCAAAGACCGGCGACCAGATCGATTGCACGTCTCATAGCACTGGCGTCCCAACCCCGATGATCTGCCGCCGGCAGACCAGCCCGATCTCCGCGTAGCGACTGTCAAACCCGTCCCTGTGGGGGGTGCCGGCATAGTAGCAACCCGCAGGGATGGCCCCCGTCACTCCGGGCGTCAGAGCCTCCCCGAGCTTCGTGACGGCCTTCATCCGGGCGACCTCGCGCCCGTTCACCTGCACGCGCGATCCGTCATGGGCGATGATATCGCCGGGCATTCCATAGATGATCTTGCCGAACATCTGCGGGCGGGCGCCGAAATGTCGTTTGATGAGCGCGGAATGAGGTGGATCGAAGAACACATACTCGCCGCGTTCAGGCAATGCCCCTCGCCGGATCAGAAAGGCCCAGTTGGGCAGTGAATGCGTGGCGTTGACCAGGAAGAGATGATGGGCGCGCCAATCGGCGATAGCCGTAAGGACAACGCTGCCCGTCACGAACACGCCCAGCAAAATCCACAGGTGCCCGGCCGAACGCCTTCCCCGTACCGGGCTTTCACTGGCCGTTGCCATCGCCCGGGCCTCCAAAGGTTGAGACCGATGCCGAAGGTCGCGACACGTTGGGCTGCGAGACCGCTCCCTGCGGTCCGTCCGGGAACGGCGCCGGCGGATCGAAATTCTCGGTCTGGCCGATCGCCGGATCGACCGCCGGGATCGCGTCGACAAGGCTGGCGGGGGGCAGTTGTTCCTGAAGGCGTTGCAACGTCTGGGGAGAGGCTGCTGCCGGCAACTTAATGCCCCCCGCATAGACCGCGCGGCGAAGCGTGTCAGTGATATCGGGGACGTTTTTCGTCAGGACCGCTTCGCCCACCAGGACCACCTCGCCAGCGGCGCTGCGCTTCTGGAGTTCACCGTCGAGCGTGGCCATGAACGCCTTCATTTCGGCTTCGACCTGCGCAGGAGGCGCCGCAGAGCGTGCCTGCGCCTGCACATATTCGCCCACAATGTTCGAGAGCCGCGCAGCCACGATGTGATCGCGTTCGGGCGTAAGCAGTCGCTTCGTAACCCACATCGACCAGACCAGCGCGCAGGCGAGCAGGACAATGGCAACGAGTTGTCCGCGCGAGAAACCCGCAAACAGAGCGCGCTTGCGACGCGCCCCACTCTGTCGGGGCAATGGCAGATCCAGCTCCGGCTGCTGCTCAACCATGATACGCCTCCATCTTGGGTAGTAGGGCGTGGCGACGAAGAACGATCACCGCCCCGGACAAAAGCAGGTGGGAGACAAGGACCACGGTCCGGAAGTTCGCGATCCGGTCCGGGTCCGCTGCGACATAGCGCGAAGCGAGATTGGCGAGCTGGTGCATGAGACCGTCGAACGAGAAGCCGCCGATCGCGAGGAAGAAGAGAATGAACAGCCCCCAGGTGAGGAGAAGCGTAGTCGCAATCAGCCCGCAGGCATGAAGCGCCGCAAACAGGACTGCGCCCAGCGCAGGCCGCTTGTCTTTCCGCGGGACGGTCCTTGGGAAAAATGGCTTCATCGGATTACTCCGCCGCCAGCGGAGCAGCGTCATCGACGAGCGATGTCCACCTCTCCGGATTGTCAGGGTAGGCAACGCGTTCGATGGCCTCATCCATGGCGAGCCCGCTCTCGACAAGCGCCTCGATCATCGCGAAGGTCTTGGGGCTTGAGGAGAACAGCGCGGCCGAGAAGGGATCGAGCACCAGCCGGCCCACCGCCAGGGTGTCAGGCCCCTTGATCATGATGTCGGAATATTCGAACCCGTTGCGCTTGAGGGAGCGCAGCAGCGCATCGGTATAGTCGTCCATTTCGAAGCGGTCGTGCTTCTTGAAGTCGGCGATCGTCTCCGGCTTCTGCTGGAGGATCACGAACCAGTCGCTGTTCTCCAGCGCGGCGATCGAGCCTTCCGACTTGTAATAGTCGTTGAGGGACTGAGTCGCGGTCACGAGCGAAGCGCCATATTTCCGGCAGGTGCGCGCGTAGGTCTCGATGAAATCGGCCATCGCCCCTCCCTTGAGCATCTGCCAGGCTTCATCGAGGAGCAGCGCCTTGGGTGTGGCTCGGTCCACCTTGCGCATCATCTGCTGGCTCATGAACATGATCGCGGTCAGGACCACGCTGCGCAGCTCCTCGCGCGACGAGAGATCCGACAGCTCGAAGACGGTGAGCTGGGCTTTCAGCTCGAAGGAAACTTCCCCCTGAAAGAAGCGGCCATAAGTGCCGCCACTGGAGAAAGGGCGCATCGCGATGCCGAGGTTGGCGGCCAGCTCATTGCCGGTGGCGTCGAGTGCAGCAATCACATCATCGATCGAGCCTGCCCGACGCTTCTCCTCCCACACGGCGTTGACCGCTCCGTCGATCAGCCCGCGCTCGGTATCGTTGAGCCTGTCGATATGACGCGACATCTGATTAATGATCGCCTTCAGCATCGCCATGCAGTCGAGCAGATAATCCTCATCCGCCTCGGCCTGCGCCTCATCGATCATCGAGAAAGGGTTGAGGCAGAAGCCCGAGCTCATGGTGAACTCGACAAAAGCTCCGCCTTGCAGCTTGGCCGAGTGCTCAAACGAACGACCATCGTCGATCACGACAACCTTTGAGCCTGCGCCGCATAAGGAGGCGCACAATTCCTGCAGCGCGACCGACTTGCCCGACCCTGACTTGCCGAACACCGCGACATTGTGATTTCCCGCCGAATTCTCGAAGGGCGACCAGAAGAAGGGTTGGCCGCGACGCCCGATCAACAAGAGATGCGGCGTCTGTCCGCCCAGATACTCACCCTGTATCGGAGCAAGATTGGCCGCCGTCGTACTGAGCATCGTGCGCATGCGCTTCATGCGATCGAGGTCGCGGGCCAGCCCGTTCGCCATCGTCATCGGCATGGCGCACAACAGCCCCATGATCTGGAGATAGCGATCGTCCAGCAGGTCCCAGCCCGCCGCACGATAGACAGATTTCAGAATGCGCTCATTCGCATCACCCTTCCCTTTGGGGGAGAATGCCGACACGCTGTAGAACAGCCGGATGAGCTTGCGTCCCTGGCGGATCTCGTCGTTGACGTGCTTCCACTCCTGGCTCTGATCGCGCAGCTGCGGCAGAAATCTGGCGGACTTGGAATCCGCCAGACTGGTGGTGCGCATGAACTTGTAGCCCGCTTTGCTGCTCGCGGCCTGCGGATCGGGAAACTCAAGGCACAGATTGGTGGCGACCGGGCAAGGCATGCGCAGCTTGTCAGTGAACATGTCGCCGATCAGGCGAGCGCAATCCCAGGGTGCCCAACGCTGCGGAAGGTTGCGCACCGAGAAGGACCTGACGTCGAAGACATCGGGATAGATCTCCCCGATCTCTGGAGCCCCGCCCAATGTGCGGCCGGTCGGGCGAAATCGCTCGGTGCGAAGCAGGATCCTGTCCGGATCGATTTTCATCTCGATGTCGCGTCGGACAGCCTGATCGGCGATCGGATCGAGCGGATTATAGCTCACCGCATCATCGCCGGGTGCGGTCGTCGGCGAGGTGATATCATCGATCCACGCGATGAGCGCTTCCGGGTCCATTTTTCGGGCCGAGACGTTGACCGAGGCCAGAGCCGAGATCAGCCCGTCCATGACGGTGACGATATCCTCGGTTGAGACGCTGGAATTCTCGGGCGTTGAATAGGAGATCGCCACCCGGTGGTTGCGAAGCGAAAATGGGGCATCCCTGGATAGGGAATCCCAGACACCCGCGGTCAGAAACTCGACACGATGTTTCGCCATGCGCTCGTAGACGCCGGCGGCCGAGTATCGTGGCAGATACCAACGCGACAGGCGTTCGCTGACCCTGGGGCTCATCCATTGGTGAAACTGGAGGCAGCCGGGCGCCGGGATCGCTTCGGAGAGGAACTGCGTCAGGATTTCGCCGGTGCGTTCGTCGGCGCCAACCAATGGCGCCGCCTCGATCACGAAGCCCCGCGACGCGCTATTGTAGAAAATCCCGGTCTTGGGATCATAGCTTCGGTAGGGCAGCCAATGCGCGAGCATCGGCACACCGAGCGATGGTCTTTGAGCATCGGGGTGCCTGGCATCGCCCATCAGGCTTGCAAGAAGCTGATCCAGGAAACCGCGTTTCTTGGCCATCAGTCATGCTCCGGAACGGTCGCGGGGAAGCTTTCCGCCTTCACGCTCGCGCCTGTGACAGCGCCGCTCGCTGCGGCACGGGCTGTGCTCTCGATTGTCCCTGTGCTGCGCTGGTAGGGCTCGCTTGCCTTGATCTGGTCGGTCGCGGCACGGCCAGCCTCGGCCTTTTCGGCGGACACCGGCTTCTGCACTGCGTTCGAGCCGATAGAGCCGGCCGCTCGTTCTGGTTGCGCGGTCCCATCTTGCTTGGTGATCCCGACCGTTTTCGAGACGGCCTGAGGCGATGTGGGGCGTGGTCGATCGGCGTGCAGGCGCTGCGCGACATCGGCCTTTATTCCGTCGATCGGATTGGCGACCCTCGCGCGAGCCGCAGCTACGGCTGCAGGATCAGGCAAGATCGCGCCGACTGGGGCGGCATCATCTCGCGCAAGCGCGTCGCTGATGGATTCGCCGCCGGCTCCCGTAGCAGCAAGTCCTGTCGGCGGAAGTATGGCCGCGTCCTGACGGGCCTGCTCCTGCCATTCGCCCTGTTGGACGACGGCATGGATCGCGCTTGCCTCGTGGAGGCGGCCGCGCTCATCGACATAGGGCTGGAAGACGATGCGAAGCACCTTTTCGGACGTTCGGGGCGCCCCGACGGGGGAGACACCCGCGTTGGAGGTCGCCAATGCGGTGCGACTGATCTGGCGGGCCGAGACATTGCCCGCCGGTGCCGCATCGGCCCCGGCCGGAATGAAGCGGTCCCCCTCCTCGCCGGAGATCATCGCCAAAGCGCGATCGTCGATAGCGGAGGCCGGTGCGCACACCCCGTCGGGGGCGGGGCAGGAGAAACTACCCGCAATGTTTCCCCCAAGGCTCGCGCAGCCGCCAAGGGCGAAGAACGCGAGGAGCGTGGGGGCGCTGCCGGCACGCCGCCGGATTGGTTTCCCAATCATGGGCGTGCCGCCTTGAGCCAGGTTTCGAGAAATGCGCGTGGACGATAGCCTTCCAGCATCGCGCCATCGCTGCGTACAATGACCGGCGTGCCTGAAAGCCCGTGCTTTCGGGCAAAGCTCTCATTGGCATCGAGCCCGGAAGTGTCGCATTTTGCAGAACTGCCGCTCAGCGGTTCGCCCGAATAGGCCGCATGAAGAGCTTCCTCGCGGTTCTTTGCGCAATAGACCCGGTCCGCCAGATCCCGGCTGCCGAGCACGGATATGGGCCGCTCGACGACACGCACGTTCATCGAGCGCAGGACATTGCTCAAGGCGCGGCAATAGGAGCACCTGAAGTCGCTGAAGACTGTGACAGTGGGCCCTGCCGGATTGCCCCATATGATCGCTCCATCCTTCGGCAGGCTGGCGAGCGGCAATGTCGAGGGGCGGGCGGGAAGCGCCACTTTTGTGGCTGCCGCTCCCCGCCCCAGGCTCGCCAGTTCCTCCTCCTCGCGACCCGAGGGGCTCCCGGCGGCGTTCGCCGTAGCAGCGCCGCCAACCAACATGTCGGGGTTGATTTCGAGCAGGCGCGCGGCGGTCAGATCCTGCCGTGTCTCCATGTCATAGACGCGGCCGATGACCAGGTAGCGGGCCCCTTGATCGACATAGAAGAGATTGGCCCCCGCGGTCACTTCGCAAAGCCCGGTCAGCTTTTCGCAGTCGACCTTGGTCAGTTCCGTCTTGGGAAGGCGGGCCTTCAGGAGGCTCTCGACCTTCGCGCCTGGGCGTACGAGGTTCTGCGCAACCGCAACGCCGGCGGCGCCAATGACCGAGCACAGGGCGATTGCGGAAGCCGGTGCGATCCAGGATCGCGAAAGGCCCGTGGGAACACGCGCACGCAGCCACTTAATTGCGGACATAAACCCCCTCCAGGAACACGATTTCCACATCGATGCCGGTGGGCATCTCGATCACCGGCTGATATTGCTCGGCGCGCTCGATCAGATATTTCGAGACCATGTCGCCGGTCTGGGCCGCGCCTTCGCCAAAGCCGCCTTCAAGGAGTTCGCCGGCGGAAAGTTTGTCGCGCTTGCCGTTGGTGATGGTCGTACCTTGAAAAACCGAATTGGCGTTGGCGGAGAAGCCTCGCCCAAAGCCACCGAAGAGGCCTGCGATAAAGGCCTGGGTGACGAGGCCGCCCTCGCGCGACACGACCCGGCCGCGAACGCCGGTCTTGCCGCCAAAGGCCAGGAATCCCTTGACCTCCGACACCGCGTACCGGCCTCCGGGCTGGGGGCAGGTCATCTTCTGCAGCTTGACGTAGACTTTCTCGCTGGAAAGGTCCCCGCGTGCCGCGCCATTGACGAGGCAGCCCTGGATCTTCGTGGTCAGCAGCTTGCCGTTCTGAAGAACCGACCGTGCCGGACCCGTTATGCGCAGCACGACCGGCAGCGGGTCGCTCTGGCTGTTGACCCCGGCGCTGGCATCGACGCCGACAATGACCTTGGCTGAGGCGAAGCTGTTGGGCGGAAGGTAGTTGGGGCTGTCGGTGTAAACCGTGTTGCCCTTTGAAATCTTGGAAGCAGTGCTGGTATCCGCAGTCGTGAAATTGACGAGTTTCACCTCGCTGCCATAGCCCGCCGAGGGCGCAGTCTGGCCCGAACCCGGTTCGTCCGGACGCTGATAGGCCTGTGGTCCGCGCGGACCATAGAGCGCTGCCGGACCAGGGGCCGGCGCCGGCGGAGCGGCCGCGCGTTCGTTGATCTGGCGACGCAATTGCTCATTTTCCGCCTGATAGGCGGAGACAACTCTCTGCCCATCCGAGCGCATCGCCATGTTCTGGCCTTTGAGCGCTTCAACCTGTGCGGTGAGCGCATCCATGCGATCCCGCTGCCCATTCACGGCCTTGAGCTGGTTCTCGGTCGCCTGAAAGCGGTTTTCGGAAAGGGCCATCCACTCCTGTTGGGAGAGATTGCGGTTGACCATGTCCTTGGTCGAGACCGCGACCTCGGCTGCCTTATCGCTATCGAGCTTGTCGGCGCTGTCGCTGCCCGAAAAGATCCAGAATGAGGAAGCGAGCAGACCGACGCCTGCGACCCCGGCCAGCAACATGCGCTGCTTTCGCCGAACAGCCTCGTTTCCGGATAGCTCGTCGGCGATGGGCGAAACACCCTCTCCTTCCTCCTGGTCCAGAGGCCGGCGATCGCGTTTGAAGATGTCGGAAAGAGCCATGGCTTACCTCTGGTTTGATGATACGAGGTAGGCGGTCGTGACCTTCCCCGGCGCGAGCTTGGGTTCGGCGATCGACACGGCGAGCGCGCTGGTTGGCGCAACGGTGCGCTCTGTGAGTTCGACCGGGTCGCTGCCCGCATTCTCTATGCGCAGGACCCGCCCGATCAGATCAGTGCCGCGATACTCCGCGATCATCTGGACCTTGAGATTGCCGACAAAGACCGGACGGAATGACCGCTGCCGCATCTCGAAGCCCTCGACGGTGCCGTTCGTGTACATCGCACGGACCAGTTCGATGGCGGCATCCTGAGGGCCACTCGCTGCGCTTGCCGGCATGGTCTCCGCGACCTGGGCCCTGGCAATGGCCGGGTTGGAAACGAATATCTGAGCGGCCTGGTCGCCGCCGATCCGGCAAACGAACTTGTAGACGTAGCCCCGCTTGCTGGTTCCAAAGAAAGAGAGCGCAGAGCGCGAAAACCCGTTGGGGACAGACAGGTAGATGTCCCCCCTCACCGGTTCGTTGACGACCGAGAAATCGTCAATCGGATTGCCCGTCGAGATCTTGGAGACGCTCGCGAACTCGTCCTCGATCAGACTGATCCGCGTAAGGTCCTTTGCGGACGCCTGGCAGTCGACCTGAGCGCTATCGCCGGCCATGATGGTCTGGTCGGCCCATGCGGGAGTGGCAAGCGACATCAGCGACACGCCAAGCACCAGACCGCCAATGCTGCGGCTCACCATGCAATTGACCCGCGACGCCAGAAGGGTGCCGATGGCCGCGCCACCGGCCGCATAGACGATGATCATGAGGGGCGTCCCTTTTCGCTTGAGACCATTCCGAAACCGACGAGCCGAAGCGAAACACCCGAATATTCCCAGTCATACTGGAAGGTCCGCCGCTCCTTCGAGATCACCTTGTCGCCCACGATCGTGTGAAGCTCCCCGGTGACCCGAGACCGCAGATTGCGGGGATCGAGCTCCATTTTCTGGATCGTGAAAAACTGGGCGATGGACGAGCCGCGCTGCTCATCGAGTATCTTGAGGAGCTCGGTCTTGAGCTTACCGTGCGAGCGTGGCGAAGCGATCGCGAGCACTGACTCCATCCAGTATTCCAGGTTACTGGGTGAGCGGTCGAGCGTGAGGACCACGACATCCCGCGTGATCAGTTCGAGATATTCGCGGCTCACCCCGGCGCTTGAGATGGTGAGCGGTGACCGAAGCACCGGCTGCAATACGACCTCCCGGTCGCGCGAAAAGCCGATCAGCAGGAGGATCGCGGCCAGAACGGCCAGTGCGGATGCCGCGAGCAGCAGCAGGTTGCGCTGCTTGAGGAGGCGCTGGTTCTGCGCGTGGCTATAAGCGACTTCCATGTCAGCCTGCCATCAGCCGGAGATATGAGGGTGGCGTGGCCCGCATGCCGGTGAAACCGGCTGGCAAATGCCAATAAGCCAGATGAAGCAACCACGACGCCGTGCGCCCTGCTTTCGCCTTTCTAAGACCCCACCAGCCCGCAACCGCGAGTATCAACCCGATGAGGATATGCTGAAACAGGATGCCCCAGGTGAATGGGATGACCATCGCCAGGAACTCATCCAGCGTCCACAGCCCGATCAGCTCAGGATCATCCAGATGAGACGGTATGCCGTATTTGTCTCCGGCCATTGCACCACCCTCCCCCGCCCGGATCAGGGCTGCTACCCTGACCGGGGGAATGCTTGCGTCAGATCGTGGCGGTGACCGTCGAGGTGACGATCGGGATACCGGTTCCCGCGCCGACGCCGACGCCGACCGGGATGGCAACCTGGCCGAGGCTGAAGCGTCCGGACGCCAGGGCGACGAGCCCGCCGCCGAGCGACAGAACGGTGATGATCTTGCCGCCCGACCCCTGGAGGAAGTCGGTAAACATGGTGAGCGCCGTGTCGAACGTGGTGTCGGCACCCGCATGGGCCGGGCCGGCGAACCAGAGGAGCGCGAATACGAGCGCGGCGATGGCGATGATCGCCAACTCCAGTCGCCGACCCTGCTTGAGTGTTGCTTGCATCGAGACAGATCCCTTGCTCAGGGCGCGGCCATTTCCCCGCCCCTTCGGAAGGGTGCATCGGAACCGCGGACGCTCAAGCAGCGGATGAAGGAGCTCGGTGGGAAGCCGCGCGATTTCCTCAAAAGGAAGGCAAAAGGCCAAGGACCCGAATCCGCTGTCCCTCTAACTGGGACATGGCGTCCCAAATTTGGGACGCGGTGACCGCGATGCGGGGACAGTCCGTCCCAGAACCTTTTCTGATAGGAATGACGACCGACACCAGACGAAATTGCGATTCGCCCAGCATCGTACGGGGTGAACCTTCCCATTGATTGTAAGGTAGTATGGCCTCGTGTAAGAGGGGGTGAGGAATGTTGGCTGCCGACCCGGATCGTCAGGAACAGTTAAGTTTGGCAGGAACGGATTGATGGCAGGTGATACGCGCAGTTATGCGTTGGACGTGTCCGAACTTCTGTTCCGGCTCGCGAGCGAGAGCCTACGGCTGCGCTCGAATGAAACCCTTCGTTTCGAGACTGTCGCTAGTCTCGTGAATGCCCGAATTCCGGCACTTCCCCTCACCCGTCTCGACCCCGCAGATGTCCGCGCGCACTTCAACGTAGTCGAATCCAAGGGGCCAATCCGCATTCATTTGAGCATTCCGAGAGCGAGCGCAGACCGACTGGTGGAGGAAAAGCGTCGTTTCGCTAACCTTCTCGGGATGACCCTCACCATGGGCGACATGCTCTCGATCCTATTTTTCGACTTCGTCGCTGAACATCATTCGAAACGCATACTAGGAAATATCGGCATCGAAGATGTCGTAGACTCCTAAGATCAGGCTGCAGACACCGCGTATAGCAACGATCTGTTACAATCGCGGTCTGTGCGATAGTCCGATCCGACGTGAAAAGCTTGCCAAGGGTACAAGCTTTTGATCTTGTGGTGACATAGTCCCACCCAGGACAGGGGGAATATGTCGAGCCTAGCTGCGATCGAGCCTATAGGGGGAGCCGTCGCTCAGGAAGCGGATGGGCACCTGTACATCGCGCTCATCCAGCGCGCGATGCAGGCAAAAGATATCAGCCTACGTTCCCTCTCCATGAGGGCTGGCATCAGCAAAAGCAGATTGGGACGGATCCTTCACTCCAACTGTGCAGAGCGTGCGTCGATAACGCTGTCCGAATTCCGCGTCCTGCTTGAGGCGCTGGAGATCGATTTGATCCAGGCGATTATCAAGGTCGAGAGTATCCGCGATCAGAAGGTTTTGGCGGATGAACGCTATGTTGCGCTCATCGCGATGCTGGCCAACCTGTTCAAGGAACTTCCCGCGAGCCTCATTCAGGCTCTGGCGGAAATCGATGGGCTGGATGGCTCGGAAGTCCGCAAGGACTGGGCACCGCAATTGCAGACCGTCGTCATCAAGCGCATGGTCCATGAAGTGACCAATGTCCTGCGCCGGCGCGAACAAATATTTGAAGATCGATACGATCTTCGTGGGTAGCCGATCAACTGGACTTCGAGTGTCCGCGAAATCACTAAGTCGAAATCTTCGTATCGTGCTGTAGAGAGCAATGTCCCCGAAAGCACTAATGGGCAAAGTGTCTGTAAAAGCACTAACCCACGACGGTTTGTCTCCGATATCACTATAAAAACTGTGCAAGATCACAGAGTTCGTCCGCGAAAGCACGAATCCTCACACTCGCATGATCGTTGTCGGCCGGTAACAGTGTGGTCGCGAATCCATATCAGCCCGATTCTGTCCGATCGATGTCGGACCGTGCTGGCATGGGAGTACGGCCGCGTTCACGCTCGCGCCCGCTGCTCATGGACCAAAGTGTGATGGAGTGGCCGTGACGACATGAAAAACCCGGCACTAGGCCGGGCTTTTCGGGGATGAGATAAACTCACTGTAGCAAGCGCAGTTTAGCCTATCTCCCCGATCTAGACAAGTTCGAAGCGCGTTTCGCGCAGCGGATAGTCATGTCCGAACGGCATTCCGATAGGGAGTGCCGAATGGGGGAACTTGCGCCCATGAGACCGAGCGGTTTGCGCCGCTACAGTCAGTTCAACGCCATCGTCGACAAGCTCGCCAAGGGCTTCGAGGGGCAGGAAGGCCTCTCGCCTTCTCGCTTGCTGAACAAGCTGAAGCGCGCAGCGCCTTATATGGGCGTGCCCCGCAATGTGGTCAGCCTTATGGATGTTCTTGTGGCCTTCTCGCGGTCGCAGGACTGGGCACCGGGGCAGACCCCGTGCGTCTGGCCGCGTAATGAAACCCTCTCGGTAAAGCTGGGTGTCAGCGTCCGGCAAGTGCAGAACTATGTTCGCGCCGCGGTTGAACACGGCCTGCTCACCCCCAAGGACAGTGCAAACGGTCATCGCGGCGGTCTTCGCGCTGCTGATGGAAAGATTCTTTGGAGCTATGGTTTCGATCTGAGCCCCTTGGCTGCGCGAGCCCAGGAGTTCGAAGCGATCGCTGCGAAAGGGGAAGCCGAAGATCGCGAGATCGAACGGCTGCGTAAGACCATCGCAGCACTACGCCGGCGTACCCGGATGTTGGCTGAAACCTGTTCCTATCACATGCTGGACGGCATTGACGCTGAGCATGAGGTCGATCTGGTGCGCATGGCCGTGACCCATATCCGCGGCAGCAGGAATATCGACCAGCTCGTTCGCTGCGTGGCGTTGCTGACTAAGCGGGTCGATCTGTTCCAAGGCGCAGTCGATGATGCCCTGACTGCAGGAAAGGCGCAGGAAACAGCCGAAAACCCTGCCTTTGAAACTATGAATCCTTCACCCAAGGACGAAATGAATTTCGTTCACTCTACAACTACAACCCAACTTCAAACTGCTAACGCAGTTACGAGTAGAGCCTTGGCAGGAAGAAGTAGTGAGGCCTGGGATATCGCTCTCCTCGCTCCCAAGAGCGCGGTCGAGGATGACCTTGATCGGCACGGGATCGATCCGGGCTTCGTGGCAAAGGCCTGCCCCGAACTTATCTGGGATCTCGACCCTGGCCCGCGCGCCTGGGGCCGCCTTGTCAGTATCGCCGAGGGCCTCGTCGGCCAGCATGCGATCAGCCTCCATGCCTGGCGCGAAGCGTGTCGAATCATGGGTCAGCACGGCGCGGCTGCTGCTGTGATCGCCACCGTCTACAAGGCCATGAGCGGCGAGGTCCGGCGGCCTGGAGCTTACCTTCGTGGAATGAACGAGAAGGCGCTTTCGGGCGCGCTGCACTTGGGCAAGACCTATCATGGCCTTCGCGAAGCATCTTCGCAGTTTGCGTGATGTATGTTCGTTAAGCCTCGGAAAAACATGAGTTTATGGTTTGTCCGCTATGGCGGTTCGGAGCCGAAGTGTCCGCGAAAGCACGAAGAGAGCCGCTCCGAGCGAGGGAAACGTCCGTGAAAGCACTAACTGCACCCGATCCCGATTCCCTCGCCAGCTTTTCCCCGGTGGATATGTCCGCGAAAGCACTAACCGTTTTCGGTACTACCCGATTTTTGCCACGTAAGACTCGCGGTCATCCCTCGGGACAGCGTGTTTTCGGGGACGCTTGGGCAAGGATGAATCGAGCAATTTTAGTGCTTTCGCGGACACATCCTATCGTGGGTGCTAGGCGGGCAGCCCTAAAATCGGTACAAATGGGGGCCACGGAGGACGCCCCGCAATGGCTCAGGTACGCAATAATGTCGAACAGCAAGGGGTCCTTCCGTTGGACTGCCCGCTGAGAGGTGAAATCCGGGGCGAGCGCTCGATCATGGATTTCCCGTTCTTCGCGCTCGAGAAGAAAACCCTCCTCGACGAGATCGAGCATAGTGTCGGCAGCACCTCAATCAAAATCCGCGCCGGAGGCGGCGGGATCGCGACGATGTATGACAAGGAAATCCTGCTTTACGGCGCTTCGCTGATCTGTGAGCGCATGCGCCGCGGTGAGGAAGTGACACAGGAAATCGTGTTCACCGCGCACGACTTTTTCCGGGCCACCGGGACGCGAAATCCTGGCAAGCGAAATTATGATCGCTTCAACGAGGCGCTCTCACGGCTGCAGGGCACCCAGATCCAGACAAACCTCAAAACAGGCGGCCAGATTCACCGTGGATGGTTCTCATGGGTAGAAAATGCCCAGGCCGTTTACGACGATGGATCGACCACGGGCATTGAGCGTCTGCGTGCGGTGAAGTTGCGACTCTGTGATTTCCTCTTTCGCGCGATCCAGCGGGATCAGCAGATCTATAGCTATCACCATGATTACTTCCGTCTCGGGCTCATCGAGCGGCGCATTTACGAGATCGCGCGTTCACACTGCGATGAGGGTCCCTATGCGGTGCCGCTTGATGAACTCTACGCGGCGGTCGGCACGCGCACCGCAATCAGGAAGTTCAAGGCGCAGCTCATGGAGATGGAGGAGCAGAACGCCCTCCCCCAATATACCGTAACTGTCCGCGAAAACACGGAAGGGACGTCCAAGCGGGCCAAGGCATCCGAGACGATTGTGACGCTGGCGGAGCGGCCGCGCGAACTCGTGACGATCTTGCCCTCCGTGTACGAAGCGATCGCCGCCTGATCAAAAGCGCGTGACAGAGACGGTCCGGTCGGAAGCCGGGACCGCTGCAGCGCCGGTCACAATGCTCGATCGTCTGTGTAGGCCCGTCAGCATCGTCCAGTTGGACAGGATGTTCGAGACATAGTTTTGGGTCTCGGATATGCGCGGAATTCTCCCATTCTTCACCCTGCCAGGGCCTGCATTGTAAGCGGCCAGCGCCAGGTGATAGTGGCCAAAGCGATCGAGCTGCTGGCGCAGATATGTGGCGCCACCCCGCAGATTTCCTTCCACATCATAGCGATTGACCCCTAGACCGAGCGCTGTCGCAGGCATGAGCTGCGTCAGGCCATAGGCTTGCTTGGGCGAGTAGATCGAGGCGTCGTAGCGACTTTCCTGGATGATCATGGCGTCGAAGAGACCAACTGGTATGCCGTAAGTGCAGGCGATCTGGCTCATAAGGCCGAAATAGATTTGCCGTCGCATTTCCTCAGCCGGTCGAAGCAGCCTGCTTGGAGAATATTGGGAGGCCTGACAGACAGGGTCTACAGGAGGCACGGATGCAAAAGCATCCGGCTGAGCGCGCATCCACGAAGGCACAGCGATGGCGCTGACGGGGTTAACGCCCATTGGTCCCCCCTCCCCTACCCCAATATCTAGCGCGGCGCGGCTGTCTGCGGTGGTCGTTCGCCCATCCGCTGAAAATTCGCCCTGCATTTGAAACTCCACCCAGCGCCGGCTTAGGTCGTGGATCTGAAACAGCGGCGACGAGGGCGGGGCTTGTAGCGGAAGCTGTAGCGGAAGCGCCCTCCCCTCCCCAGTATCAAAGCGCTTGGGCTCGGCCGACCCCATCTCGAGAACCTGGGCGGTTCTAAGGTATGTGGTGTGCTGAGCATGTGACGTCGGCGGTGCCGCAAAAGTCGCAAGGCCGAACATCGAGGCAAGCAGATAGGATCTCATGAGGCGTCCTGATCAAAGGGTGTGATGGAAGTGGACGTCATTGCGATTCTGGTTGTCAACGCTTCGAGGTTGCGTGAGCCTTCTTGCTGGTGTGGCGAGAGCAAGCGTCATGTGGTTGGTGGATCGCGAAAAGAACGGCATCGACACGGGAAGGATCGCCCTCCCCTCACCGCTGCGCGCCGCTCTCGTTCGCTGGTATATCGGAACCGGAGATCGCGGCGATGAAGAGGCCGGCATCATGCTGGTGCAGCAGGCGCGCATCGGCGCTAAATGGATCGCCTGCGATTGTCTGGGTGATCGAAATAGTCCCCCGATCCTGACCCCTGCCTATCTTTCGGAAGCGGAGACCTTCTACCTTCGCCGGCTCACCGGTTCGAAACGGCCCGATCATCGACTTGATTGCCCGTTCTTTCGCGATCAGGCGACAAACAGGCTCTCGGAAGTGCGCCGGGCCAGCGAGCGGAGTGATCCTGCAGATGGCTTTTTCGAGGTCCTGCGTCCGGCGCCGGAGAAACTGGCGCAAAGGCCTGGCAGCGACGCCACCGATGATCGAACCCGGCAAGGGTCCCTGCCCCGTCTCGCTCGGCTGTTATGGCGTTTGCTGGACCTGGCTGGCACGCATCGTCTTGAATTCGCTCCTGGTTCGATCAAGGAGCAGTTCTCGATGCTCGAGCGGGTTGCAGGTGCGATTGAGGTCGCGCCTTCGATGGAGCTTACCCGCGTACTGTGGACGCACGGCCAGGCATTGCATAGCCGTCGGGCCTATGCGGTCCTTCGCGAGCTGGCGGATCGTTGGCCGCAGGGCCACGCGCCCCAGGGTTTCCTCATTGTCTTTGCAGATCGTATTCAGGGGCATGAGGTATTCGCTGCGGGGTGTGAGCCGATCCGGGTCGCTAACAGGGTTCAGTCTCCGTCCAGGCGCGGGGAGCCCGTGAAAGGACCGTATCTCGTCATCATAGTCGTCGGTGAATATCCGGAGAAACGAGGTTTCGCGCCGTTGCGGGCCTATGCGCAGCCGGTCCTGTCCGGGCACAGGTTCGTTCCGGTCGATTCCGAGCTCGAGCGCTCGGTGCTGCGTGAGTTTCTGAAAGTTCAGTTGGCCCTCTCCCGACGTGGAATCGACCTCGCGGTCGAACGTCCGATTTTCGATCGACTGACGCCGCTTGGACCTGGGCGGCCGGATCTGTGGGTCGAAGCGTGTTCGCAGACCACGGGCGAGGTCCATAGCTGGGGCGTTGACTATAGTGGGCTGAAGGGCGCCGGCGGCGTTTCGGAGAGCCGGCGAGCCTTGATTCAACAGTTCGGCTCTGTGCTGGATCTGAGTGACCGACATCTCACAGGT
Source organism: Novosphingobium silvae (assembly GCF_009856825.1). Lineage (GTDB taxonomy): Bacteria > Pseudomonadota > Alphaproteobacteria > Sphingomonadales > Sphingomonadaceae > Novosphingobium > Novosphingobium silvae. The sequence continues at coordinate 6,616 of NZ_WVTD01000024.1, read as the reverse complement.
GGCGCACTGGAGCGCTTTTTCATCGGGGTGTGTGGCTGACGGACTACCGCCCCCCTGCCCTCCCCTGTCAGGATTTTTCATCGTTTGGCCATCGGCCAGAATGCGTACGCGTTGCTTTTATGATGTTTCTAGCTACCTAGAATGTTGCCCTGCCCTTCCGCCCGGGTGGCCGTTGCAGGGGCATGTTTTTAGCTACCCGAAAAATAGCTGATAGGATGCAAGTTGCTTCTGGGTAGCTTCTTTGAAGCTGCGCGACAGATATGAAAAAGCGATCTGGTGGCTTTGCAGTGCCTATAGGGTTGCTGCGCCATGCATTGCGAATAGCTAGGGTGCAGCTTTAATCAGCCTAGATGGAGTCTATAATGTAGGCGTAAAATGGCTTGCGCCTAACCGCCCGGCGGCTATAAAGATGCATCAAACTGGCAATGTGCTAGGCTTGCGGCGCCTATCTCATAGGCGCAAACGACCTGCCTGATAGATTGTCCGAAGCAATTAAATGTCGGCCGGATAGCTATGGCCTGTCTATTAGAACGCCACTGGAAAGGTTGAAGGAAGCTATGGCTGTAATAGCGTTCGTGTCGCCAAAAGGGGGCGTTGGGAAAACGACCGCAGCCCTTCTGCTGGCAGGCGAAATCGCCGACCAGGGCGGCAAGGTTTGCATTATCGATGCAGATCCCAATCAGCCGCTCATGGCATGGTCCGAAATGCCCGGCCGCCCCGAAAACATCACCGTTGTGAACTGCCGCAGCGAAAATGACATCGGCGACCTCATCGAAGCGGGCGAGGAGAGCGCGAACTTCGTGCTCGTCGACCTCGAAGGTGCGGCCACAGCGACCGTGACATTCGCCATCGGCATGTCCGACCTCGTCATCATTCCCTGCAAGGGTTCGCATCTCGACGCGCAGCAGGCGGCGAGGGCGATCCTGCTGGTACGCGGGGCAGCGCGCAGTTCGCGCCGGTCAATTGATCATGCGATCCTGTTCACCCAGCTGCCGCCTGCGCTCCGTTCGATCAACTACAGCGACATTGAGGCGCAGTTCAGCCACAACGAGGTTCCGGTGCTTCCGGTGCCGGTCTACAACCGGGAAGCGTACCGGACCATGTTCTCCACGGGCGGGACGCTGCACACCCTCGACGTCAAGGGCGTGGGCAACATCAAGGCTGCAAAGGAGAATTCGGCGGCCTATGCCGCTGCCGTGATCGACCGGCTCCGGCAGCAGAGCGAGCAGGAGACTGCGGCATGAGTGAACGCGCCAAGCTCAGTTTCGACGACCTTTCGAAGCCCAAAAAGCGCGCTAAGCCCGATCTGGCCGTTCTGCGTCAGTTGAGCGAAGATCACGGCTTTCCGTCGAGGGACCCGGTGCCGACGCAGGACGGGGAGGGCGAGGAGCTCGCTGCCGATTCCACGGCTGCCGCACCGCCCGAGCAACCCGTCGCGCCAGCCTCGGAGCCCATCGCGGCCCCTGAGCCCGCCCAAGTTGCCCCGCAAGTAGCGTCGGCGCCTGTCGCTGCACCGCCGCCAGTGCCGGCTCCGGCGGCTCAGCCAAGCGTTCTGCCCGATCCGACAGCGTTTCGGCGCCGGGGGCGGCCACCTAGCGACCGCCTGTACCCGATGAACATCAAGGTCAGCCAGGAAGTCGCGGCGAAGCTCTATGAGTTGCGCGATGCCAGGCCGCGGCAGACATTTGCCGACGTGCTCGAGATGCTGCTCGACGTGTACGATGCCCACGGAGGCGATCCGAACGCCTAGGAGAGGGGAGGGGGGGAGCGCATTGCGAAGGAGACTTTGCAATGCCCCTTGTTGCTCTTCGACCCAGCCAGCGGCTCGTCGATCTTGTTGGCGCCTTAGGCGGTCGCTGGCTCGGCTATGTGGCGATGTGTCGCTGCCCTGCGCACAACGACTCTACGCCCAGCCTCTCCCTGCGCCAGGGGAACCGCGGCATCCTGGTGACCTGCTTCGCCGGATGTGAGCCCGGGGACATCCTTCGCGAACTGCGTAGGGTATCTCCGGAAAGGCGCTACGAGGCACCGCCGGTATCGTCCGGGAACAGTACCGCGAACGTCGCGCGTTTGTGGGAGCGTGGGCTAGCCATCGAGCAGGGGCTGGCGCTGCGCTACCTGACCGGCCGATCACTTGGCATTCATAGCGATCTTCGGTTTCTCGCCCGCTGCCCCCTTGGGCCGCGGCCTTTCACTGTGTTCAAGCCAGCGCTGCTCGTGGCTGTCCGAGAGGGACGGTCGCTCGTCGCGCTGCAGCGCATATTCCTCGACCCGATGAGCGCCCAGTATGAGGCGAAGGTCATGCTCGGTCGACCTGGGCGTGGGGCCTGGCAGGGTGGGATCCCCAAGCGAGAGCTTGCGCTTGCCGAAGGCTTTGAGAGCGCCGCCGCGTTCCAGGAATATCGGTCCATTCCGACCTGGGCCGCGCTGGGTGCCCGGCGTCTCGATCAGATCCAGATACCGCCAGACGTGCAAACCCTGATCCTCGCCGAAGACAATGACGCTGAGGGGCGACGCGCAGCTGAAAGAGCATTGGATGCCTACCGCAGACCTGGACTTCAAATCCTTCGTGCGCCGCCTCCGCTCGCTTGCAAGGACTGGGCACAATTTCTGGCGCAGTGTCGGCAGAAGCAGCAGGCGATCGGCGCCAGTCCTTGAAACAGACCGGTTCGGCATGATATAAGCGATATCAAGTGTAATGAGACTAGCGAATCTAGGAATTTCTCGTGGTAGCGATCAACACCATCCAGGATGACGGGGGGCAGAAGCGGTCACGTACCGGCGCATCGCGCAGAATCTACACCTCGCGTAGCATCGCCGTCGAGGCGGCGAACGCGGGGTCGATTGCGCTCGACATTTCGATCCGCCCAGCAGATGGCGATCTCACATTCCTGCGAAACGCAATTGTTGAGGTCAAGGCGCCGCAGGCTGGAAAGGCCGGTGGCCGGGCCGCCGGGGCCGCCAAAGCGGTCTACGACGCTCTGCATAACGCCGCAGTCGAGATATTCAGTCGCAGCTTCTCGCACGAGATCGACGAAGTGGTGGATGCCTATCGCGTGATGTTGCGCGAGAGCCTGGCCAAGGGCGAAGATCCCAAGCTGCAGGCCGCACTCAATCGTGCCCGCATCCAGGAGAAAATCCTCGCGAGCACCTCGATGGTCGACCAGGGCGAAGCATGTGAACTGCTCGGGCTCTCGGCAACCAATCCCTCCGCCACGATGAAGCGCCGGGAAGACAAAAAGGAACTTCTACGCTTCTCGATCGAGGGAAGGGCGGCCTATCCGCTGTTTCAATTCGACGTCGAAGGTCGCCGTATTTATCCTCTAATGGCGCAGCTCATTGCCCGTAAGCCAAAGGGCTGGAGCGATTTTCGTCTCCTCCATTGGCTGACCCGCCCGCATCTCGATTTCGAAAGCACGCCGGGCGAGGGACTGGCAGATGACGGCGAGGCAGTGCTCGCAGCCTTCGAACGCGAGATAGAGCCGGCGGTACACGGCTGATGAAATTTGCGATCACAATTCCCGACCCCGATCACATGCGGGTCGGGAAGGAAGACTATGTCTCTTTGCCAGGCGGCACTGAACTGCACCGTATCCATCCCAATGCCTTTGGCGCTGCGCAATTCAACGATACCGACCGCGGAAATGCGCGCTTCTCGCCGATCCGATCGGCCGCAGGCGCAATCATTCCGACCATCTACGGAGCGCAAAGTTTCGGCTGCGCGGCGAGCGAGGTCATCCTGCGCTGCGCCGATGTTCCGACCATCGATCCGGCGACCGGTTTACCGCCTTTCCAGATCGTCTATCCGGCAGACTATCGGAACTTCAGCCACAGTGTCGTGCGCACCACCGCCGATCTCAGCCTTGTGAACCTGACGGTCACCGGGCAGCGCAAGGTTGGGGTCAACGGCAATGCGCTTCTGGCCGGGCCGAGCAGCACCTATCCGGCCACACGGGCCTGGGCCGAACGGATCCATGCCGCCTGTCCGTCGGCACAAGGCATCTACTATAGTTCATACCAATATGGCCCAGACTTCGCGGTCGTCCTCTTTGGTGACCGGATCCCTCCAGGCACGCTCTTGGACCTGTCGAGCCGCGCGGTTCCTGACAGCCCGTGCCATGACGAGGTGCGGGTTCTGGCGAGCAGCCTCTCGATCGAATATGAGGATGTGTAACCTCGGCCTGCGTCTCAGCAGTCCGTCAGGGGGCGTTGTTGGTCCTCGCTTCGTGGCGAGCAGGCCGGAGGATGCGCGGACGGCCTGAACCCATGAAAAGGGAAGGGGGGTCGGAAGGGTAGGTCGCCGAGGTGGCGACCGAACCGGAGACCTCCGCCATGAACGAAATGACTGCGGCATCGCCTGATGCCGAGAGCGCCGCTGCACGCGCAATCCTTGAGCAACTCGCAACGGGCTCCCCGATTACCCGGGCTCATTTGAACGCTGCCATGATCGATGCCTTTGGAGGCACCGATGCCGAGGGCCGCTGGACCCAGCGCGAAAGTTTCGAGCTTCTCGAGCTGGCGCTTGTCACGCACCTGCGCGGGCGTGAGCGACCGGCGAACGTCGACGATCTGGCGTCCGCGATAGTACTAGCGCAACGCTTGCCGACCCATACGGTCAGGAGCGAAACCCAGATCGAATGGCAACAGTTCTCGACGCCGGTCGATCTTGCCGCCCTTGCCACGCTCCTGGCATCGCCCCAGCCCAGCGACATTGTTCTGGAGCCGAGTGCCGGCAACGGTCTTCTGGTCGCTCAGCTTGGATCTGTTTCCGCCCTTCACCTCAACGAAATTGACCCAGACCGTCGGCGACGCCTGACCCAGGCTTTCCCTGACGCGGTGGTCACCGGCGTCGATGGCGCCGCGATCGGCACGCTGCTTGGACAATCGCCGCGTCCAACCCTGATCCTTATGAACCCGCCATTTTCGCGTTCGCTGGGGCGCGGCGCAGATGATTATGCAGCCGTGCGGCATTTCCAGGCAGCGCTGCGCCATCTGCAGCCCGGGGGACGCCTGGTTGCCATCATGCCTGACTGGTTCGGACCCTCAGCCCGCATGCGCGATATCTTCGAGACCTCGATGCGCAGTGGCACCGTGCGTACCTCGTTGCGCCTCGAGAAATGCTACACGCGTCATGGCACCTCGATCACCGTTCGCCTTTTCGTGGTCGACAAGGTGGCAGGCGGCGCAACGCCGGCGACGATCCAGGGCTCCAGCCTGGACGATCTGCTGGACAGCGTGACCGTCACCCCCCGATGCCCGATTGGCGAACCATCGACGAAACCGGCAATCTCCCGATCCACAGGCGTCTCGCTGTTTCGCGCAGCGCGCAGCAGCAAGCCTACCGGGCCGCGGGCCTATCATGCCCCGGTCCGCAACGAGGTCCTGCCAGTCTCCTATACGATCCTCGATGCTCCAGCGCCTCTCGCCGAGCAGGCGGGGGTGTATCTTCCCTATCGGCCAAGCCGCCTCGTCTTCGAGCATGCCGGCGAGCATCCGACTGCGCTGGTGGAATCGGTAGCGATGGGCTCGATCCCGGCGCCCCGGCCAAGGCACATTCCTCGCTTGCCCGAGCGGACCATTTCGGAGCGACTCCTGTCCTCATCGCAGCTTGAGACAGTGATCTACGCAGGGGACGCCTGGGACCAGTTCCTTCCCGGCCAGTTCCGCCCCGCCAAGGAGGGCGTCGGACTGGAGCTCTCGGAAGAGGGGCGGCGCTACCGGAAGGGCTTCTTCCTTGGCGATGGCACGGGCGCCGGCAAGGGGCGTCAGATTGCCGCCTGCATTCTCGACAACTGGCTCGCGGGCCGCAGACGCCATATCTGGGTTACCAAGAACGAACCCCTGCTCGAGGACGCCAGGCGCGACTGGACGGCGCTGGGCGGCATGACGGCTGACATCCAGCCAATGACCGCCTGGAAAATCGATGAACCGATCAGGCTCGACCAGGGCGTCGTGTTCGTGACCTACCCGACGCTTCGCTCTGCACGCGGCGAAAACAGTCGCCTGCAGCAATTGATCGATTGGGCCGGTGGCAGCTTCGATGGCGTGATCGCCTTCGATGAGGCGCACGAGATGGGCGGCGTGGCCGGAGGGGAGGGGGCTATGGGCGCGAAAAAGGGGTCCCAGCAGGGCATCTGCGGCGTCCTTCTGCAAAACCATCTCCCCGATGCTCGCGTCCTCTACGCGTCGGCAACCGGCGCGTCTGACGTCAACAATCTGGCCTATGCCGTTCGTCTTGGACTGTGGGGGCCGGAAACGGCTTTTGCCGACCGGGAAGCGTTTATCAGCGGTATCCGTAAGGGCGGCATCGCCGCGATGGAACTGGTCGCGCGCGACCTCAAGGCGACAGGGCTCTATACGTCGCGGGCCCTAAGCTTCGCCGGCGTGGAATATGACATACTGCGGCATCAACTCACGCCTGAGCAGATCGCCATCTATGACACCTATGCCGACGCCTGGTCCATCTTATGCGCAGCTCGCCATAAGACGGCTTATCGCGAGGAAGCGGTAATGCGAAGGAACGCGGCGTAGGCGCGGGATTCCAGGGGTGCGGCACGAAGTTGCTGCGCATTATTTTGATTGCGAACCTCGGCGGTCTCTGGACCAGCTGAGGAGT
>NZ_WVTD01000023.1 GCF_009856825.1 Novosphingobium silvae | reverse complement strand
GCTGTAAAACAGCGCCTCCTGCGCCACCGTCCGCTCGCCCATCATCCCGACATCTCCGCCTACCTGCGGAGAGATAGAATCAATACTTTAGCGCCATTGCAAGGCCGAGTTTTTCAACAGAATCGGGCGGATACCTGCAAGCGGCAAGCCGATCGCATGCTGATTGCCGGCCATAGCGACGATCCGCCTCCCGCCGAATGTCCGATGTGCGTGAGCGAGCCGCTGCGCGCCAACGCGCTTGTCGACCTTGTTCTGATCCATAGCGCCGAACGGCCTAGAAACACGTCCACCTGGCTTGATGCGATCATGCCAGGTCGGCACCATCACATATTTCCCGGTGACGACATGTCCCGTCTGGTGCGAAATCTCACTGGCGGCGGGGTGGCGCTCGTCTTTTCGGGCGGCGGCGCGCGCGCTTTCGCGCATATCGGCGCAATCCGGGCGCTGCGCCGTGCAAAGGTGCCGATCGACGCAGTCGCCGGCACATCGATGGGCGCGATCGTCGCAGCGGGGCTTGCGGCCGGGTGGAGCGATGCTGAAATGGACGAGCGGATGCGTGCGGCGTTCGTAACCACCAATCCGCTCGACGATGTTTCGCTGCCTTTCGTGGCGATGACACGCGGTTGCAAGGTCGACCGTCGCCTCGAAGAGCATTTCGGGGGATGGGATATAGCGGACCTGCCCCTGCCGTATTTCTGCGTGTCGGCCGATCTCGCCACCGGCACTCATGTTGCGCATCGCAGGGGCTTCTTGCCGCTGGCGCTACGCGCCTCGATTTCGCTTCCTGGCGTGCTTCCTCCGGTCACGCTCGGCGACCAGGTGCTTGTTGACGGTGGGACCCTGCTCAATTTACCGAGCACTCTCATGCGCGGCGAACATGAGGGCACCATCGTCGCGCTCGACGTATCGCGCTCGTTCGGCCTTATGCCCGACGATGTGCTGCGCCCAAGGCCTCTCTTGCGATGGTTCTGGTCGGGCGCTTGGCGTCGAGGACCGCCGATTGTCTCGATCTTGATGCGCTCGGCGACGATCGCCGCCGAGCCCGAGCTTCGCGCGGCGAAAGAAGCTGCCGACCTGTATGTGATGCCCGACGTGGGCGACATCGAGATCCGCAACTGGCGCGCCTATGATCGCGCCATCGCCGTCGGTGAAGAGGCCATGCAGCGCGCGCTCGATGCCCTCGAAAGCCCATTGGCCACCTTGCGAGCCGACCGGCTGCGTCAGGCCGAGAACGCGCCGATGTAATGTGACGCGATCGACTGATTGCGCGACAAGGTCTTCAGGACATGGATCGGCTCCCTGCTGGCAATCCGCCATTTGCCGCCAATTATCGGTGATGTGTGTTGGAGTTGGGTAATTACTCAGTTTAGGGCGACCAAGCTCCTCCTGAGGGATGACGGCCCCCCACGCGACCACATCAAGCGACTGCTTGACGTCCGAGCGCAACGATACTCCCGCCATGACCGCCTGTTCGGGCTGGACGCCTAAACGCTCGAAAAGACGCGTTACCGTTTCGGCGCTCTTGTCGCTCGCTATCTCGATCCCGCTGGACCGCTCGCTCAGCCCTGAGTCCGCAAGCGTGACTTTCTGACGAGGCAAATCACCCTCGGTGACAAGGAGTAGTCACCCTCGAGCCGCGAGCTCGATCAGCGTGGCGCCGACGCCATCGAGCAGCTCGACCGGATGCCTGAGCAGTTCGCGCCCGGCAGCCAGAATGTTTGCGATCAGTGAAGAGGTGGGGTGTTCTCCCGCCAGCTCTACCGCTGGCTCAATCAGCGAAAGCGTAAAGCTTGCAGGCACTCAGCGCTTCGCGTCTTTCGTCATTGTCTGCGAACGGCTTGAGAATTGCGAAGAGATCCTGCTCTGTCGAGTTGAAGTGGCGCCTGTTGTCCCAGAGCGTGTAGTCGGCATCAAGGCAGCTCAATTTAATCAGTATTCCCCGTCCCGGAGAAAACACAAGAGCACTGACTCTGACGCTTCTTGTGGCGATGCCGGTATGAAGGCGGCCTGAAACGACATCATTGGAGTTTCGATCAAGACGCGGATGTGGCCGCGTTAAGCGGCAGTTGCTCGAGGAACTTAGCCACAGCGGCCCAGGCGGCGTCAGCGCCGGTGGGATTGCGCGTCGCGTCCAATGTCGAGGAGCCGTGGATGCCGCCGGTCGACGGGAGATAAGCCGTTTCACTTTGCGACGGCGCAGCGTCGATGATAGCACGTACGGCCGCCTGCTCTTCCCAATCGCTCGCTGCTGCGGCAAAGATCGGTGAAGCAATCTGGCGCGCGGCGGAGCGGACAGCATCGGGGCGACCGAGATATTCGCCCGGCGAGAAGGCGATCACTGCCGCGATGTCGCCCGGGTGCCGTGCCGCCAGCCTGAATACAAGCGCGGCAGAATAGCTGCTGCCCCAGACGATTACCGGAAGTTTACGCGTGCGCGCCCAAGAAAGCGCGGCCTCAAGGTCGGGTTCGGCACTCAGAAAATCAGACGAGCGGCCGTTCGCGTTGACGGTGAGGTTGGGGCCGAACACGTCGCCGCCCGAACGCTGGTCTATCGTCAAAATCTCGTAACCGAGAGCAGCGAGGCGAGGCGCAATGGTTTTATACTCCGCCGCGCTGCCGTTCGCCTGGTGAAACAGAAGGATGGCCGCGCGGGCTCGCTCGGCCGGGTAGAGCATAGCATGCACCGTCCCGCCGTCGGTTGCCTCGAGCTCGAGGGGCGCCGGCGTCGATGCAGAGGAAGCGGCCGCTGGAACGGCTTCGTCGGCGGGTCCGCCAGTCTCAGGCCCGCAAGCCGCAAGCGTTTGCAGCAATGCGGCAAGGAAAAGGCTAGATGCCCGCATACCAGGCATAATCATTTGAATCCTCCCAATAGCCGCCCTTGCCGGCCCCGATCTGGGCGAGGCTTGCGACCGCCTCAATGCGCATGACATATTTGGCGTGCTTGTAGCCGAGTTGCCGTTCGACGCGTAACCGCAGCGGCGCGCCGTTCTGAATCGGCAGCCTTTGCCCGTTCAGCCCCCAAGCAAGTATCGTCTGCGGATGAAAGGCGTCGATCAGGTCGATGCTCTCATAATATTTCGACGCGCCATAATCGTCGGCGCAGTGAAACACGATGAACCTTGCCGACGGCATCAGCCCGGCCTGTTTCATCAGACCGCTAAGAGGGGTACCGGTCCATTGCCCGATCGCGCTCCAACCCTCGACACAATCATGCCGCGTAATCTGGGTCCGCACGGGCAGTGAGCGGAGTTGCGCCAGCGACAAGGACAAAGGCTGGCGCACCAGTCCGTCGATGCGCAAGCGAAAGTCCGCGAATTTGTTAGCCATCAGGGACTGATATTCGGGCGCGGCTGGAACCCGCGTACCGTTCGCGCGGAACACTGGTGACAGATCGGTCAAGGTGTATTCGCGTGCGAGCGCGTCGCGTTTGGAAACTAATCGAGTGAAATCGATGGTCAGCCCGTCTGTGCCCTCGACGAAGCTCCGAAACGCCGGAGTTCCGGCGACGCGGTCGCAGCCGCTCAACAGCAGTCCTCCAGCGGCAACGCCTAGCGATCCGACCAGTTTTCTGCGCGCGATCATCATGCGCTTCCCTCCTCGACCTTGCGGACATGAAGCCAGCCGGTGATCATCGAGCGGATTTCGTTGATCGGGCCCGCGAGCATGACCAACAGCAAGTGAACCAGAATGAACCCGACCAGCCCCGCCGCGCAGATGAAATGCAATGACCGTGCTGATTGGCGGCCGCCGAACAGGTCGAGCATCCATGGCCAGGCGGCGTTGAACGCAGGCGACATGGTCAAGCCGGTCAGCAGCACGCCTGGCAACAGAACGAACAGGACCAACCCGTAGGTCAGCTTCTGCAGGATATTGTAGTGAGCCGTCCCGTCGGTCGGATGAAACCGCAACCGGAGATGGTCCTTGACGTCCTGCCAGAGATGCGCGGGCGCGAGCTCCGACTTTTTCGGAAGGAGGTCTCGCCGGATATGACGGTTGGCGGCGCTTATGATGAGATAGCCGATCGTCAGTATCGCAAACGCCCATGCGAACGACAGATGCCAGCGGCGCGCACCGGCGAGGTTATAGCCCGAGGGAATGGTTGCCCAGTACGGAAAGGCACGGGTCTGCTGGTTGCCGTTTGCGTCCGTCCATTGGCCGAGAATTCCGGTGGTCGGGATGTCGAGCCCGGCAACGACCAAATGACCTCCTGTCGCGGTCGGGCCGATCTCAAGCCAGGCATAATCCGAGTTCGCGCCATATTCGCCCCAGTAGAGGCGCGGATGCGCGTTGAAAATCATCAGTCCGCTCATCAGCATGATGATCAGCACCACGACATTCGACCAATGCCATAGACGCGTCGCCAGCCGATGACGATAGATGCCGGGCGACCCGCTACCGGGCGCTAGGGGCGCGTTGATTGCGTGCTCGGCGGCTGTCGCCATCCCCTATCCTTTCACTGCTGCCGTGATCGGGCCACCAAGGCCGCGCTGAACCAACACCGCCGTGCGCAGGCCAGGCTCGGCGGGCTCTGGCAGCGCAAAACTCGCCTCCGTGCCCGTCCAGTTGCCAAGTCGCACAAGCTGGCGGACGATATTGCGGTGAGGCAACGTGCGTCCGCCATTCTCGCCGGCGCGGATCGCGACCTGATTTTCCTCAGGATCGTAGCGAACCAGCCAGACCAGCGAAGCGGGTCCATGGCCGGCCCCTACCTTAACTGACGAACCTTCGATGGTGAGCGCCGGACCGCCCTTGGGCGACCCGGCGGCGGCGAGTTCGCGCTTCAGTTCCGCCGCGTTGCTGCCAACGATCGCGCGGTTGCCATTGACGATCACCTGCGGCGTGGCAACATTCGGACGCCCAGCTGCCCGGGCGTATTCCCACTGTCGCGCGGTATATTCGGGTTTGGCAAAGCTGTCCGCCCAACCCAGCTTATCCCAATAAGTCACGCCGAATGAGAGCGCGAGCACCTCCGGTTGCGCGGCGATCGCATTGACGTTGGCATTTGCCGGCGGGCAGGACGAACAGCCCTGGCTCTGGAACAGCTCGACGACGACCGGGGCCGACGCGCTTGCCGTGGCGATATCCGCCGCCGCGGAGCCCTCGGTGGAACGCGCGGTTGAATCCGGATCGGAGGGAGCGCCGGTGCCGCAGGCGGCCAGCAGCAGCACACCGGATACAGTGAGTACCGCGCGGAGCGAGACGGTCATCGGCATTGAACTAAGCCTCTCGTAAACCGGTGCGGGTGCGCCGGTCCGGGGATGGGATCAAGGAATGGCCTCATGTGACGAGCCCGAATTTACGGCCGTAACGCCCGACGATCCGCTCGACGGGCATTACCATGAAAACATCGACGGTATTGAAGTCGTGATCAATAAAAGCGCCATCGCCAACCTGCGCGCCGACGCGCAAATAGGCCTTGATGAGCGGCGGCAGGCCGCGCCCGCTCATGTCGACCTTATCAACGGCTCGCGCCATCTCGACATGGTGTTTGGCCCAAGCTCGGACGCGGATGGGTGGCGGCGCTAGGTGAAAGCGGTGGAGGTAGGCGAGTTCATCGCGAAACAGGGCCGGGTCGGTGCCTGGAAACGAAGCGCAGCCGAACATGAAGCCGACACGGTGACGCTCGAGATAGAAGGCGATCGCGCGCCAGAGCAGTGTAATCGTGGCGTTGGTCCGGTAGCGAGGGTCAACGCAGGAGCGGCCGAGCTCAAGCAATTGCGGGGCACCGGCGTGCGCGCGGCCCTGCGCGATCAACGGCGCGAGATCATATTCGCCCGCCGAGTAAAAGCCGCCGATCCTGAGCGCGGTTTCCTCCCGCAGCAATCGATAGGTGCCGACCACCGGGCGGCCCGCGCAGGCATGATCGATGACGATCAAATGGTCGCAGTCGCGGTCGAAGGCGTCTTCCTCGAGACCCGACGCCGCCTTACTGCTGCGTGCGCCGCGCTCTTCACAAAACACCCTGAAGCGGAGCGCCAGCGCTTCATCGACTTCATGCGCTTGCGCTAGCCGCACCTCGAGGTCGCCTGTCCGGCAGGTCGCCTCGTCTGCGCCGAGGAAGGGTCGCGCCGGTTCCATACGGGATCTCCGAGTCATCATGTCAAACATGTGCCGCCCGTTGCGGCGCGTCTGTTACAATGTTGCGAAATTGTTCGGCTCCATGTGGGTCGTGCCGACCACCGAAAACCGCGCCGCCGTCGAGCGCGGTGATCAGCCGCGCGCCGCGATCGAAAGTGAAATAGTGCCAGAGCCAGTTTGCGCCGACGATAAGGCGATTGCGGAAGCCGACCAGGAAATAGACGTGCGCCACGCACCACAGCAGCCATGCGAGAGTGCCACGGACTTGCGCATGGCCGAAGTCGGCAACCGCGCGCTTGCGCCCGATCGTCGCCAGATTGCCATAGTCGCGGTAGCGGAACGGCGGCGGTGTCTGCCGCCCTGTGACCCGAGCGGCGATCACCCGCGCGGCATGGACGCCCATCTGCTTCGCGGCAGGAGCGATGCCGGGAACCGGCCGGCCATCGGCACGGGAACGCGACGCGACATCGCCGACCACGAACACATCGGGGCGGCCGGGCAGGCTGAGATCGGCTTCGACCGCGACGCGCCCGGCTCGGTCGCCTTCGACGCCCAGCCAGCGCGCGGCGGGAGACGCCATCACGCCCGCCGACCAGATCACGGTTCCGGCATCGATCCGTTCGTTCTCCAGCCCGACGCCGCGCGCGTCGACATCGACGACGCGCTCGCTCAGCCGGACTTCGACCCCAAGCTTGTCGAGCGACCGGCGCGCGCATTCGGACAGGCGCTCGGGGAAGCTCGCCAGCAGCCGCGGACCCGCCTCGATCAGGACCACCCGCGACAACTTGGACATGATCGTCCGGAATTCCATGCTGACCGAATGGCGAGTCAGCTCGGCGATGGCGCCCGCCATCTCGACCCCGGTCGGACCGCCGCCCACCAACACGAAGGTCAGCTGACGATCGCGCTCTGGTCCGGGCGGCAGCGTTTCGGCGTGCTCGAGCGCAAGCAGGATTTTGCGCCGGAGCAATGTCGCATCATCGATGGTCTTGAGCCCGGGCGCGTGCTCGGCCCATTCCTCGCGGCCGAAATAGCCGTGCCTCGCTCCGGTCGCGACGATGAGATAATCATAGGGCAGGAAATCGCCTTCCGCGAGTTCGACGAGCCGCGCATGGCTGTTGACCGCGACCACCTCGCCGAGCCGGACATGGGTGCGCTCATGCTTCTTGACGATCGAGCGGATCGGCGCGGCAATGTCGGCGGGCGACAGGCCGGCGGTCGCGACTTGGTAGAGCAGCGGCTGAAAGACATGATGGTTCTGGCGGTCGACGATCGTTACATCGACACCTTTCCCGCAGAGTTCGCGTGCGGCTGCGAGACCGGCAAAACCCGCGCCGAGAATGACCACACGAGGGGGGCGCTCAGGGCTTGCCATTTTAGGCGACGCGGCCCGCAACCCGGGCGGTTAGCGCGGCGCCGGGCGAACGAAAGGGCGAGTCAACCGAGCGATTATTCACTACGTGCCGTGGTCCAGGCGTCGCGTATCGCCGTGCGATGCGGGTCATGATCGTCTCCTTTGACGAGCCACGTCTCGCAGGCCCGGCGGCGCGGCGGAAATGCCCGCTGTCGATGAAGTCGATACGCGCCGCGTCAGGCCGCCACCGGCTCGGTGGCCTCAGGCGCATGGTCGGCGACGTGCACATGGACCTGACCGGCCAGCGTGCGATGGACCGGGCATTTGCCCGCCACGGCCAGCAGACGGGCGCGTTGCGCATCTGTGAGAGCGCCGAGCAGCTCGATCGTGACTTCGATAGCCTCCACGCGCCCTTCGCTGTCCTGGCAATGGTCGCAATCCGCGCCATGGTCGCGATCATGCCGGAGGCGCACGACCACATCGTCGAGCGGGATCTGCTCGCGCGCGGCGACCATGCGCAGCGTCATCGAGGTGCACGCGCCAAGCGCTGACAACAGCAGCTCATAGGGCCCGGGCCCCGCGTCGAGCCCGCCAAAGCTGACTGGCTCGTCTGCGGTGAACTGGTGGGTCGCGGTTATGATGCGCGTCTCGAACTTGCCGTTGCCATTGACGACGCGGACCTCACCGTGTGCTGGTGGGGTCTTCGAGTTAACCGCGCGAACCATTGGGGGCAGATAGCGCTCCACCCATGCCGCGATCAGCCCAGCGACATATTGTGCGTCCTCGGGGGCGGTAAGCAGGTGGTCGGCGTTCTCGAGCGTCACGAAACTCTTGGGATGGCGCGCCGCGTCGTAAATCTGGCGGGCATTATCGATCGAAACCGTCCCGTCGAGCGGCGCATGAAGGACGAGCAGCGCTTTACCGAGCGCCATAATGTGTGCGGCGGCGTTGCGCGGCTCGTCGAGCGCGCGCAGGAAATCCGCGGATAGCGCAAACGGTCGCCCACCGATGCGGACTTGGCCGCGACCCGCTTGCCGGATCGCCGCAAGGTCGCCTTCGATGCGGTGCACGACATGACCGACATCGAAGGGCGCGCCGATCGTCACCACTGCGCGCGCGTCGTCAATCTGCGTGGCGGCCGCGAGCACCGCGGCGCCGCCCAGGCTGTGTCCAATGAGAATGGTCGGCGCACCGATATGAGTGCGGAGATAGTTGGCTGCAGTGACGATATCGGCGACGTCGGCGGCAAAACCGGCGGTCGCGAAATCGCCGCCGCTGCCGCCGAGCCCGGTAAAGTCGAACCGCAGCGTGGCGATGCCCCGCGCGGCGAGCGCTGCGGTGACGCGCCTCGCAGCGTGGCTGCGCATCGTGCAGGTGAAGCAATGCGCGAACAGCGCGACCGCGCGGACCGGCCCATCGGGCAGCTCGAGGCGGGCCGCAAGCGGATGGCCATGTCGGCCCTCAAATGAAATGGCGCGCGAGGACATGCTCTCACCTCGACAGACTGAAGGTCCGGGCGGTCGCGGCGCGACCGGTCCGGAACTCTTGAACGGGAGTCAGGCCATCATCGCGGGTGCGACGGCGGCAATCACGGTCAGCATCATGACGAAGGCCGACAGCGGACCGGCGAGCGGAAGCGCAATGTGCAGCGTGCTCAGCGGCTGATGTTTGGTGTACATACGAAGTCTCCTGGTTGGGATGAGACCTGTATGGCGATGATCGGAACCGCGCGGAAATGCCCGGTGACGATGAAGTCGATGCCTGCCGACTAAATGCGGGGGGCCGTTCGGGCGGCGCTGTTAGCGAGAATGACGAGCATCTGCCGCGCGGACAACGGCTGCCCGCCAAGCTCGCTCAGCTGCTGTCGTGCGCGCTCATAGGCGATCCGCCACCCGTCCCTGATCGCGCGGGTGTCCGGGATCGTGCCATGCTGGTCAATGCTGAGCCCCGTCTTGATCGTCGCCTATTATGTCGTAGATTGCGGGATCGGACGCGGCCGCCTCGAGCGGACTATCTCGGTCCTATCGAGGAAAATGGCCATCCGGCGGGACAAAGACTGGCGCTGGGATTTCGAAGAGCCGATCTCGGCGGTGTCGTCTATTACCCGCCGGGACGAGTCGGCGGTAGCTACTTGGCAGCCTTTCGCACAACACTTGTTCAGAACATCCGACAAGGAACGACTTGGGAACTGAGTTGAGCAGGTTGGCCGGAATTCAATGCGGTAGAGATCTGACTGGAACCTAGCCGAGAACCACCTGTACCCGAGGTGACTGCCGCTAGGTTGCGAGGTGAACCAAAAGTTGCACAAGCTCATTCAGGAGCACCGGTAGGACCAAGGCAGCCGAGCTAGTAGTTGTACTGTTTTCTCCGTTGATGGTAGTCCACTGTCGTTGTCCAGAAATCGCGCGTCTCTTTATCGATAAAAATGTCGATTGAAACGAATGTGAGTGGTATGGGATGTCTTTTTCGCGCTTCGCTAGCTATAGAAATTAAGAATCTCGCGCTATTTGACGCAGGGTCTCGTTTTCCAAGGCTTTTGACAGCGAGCGCCGATATTAGCGCTGTGCCAATCGCGCGTGTATGATGGACCGTTCCTAATATCCTTTCTGCGACACGATATTCGATGGTTTGAGTGAGACTTTCGATCCGGCGGGACCTGCAGCTTCGCCGTTCTCTTGGCGCGGATATAAGCGACGAAAATCTCCCGGTCTTCGCTGTCCAGGAGGTGCATGGCGACCGGCTTGTCGCTCGCCGTGAAAATCAGCGTAGCGGTCGGTTCGGCCTGAAGTTCGGTCCTGACCCGGAATTCGCCATTCTCGGGCTGCCTGCTAAAGAGCGAGCCGGATGTGCCGGTGAACACCAGATAGATGGCACCGATCGCGGCCAGCAAGGCTGCCGCAATGAGGTTCTTGCGCCGCGCCCGGCTCGGCGGACGGGCGGTAGGGTGATCGGGATAGTTCTGGCTGTGGCGGCCATAGGAGGATGCGACGAGGTCAGCTTCGCCGAGTTCCATTCGCCCATGCCGTTCTCGCCAGATCGGCAGGGATCGAGCGCCGCCGCGTTCGCGGTAACGCTGATGCATGTATTCGCGGTCATCCATATCCATGGTCAGGCCAGCATCAGCAGTCCGAGCGCGCCAAGAACGATCGACGAAAGCCCGAAAATGCTCTTGGCGATGGACATCTTTCGTACGGCCGCGCCCTGCCGGACCTGCTTCTTGACCCGGTCGATATCGGTTTTAAGGCCTGCCGTTCCATCCCAAACGTCGATGACGCCCCAGAACAGCAGGGCACCTGCGACCGTCGCTGCGAAATGGTCGGTCGAAAGTCCGCGCATCCCGAAAGAGATTGTCCCACCACCGACGATCGGCAGCATGACGATCTTCGTGACGTCGATAGCCGAAAGGATGTGGAGGCGCCCGGGTCCGCGTAGCGATGGGATGAGGAAGAGGGGACGATCGCACACGTTGCAGGCTTTGACCGGAAGGGGTGTCCCCCAATCCGGCATGAAACGCCTGCAGAACGGACATTGTGACTGGTCGTGGAGCACTTCGCCCCCTCCTCGCTTTGCTCGCCGTGTGGCGGGGAAGCGTGCCGGACCTGGCCCAGTCAGCACTTCTGCCCTTTTTCGCACTTTGGCTTGGGCTTGGCATGGTCGCAGTCCTTGTCCGCGCAGTCCGCCTTGGCGCATTCGACGCATTCTGTCTTGTGCGGCTTGTGATCGATGCGATCGCGTTGGATCTTGTGCTCGTCGAGATAGGCTAGCAGCTTCATCTTCGCCGCGCGCTGGTCGCCGGCCGGAGACGTCGTGGCGTTGATCTTCTTGATTGCGGAAACGATCGCCGGGACGGCGGCAGGCGTCTCCGTCGTTGCAGCTGCGGAAGCGTCCGCATCCTGCGCCATCGCGGGGGCGGCCGTCATGGCGCAACCCAGCGCCAGTGCGGAGATCAGAAATTTCATCGTAGTCAGTCCTTCTGTTGTGCCGGACAGTCCGGCGGGGTGAAGAGCGCGCGGGCGCGCCCCATTTCCGCAGGTTGCGGAAATTCGCTTATCGCCAGAAGCCGTCGCGCCTCTCGCCATGTCGGTTGTCGTAGTTCTCGCGGCTGTCGTATCCGCTCTTGCGAATGCCGACCTCGACCCGGTCACCTCCGAGGTTCCGGATATGGAGGTCGCGCAGGTCGACCTTGTTGCGGTGAGCCCAATCCTCGGCTGCGCGCTTGCTGCCGAATGTTCCTACGTCTTCGTAATCGAATGCCATTGTGGTCCTCCTTCAGGCCTGGGTGGCTTGCCAGGGTGAGCGGTCCGCGCGCGGCAAGGCCGGCCCGAGCGCGGCTTCGATGTGTCTCTCGACACTCGTCTGTGTGGGGCGTTCGCCTGCGGGGAGGCGGACGGTCGTGTATCCGGCATGGCGCGTAAGGGCGTCGCGGTCGGTATCGTTGCGGCGGTCGTGGCTGCGGTCGTCGAGTTCGACCAGCAGGATGACCTGACCGGAGTGCGGGTCCTCGACCACGAAATCGACGCGTTTCGAGCTGAACTTGTTGAAGGTGGTCCACCATTCGGATCTGGAAAGACCCTTCGCCGGGTTCATGATCGCCCCCATCGAGACCTGCGAGTGTACCCTGGCTCCAGGCATTGCGCGCTCGATCATGAGGCAGACTCGGCGCTCTGCCGGCGTCATGAGGGGCTTGGGCCTGACCTTCAGGCGCGCCAGCTGGCGCCGCGGGAGAGCGTTCAGGATTGCGAATGCCGCGATTACCGCGCCTGCGACGAGGAGGATCAGGATGGTCTGGCCGTTCATGGTCAGTCCTCTCCCGTCCAATGCGGGACGATCGAGTGGATCAGGACCGTCAAAGCGGCGGCCACACCAACCATTAACCCGAGCTCGATCAGAGACGGCGGCGTCGTCCCGAAGAGGTCCGACAGACCGGCGAAGGCGTGCGTCACGTTGGGTGTCCTTTCCAGAATTCGCTCAGGCGGCGCGGAAACAGCGCGTAGACGCGGTGCTCTCCGATCGGCGCGGCGAGTTTTGTCACCAGATTGACGAAGGCGACGGCGATCGAACCGACGATCACCGCGACGAACAGCGCGAGCCCGAGGGCGATCAGCTCGGCGGCGAAATGTTGCCGTGCGATATCGTTTCGCAAGTCAGCGCAGCCCTGGACGCCGTGAACCTGCAGGTCGCACACAAAATACGAGTCCCCCTCCAGCTTTCGGGCCACGTTCTCCAGGCCCGTAGCGGTCGAGAAATTGTGCATGGTGGGTTTGTGGGCGAGGACCTGAGCAAGGCTTTCGGACGGCGTCTGATCTGCAGTCTGGGACAGGGCTACGGGCATTGCGCTTCTCCTAGCGGGTGCGTTCGATGGTTCGTTCTGGAAGGTCGATCTGCGGAACGGCGCGCAGACTGTCCTTGTCGACCGAGGGCAGGGTTTCTCCCTTTGCGTCGGGCGGAAGCAGGTGTTCGGGGATCTTGGGGTTGAAATCCGGGCGGGTGTCCGGCCCGCGGTTTGCGTCGACCTGCTTTTCGCCGAGCGTCTCCAGCGCGCTGGTCTTGTCCCCGGGGTTGCGGCCGATCTGGGCGAGAAGCCTGTCTTTGTCGTTGGTGACGATCGTGATGTCGTCGCGGACGCGGGTCATCATGACGAGCGCGAGGCGCTGGTTCGACAGGTGCCGGGCGGATGAATGCATCTCGCCGATCGCCATGTCGCGCGTATCGCCCTGCGCCTGATGCATGTTGATTGCGTAAGCGAGGCCCATTCGCTCCAGCATCTTGTCGTTCTGCTTGAGCTCGATCGTCTCGCCGTGGCGGTTTTCGACCGTGACCGTCCCGTCTTTGATCCCGAGGATTCGAGCCTCCTCGGATTTCATCAGCTTGCGGGCATCGTCCTTCTCGGTCCAGCGCACCTTGTCGCCTTCATGGATCGTCTCCTTCGACTTCTCGGACAATCGCAGGGCGTCGCGTCTGTCCTTGGGATCGATGCGGGCCGGGTCGAAGCGGACACGCTTGCCGTTCTCATCGCGGAGAAGGACGCGCCCGCGCTCGTCCAGTCCCTCGACATCGTAGCGGCCTTTCTGGAGCCCTCCAGGGGCGTTGTGGCGCGTTACTTCCAGCAGCTGGCCCTTGGCATAGGTCGGCGCGTAGCGAAGCTCCTCGCGCGTCGCGTGGGCCGGGCGCAGGGTTGTGATTTCGAGCCCCTCCCCCTTGATCGCACCCTCGCCGCGCAGCCCGTCCTGGACCATCCGGTTGAGGCTGCTCCGGGCGTCGCGGCCCGACGAGTAGATGGCAGTGCGTTCGCGGTCCTCTGGCGACAAGGCTAGCCAGGTATCGGCGGTCGTCCTGAGATGATCCTTTCCGGCTTCGACGACGCGCTCGCCCAGCGATGCGAAGCTCTCGCGGAATTTGCCTGCGCGCGCGAGGCCGGCCGCCTCCTTCATGTGCTGTGTGCGTTGCCGCAGGCTCGTCTCAAGCCTTGCCATCGCCGGAGCGTCGGACTGGATGAGGGAGAAGCTTTTGCCCGCCTCGATCGGCTGAAGCTGCGCGCGGTCGCCGATCATCACCAGTTTTTCGACGCCTAGCCGGTTGGCGATGGTGAGGAGGTCGTTCATCGGCTTGTTGGCCACGAGCGATGCCTCGTCGAGGACAAGCACTTTCCCCTCCAGGGCTGTGCGCGACGCCTCGTAGGTCGGTCCCTTGCCGTATAGCGCGCCACGAAGATGCTCATTGACGAACGAGGAGACGGTTTTCGCCTCGATGCCGCCCTGCACCAGTTCGCCGCCTGGCTTGCGCAGCTCGGTGTCGTTGCGAAGGTCGTTCACCATCTTGTTCGCGAAGGCGAGGCCGATAACCTCCCTGCCCTCGTTATGTGCGGCGCTCGCGATCGCGGAGATCAGTGTCGTCTTAGCCGATGCGTTCGAGTCCGGACCGGAGGGCTGCATTGTAGATCGATCCGAGAACGGAATTGTTCTTCCAGACCTCCACGTTATGCAGCGCCTGCCATTTACCGTCCTTTGTCTGGGTAAGGGCGGCGATCACGGCGTGGGTGTGATTCTGCGGGTCGAGCTTGCGGCTCGTATCGTGCTGGAACAGCGCATAGACAAGGTTCCCCGTCTGGGTCGGCTCGCCCTTCGAGTTGCGCGAATAGTCGCGCGTTTCGGCAAAATGCTTCTCGAGATAGGCCATCGTTGCCTTCACGGCGGCCGCCTGCGCCAAGAGGATGCGTTCATCGCCGCCAAGCTGGGCAAGCAGGCTCGCCGACTTCGGCATCGAAAACGTCAGATCCGTTCCGCTTTGCCGTTTCTCGTGGGCGTTGATGATCGTCCCGTCGGGCAGCTTGCCGTCGAGAACCTTCTCGAAGTCGTCCTTCGAAACCGGGCCTGTCAGCCCCAGCGCTTCGGCGCCCTTCCCGCCCCACTCACTGAGTTCCGCGGGGCCATCGCCGACGTAATAGTCGTCCTTTGCGAAGTAGTTCGCAGCGCCTCCCGCGGAGGATACGGATGCAACCGAGAGCATCAGGAAGCCGCGCGCCGGAAGGTCGCCGTCTCGGTGCCCGGGACGAACATGGGCGTGTTGTTGTCACCGATCAGCAACCATGATGGATTGAGGCCGAAATCTTCGCACAGGAGCGCAAGCAAGCTGCTCAGCGGCTCGCAATGGCCGTTCTCGTATCCAGCCAGGGTTTGCCGGGCGATTCCGAGCTTGGTTGCCATCTCCTGCTGCGAAAATCCAAGTGCGGCGCGTGCGCCGCGAAGCCTGCGGCCGATAGCGATCCTGAAGTGGCAGGAGTGCGAGAGGGTGGGCGCGGAAAGGTTCACCGGCCCAGCTCCTGGTCGTCGTCGATCGCCGGCTCGTGATGATGGATCTTTTCGGCACCGAAGCCGCGCATGTTCTCGCGCGCCAGTTCGCTCTCCTGACCATCCTCGCGAGAGCGCATGGTGCGGAGCGCCTCGGTGTGCGACCTGCTTTGTCCGTTCCGCTCCTCGACGTCGCGCTGCGCGTGGCGCTGCCGCTCGCGTTGGTCCGCTTGGCCCGATCGCCTGAACTTGAAGCCATCTTCTTCGGCTTGCTGCCGGGGATCGGTGGCATCGCCGTTCCTGATGACGGGGGTCTCGTTCGCCCGGTCGACCAGATCCTCCGCTTCCCTCGTCAGCTTTCCCTCGACCTGCTCTCGCAACCTTTCCGCTTCCCGCTCTGCCTGGCTAAGCTCGACATTCGCTTCCTCGCGCGTTTCAGTGGGCTGGTAGACCGGCCCCTCCCCCTCGCGCCCATCGACCCCCATTTCCGCGGCTTCCTCGCTGGAGGGGATGTATTCGGCAGCGCGCATGTCGGTCACGCGTTCGAAGCCTTCGGCTTGCTGCGGATAGTCCTTCCATGTGAGCTTGATCCGCGCGGCAGGGAAACCGTCCGGGAACTTCACGAAGCCGTGCATACTCGGCAGGTTGCTGATGTCGTCCGGCATGACGAGTTCCTGCACGTCGGTGCGGGGCGTGATCGTCGACGCATCGCGGCTGTTGTTGTACCCGTAGGAATACGCCTCATCCATTTGCCGGACCTGCCGGTTGCCGATGAATTCCGAGCAGCGCCGCGAGGTCTCGGGGTCGGCGGTCTTGAGGATGAGCTTGGTGCCCGCGAGCGATGCGAGGTTGGTGGCACCGTGCTCGCCATAGGTTTCTTCGAGTTTGTCGAAGGAATGCATTCCGAGGACGAACGCCCCGCCGAAAGCACGGGCGGTCTGGAGGCCGTGATCGATCGCGGGCAACCGGTGCAGTGCGTGGACTTCGTCGATCAGGAACCAGGTGCGCAGATTGCGGCTGCGGCCCATCTGGAAAAGCGAGTTAACCGCAAGGTCCATCCACAGCGTCAGCAAAGGCCGATTGAGCGTCAGATCGGGGTGTGTGGAGGTGATGAAGAGGATCGAGCCTTCCTGTACGTCCCTGGTCATCCAGTGCTTGATGGAGAACCCTTCGTCTCCCGGCGCCGGATCGGGGAGGAAGCGGAAGGCGTTGGCATTGGCGATGAAGGTTGTGCGTATGCTTTCGGCCATCTTCGCGGCCGATGGCGACATCATCGGTCCGGCAACGGTTCCCTCGAGCTGCGCGTGGATCGTCTTGAGGTCGGACTGCATGAGATAATAGGCGAGCCCGCCGTTGGTACGCACGCCCATCTTGACGAGCTTGACGCACATTTCGACCATGAGGGTTCGCGCCGACTTCTGCCAGAAATCGTCCTCGACATTCTGGCCGCTCGGAACGAGCGCCGTCGCGGCGCTCATGAACTCGGCGTAGTTGTCGCAATCGTTGAATATCGACCAGGGCTCGCAGCGCCGATCCATCGGGTTCAGAATGACGTCGGTTTCGGCGTCGTAGAAACTTTCGACGAAGGTTCCGGTCAGATCGAAAATGACGCAGCGGTGGCCGCGCGCGCGAGCCTGCGTTACGAGCTTCTTGAGCTCGGTCGTCTTGCCCGCGCCGGTTGTGCCAATGAACATCGCGTGGCTTTGTTCAAGACGCCACGGAACCGGCAATCCGGCAAGTCGATAAGGGCTGTGAATGCCGCGCCGGATTCGCGTTTTCAGATCCTCTTGGAGTACTGCCTTGGGATCGTCCGGGGGGTCCCGATCGAGGCATTCTTTCGAGTGCTCTCGCCAATTGTGGGCGCGGATCGCATCGCCGAGTATTTGGCGGCTCACCATGATCGCGCCGCGTTCGTGTCTCTCGGTCAGGATTGCCGATCCCCGGCGCCGGGAAAAATCGACGAACCAGACGGTCAGCGGCACGCAGATGAAAGCTGCGCCGAGCATCGATGAAACGGTAATCCGAATGGCGGTTGCCCATGCCGCCTGGACGGCAGGATGGTAGGGCACCATCGGCATGTGGCCCTGCACGACCTGACCGCTAGGGAGGGTCAAATTGACCGCCTTGTCGGGGTTCAGTCCGACCCAGTTCCAGACGGTCGCGAGACCGCGCATGATGACGAGATGAATCTCGTGGTTCTTGAAGGTGAATGCGCCCAGCGCGAAGAGCAGGACGGCGGTGGTTGCGATCCACGTATAGAGCGGTAGCTTGATGCCCGCCCAGGTCATCAAAACCTCGTGGTGGAACAGCTGCGATCCGCGCGTGAAATTGCCTGCGTTCCGCTTCACTTTTCCGCGCGCGGAATCGTGCGTCAGCGTGGCAGCATTTTTGCTGAAGCGGATGTCCTCACGCATGGTGCTCTCGCACGTTGCGCATGGCGGCGCGGATCAGTTCATCGCTGTCTTCGGGATACTGGCGTTCGACCAGAAGAGAGAGCGCGAGCTGCGTGTGCTCGAGGATCGTAAGCGCGCGCTGTCCGTTGAGCGCGATGCCCAGACGGAGCATCGGCAAGCCGATGTTGACGGAAGCGCGGATCGCCTCTGCACGGGAAACGCCCTGCGCCGAGGCATATGTGTCGAGAGCGTCGAGAACGTCAGGTGCAAACCCGACACCGATGCCTTTGAAGGTGGTACTCATGCACATCCCTACGGTTGTGCATGGTCCGGTTATCGCACTTCGGTTATAGCGCAGCCGAAACGCGGAGGAAAGCCTCAACAGAGCCGAAATATATTTCGGCGCTAACGGACTGAAATAGCGCGGTTCTTTCGAGCTATAAGCCGATCCCTTGCGAACCGAAATATATTTCGGAGGGGAGGGTTTTTTATTAAAGCACTGATTAACAGCGCGTATTGACCCGAAATGGACCGCGGCGCAGCCGCATAGGGTGTGCATAAAATTAGGGACTTAGGCCCTGTGCTAGGTTCAGTGCCATAGGGGGATCACTGGCCCAGCTGGTCTTCCGGGGGGAATGTGCCGGCGAGCCGGACTCGCGAACTGACCACAGACGTTTGGCCTGCCTCTGTGGACCGCTGTGTCACGTCATTGGCACCACGTTCGATCAAGGTGGGCGTCCAATTTGGGCATGCTTCGAGATGAAGTATCGCGAGAGCAGCAAGCAAAAAAATGCCTCGAACAGACCCTGCGATTGGTGCATCTTCGCATGGTCTTTCAAGGCTTGGAGGAATGCGCAATGGTGTCGAAACTTGAACGCGAACGATCTGCCCTGGCAGCAGCGGAAAAGGAGCTGGAGGAGCGCCGGCAGAAGCTTGCAGAGCTTGAGCGTGAGGAAGCAGAACGAGAGCTGAATCGGCTCATCAAAAAGGTCGGTCAGGATACGGCGATTGCCCTTCTGGAGCTAGCCGTCAAAGTGAAGCCAAAGGTAGCGATTTCTGCTCTCGAAAAGCTCGGCGGGTGAGGCCTGATTTTTGCCGAGTTGGGCGGCGGTGACCACCGCCCTGTCTCGTCAGAATTCATCGGCCATTTTGCCTGTAGCGGTGTAGACGATCTGATCGATCAGGTGCATCGGCAGCTCGCCATAGTCTCCCTCCTCAATGAGGATGTACCCGTCCCGGGTCTCGACGACATGGACGTCGAAGAATGTGTGGTAGGAGCGCCGCTCAGCTTCGAGCGTTTTTTCATCAAGGGCGATGATGTTGGGATTGATCTGGCGAAGCACTGAAATGTCGTCTTCGTAGCTTTCTGTTGTGTAGCACATGACCTTGCCTCCTGGCGCTCGGCGGCTCGTCCGCCATGCCATGAAACAGCGCCCCGTCAGTGTGCTGGTCACCGGAGCGAAGCGGAGGCTTGACCGCTAATTTTTCGATGGTGCGGAAGCCGGCGCAGCACGGCTTCTCGGTCGGGAAATTAGTGGTTGACCAGTATGCTGGCGGGGTGCTCATGGCGATGGTGGTGGACGTGCCTGCGGCGGGAGGCATGCGTTACCAGCGACTTCGCGAAAGCTATGTGCCGGAATGTGGTTGTTCGGCAGTGCCGTGACCCAGGGGGCATGAAAAAAGGGCACCGCGGCAACGTGCCGGGCACCCTTTTCCACCTCGATCCTGCAGGAGGCAATTTGCAGATCGAGCGTTAAACATGGCGACGAGTTCAGTCGGTTCGTGGCTGCTCGTGAACTGCTGTCCGGATAGTCATGAGGTCCATTCGAGCAGCGGATGTTGCTCTCCACAATCGGTGGCGGCGATGAACGCGAGGCTTTCGAAGAGCGGAGTGATTCCTGCCTTGGCGAAAGCCGCATAAGTCCGGTGATCCTCGAGCGCTGTCCCAAGCTTTTGCAGGGACAGTTGGCCAGATTCTTGGCGGTGGTAGCCAAGCGAGGTGAGCACCTTTGCAGCAAGGTCGCTGCTCATTGTGATGTCGCCTACCAGTGCAATGTGCTCACTCACCCGCATCGTGATCGGTGCGTCGTATTGGTGGTGCTCGATCCGCAGCATTCGTCCAAGAAACTGTGCTTCCTCGACGATCGCGATCATTTCCGGGCGATGGTCGAAACAGGATGCGAACTCGGCGATCGCAAGCGCGTTGGCATTGATCTCGAAGTTCAGGGGCGCGGCCAGGAATTCGCCTGGGTCTGCATCGATCGTGCTGTTGGCGGTGTGCAGTCTGCGCATCAGTGCTGCGAGCTCTGGCGGGCATATCTGAGCCGGTTTCGAATTGAGCCTTGTCTCGATATCCTTGACGCGGAATGTGACGAGCATCTTTGCCTCCTGTCGCTGCTCGTCTCCTCCATCCCCCTCTTCTTTCTCACTACCTGAGCTGGTGGCAGAATGCCGCCAGGTGGTTCTGGTTCACCCCAAGGATGGCTGGTCGACCCATTGTCCGGGTGTGGCAGTTAGTGCGGCAGCGATGCCCGCAAGATGCAAAGCATCGAGCATGGGCAAGGCGCGCCGAGCCAAGGCACAAGCGCGCCTGATAAACTCAGGGGATCGCGATGCTCGCGTCAGCGGGCGAAGGGGGTTCGATGCCCCCAGAGCCCGCCCCTTGCGCAAAAGAAGAGCGGAAGGCCCCGGGATAAGCCGGAGCCTTCCGAAGAGCGCTCACGCAAAGTTGCGCGACCGAACCTGCGCCTGATCACTGATCCGGCGGATGTGCAGCGGCACGCCTGCCTGACGGAGGCGCTGTGCAAGGTTGGACTGGATGCCCGACCCTTCACCGATGATCGCTTCAACAGGGTTCAGCTTAACGATGCTCTCGTTGCGCAGGAACGGAGCCCGGTTGCCGTGGCGCTGATCGGGGACGAACAGGATCGTGTTGACCCCGTTCTGCTGCGCCCATGCACCGGCCATGGCGTCGACGCCCTTGCGCATGCCGGTCGTGCCCAGGACCATGTTCGGGATCCGCGACTTGATGTCGTCGAGGATAGCCCAGATCATCGCAAAATCGTGCCAATCCTTCTGGCCACCTGACACGATCACCAGCGGGCCATCGGGCTGGAATTGTGCCCTGCGATCCTTGGCGCGTGCGGCGAGGAAATCGCGTGCCTGCACCTGGCTTGCGGTAACCCCGTTCTTGCTGACTTGCGATCCCCGTGCGGCCGTGAAGGGGCGACCGGTTTCGACCCGGTAGACGTCCGCTGCATGATCGCGCATCGCCTCGAGCGCTTCGCGGCATCCTTGCAGTGTCTGGCAGAGCTGTTGTGTTTCCTCGAGCTCGACAGCGTAAATCTCCGAAGGGTCGAAGTGGCGGGCCATTTCGCCCAGCTTCTTTGCAGCATCGTCCTCGCGACCTTCAGCCAGGCGTGCGGTCATGTGGAAGGAGTTGACCATGCCCCAGGCGAGTTGCTGCGCAAATTCCTCCATGCGCGTGTCCTTGAGGACATCGAAGATCGTTCCGATTGCCATCTCCACGGCGCGGCGCGCCATGTCGGGATCCGGCATCTCTGCGGCGATTGGAGCCTCGATGATGTTGAGCTTTGCCAGATCGCTGTGTTCAAGAAACGCTCCGTCATAGGATTCCGTGATCCCTTCACGAGCATCGGCGAGATTGATCCGTGCCTGAGCCAGATCTGCGAACGAATTGAAAAAAGTCATAAAAGCCTCCGATTTTTGAAATCGTCCCCACATTGGGAACAGCCAAAAACCCATCGGGCCGGACGAACCGTGTCAGGGACGGCGAGCTCGTCTCGCCGCCGCCATGGCGGGCGTGGGGGAACCGATTTTCTGCCAAGCGTGGCGCGAGCGCAGCGAGACAGCCGCGATTGCTGAAAATTGGGGGGACCGCGATCCTTGACCAAGGGGCGGCCGCCGATAGGTTTCGGCAGGTGTTCCTGTGTGTGTGGAAGAGACGTTCCCGCCCTCGAGCAGGTGAGACGAAGGCAGGGCCGGTCAGGCGCTTCAGCGCCACACCGGGCCGCCCCTTCGGCCCTGCGAAGGGGTTACAGCGGGAACTCCCCCCATCTTGAGAGACCGTTTGGCGGGGCTGGTCGCAAGACGACGGACTGTCAGGGATGATGCCGCAAAGCGGGCATCACCGCCACGCGGGCGGTGAAGGCAAGCGCAGCGACAGCCTGAGCCGATCCTTGACCGGACGGAGGATACCGAATGACCCGCCTGCTCGCAGCAGCACGCATTACGGTCGGAAAGCTCCGAGCGCGAACGCCTTCCTGGCAAGGAAAGGCGCGTTCGCGGGTAAGGGGCGCTGCCCTGCCCGCATGGGCGGCACTTAGCGAACGAGCCCATTGTCGGAGCCCGCATTGACGCTATGTTCGGGCCATGGCCGTCTGGCAGTTCGTCATCAACCTCATCCCTGCCTCTGCGGCGCGTATCGCAGGGGTCCACGCAGCACGGATGAGCCGCGGGCAGCTCGAGGAAGTTGTTCTGGCACTGCCCATCGCAAAGGCGGATGCGCTGTTCGCAAAACTCGACATGCTGCTGCCCGAGAAGCCGCGATCGTACACCGGTCTCCGGGTGTGGGGTGACGAACCTGCGGACGACATTCAGGTGAGCTTCGATGACGAATTCATCGAAGAAATCCAGGTCCGCTTCGACGCGGCAGATCTCTCTTTGCCTTTGGTCGGCGGGGTCTGCGACGTCGCGCGGCAACTCGACTGCGTCTTTGCAACGCCGGAGGGTGCGATCATTCAGCCAAGCAGGGAAGCTGTCGTCAGGACGGTTCTGCAATCAGACGCAGCGCATTTCGTGAGAGAGCCACAGGGCTTCATCGAAAAGGCGGTCCGTCTGGATCAGGAGGACCGATAGGGTCCATACCAGTGGCGGGCCACATTAAGTGACGAGCAGGAGCCGTACTTGAAGCAGACCGGCAGCTTCGTGCAGTTTGCCGCGGAAACGACAATAGCCGAGATGGCTGCGGCGGCGGTGTCTATGCACAGTTCGCACAGCAGATTCTGGCAATCTTGATCTCACCTGATGCCTCCTTGGCCAACACCTCGGAAAGAGGGACGGCTTGTTGCGGAAAGACTTGATGAATGCCTCGATGGCACGGCTTGCACACAGCATGTCGATGAGCTTCATCCGTGTATCGCTTATCGCCACGCTCAAAATCATGATGAGTGTCCGCACATCCGTCGCTAAGCGTTATGCTGCAGCGTGCGCAAACGGAATTCTCTTCGCGCGTTTTCTTGCGCCGTTTGCGCTCCGACCCACTGACGTTGGCCATATCTCATCTCCTTTCAAAGGTCTGATAAACGAAGAAGTTTGAAACGTGAAATCGCGCGCGGCAACTCGGCCGCGAGCGGCGGAACCGAGAGCCGGCGGGCCATCAGAAACGCAATGCCCCGGCGCAGCCCGAGCCGCTTGAGAGCGCCGCTCATCAGGCGGCAGCGCGCAAGCGTGGCCAGCGGCCAAATGCGTCAGCGATCGTCACCTGAAGGACCGAGACCTTTCAGGGGCTCGGTGAAGCCTTGGGTGCGCGAAGCCTTCGTGAAGACGGGGCCGCAGCGCACGGGGCGGAATAGAGCGCGATCCCGGCCAGAGGTCGGGAGACGCCACCCACTGTTTATCCTGCGAGGGGGCAACCAAGTTTGAAGCAAGGCCGCTTGCATGACGGTAGCCTCATGCAAGGCGCGCGTACGGAAGATGATACATCAACCACTCCGCTTGCCAGAGCACCATTTCCTAGCCAGAGGTCCGTCGCGCCGCTGCAGCTTCCTCATTTGAGGGGCGCCTTTCGCCAGCATCTATGCGCGCTTTGGCAGCTTCCCAGATGGCTGGTATTTCATCGAAAGCCGCTTCGCCTGCTTCCCAGTAGTATTGGAAGAATGCCTGGATCAGCGGCAGCCGGACCGAGTAGAGGTCATCGGTTGCAAAGCCAATGTCGAAGCGGATGATGGGCGCGAACGGGTAGCTTCGGTTGGTGGGTTCGATCTCGGGGTTAGTGGCGAAGGCGAGCGATTTTTCGATCACCTTTTCTCTCAAGATTTCATAGATCGGCTCAATGCCCTGGTCCCATTCGACGTCTTCGATGGCCTTGGTTAGGCGATCGAGCGTTTCGCTCCGCGAGGCCCATGCCTCATCGGGAAGGGTTCGGATGGCGGCTATGATCGCCTTTTGTTGTGCGTCGAGCACGGTTCGGGAGAAGTCGCGCCATTCGTCCCAGATGGCTTCGTCGTCGTGGACGTGGTTCTGAGCTGAACTGAAATACTCGGTCAGCGCTTGTCGGACGATTTCGGATCGATCGTGCCGCTGGTACTGGGCTGCGTTATCCAGATGCTCCTCGAGCTGTTCGTCGAGATTTACCCTAAAGAGTGCCATGATGTCATACTCCTCAGCTGCAATGTGCGGGATTATTGCGCTTTTTTGCTTCGGCGCAAAGTGTCTTGTTATTCGGTTTGCGGGTCTTTCTGATCAGGCCGATTGCGCAACCCCGCAGCACGCTTGACAACTAATGTTCTTATGATGTTCTGCCGTGGCTATGGGCAGCAAGCGTCTCGATACGGTGGCCGATCTGGTTCGCCATGGCCTCAACGCACAGGTTGAATGTCTCGCATGCCGCCGCGTTGTGATCGTTCCGGCGGCCAAACTGCGAGACCGATGCTTTGCCAAATCCATCCCGATGAAGCTGGAGATCGTCGCGCGGCACTTGCGCTGCAGCTGCGGTCACCGGGGAACCAAGCTGGACGCCACCGGTGTCCAGCTGTCGCCCCCCTGAAAGGGCTCGGGCGACGCCTGCGCGCCGCCCCTCCCGGTCAGAGAAACTCGACGTTCTCGGCGATGATCTCGCAGCCATAGCGGTCATTGCCTTCGGCGTCCTGCCAGCGCGAGTAGTGGATGCGGCCCGTCACGGCGAGTTGGTCACCCTTGGCCTTGTGCTGGCGCAGCGGGAGCCCGAGGCCATTGAAGACGGTGACCTTGTGGAATTCTGCATCCTTGACCGGGTAGCCGGTTCCCGGATCCTTCTGGACCTTGCCGTCGCGGATGACCGGACGCTCGGTCACGAGGATCAGTTCGGTGATGCGGGTGTCGCTGCGGTCGCGGGCAACGGGATCCTTGGCGAGACGGCCGACGAGGTTGACGATGTTCATTGCATGAGCCTCCTTGGTGCCGACGGCTCGTCCGCCGGTGCCCTTATCGAGCCTCGGCGAGAGAGCTGGGACACCGCGCGCTGCGGCGCGCGGGAAACCTCAGAAAGCGAGATGGTGCGGGCAGCCCGGCTTGCCGGGCAACACGGCTCGCATTTCTGCAGGTTGGCCCTAAGCTCGACCAGAGAGGCAGGGGCACTGGGCGGCGGACGTGCTGTTGGCACAGGAGCTTATCGCACGCCTGGACATCGACCTCGCCGCGTCTCGGCTCGCAGGAGCTTGCTGTCGACGGTGATGATCGCAGGATCGATCGCCCGTCCTCACCGATTTTAGGGAGCGAATAGACTCTTTGTGGCTGTCGTCCGGAAGACCCGATTTTGGCTACCTGGGGTGCCGATCCCCGAAGTTGCCGCCATACTGGCCTTGATGCGGGGTCAGACATGGCTCCAAGGGGGCTGCCTGTCTCTGCGTTGCGGCAATCAATCGCGATCGACGGCAGCGGCGCCCCAGGCTGCGATGGCATCGATGGTCTTTGCCGTGAACCGCGGTGGGAGTCGTCCGGCAATGTACCCGGGCTGCTTCATCAGGGGTCTGATGTCGAACCCGGGCCAGGTGAACCGGTTGAATTCCGAAACGACAATGGCGCTGCCCGGAGCGAGCCCGGCTGCGCGTGCGATCTCATCGGGGATTGCGACAGCGTTCTTGCGCCCCTCGCCCTTGGTCGTGATCGCCGCGACCAGGTAGCGTGACCCTTCCACACCAACGACGACGACAAAGCGTTCCTTGACGCCTTCGTCGCGGCCCCGTCTCTGCTCTTCCTCGAAGAGATAGACGTATCGGAGGATATGGCCTGCGGCGGGGCGGTCAGTCTTCCCAGCGGTCATTGGCGAGTTCACTGGCCGAAGGCCGTGCATTAGCGAAAGCCTTGCGATCGGCTTCGGTCATGTCGGACGAAGCGACAGCTTCGATATTCATGTGGCCGGCGATCACACCGCGTGCTGCCTGTTCAAGATGGCGGAAATATTCGCTATCTGCGATGACATGTCGCTCGCGCCCATGGCTGGTGAGGACGACCGGCTGTTTGGTTGCGAGATCAAGGAACTCGCCGGTGTTGTTGTGAAACCGGGTCAGGGGAATCCTGGGGTGCTCATTCGCCGTCGCTGGCATGGTGGTATCTCCTCTTGGCACCAAAATAGCAATTATTGCCAAAATAGCAAGATTTCTGTGGCGACGCTTGCCGCGCTAGCCGTCCACCTCTGCCGCCAGCAGCTCAGGCAACAAGGGGACGAGGCCCGCATCAATCGCAAAGCCCAGTGTCCGTGCGAGGCGGCAGGCTCGCGCGATTGACCCGTCTGGAACATCTAGCGCCGTTTCAATGTGCCCAAGGGTTTCACCAGCGCATGGCTCACAGACCGCGTGAAGCTTGCCCGGCTCTGCGGTGATAGCAAACGGCCAGGTCATCGCGACACCGACAACCCTCTCATCGAGGATGAGCAGCGTATCCCCAGCAGCAATAGTCTCGTCGGTCTGCACGGCGTCGTAGGCATTGCCCGTCGAGGCGAAGGCATGGATTCGCCAGGCGCTGAAGGCGAAGCGCTCGCTGTCGGTCAGCATGGCACGGCCCCTTCGGAAAAGGCGCGCTGTGCCGCTTCCGGAAAGGCTGCGGTGAGGTTGCGATGGATCGGCCCGGAGGATTCTGGAAAGAATGCCCCGGTGGTGCTCGGCCGTGTGATCCGCAGCGCGCTTGCGACGGCATCCACGACGAAACTCACAAGCTGATCGCTGGCCGTCAGCTTGCTAAATTCAGGCGGTGCGAACCCGGCCTGATGCCAGAAGGCGATGCCGATCTCGAGGGTCTCGAGATAGCTGGCATGGCTGCCATCGTCCTGGTCGTCGTCGATGCGCGCCTCGACCGTCCGGTAGGTTCCGAAGTCATGGGCGTTGGCCTTGATCCGCAAGGTGATGCCGGCAGGCGGGAAGCCAGCTACCGCGATCAGCGCAGCCCTGTAGAGCATGGCTTCGGCAGTATTCACGAGGTCGAAGTTTAGGGTGTGGCCGATCTGCGCGCAGTCTTCGTTCCACGGAGCCCCGCCAAGATCGAGAGTCCAGTTTGTCTGTGCCATTCAAGCCTCCTTTGCTCGAACGGCACCTCCCCCTTCCCTCTTGTGGGCCGAGTTCCTTCAGCAGTTCTGCCAAGCCCGACAGCAGCGGGCAAAAGAAAAGGCCCGCCCGCGACAAATGCGCGGACGGGCCTTCCCGATGTGACCGGCGCGGGTCGCGGCACCGGTCACGGGGGGCTTGTCCCGGTCAGGCGTCGACGCTCACGCGCGTCTTGCCCTTGGGTGCCGGAGCGGTGCTTTCGCCCAGACCGTCGCCGGTGGCAGCGGCGCTGTCAACGCTGCGGTCGCTGGCCGGTTCGTCGCCGGTGGCGGTGAGCGGCGGCAGGGCGCCTTCGCTCTCGCTGCCGAAGCCGTCGAGCGACGCCTTGGGCTTCGAACGCCGCCAGGCGACATTGAAGCTGCCGTCGTTCTGCTGGAACATGGCGACCGGGATCGGCGCCGAGAGGCTGGGATCGTCGATCTGGCCCGACAGGAAGCATTCACCGGTCTCGTTCGACGAGTATTCCCACAGCGCGCCGATCTTGACCCAGCTGCGGCGGTCCGCCGAGAGCGCCATAAGGTCGAACTTGGGTGCGCGCTCATTGCTGGATTCGAAGGCCCGCAGAGCAACCGTTGCGCTGAAGGTCAGGGTGGTGATGCGGCCGATGTGAACGCCTTCTGCGTTGGCCTTGAGGGTGCCGATGTTCATGTCACATTCTCCTGATGCTGTCCGAACCCCTTGTCCGGAACACCTTCTCCCATCCCCCCTCTCCTCCGGGCCCGTGGCCCGGCCCGTGCGCCAGCCACCGCAGGCGCGCGTCATCCTGTCCAGCCCAGAGGGCTGAGGAGCCTCGATGTGTGGTTTGGAGATGAACCGGCCCTGCTTCGAGCCATGCGCGGTCCGTGCCGACCTAAGCTTCCGGCTCGGTGTCCTTGATCTGGCTGACACGCGCCATGAAAGCCTTGGCTTCGAGCTGATTGGGTCCGTCGCGCGTGGCGAGGCATGCCATCCTGTCGATCTCTAGCTGTGCGGCAAGACTTGCCTCGATCTGGCAGTAGGGTTCGAGTACGCGGATTGCGTCAACCGCGCGGGGCAGCTCGCCGAAGGCAGTGCCGACCCACACGAGTTCGGTCTCCTCCCCGTCCTCGTCAGGCGCGCTCAGAACCTGCGCAAAGTATGTCTGCAAGGGGCGGTCCCAGCCAACATAGGCACTTGCCGCCGCAACCCCGTCACGAAGCGGTACTTTGTGTCTGCTCATGCGCTTTTTACCTCCCCATCAGGTTTTGGGCGGCTGCCGGGTGACGCAGCGATATGCCTGTCCCTCACAATGATCAGTAGTCCGCAGGCCGCATCAGCGTGACGACGCGCCGTGTCATCGCTGGATTGGCCGGATCCTCTGACCCGAACGCCAGTTCGGTGTCGTAATAATCGACTTTCATCAGCACCTTGATGCCATCGACATCCATGCTTGCAAAGTCTCGCTCGGGCGAATCCGGGGCGAAGGTGCAATGGCGCAGAGCGGCCATCAACCGAGCCTGGGCCATCATGCTGTCTGCCGCGGTGTCGCCGCCGAGTTCTGCAAGCAGCCCGGATGTCATGACGATGCGGGCCGTGCGGTCACGGCCCTGACGCGCTGCATCATTGAGCTGCGCGATGTGCTCGGTGCGTTGCCGTGCGCAAGAGATGTCGGATGTGTCATGCATTGGAGGTCTCGTCCCGATCCAGGAGGCAACAAGCGGATAGCTGAACATCGATCGCGGTCCCCGGGGCGACGGTAATGGCGACCTGCCGATCCTTGGGAATGACCCACAGGATGCCGGCGAGCGTGTCGCGGATGCGCGCCGCGATGGCCTCGTCCTCGCCGAGCAGCACCCGGGCCGCGAGTTCGCGCGCATCGCGCAAGAAGTGCTCGTGCTGGGTGTCCCAGGAGTCGGCCTCGCTGTCGTCGCTCGCGCAGAAACAGACGTTCTCGATCAGATCGACCAGCGTTTCGGGGGTCAGCGCCGGACCCAGCACATAAGCGATGCGGATCTGATCGACACCGCTGTACCAGCCATCCTCGCCCACGACAAAGGCCACATCTGCCGGGATCCGTTCCTCGCGCTGCGTTTCGCTGGCGCGGTGGGAGACACAGAACCTCAGTTCGATCGTCTCTGCACGCACATGGTCATTGAGCGGCGGGAAGCTGCCGTTCTCGGCGATGACGTGGCCCTGCTCCCCGGCAGCAACATAGAAGCGCACGTTTCCGAGCTGATGCAGCGCGTCATACCAGCCATAGCCAGCGTAGGCAGGATGGTTCTCGACGAGGTGCGCTCGCAAGGGGTGCTCGCGCAGCGCGCGCTCCAGTCCCTGTGCAATATCGGGCTCAAGATCCGCGACAAGGATCGTGTCCGCACCTGCTGCGACTTCCTCATACTCGACATTGACGTTGTCGCTCTCCGCGATGGCCGCATGCCAGCGGGGCAGGCAGGGGTCGGCCTCCGGCAGGGCGACCCCCAGATCGCGCGCTTCCTTCCAGTTCTCGAAGGAAAGCCGGTGCTGGCCTCTGTGCGCCAGCGCGGCATAGATCGTGCGCTTGCACGCTGTCTGCAGCGCCGCAAATGCGGCGTTCTCGACGAATTCCTTGCGCGCCGGCAGCACAAGGGCAAGGCCCGGGGTGGCCCCGATATCGAGCCGGGCATGGTAGGTCTTGCCGCCAAGGCTTTCCGAGACGCTGGCAAGCTTGCGGGTGAGCACCATGCCATGGAAGTTCGTGGTGGGATCCTGGTTGTATTCGCGCCCCTCGAACACCCCGATCTGGCTGCCGTTCCATTCGGCGATGTAGATCGCCTTGGCGAGAAAGTCCTCGCGCGGCACTTGCGCGCCATTGAAGAAGACCGGCAGCGGATAGAACTTCGCGACCTCGCGCAGAATCCGCTCGGTCGTCTGCTCACTCACTCCGGGCATCAGGAAGGTGATGGTCGTGCCAACCGGGCGAGCAAGGGGCACCACGGCAATGTCCTTCGCGCCGGTCCAGCCATCCGCGGGGACATGCACCGACCATCCGGTGTCGGCACCGCCATGACGTGAGCTGATCCGGGTGTCCTTGCCCGCCAGGCTGAAGACACCCATGCCTGCCGGGTCTTCGGCCTCATGGATGTGCTGGCTCCAGCCCGAATCCCCCAG
Organism: Novosphingobium silvae; assembly: GCF_009856825.1. Lineage (GTDB taxonomy): Bacteria > Pseudomonadota > Alphaproteobacteria > Sphingomonadales > Sphingomonadaceae > Novosphingobium > Novosphingobium silvae. The sequence goes on along the minus strand of NZ_WVTD01000023.1, from coordinate 10,635 downwards.
CGCAATCATGGTCTGGGGATCGGCGACCCCGGTTCCATCATCGACAAGGGTCAATCGCGCTCCGTCCTGATCGGCGCAGCAGGCGATATCGATCCGGGATGCGCCAGCGCGGCGACTGTTCTGGAGGAGCTCGCCGAGGATATCGCCGATGGTGCCGTTAAAGAGGCGCGTGACTTTGGTGATAGTCTTCGGGCTCACGCTGGGTCGGATGACTGTCGGGTTCATGGCAAAGGGTCCTTCATCGCACTGGTTCGCCCTTCCCCTCCCCCTTCCCTCCAGATCGGCGGATCGATGCCTGGCCAGAGCCGGGCGGTCCTCGGCCTGCTCTTCAGCCCACTCGTTTCGGTCGCAGGGCCTCGGGCATCGGAATGATCTCGTGCGCCGTATCCCGCAGCGCTGTGACCTCGCCGCGCGCGGCGTAGAGGTCCTTCGCGATCAGCGCGCAGACCTCAGCCTCGCCATAGGTTGGCCGGCCAATGTGATCGACGCGCTCGACTTGCCGGGCAATCACGCCAACCTTGCCTTCCGGCACCCATTCGGCCCAATCGCCCCAGGCGCTGGTGACGCAGAACTCGCCGATGGCGGCGATGTAGGCCTTACGCGTCCGCAGGATCGTGGAGGCATTCTCCTCGACAGCCTCGCCGGTAAAGGCACTGAAGCGGTCCGGATGCCAACATTTGGCGGTATCGCGGGCAAGCTGCAGAAAGCCTGCAGAGCAGGAGCCCTGCCCATCAAGCTCGCTGGAAAAGGCAAGGATCGGGAGCGCCCAATCGCAGTCTTCTTCGTAGGACCCTCCGTCGATCTGTAGCGCTGACGGCATGGCGGCCTGTCTCTGATCGGACAGAATGATGCCGCCGTGGCTGGCGGTCATCACCGACCAAATCCCGGGGCCAAGCTGATCGGCCTGTTGGACAGCACCCCAGATCGATGTCGATGGGCGCGGCGACGGAGCAAAGCATGTCATGAGCGAACTCTCCTTCTTCAGGTTCGCTCAAATCCTCCCCCTCCCCTTCACGCGAGAATGCGGCGGGCTTCGCTGATAATTTTCTGAGGCGTCACGCTGCTGACCGACAGGCATACGACATGCCCTGCCTGAGCGAGACGCTCGCGCTCGATGCTGCACAGCTCAAGATAGTCGGCATCATCCGACTGCAGGATCTGGAGCGCGAATTTGCATTCCTCCCCGCTATGCTCATCGAGCAGCGCCACCAGGAAATCCGGCCTCGCCGAGCCAGCACCCAGCGTGATGTCAAAAAGGACCTTCTTGACCGCCATCCTGACGCCGAGGCGACGCAGTTCATACTGGGCCTGTTGGAGCGCGCGCAGCACATCGCGATCGTGGTCGCGCTCGGCGGGCACGAACTGGTTTCCGCTGAACACAGGCTGGGCATATGCCCGCAGCGCCAGGTATCCTTCGCGCCGGCTGTGCTCGCCGACGACAGCAAGCACCAGAAATGGGGGCTCGACCTCGGCGCGGATGATCCCGGTGTGCTGGATGCGGTTGCGGATTTCGACAGTTCCGAGCCCCGTCACCACCTCGCTCGATGTGACCTCGCTCGCTTCGAGAAGCAGAAAGGCTTGCGGTGCAAACTCGGGCGGCCAGGTCTCGGCCGCAGCCCGCAATCGGGCATGGACCCGCCGTTTCTCGTAATCGATCGCGTTGGTGTAGAGATGATCCGACAGCCGGATGCCCGGCGCGATTTCGAGGCCCTGAGCGGCGCGCTTGAGGTGACGCATTTCTTCGCTGATCGAGCCTGCGCGCCTGCCGCTGGGCGGTAATTCGCGCAGGATATTCGAGCCTGCGCGTTCGAGCAGCAACCAGAGCAGCTTGCCGAGGCGCGGGATCGCGACGCCGCGTGAGCGGTCGTCGGGCTCTATGTCCTCTGGCCTCTGTGCAAGCTTCTCCGGCGCCTTCTGGTGTGCGCTGAACAGGCCTTTTGGAAGGCCGATGGCATAGAGCGAATCCTTCACGGTCTCGCGGATGCGCGGTGGCGCCTGCGGCAGATGAAACGGGCAGCCCGGCTCGTGGCCTGGCCGCGAGGTAAGACGCCGGAGGTAATAGGTTTCCTGAAAACTGAGATAGGCCGCGCTCATCAGCGGCGGCGGCCGCTCTGCCCCAAGGCAATCGCAGGCGATCCACTTGTGGTTCTCTCGCGCGGTCGAGACCAGTGAGACGCAAGCGCGGTGGTCGGCCTCGCTGCCCCGGCCTGTATACCAGCGCACCAGCGCAGCCTTCAGCTCGTCGCTGATGGCGACCCTGCCGGTCTTTCCTGTGGTGTCCTTACCTACCAGCCACATGCATGATGACGCCTTGACCCTGTCGTTTGTTCACGTTATGTTCATAATCTGCAGGAGCCCATGAATAATGAACAAGGTCTTTGATATCGGCAAGTTCGACCTCGATGTCACGCTGCGCGACGCGGCACTTGATCCCAATTGCCGTCCAACCAAGCGTATGCTCGCCAATGCCTCGATCGGAGTGGAGCCGTTCGATGCCTATTACTCAGCGCGCGAGCTCTATGAGACCTTGCAGGGCGTGTTTCAGGGCCTGCCCAATGCCAAGGCTCGGCTGACGCAGATCCTGTCCTGCCATTGCGATGACTATCAGCGCTGCCTCTACTATGCACTGGCAGGGCGCGGGGTTGTCCAGATGCTCGACGATCTCGAATGGCTCTTCGAGCTCCTCGGGCCGCGGTGCCAGATGTCGGGCCACATTCTGCGCTCGGGCCAGCACCCGGCACCGATGGTCAACCCTTACGTCTCGTCAGAGCCTGATGGCCCTGTTCCTGCCCGCAACGCCGACTTTACCGAAGGCCCATCGTGGTATCTCGATCCCGGCCTCGGAGGGATGATCGAGGAATAAGAGGCCATCAGTTATTGCGAAGGCCAAGTCGGTCGTCGTCATCAACAAGCGTGATGCGCCCGTCCCAGTCCCATAGGACAAGATTGAGCGCGTCTGCGGGGGCGCCGCGGGCGTAGCTCGGGACAACGATGCCAGCATAGCCTTGCGCGATCGCGGCCTCCGCCAGGTCCTGCGTCGGGACCGGCTTGCCGGAGAGCATCCGATCACGCCATGACGGGTCGGCGAGTTCAGCCGGTGTGATGCCGAAGGGATGCAATGCAGCCGTGTCCCGGCCATCGAGCAGCGGCCCGATGTCGGCCTGATAGGCCACCAGCGTGGTGGGCTGCAGCGTGCCAGCCTGATTGGCCTCGCGCAGCGCGGTCTCAGGGGCGAGGGAAGTATAGAGCGCCGTGCGCCCCATGCGATTGAACCGTCCGCCAAATCGGGCGGCCCCCTCCCCTGAGAGGGGTTCACGGGACCAGACCGGATTGTGGGCGCGGTAGAGCAGCCCGGTAAAGTGCATTGGACTAGGCGTGGACGCCGGCGTCGACCGCGTCGATATAGGTCAGCACGTCATCGGCCCGGTTGCTCTGCACGAGCTGCATGGCAGTCTGGCCCGAGAAACCCGGCAGTGGTTCCGAGCGGTACCAGGCATAGGCCAACAACGCCGAACCAAAGCGCGGCTCGACCTTGTTGAGCACCTCGACCATCTGGCGAAGGCGGCGCTGCGTCCGGTCGGACGCGATCCGGTCCTTGCGCTGGATCGCATCCTTGCCGAGGCCCAGCGAGCGTGCGAGTTCGTCGCTGGTCGTCCGCAGCGCGTCGACGATCTTGCGCGGAGCAAACGCGCCGTTGTCAGCGTAGTTTTGAATCGCCATTGCACTTTCCCATGAATTCTGACGCGATATAGCGTCAATATCTGCGGTAATCAAGGTTTGGGTGTCAAACCCAGCAGGTGTTCCCGTTTTGCCGAAGAGGTTACCCGCTCTTACAAAACCACGACCTGCAATTCGATCGCGCCGGCAAGGCCCTCTTCTGCAGGCAGAACGCAAAAGGGCTGGAGCTTGCTGTCCGTCCTCACCACGGCATGGCTCTGCCCGGAATTTGCGGTCATCCGAATGGCGACACGCTCGGCATTGGCGCGCCCGCACAGGATCGCCCTTCTGGGGTCCAGGCTCTGAGGCAGCATGATCACCTCCCGAGCGTTACGGCGTCGCCGGGAAGAATGTGCGCACCGCGCGCTTTGGGGGCACGACTTCAAATCGGCGCTCCATCAATCTGCTGATGCGAAACCGGCCTCGGCCATCGGGCGTGCTGAGTTCAATTTTCGCGCCGCGCTTTGTCACCCTGAATTCAGCGTGTTCGGTGCCGTCGGTGAACTTCATCGGTTCAGGCAGCCGGATCATGTCGCCATCGGCGATCTTGCGTTCCTTGAGCCGGAGCTGGCGGTAGCACCGGTTGCGCCAGTCGAGGGCATAAGGATGACTGGTTGGCCCCAACTCCTCCAGGACACTTCTGGGGCACCCGGCCTCCACCGGTCCTGAATTTTCATCCATGTCCTTGTAGCCGAACAGGAGGCCGTCGGCTGCCTTGGGGTTCCAGCGGACCAGACAGATCACCGCGGAGATGGCGTGGGTCTGGTTGTTCGGTCCATAGCGCTGGACAGCCGCGTAGTAGGCACCGGTTGTGGACACGCTTCTGATGACCCGGCATCCTTCGAAGGTGCCGGTTTCTTCATTCTCGCGCTCCCATGTGAGCTGATTGTCAAGATAGGCCTTGGGAGTGTCGAAGCCCCCCATTCCGGCACGGTGCATGTAAAGCCAGCCCATGCGTGTTCTCCTTCAGATGAGCCCCGGCTGCGCCGGAGGTGCGATCTTCAATTCGCGCGCGATCCGCGCCGTGAGTGCGGGAATGTCTGCAAGGGCGGTGATCGGCGCTTTGCGCATCACCGCGCCAGGCGGTTTCCAGAACGGGTTGCGCCAGGCGAGACCCGGCTCGCCGAACCTTTCCGGGCTGATCCGGACGTAGATCCCGTCGGCTTCCAGCACATGCTCGCCCGCGAGCTGTTCCTGTGAGGTGTAATAGCTGATGCGATAATCGGCGTGCTCGAGCCCGATCCCTGCTGCGATCTGGCGCAGCGCCCGCGTGCCCTCGCGCCGGTAGTGGCGCAGTTCAAGCAAAAGCCGGAACTGGCGCCGTCTCATCGGCTTGGCGAGTGCCTCGAAAATCGGCTCGGCAAGGTTCGCTAGCCGCAAGCGGCCTTCCACGAAGCGCAGGGTGAGGCCGAAGCGTTTGGCGACCGCGGCAACGTCGCTGCCTTCCTTGATAAAGTGCTGGAAGGCCCGGCATTCCTCAGCCGGTGACATCCCGACGCGCTGGAAGTTCTCGGCAAGCGAGGCCTCGCCTGCTTCCTCTTCGCTGCCTTCGAGCAGCTTGCATTCGATCTCGGTATCGGGGGCCCAGGCACCGCGCGTGACGATCATCTCGATGGCCCGCAATCGCCGGCCACCGGCGATCACGGCAAACTTGCCGCGCTTCTTGCTCCTGGTGACCAGCAGGTTCTGCAAAAGGCCGCGCGCTTCGATGTCGGCGGAAAGCTGGATATCGTCTTCTTCGCTGCGCGTTTTGCGCACATTGGCATCGCTCAGATAGAGCCGGGAAAAGGGAATAAGCATCGTGGTCGCTCCTGATGTGCACCCGGCAATCACCCGGGCACACATCCCCTCCCCCTCCCCTTCCGATCTGCGTTTCACGCAGGACTAAGAGTTGACCATCTTCTCCCCTGAGGGTGAACAGCATAACATGGTCTTGAGCTGGACGGAGCGACTCATAAAAGAACAAAATGCCGAAAGGGTTGGAGCTCGCGATTCTGGGATGGCCACCATTCGCGGCGTAACCAGACCGGCTTTGAGCCAGAATGCGACGTTAGCTAGTCGAGCTTTGAAAGGCAGTTTTCATCGCTTCTCGACAGCACCTGCCTGAAGGCGAGAGCTGAACGCACAATGCGCGATCGGTGATCGGAAAGCGCTTGATGCTAAAGGAATCTGGATGAGGAAAGGGGAGAGCCTCTTGCGAAGCTCTCCCCGAGCACCTTGCGGTGTAATTCCAAAAGGCCGTTAAGCCGAGCAGCCTGAGCTGTGAGTTCTATATAGGCCAAAGGCGTTAAAATTCAACTCGCGTTTGAATCCTAAGTCCCTGATTTCAGACATTCCTTGCGAGCCAGGCCGTTATACGGCATGATCCATTTTCCTTGATTCCCTTGATATGTTCCATTGTTCTTGATTGCCTTGATACCCTTGATTGCATTGAATACCTTGATGGGGACAGAAAGACGTGTTACCACGCCCTCGTGGAACGATCGAAAAATGCGCCTTTGGACGATTCGGCGTCCCGTGAAGCCGAATCAGTCGGTGCCGATCGCATTCGGGGGAAGGGGCGAGGCGGCAACTTTCTTGCCATTGATCGCGCAGCATGGGAACGCCTATGGGAGGTTGAGACTAACAACAGGCTGAACCTCGTCACCGCATATATTGTGCTGCTTGCCGGGACCGGCAGCGACCATCAGCTCAGCAAATGGTCGACCAAGGCTTGCGAACAGCATGCAGGAATGGGCAAGCCACGGGCCAAGGTCGCGATCGACGAGCTGATCCAGCATGGGTTCGTTGCGCACACCGACCGCTCGACGAAGCTCTATCCGCAATATCGCCTGCAGCCGATCCCTCTCGACAGCGACCCCATCTTTCTGCCGGTCGCGTTGGTAACGGGAATTGAAACTGAGGCTTCAATGCTTCGCCGTGTCCGCGAGACCGGCGACGCGCTCTTACTGCGAATGCTGGTGGACCTCTATGGTTTGGTCCAGCTCGATGCGACATTCGGTGTGCCAATCGGCGCGTTGAGCCAGACCCCGCCCGACGATTATCCTGCTCGAAAGGTTTTTGAGATCGGCATCCATTCCGTTTGGGCACTTCGCCTCGTCGGTGGGTCGAAGTCTGCGAAAGGTGATTGGGCGAGTTATCATCGCTCGAAAAGCCGCAACAAGGATGGAGCCTGGGGGGATTTCTGGGCGCGGGTGGCGATGCTCGAGAAGATCGGGGCCGTCTGGTATGAAGCATGGATCTTCGACAGCGAGGAATCGGATGCCGAGCCGCTGTTTCCAGTCGATCCCGGCGCCCTGTATCATCAGGGTGAGGGTGACGATGTCTATCAGCTCACCCGCACGATGCTCGACGCTGCGGCCAATCTTTCTGAAGAGCGCAGCAACCTGCTCGAACGCTATGGCATCGACATGTTAGTGACCCTCGCGCAGCATCGTCGCGCGCCAGGTATCCGGGGCGTGGCGCGTATGCGGATCGAGGCGGATACGCCGGGTCGTCGGCTTTCCTATTACAAGCGCCGAACCCAGATCGAAATCTACGAAGCTGGCTACACCCAAATAGCACTCGATGCGCTACGGGGTGAATATAGTCGACCAATGAATACCAGCACGCCGCAATGAGACAACCAACCGCCGGGAAAAAGCAGCCTCTCCATGCCGAATGACGACAATTCAGATGATCAGCCGACTATGGAAGTGCCGTTCCCGACCGAGGCCGAACTGCTTGCAGCGGGCTATGTGCCAATCCCGACAGACGAAGAGTTGCTGGCACAGGGCTATGTGCCGATCGATTTCACAAACATGCCGGACGTGGCCCATTTACTGACGGAAGCCGGGCATCCTTTTCCGTTGCATCATGAGATCATCAAAGCGGGCTATGTGCCAATCAGCCGCCGCGAACGGCGTATCGTAAGCCGACCGCGCATGGGCCAAATGTATTGGATCGATTTTCCGCACGACGCTTATGCGCCCGAGTTCGTGAAAGAGCACCCTGGCATTGTTATTCGCGCGGCCAATTCGCTACACGACACCTGCATTATCCTGCCCGTTACGAGCGCGCAGCAGAAAGCGGGGACGAACTTTCATCAGCTCTCCAGGAATCCCAATCCCAAAGGGCAGGCTGCAGGGCGGATCGCCTATGTCGTCTGCGACCATCTCTACACGGTCAACATCAACCGCCTCCGCCCATTGGTCCACAATGGGAAGGCTGTCTTTCCCAAGGTAGAGCCGCACGATCTGACCGCGATCTTCGCGGTAGTGCAAAAGGTTCTGGGCGCTGCGTTCGGACCTGCGCAGACCGCTGTAGCGGCGGGGGCCACGCCAGTTCAGGTACCGCCTGCCGTACCTGCAAAGGCTTTGGGGCCGAACACCCTGACGCTGAGAAAGAAGTAGGCAGCGGTGTCGGTGATGCGGTCACGTCGCTGACTCCATCCACTCGACTGACCCGAACTGTCGAAGCTGATCGGCTTCGGCTGCGCCGAGGGTGCTACGAGCACTGTCGCCCTCCCCAACCGGCCAGCCTCACTCGTCGTTGCGAACAAGCAGGAAACATCTGATTCTGGCGCGAGCCGTTGCTAGCAAACGCCACCGACACTGACAGGAATGCCCCACTTCGTGGCCTTCCATGCTGCACAGATAGTGCAGACCAAGAGGAAAACCGTGGGACGTCAGGGCTCCGGCATCGATGTTCCCAGCATTGCTTTTCATCATGCTCGAAACATCGCGCCTATGACCGACAGCGCTGCCTTTGTCGGGATGAACACCCGTGTGCGAAACGCAATGATTTCCGTAAAGCAGCCGATGCTCTTGAGCCAAGGCAGCTGTTCAGGCGGGACCCCCACGATTTCATAGCGCTGCTCGCCTGCCACGCGGGAGCATTTCAAGGTCGCCTCGAAGGGCTGATTGATCGGGACTGTCCGGCCTTCGCCGAGCGACCTGATGATCATTTCCGGGCTGAGTTCAACGGTGGAGGCAATGTCGAATTTCTCGAGCAGCTTCGCCACGTCGAGTTCGTGGACCATACGGCCGAGCCAGCTTCTGCCCTCTTCGTCCACGATCCGCCGGACCTCCAGATAGTCGATAGGCAGGCTCGACCAGATCGGCAGGAGAAGTCCGGTCGCAAGGTACACGGTCTCCGTCGTTAGCCGTTCGGCAAGCTCCGCAACCTCGCTTTGCCACAGCTTCTCGAAGGTCCTGCGCGGGACTTCCTCCCATGCGGATTCGGCGAGGTCATCGAAGTGGTGGTATTCGCGGCGAAGCGGACGGTGGAGGATAACCCGCCGGATCAAATCCCCCTGTTCTGTCATGAAGTGCCGCGAAGGTTCGGCCAAGGCCGCCTTCCCGCTCTTGATATTGTGGAGCAGAATGCAGCCGTCGGCATAGTCGCGGCGCTCAAGGACACGCTCAAGCGAGATCGGCCGTGCTCTGGTCTTGAGGGCTAGCTGCAGCAAATGCGACGTGGCGCCGGTTCGCTCATCGGTCCGAAGGACTATGTCCTCGACAATATCGGCCTGTTCAACCCGCAGGGTTTCGACGCCAACATCGAGCGATCCGGCCTCGCGCGCTGCTGACACCCGCGCTTCGACCAACCCCAGAAACTCCTCGAAGATCGCATTCTGCATCCCGATCGGCAGCGCGAGGATGCGATTGAGCCAGCGCTGGATCGGCGGAAGGTCCTCTTCGAGCACGCCATCGTCGGAGACGATCTTGAGCCCACTGCGGCGCTGAAAATCGATCAGCGTAGCGCTCTTGAGCTTGCCGTCCGCCAGCAAGGCAAACCATGTCGAGAGGGCCGCCTTGGCATATTCGCTCTCGAGATTGTCGGCAGGGTCAAACAGGTTCTGCCCGCCCGTCTGGCGTTGGCCCCGAGTAAGCGCGCCGAGGCTATCGAGCCTGCGCGCAATGGTGCTGGTGAACCGCAGTTCCCCCTTGCAGTTCGTGGTCACAGGCCGGAACAGCGGCGTGTTGGCTTGATGCGTCCGGTGCGTTCGGCCCAGCCCCTGGATGGCCCGGTCGGCTCGCCATCCAGGCTCCAGCAGGAAGTGGATGCGCCGCTTCTGGCAAGTTGCATCGAGGCTGGCGTGATAGGACCGCCCGGTGCCGCCCGCATCACTGAAGACCAGGATCGGCTTCCTGCCATCCATGAACTGGTCGGTCTCGGACTGGTTCGTCCGCGGCGAGCGGGTCTCGAGCCGCTGCTGCCCGTCGCTCTGGGTTATGAGCCGCTTGCTGCGCCCGGTCACCTCGGCGACTTTCTCCGGGCCATAGTGCTCGATGATCCCGTCCAGCGCTGGCTTGATCGGCGGCATGGCGCACAGGTGCTCGATCATCTCGCCGCGGCGGGCGATCGCAGTCTGGTTGTGGACGGGACGGCCTTCCTCGTCGAACATCGGTGCAGAGCGCTGGGTGCCGGTATCATCGACGAATACCTGCATCTGTTGCGTGGGGAAGGCGCGTTCGAGGTACTCGATCACAGCGTCGAGCGGGCTGAGGTCGAGGTCGAGCTCCGCGCGCTCTTCTGGCGAAAGGCTGTCGAGACGGCGATCGAGGATGCTTTCGGCAGTCGAGACCAGCTGAACCACCACCACCTCGTCCCGGTCCAGATGATGATTGATGGCAGCGATCAGCGTTGGCAGCTTCATCGACAGCAGCAGCTGGTTGAAGAACCGCTGCTTGGTGCTTTCAAACCGGCTGCGTGCCGCAGCTTTTGCGCCGCTGTTGAGCGTTGCGCCGCCGATTTCATCGACCACGCCGGTGAGCTCCAGCGCTTCCTCCATGTTCTGATGGATGATCGCTTATCGCGAGGAAGCGGTAATGCGAAGGAACGCGGCGTAGGCGCGGGATTCCAGGGGTGCGGCACGAAGTTGCTGCGCATTATTTTGATTGCGAACCTCGGCGGTCTCTGGACCAGCTGAGGAGT
>NZ_WVTD01000022.1 GCF_009856825.1 Novosphingobium silvae | reverse complement strand
ACCCAGTTTCAGTCGAAACGGAAGCCTGGGCTTGATCCCAAAAGCGGTCTTGCAGCTTTGCCATGCTTCTGAAAAATTTCTGCCATTCAGGAAGCGACCCCTGTGTGGACGGCTCTCCGTTGGCAAGGGTGTTTCTGTCCTGCGCTGGCTGGTCGTGGCGCCCATGTGTCCGGCCTGTTTGCGCGGCTTTGCATGGCCGCTGGCCCTGATGCCATTCGCGCGGTTCAGGTCCCTCCCAATTGCACGCACTCGAAGTGCTGGGGTCGCTCGGGTTCTCCTGCTCCGGCGGTTTCAACCGGCTTGTTGCGTCAGTTCAGTCTGCCCTTTCCAACTCGTGTGACGCCCTAGGGCGCGATCTCTCAGGCGGCTGCCAGCTCCGGTTCCCGGTAAGGCTCGCCGGTCGCCATCATCGCCCAGATGATCCGGGCGTTCTTGTTCGCGAGCGCGACAGCGGCAACCTTGGGCTTCTTGCGGGCCAGCAGTTGCGCCACCCATGGCCGCTTGGTGCTGCCTTGCCTGGCGCGCCGGACCACCGCCATGGCACCGACCACGAGCAACTCGCGCAGGTAGGGGTTGCCGGCTTTGGTGATGCTGCCGAGCCGCTCCTTGCCGCCGCTCGAGTTCTGGCGCGGTGTGAGGCCGATCCATGCCGACAAGCTTCGTCCGCCGCCGAAGGTAGAAGGGTCGGGCACGCAAGCCACGATCGCACTGGCCAGCAGCGGACCGATGCCTGGTATCTTCATGAGCCTGCGACCTGCCTCGGTCTTGCGGGCATCGGCCAGGATGCGCCGGTCATTGTCGAGGATCTGCTCCTTGACCATCTCGAGCTGGGTGCAGAGCACCGCAAGGCAGGCCCGAGCCTCGTCAGGCAAGCGCGCATCATCCTGATCGGCGATGACCGCGATCAGGCGCTCCAGTCCTCCGCGCCCGATGGCTGCGGTGATACCGAACTCGGCCATGTGGGCACGCAGGGCGTTGCTGATCTGGGTGCGCTGGCGGGTCAAGATCTTGCGCACCCGGTGCAGCATCATGGTCGCCTGCTGGTCCGGTGACTTCGCGCCAACGAACCGCATCGTCGGACGGGTCACAGCTTCGCAGATCGCCTCGGCATCGGCAGCATCGTTCTTGCCGCGCTTCACATAGGGCTTCACGTATTGCGGCGGCATCAGCTTGACCTCATGTCCCAGCGCGGTCAGCTCGCGCGCCCAGTAGTGGGCCGAGGCGCAGGCTTCCATCCCAACGAGGCACGGCGGCAGCTTCTCGAACAGCTTCACCAGCTGACCGCGCGTCAGCCTGCGCCGCAGCACTGCTTCGCCCTGCGCGTTGACACCGTGGACCTGGAAAACAGACTTTGCCAGATCCAGCCCAACAACCGATACTTGCTCCATCGTCACTCTCCTCTCCGACTCATCCGCAGAAATTATCCCGCGGGGTGGAGAGCCGTCCACGACATCAATTGCGGCCGTTCCCGAAAACCAGCATAAATCCCTGATGATTATTGCCCATGCCTCTGGCCTCATCATTCTTCGATAACACGAAAACAGGCAACGCCAGTTAGAAGTTTCCTCTGTCCCAGCAATGTGTAGAGTTCATTAGATACAGCGATAGCCGACGTGATTAACTCGTCTGGAACCCACAAATGGGAGCCCCCTATTGCTGATCTTTTCATGACAATATTGCGCGTCTCTGCCAGAGTCTTTAGTCCCAGCATCTTGCGCCCATGTTTGTATTCTTTCGACGGGACATCGGTTTTCTGCCAATCGACGGCATCGGATATTGCCCGGCGAACGTTGATGGCATAATATGAAACCTCAAAGGGTGCCCCGTCGGAGCGAAGCACCTCTACCGCCCTGAATTCGTGAAGCCCGGGCTCCAGGCCATCAATGCAATCACGGAATGGCTGGCTAACCCCCCAGAAGGAGCAGAACCCAACCCAATCGGGAAGCGATTTTCGTGGCGTTTTCAGTCGTGCGCGTTTCGGCCAAAACTGATCGTCGATATCGATGGCCGCGCGGGTGGGACGAGCCGAAACATGAGCAAGACCGCGCTGTTCCAGAAGTTCGTAAGGTATCATTATTTCGGAGCATGATGGCTCCATGTCGAACTTGACGGTCGCTACCGTCGTGTTCTCACGCTCAAGAAGCCAGGCCATTTACTGCGTTCTCTCATCGGCCCGCATGGGGCGTTCTCGCTCCATAAGTTGACTCCGACTTGCGTTCCAGTCGCCACGACGATGGACAGAACGAGCGTTGTCGTGAATGTCAGCTTTCCACCCTATTCCGTTGAAAAAGTCTCGCTTGCGATCGGCGTGAAGTCCTGATTCAGTTTTCGCAGGCAAGTGGAGACGTGACGATGATGGGCGAGCGGACGGTGATGCAGGAGGCGCTGTTCTACAGCTTCCGCATCGAGGATCACGTGCCAGGCGATCACCTGCTGCGCGCAATCGACCGGTTCGTCGATCTCACCGGCATCCGCGAGTACCTGAAGCCGTTTTACAGTTCGATGGGGCGGCCCTCGATCGATCCGGAACTGATGGTCCGGATGCTGATCATCGGCTACTGCATGGGCATACGCTCGGAGCGCCGCTTGTGCGAGGAGGTGCACCTCAACCTCGCCTATCGCTGGTTCTGCCGGCTCGATCTCGAGGGGTCGGTGCCCGATCACTCCACCTTCTCCAAGAACCGGCACGGCCGGTTCCGCGACAGCGACCTGCTGCGCAAGCTCTTCGAGATGACCGTCGAGCGCTGCATGGCCGAAGGGCTGGTGGGTGCTGAAGGCTTCGCGGTCGATGCCAGCCTGATCCGCGCCGATGTGCATCGCCAGCGTTCGGTGTCTGGTGAAGAGGGCCTGCCACCCGAGGCTGCGGGCCGCGCCGTGGCCGAGTATCTCGAAGTGCTCGATGATGCCGCGTTCGGCGGATCGACCCCGGTCCCACCCAAGCGCATCAACATCACCGATCCCGCTGCGCGCTGGACCGCGGCTACGCGCGAGCGGGCCTTCTACGCCTACAGCACCAACTACCTGATCGATCTCGACCACGCCGTCATCGTCGACGTCGAGGCGACGACCGCGATCCGGCAGGCCGAGGTGCTTGCCCAGCGGCGGATGATCGAGCGAACGCAGGACCGCTTCGGCCTGTGGCCCGAAAAGCTCGTGGCCGATACCGCCTATGGCTCAGCGCCGAACCTGGCCTGGCTCGTCGAGGAGAGAGGCATCGAGCCGCATATCCCGGTGTTCGAGAAATCCGCGCGCAACAACGGTACCTTCGAGCGATCCGCCTTCACCTATGACCACGAAGACGACAGCTACATCTGCCCGGGTGGCAATCGACTGCGACGCTCAAACCGCAACTTCAGCACACCGCGCAGCGGGATCGATAAGGACGGGTCGATCCGTTACCGCGCGCGGCAGCAGGACTGTCAGGCCTGCGCCCTGCGCCAGCGTTGCACACCCAACATACCCGCTCGCAAGGTGACCCGCTCAGTGCATGAGGGCGCGCGCGATCTGACGCGCGAGATCACCGCCAGCGACGCTTTCCTCGTCTCCAGTCGCCAGCGAAAGAAGGTCGAGATGCTGTTCGCCCACCTCAAACGCATCCTGAAGCTGGACCGCTTGCGCCTACGTGGCCCAAATGGAGCGAAAGACGAGTTCCACCTCGCAGCAGCAGCCCAGAACCTCCGTAAACTGGCCAAGATGAAGCCGATGCCGGGCCTCGCAACCGCCTGAAGCGACCGGGGCCTCCGCTCGACCGCTGTCCAAAACGGTCTTTAACCCGAACCAGCAGCGACTTCTTCAACAGAATACACCCAATTTCGGTCGATCACGCCATTCTAACGCCGCCTCAAAGCGGCCGACCGAATAGGTCGGTCGACCGCTTGCTGTGTCAGATTTCGGTGCGCTCCGCCAACAGTAAGGCATCCTCGAGGTCGACACCAAGGTACCGAACCGTGTTTTCGATCTTGGTGTGGCCGAGCAGAATTTGGATAGCTCGGATATTGCCGGTGGCACGGTAGATCATCGCAGCTTTCGTTCGCCGCAGCGAGTGAGTGCCGTACTCAGCCTTACGCAAACCGATGGCGGTCACCCACTCATCGACGAGGCGGGCATACTGGCGTGTGCTCATATGGCCATGGAGATCGACGCGGCTCGGAAATAGATAATCGTGAGCCGAACCGCCGCGTCGCTCTAGCCAGGCGATCAGAGTCGCGCGAACATCCGCTGTCAGTTCGAATTGGACGGGACGGTTGGTCTTTTGCTGGATGACAATGGCGCGATTGCGAATGTCCGCGCCAGCAACGACATCGCCAATCTTGACCTTGACGAGATCACAGCCACGCAGTTTGCTGTCGATCGCGAGATCGAAGAGAGCCTTGTCCCGGAGACGGCCTTCGCGATCTAGGTGGAAGCGTATCGCCCAGATTTGCTTCTGCGTCAGAGGTCGCTTGGTGCCAACGGTCTTGCCGGCGTTCCAGGCTGCACGGGCTTGTATTGCGGGGTCAAATCGAGAGTATCCCATGGTTCATCTCCTCGGCCGTCATTGGCCAAGCGGGGAACGCTGAAAGAGGAGGCTTTTGGGCCGAAGCACGAACCCGCTTCGCGGGAGGGGTGCTGGCGGCGCGGGTGACGCCAGAGCAAGAACGTAGCGAGTAGATCGAACAAGGCCGACCATTCCGGCTCCTTCAACCGAGGAGTCGAGAGATGAACGATCTTGTACCTGTTTCGCCCATCAGCCCGCTGCGCCAGCGGCTGATCGAGGATATGACCATGCGCCGGTTCAGCCCGGAGACGCAGCGCAACTATCTGCGCGATGTCGGGCGGTTCGCGACCTGGCTGGCGCGCTCGCCCCACACCGCGACCGCCGAGGATGTCCGGCGGTTCCAGATTGAGCAACGGGAAGCCGGGGTGCCGGCGCCGACCATGAACAGCATCGTGGCTGCGCTGCGTTTCCTCTTCACCCACACCCTCGACCGGCCCGGGCTTGCCCGCAAGCTGGTCCGCACCGCTCATGCTCGCAAGATCCCGGTGGTGCTGACCCAGCCCGAGGTGAAGCGGCTCCTCGACGCCACGAC
Source organism: Novosphingobium silvae (assembly GCF_009856825.1). Lineage (GTDB taxonomy): Bacteria > Pseudomonadota > Alphaproteobacteria > Sphingomonadales > Sphingomonadaceae > Novosphingobium > Novosphingobium silvae. The sequence continues at coordinate 37,421 of NZ_WVTD01000022.1, read as the reverse complement.
CTGCCTCAAGCACCAGGCCGCGCTGTCGGTGGCCTACGGTGCGGGGCTGCGGGTCGGCGAGGTCTCGGCGCTCAAGGTGTGCGATATCGACAGCAAGCGCATGCTGCTCAGGATCGAACGCGGCAAGGGTGGACGCTATCGCAACGCCATGCTGCCCGAAGGTCTGCTTGTGCTGCTGCGGGAGTGGTGGCGCGCGGGGCGGCAACAGGGTGTGCTTCATGCCGATGGCTGGCTCTTCCCAGGTCAGAACGCGACGGTGCCGATCAGCACCCGCCAGCTCTACCGGGTCGTCGTTCAAGCGGCAGAGGCAGCCGATATCGCCAAGCGGGTCGGACCGCACACCCTACGGCACAGTTTTGCGACGCATCTGCTCGAGGACGGCGTCGATATCCGCGTTATCCAGGCACTGCTCGGCCATGCCAAGCTCAACACCACGGCCTTCTACACCAAGGTGGCAACGAAGACGATGCGGGCAGTTGTCAGCCCGCTCGACCGACTGGCCTTGGCGGCACCGGATAACGAGGTGCCGAGCGGCTGAGAGCCGGTGCGCACCTCGCTCGAGGTTGCCGACGTCTTCCGTGCTGCCGGGCCTGCTTATCGGGCCGCCCATGCCGGGCACCTGAGCCTGCATCAGCTCAAGGTCATGTCGGCGATCGAGCACTGTCGCACCGCCGCGCTGGGCGGGCACGTCGAGGCCTGCACCGACTGCGGCCATTGGCGGATCGCCTACAACTCCTGCCGCAACCGCCACTGCCCCAAGTGCCAGGGCGCCGCCGCGCGGACCTGGCTCGCCGCGCGCGAGGCCGACCTGCTGCCGGTCGGCTATTTCCACCTCGTGTTCACGCTGCCCGCCGAGATCGCCGCCATCGCGTTCCACAACAAGGCTCTGCTCTACGACCTGCTGTTCAAGACCGCCTCGCAGACCATGCTGACCATCGCTGCCGATCCCAAGCATCTGGGTGCGCGCATCGGCATCACCGCCGTGCTCCACACCTGGGGCTCGGCCATGACCCATCATCCGCACATCCACATGATCGTGCCGGGCGGCGGTATCGCGCTGGACGGGGACCGATGGATATCGTCCCGCCCGGCCTTCCTCCTGCCGGTGCGCGTGCTGGGCGCTTTGTTCCGCCGTCTGTTCCTGACCCGGCTGCTGGCGCTTCACGATGCCGGCAAGCTCGCCTTCTTCGGTAAGCTGGCGGAGTTGGCCGACCGCCGTGCGTTGCTGCGCCATCTGTCACCGGTGAGGAAGAAGCGCTGGGTGGTATATGCCAAGCCGCCGTTCGCCGGGCCCGAGGCCGTGCTCGCCTATCTCTCGCGCTACACCCACCGGGTCGCGATCTCGAACAGTCGGCTCATCTCCTTCGACGAGGATGGCGTAACGTTCCGCTACAAGGATTATCGTCGCTCTGCCCCAGACCGGCAGCAGATCATGACGCTCGGCGCCGACGAGTTCATCCGCCGCTTCCTGCTGCACTGCCTGCCTCGTGGCTTCCACCGCATCCGCCACTACGGCCTGCTCGCCGCCAGCACCCGCAAAGCCCATCTCGAACGCGCCCGTCAGCTGCTAGCGATCGCACCGCCGGCGACGGACGAGCCCTCCATCGAACCGCCCGATCCGCGTCCGGCATGCCCTTGCTGCGGCGGGCACATGGTCATCATCGAGACCTTCCAGCGCTGCCATCCGCCACGCGGTCCGCCGAGCGCAGCCGCTCCATCCGGGCAACCTGCGCCGTGACCCGGCTCGGCATGACACTGTTCCACCCCGCCGCAGCCACGCTTCCGGCGGCGATGACGTCCGCATATTACCCGCCCAAAAGCAGTAGTCGCATCACCAAAATCGGACGAACCGGCATCCTACGGCTGCTTTGTCATCGCAAAATCGGACCGGCTGCTATCGGACCCTTCCGCTTATCGGCACCGTCAGCAGCCGTCGGGATCAGTGCAAAGTCGAAATCCCCATAGCGCACCGCGTGCGGCCCGCGGGTTCGGGCACCGTCGACTTTCCGACGCCTCGCGGCGTCCGAAACTCTAAACGGAAGCGGAACGTCGGCTTACGGACGCATCGGCGTGGTAAGCGGACCAAGGCGCAAGGTGTCACAACCGTTCGGTTGTGACCCTGCTGCTCAGCTGCCCGTATATGGCCCATGGCCGGGCAGCACTGCCAGGAGACCGCGCGTGACCACGTCGGGGAATACCGTCAGGTGGTCCTCGCCTTGCGCGATTTCGCTTGTGATCAAAAGGCCGGGATGCCCCCGTGAGGCCAGCGTGCGGCGCATCCGCTCCATATCCGCGACGAGGTCGTTGGTGGTGTTGTAGCGGGCTCCTGGAGCGATCGCCTCGAAGCTGCCGGTCACCATGTGTATGCGCGCGGACAGCTTCCGGCCGGAGCGCGCCCACGCTTCTTCCGTACGGAACATCACCCCGAGATCGAACCAGAGAGAGGGGCTGCCGAAGACGTAGCCGTTGAACATCTCCGGCCGCGTAAACAGCACGTGGAAGCCGAACAGCGTGCCATAGGAGTGCCCCACCAAGATTTTGCGGTTCATGTCGACGCGATAATTCCGAGCGACCAAGGGGAACACGACCGTCTCAATATACTGTCGATATGCTTCCGCCTCACCGTAGCTCGGAGCCGAGTATGACCCCGGAGAGTGCGCGGGGTCGCGTCGGGGATCGGTAGGAGTGTAGTCGCGCCGTTGCCCCTCCAAGCCCCTGTCCTGGTCATGGGAAAGACCGACCAGGATGAAGTCCTCGATATTGCGACCCCTTTGTCCGACGAGCGAGCGCACCGAGCGCGTCACCGGGAGCGCCCAGTGTGGATCGAGGACGAAGACGACCGGCAACGACTTCTTAGAACGTGCGTAGGACGGCGGTAGGTCGACCCACACCTGATAACGGCGGCCGAGTGCCGAGGGCGCGTCGTGCGCGGCGCTAGTGGGAAAGGTGATGGGCGGGAGCGCGTCAGTGACCTTGGGCGGCTCTGGAGCGACCTGTTCGGCGCAAGCCGTCGCGCCCGGAACGAGTAGGATAAAGGGGAGCGCAGCGCAAAGCCAGGAACGAATCATAGTACAAGCCCTAAGAGTTGCCGCAGACGCTGAAGGAGACGGCAGAGCATGTGAGACGATTTAGAGTCTCTAAGAACGTGGTCGTGTCGTCCGCGTCACAGCATGCCTATATTAAGCAGCCATTGTTCGACCTGCCCAGGCCACTGCGTTGTTATCGGATCGGCCGTCGGCCGCATCCCGAATGCATGACCACCCTTCGCGTAGACACGCATATCGACCGGCACGCCGGCGTCGTTCAGCGCCAGCGCATAAGCCATCGGCTGTCGGATATCATCGACGGAGTCGTTCATCGCGTGAATGATGAGCGTGGGCGGCGCCTTCGCGCTGATCTTCACCCAAGGCTTTAGTTCGAGGCTGTTCTTCCCCTTGCTGTTATCCAACATGCGGGCCGTATAGGCCACGATCGCGAAGTCGGGCCGCGGGGATTGTCGGTCGGCCGCGTCGGTAAGCGGATAAGTGCGCTCTTCCGTGTTGCTCATATTCGCCACGAGATACGCGCCGGCCGAGAAACCGATTACGCCAATCTTGCGCGGGTCGATCCCGTAGGTCGAGGCGCGTTGCCGCAGCAACCCAATCGCGCGCTGGGCGTCCTCCAAACCCAGTAGCACCTTCGGTCGCTGCTGCTCTCCGTTCTCCTTCGGCCACACTTGCGGCGTCCGGTACTTGAGCACGACGCAGGTCATACCCTGCCGGGTCACCCAATCGCAGACTTCGGTGCCTTCCAGGTCCATAGCTACGGCGTAAAAACCTCCGCCCGGCAGGACCAGCATCGTAACACCGGTATTGCGCCCCTTCGGCCGATAGACCGTCATGGTCGGCCGGGTGACATAGGTCGCCCAATGCCATTTTCTTCCCCCCACAAGGGGTGAGCCGTTGCCGGTCGTCTCGGGACGATCGCCGCTGTCGGGTTTGGCGAGAGGGACGTTCGCAGGCCAGAGCGGCACCTGCGTGCCGCCAGGGGTAGATTGCCAGACGCCCTCCCGTTCTACCTTCGGAACCTCGACTCTCGCGGGTGAGCTGTCATTCTTCATTGCCTGCCCACAGGCCGCTCCAGCGATGCCGATTGCAAGGAGCGTGGGAATGACCACCCGGATTCTTGGCAAGATAAAGTCTCCTATTGAGAGAGAGCAGGTGTGCTTAGGAAAGAAGGAACGCGGCCAAGGAAGACGTATCGGTCGCGCAGTGCCCGCCATAAATCGGATGCCACTCCGTTCTGACCCCGCGCTGGCGAGCCATGTCGGCAAGTCGCTGAGTACCCTCGAAGTTGCCGTAGGTGTCGTACAGACCGTTGGAGAGGTAGAGCGCCGGATAGTGAGGCCCCGCCCGTTCGATCAGATCGAGCGGCGAGACGCGCCGCCACTCCGCATCGCTAGCCAAATACTTCCGTGCCATAAGCAAAACGCCGAACACGATCTTGGGGTTCGCACCCGTACGCTCCGCCGTCGTGCGGATCGTAGACAGCGATGCGAACGGCGAGGATGCATATACGCCGGGGCATAACGCCGCCACCTTGGCGAACCGCGATGGGTAGGAGAGGCCCGCGACCAGGACGTTGAGCCCGCCCATCGACTCGCCCATCAGCAGGCGGCGGTGCGGGCGCCCGACCTTGGCCTCGATCGCCGGCAGGCGCGTCATCAGATCGTCCAGCAAGCCGCTGTCAGCCTTTTCGCCCTTGGGCGTCAGAATCCAGGTCGATCCGTAGGACAGGGTGACGACGGTGGGCGGCAGCGCCCGGCTACGCTGCCATTCGCCCTGCAGCATCGCGGTCAAGTAGGTGTCGTCGTTCCAGATGCGTTCGTCCAGGTTCCGACCGTGCAGATGATAGACGATGTCGCCGTTGGAGCCCCGCCGGTCCCGGTTGACGCAGTAGCGGAACGGGCCCGCCGTCCCGCACGCCTGTTCCGCCGGGACGAAGGACACCTTCTGGGCACCTCGCGTCTTCGTGATCTCCGTCCATGCGTAGTAGATCGAAGCGGCGACGAGGATCGCGAGCAGCCAAGACCGGTATGGGCGCTTGAGTATCGAGCTGGCCGCGCGGCGAGGGCGGCCGCCCGTGTGGGCGTCGGCCATTCGGATCAGGCCGCGCCGACGAGCAGATGGCGATCGAGCGGCGTCGTTTCGGCCTCGCCGGCCGCCTGCGCGTCCACGCCGACTCCTGCTCCCGTCAGCTTCGGCAGCGCCAGAAGGCTCAGGGCATAGCCGATGATCGCGCTTCCGCCGTAACCCACTATCGGGGTCGGGTAGTTGCCGAGGGCGGCAGCCATGATCCCGGCAAGCCAGACGAACCCGAAGGCGGCATAGGAGTCGCGATTCGCCGGATCGCGGCGCCAGCCGACGATCGCAGGAACGAGGAGCAGGGCCGAGCCACCCAGTACCGCCGCGCCGGCGGCTGCGTGGACGTCGAAGGACGAGTAGAGGATCTGGTCGACATAGGGGACCGCCGCCAACGTGTCGGCACGGACCAACGTCGCGGCGAAGCTGGCGACGCTCGCGCCGAGCGCCGCGATGAGGTGCCTTTCGGGGCGCATGACCGCGAGGACGCCCAGACCCGCCGCAAGCATTCCGGCCATCGCACGGTCGGGCTGGATCGCCATCGCGGCGGCGGCGACGATCATGCCCGCCGTCGCGAGCGCGTCGCGGCATCGCGCGAACGCTACGACCATCAGGGGCAGCAGGATCAGGCTCGGCTGGATGGACAGCCCACCGAGGCGTACCCACCGCACCGCGCCGTCGACGTCGTCGCCGAGCAGGGCGGTAGCCAGCAGCGCACCCGCCATCGCCGCGATCGTCCCGCCCGCCCACCGCGGGCCCGCGAGCATAACGCGGCCGACGAGACCCAGCAGCGTCATGCCGATCGCCAGCGCGACGAGGTTGATGCCCAGGTAGCGCGCGGGAGCGCCGGCGACCCCCATGTAGGCGAGGCCCAGCGCGACCGCGGCGGTTGCGCACGCGATACCTATGGCGCGGGGGCGACGCGCCGCGCTTTCGTGAAAGTCCATGGTCGTTAGTCCTTCGGAGGAAAGGGCGCCTTCGCCGATCAGCGAGGCGAAGGGGCGGAGCAGATACGACGCGAGCACGCGTGGTATGAGGCCGAACACACTGTCGAGCGCGAACAGCAGCGCCTTGGTATCGTTGGAAATCTCCGCCGTTTCGCAACGGATGGCCCTTCCCCATGATTGCAAGGAGGGAGGTAGCGTGGCTTGCAGAGCGCGACAGGCAAGATCGGCAAGGCCGCGCCGACGTCCAACGCTCATATTGTCGCCTCCCGCTGGCCTGAAGCCGGTGACGCCGATTGACCCGGAGGATTGGCGTGGGCGAGCTGCACCCCGCTGGCCGTCAGTCGGTAGGCGTGCCGCGGCGGTCGTCCCCTCTCCAGAGGCTGTTGCCATTCCGCTTCAAGATAGCCCTGCGCTTCCAGACGGATCAGGAGGGGGTAGAGCGTGCCGGATTTCACACCGGCGAGCCGCGCCAGTTCATAGCCGTGAGACCATCCGTCACGTGCGTCGAGCAGGACGGCGAGGATCATCCGGGCTTGGGGTGAGAGCGCGCGTGTTCGAGACATGCGCCATTAAGTCTACCTAGATAGCTTTATAGTCAAGCTCTGATTAGATCGTGTCGGTGCCGCTCGGATCAGCCTACCTTCTCACTGTAATGGTTTGAGAAGCCTTCTTCAGTCCCCGCTTCCCGACCGCTTGCAGGAAAGCAGGGCGCTGAAGCAACGGCGCTTTTCGCCGTGAGCTTTGTGTCACAACCGGTCGGTTCTGACACGCGATCCCGATGCACGGTAGCCTGCCCCTCCGTCGGTACCACAATCGTAGGTCAGAATGTCCGCTTCCGGGCAGGCCCGGGCGCTCGCTGAGCGACCAGCATTGGGGCGCAAAGCGGTCGTCGCCGGCTATCGCAACACCTCGACCTTCAGCCCTTTCACCTTCACAGCCCGCCACGACTTATCGGCGGTGAGGGCAGGGCGCTCCAGCTCCCGTGCCTGCGCGAGGCACGCCCGATCGCCGAGCGACAGCCCGAGGCTGGCGGTCGACGCCCGCAGCCGGCATGACGCTCGGCTACCAGCTATTTATTGCTCTGTTGCTTCTCCTGCCCGGCATCGTCGGGTGGGTATGCGTTCGAGCCGGTTCAACCGATGACCTCCTGAGCCCCATGCCCGACCGGCAAGGCTCAACCACCACATTGGCTGCGATCGTGCTCTTCGCATGCCTCGGGCATCTGTTGGCGGCCATGGCCATCGACCTCAACAGTCGGGTCGCCGCCACCTGGCGTCACCTCAAGGTTTGTGCGCCAGACAACGATTTGGCAGACATAATGCGAACATCGGCTAATTAGCGAGCTTGAGGCGCGACATGGGATCGTTGAGCTGGCGGAATTCACCGCCAGGCGGACGCTCCGCCTGCCCTCAAAGGCAGCCGCCGGGCAGGCTACGCCGCGGGGTACGATGCTACTGACATGGCCAAGCCTTCGCTAACGAGCGTTCAGCTCCGGCCACCATATGAACACTCATAAAATAGCTATTCTGCTCCGCCCAGCGTAAATATGCCGCGCGCAGCGCCGATCGGTCATAGCGTGGAGCGCGGCATTCCGCTTTTCGCGCGACGATCATCATGTCGAGCACGCCTTGGAGGTAAGCGCCGCATCGCGGCTCATTCGCTTGACAGCTTACGAACAACGCCGAGCCCGTCGCCGACGCGGGTTCGGTTTGGCCGATCGCACTATCAGGCAGGGCGGCCAAAGCGGCGCATAACAATATCCATCGTCTTGGCCGCATTTTCGTCTCCTATTCCGCAGTATCATTTCGGAAGGGGCGCACGGCCCTCGACGGCCGGCGCCCCGTGCTGATCCATCATTCGCGGCCGAGCACCTGGCCTTCGGGCGTGACGAACAGTTCGATCGTCTTTCCGTCGCTGTTCTTGCCCTTGATTTCATAGAGCGTGCTTCCGTCCGCCTTTCGGGTGACTTGCTCCGCTTTGCTTATTGACGCGAGTTGCGCGCGTGCCGCGTTCATCGCGGCCTCGGGCACCTGAGCAAGCGGGATGTCTCGTTCGCTGTGCTTGCCGATTATCCGGTTTTCGTTCGCCTCGTGGTTTTGCGCGATCGCCACGCCCGCGATCGCCAGCGCGGCCGCGCCCACGCCTGCGACAACAGTGAGAGTTCGTTTGCTAGCCATGTTCCATTCCACTTCCTGCATAAGGGCCGTGGGGTCGGGCGGGCGGCGGTTACGGCCCAATGAGCCGTCGTCCGAGTTCAACTCCTCTGATTGTTCATCCTGTCGAGCGCCGCGCGCAGCCCACGGGCGAGCTTGGCTGCGTCGTCGTTGGCCCAGAAGTGCATGAAGAACAGCCGCGGCTCGTCGTTTAGCATATGATTATGCAGCGCCGTGACCTCGATCCCGTTCGTCCGCAGCACGCGCAGGACCGGATCGACCTCGTTTGCGACAAGTACGAAATCGCCGGTGATGGCGGCTCGGCCGTCCCCGGTTGGCTGAAAGTTGATCGCGGTCGCCGTGCCCATCGTCGGCGGAGTCTCCATATCGCCGTCCATCAGCCGCTCGGCGCGCGGAAAGCTGTATTGGAGGATGCCACCGGCCGTCTTGCCCTCACCGCCCATCAACCGGTTGAGCGCGGCCACATCGAGGTCGAGCCGCGATGCGGCTGCGCTGGCCGAAGGCGATTGCGGCGCGGCGAGCGGGGTCCGACTGGCTGATAGCGCTTGCCGGAGCGCGGCCGCGAGCTTCACCGGGTCGCCGTGGCCGGCAATGTGCATGTACATGGTCGCAGGCGAAGAGCGGAGCAGGTGATTGTGGAGCGCGGTGATCGTAAAACCGCTTGCGAGCAGGCGGCTCAAAACGGGGTTCACCTCGTCGTGGGTCAGCACGAGATCGCCCATCACCATCGCCTCGTCGCCCATCGGCTGAAACGCCGCCCAGGAACCGAGCGCGAGGGAGGGCTTGATCGTCACCCCATCCAGCGTGACGCTCAGGTCCGAACGCGGGAAGCTGTAGCGGTAAACGCCCCCCGGCTGTTCGGCCCCCGCTCGTCCTATCGCCCGGTCGACAGCCGACCAGTCCGGCGCTGCCCATGCCGGGCTTGCCAGCAGGAGGCTGGCGAATCCCAAGGCGATGGTCTTTTTCAGCATAATTGATCCTTCATCAGCGCACTCGACACGGAAAGCCTCACGTCATGCGAGCGCGCCGCCGGCGAGCCGCGACATTGCGCTCCGGTTTCTTTCTTCGGGATAAGCAGTCCTATGCTCATGAGGCTTGTGATGCAACCCTTACACTTGTAGGCTAGTGACGATACAACTATGACAAACACACAAGCTTCCCCTTGGTTGCTCCTGATCCCGCAGCTTCCGGCTAAGCCTGCCTATTTGCGGGTGAAGGTCTGGCGGCGTTTGCAGGCGATCGGGGCCGCGCCGCTCAAGAACGCCGTCCATGCGCTCCCCAATCGCGAGGACACGCGCGCGCTGTTCGAAGAACTGCATCGCGAGATCACCGAAAATGGCGGCGAGGCGCTGATCCTCGAAGCGCGCCTTGTCGGCGGCATGGGCGATGCGGAGCTGCGCGGAGTGTTCGACGCTGCGCGTGACGCCGACTATGAGGAGTTGGCACGCGAGGCGCGCGCGCTGTGTGAGGGCGAGTATGTCGCGGCGGCGGATGTGGGCCGCCTGCGCAAACGCCTGAACGAGGTCGCCGCGATCGACTTTTTCGGTGCGCATGGTCGGCAGGCGGCACAGGCCGCCATCACCGAGGCGGACCGCCGCTCTCACCAACATCCCGATGTGAGCGGCCCCAGTGCGCCCGAGCTGACCCCGGCGGAGCTAAAGCGCCGCGTTTGGGTGACGCGCCGCCATGTCCATGTCGATCGCATCGCGTCCGCCTGGCTCATTCGCCGCTTCATCGACCCCGAGGCGAGCTTCAAGTTCGTCGAGGGCAAAGGATATGTGCCGGAGCCTGACGAACTGAGGTTCGACATGGCGGACGCTGAGCTCACCCACGAAGGCGACCGCTGCTCCTTCGAGACCTTGGTGTTCCGCACCGGTCTCGAGACCGACCCCGCGCTGCGGGCGCTCGGCGAAATTGTTCACGACCTTGATATTGCCGATGCTCGGTTCGAGCGCCCGGAAACTCCGGGAGTGAGCGCGCTTATCGCCGGCATCTGTGCCGGCACCGACGACGACGAGGAGCGGATCGCGCGCGGATCGACCGCGCTCGACGGATTCTATGCTCACTTCACCCGGCGAAAAGAGGACTAAAGATGGAGGCCAGCGCACGCGCTGAAATCGCAGTCGAGACGCTGCACGAGCACGGCATCAGCTTTGGCGAGGCGGTGCGCGTCTGGATCAGGGTCGCGCTGCTCAGCTTCGGCGGACCGGCGGGCCAGATAGCGGTGATGCATCGCATCCTGGTCGAGGAGAAGCGCTGGATCGGCGAGGAGCGGTTCCTCCACGCGCTCAACTATTGCATGCTGCTGCCCGGCCCTGAAGCGCAACAGCTAGCTGTCTATATTGGCTGGTTGCTCCATAAGACCAAGGGCGGCCTGGTCGCGGGCGCGCTATTCGTGCTGCCCGGCTTCCTCGCGATTTTAGGGCTCAGCTATGTCTATGTGCTGCTCGGCGAAGTGCCGCTGGTCGAGGGATTGTTCTTCGGATTGAAGGCCGCCGTGCTGGCGGTGGTGCTACAGGCGGTGGTCCGGGTGGGTTCGCGTGCCTTGAAGAACAACGTCATGCGCGGTTTTGCCGCGCTGGCGTTCGTCGCGATCTTCGTGCTCGACGTGCCCTTCCCGCTGATCGTGCTTGCCGCCGCGCTGATCGGCTTCTTCGGTGGCCGCGCTGGTTACGCCGCATTCAAGGGCGGCGGCGGACATGGTCCCGCCGGCGCTGAGATAGTCCACGACCGCGACACCGCTCTTGGCGAGGGCCTTCCCGACCATGCCCGGCCGAACCTCTCTTGGTCGCTGCGCATCTCCGGCGTCCTGCTGCTGCTCTGGCTCGGGCCGGTCGCAGCGCTGCTGTTCGCGTTCGGCCCCGACGACGTGTTCAGCCGCATCGCCACCTTCTTCAGCCAGATGGCGGTGGTGACCTTCGGCGGCGCCTATGCGGTGCTCGCCTATGTCGCGCAGGAGGCAGTCGAGACCTATGGCTGGCTCCAGCCCGGCGAGATGCTCGACGGGCTCGGCATGGCCGAGACCACGCCCGGGCCGCTGATCATGGTGACGCAGTTCGTCGGCTTTCTGGCAGCCTTCCGCGAGGCCACCGGACTGCCGCCGCTCATCGCCGCGACGTTGGGCGCGATTCTCACCACCTGGGTCACTTTCCTGCCCTGCTTCCTGTGGATCTTCGCCGGCGCGCCGTTCATCGAACGCCTGCGCGGCAACCGCGCATTGTCGGCCGCGCTTTCGGCGATCACCGCCGCAGTGGTGGGTGTCATTCTCAATCTGGCAGTCTGGTTCGGGATTCACACCTTGTTCGGGCAAGTCCGCGAAGTGCCGTTCGCGGCCGGCGCCATCGATCTCCCAGTCCTGACGTCCGTCGACTGGCCCGCGTTAGCGCTGGCGGTGGGTGCGATCCTCGCCATGTTCCGGTTCAAGGCCGGCATGCTGCCGGTGCTCGGCGTCTGCTCCGTCCTCGGGGCCGCATATGTAATGATCATCTGAAGGGAGTGACGTGTGACGATCGACCAATTTTCCCGACGCAGTGCAATCGCAACTCTTGGCATTGGAGCCGCAGCCATGACTATGAACGAAGCCTCGGCGCAGACGCCGACCGCAGCGCCGACGAATGTCCTCGCATTCGCCGGCAATCATCAGATCAAGCCGCTCAGGTTCGATCCCGCCAGGCTCCACGGCCTCTCCGAAAGGCTGATCACATCGCACCACGAGAACAATTATGCCGGCTCGGTCAAGGCGTTGAATATGATCGAAACACGCCTTGCCGCCGCGCTCGCTGACCCGGACCTACCGCCGGTGGTCTATGGCGGCCTCAAGCGCGAGGAGCTGCACCGCACCGGCTCGGTCGTGCTCCATGAAATCTATTTCGACGGGCTGGGCGGCAACGGTCAAGCAGCCGGCTCGATCCGCGACGCGCTGGGCGCGGCGTTCGGCTCGTTCGACCGCTGGGAGACCGACTTCCGCCGCACCGGCATGAGTCTTGCCGGCGGATCAGGTTGGTGCGTGCTCGTCTACAATCTCCACACCCGCTCGCTGCACAACCATTGGGCGTGGGATCATATGCACGGCGCAATCGCCGGCGTGCCGCTGCTGGCGCTCGATATGTACGAGCATAGTTTTCACATGGATTACGGCACCGCCGCCGCCAAATACGTCGACGCCTTCTTCCGCAACATCGACTGGGAAGTGGTCGACCGCCGCTATGCCGCGGCTTTGCGCGGCGGCGGCTGACCCGTCCGCCGAGGATCAACACCCACTTCTGCGCGACACCTGAGTTGGCGACCACAAAGGGGGCAGGTCCGATGGGAGATGCAACAGTGACATCCGGCCCGAACATCGCTCTTCTTTGGCGCGGACAAGCGGCCGAGTGGACGCATCGCTTTCATGAAGCTCGGCAGTGGCCGATCGTTCAAGCCTTGCGGTCGTTCGGGGCGACCACAAGGCCTGTACTGTACAGAGACGAAGCGGTTCGCGACATTCGTGACGAGTTGCTGTCGTTCGACGCGGTGCTGGTCTGGGTGAATCCGTTGGACATTTCAGGCGACCGCTCGGTGCTCGACCCGATGCTGCGCGAAGTCGCGGCGTGCGGCGTTGTCGTCAGCGCGCATCCTGACGTGATCGCCAAAATCGGCGTCAAGGAAGTGCTCTACACAACGCGATCCATGGAATGGGGCAGCGATGTCGATCGATACGTGGACGCTGAAGGCCTTCGCGCTCGTTTCCCCGAACATCTTGCCGCAGGCCCGCGCGTGCTGAAGCCGAACTACGGCAACGGCGGCAGGAATGTATGGCGTGTCCAACTAGACGAAGCGGGAAACGCTCCGGCTTTGAAAACGTCGGTGAAAGTTCAAGAGGCCCGCCAAGGAAGCAAATCGGAGCGCATCAGCCTAGCCGAGTGCTTGGAAAGGTGGGTGCCGTTTCTAAACGACGGCGGCGTGCTGATCGATCAGGCTTATCAGCCGCAGTCGTCCGAGGGCATGGTCCGCTGCTACGTGTGCGGGCACCGAGTGGTTGGCTTTGGGCACAACCTGATCACTGCGCTGATGACGCCAACGGCCATTGATACAACGTCGTCAACCCCACAGCCGATGGGCCGCGCCATGTTCGGACCGGAGGTGACGCGCTTCGCAGCCTTACGGAAAGCGATGGAGGATCGCTGGATTCCAGAGATGCAAAGGTTGCTGTCGATCGCCGACCACGATCTTCCGCTTCTTTGGGACGCCGACTTCCTATTTCGCCCTGGTGAAGCCATCAGCGATGGCTCCTATGCGCTTTGCGAGATCAATGCTAGTTCGGTTGCACCATTTCCGCCAAGCGCCGTCCAGCCAGTCGCCGCAGCGGCAATCGGTCGCGCTCTTGCCATTCGTTTGACGAAGGAGACCTCCAATCCTCATTGATATGATTCAAGCAATTCAAGAGACGTGACATTGGTCGTATCAATCAGACAAGCCTAAGGGTGAGCGAGGCTGGGTGAAACCGGCTCAGGTGGCAGCGCGGAGATACTGGTAGAGGGTTTCGCGACTGATCCCCAGGTCACGGGCGATGACGGCCTTGCGCTCGCCGTCATCAACACGGCGGTGCAGCTCGGCGACCATTTCGTCGGAGAGGGAACGTTTCCGCCCGCGATAAGCACCGCGTTGTCTGGCGACCGCAATGCCTTCGCGCTGCCGCTCCCGGATCAGGGCGCGCTCGAATTCGGCGAACGCACCCATGACCGAGAGCATCAGGTTGGCCATCGGGGAATCCTCGCCCGAGAAGGCCAGGCTTTCCTTCACGAACTCGATCCGGACGCCTCTTTTGGTGAGGGACTGAACCAGTTTGCGCAGATCGTCGAGATTACGCGCCAATCGATCCATGCTGTGGACCACGACGGTGTCACCCTCGCGGGCGAAGGCGAGCATGGCATCGAGTTCGGGGCGGTTGATGTCCTTGCCCGATGCCTTGTCGGTGAAAATCCGGTCGAGCGACTGCCCGTCCAACTGGCGATCGACATTCTGATCGAATGTGCTCACCCGGACGTAACCGATCCTCTGGCCTTTCATCGCCGCCTCCGGTCAAAATGTCAGGTTGAATTCTATGACACGGCGGAACATGCGTCAATAAATGCTTGCCATAACCCTATCCTGACAGAAACCGCCGCTGCATCCTGACGTCCGGTTAGGCTATACTCCAAGCTGACATCACAAAATCAAATCCCTCAAAGATGGCGTCAATTGCCTTGATGGGGTAAAAACTGGAGTGCTTCCAGGATGGGACATTCGGCAACGTCATCTCCAGTGCATCTGGCTAACGTGGTCGCCAGCGTCACCTCTATCTTCTGCAAATCTGCAATGCGGCGGCGGACATCTTCAAGGTGGAGTTCGGTTCTCGCCATAACCTCCGCGCAGGTTTGTGCACCGGTATCGGTGAGCGACAACAATGACCGTATCTCATCCATTGCATAGCCAAGGTCGCGCGCGCGCAGGATGAACTGCAACCTTTGCACCAGTTCCGGCGAATAGACGCGGTAGCCGTTGGAACTGCGAGGCGGCCCCGGCAGCAATCCCACCTTCTCGTAATAGCGGATGGTTTCGAGATTGCAGCCTGTTTTCCGGGCAAGCTGGGCACGCAAGATGCCGACCTGTTGCTCCATGAAAATACCTCTTGAGTCTGTAGTGGCTACAGAGCCTACATTGCGAATCACTCAGTTGGAACAAGGGATTCAAGCCATGGTCTCAACGCCGGAAGCGGGACAGCCAGCCCTCACCGAAAACCACGAGCCGAAGCAGGCAAACTGGGTTGCGGCGGGCGCATTGATCGGCGCGGGGCTCGCCTCGGCTTGCTGCGTCGTCCCGCTACTGTTGGTTATGCTCGGAATTTCCGGCGCGTGGATCGCCAACCTGACGGCGCTCGAACCTTACAAGCCCTATGTCGCAGGCGTAACGCTCGCGCTGCTCGGCTACGGCTTCTGGCATGTCTATTTCAAGCCGAAACCGCCCTGTGAAGACGGTTCCTACTGCGCTCGTCCACAATCGGCTTGGACCACCAAGGCGGTGCTGTGGCTGGGCCTTGCCGTCGCCATCCTGGCGCTCACCATCGACTGGTGGGCACCCTGGTTCTATTGAAAGGAAATACCCATGAAAAAGACAGTATGTATCGCTATGGCCGTGCTGGCTATGGCTGGCGGCGGGGTCGCCTATGCAGTTAGTGGCACGGCGCAAGATCGCCCCGCGGCTACCGCAACCGCTCAGAAGCAAACCACCTTTGCCATAGAGAACATGACCTGCGCCACCTGCCCGATCACCGTGAAGAAGGCGATGGAAGGCGTCGCCGGGGTAACGGCGGTCACGGTCGATTTCGCAGCCAAGACCGCGCGCGCAACCTATAACCCGCGCCGCACCAATGCTGCTGCGATTGCCGCTGCATCAACCAACGCGGGTTATCCGGCGCGCGCTATTCAAAACTGAGCGGGGCGCCGCCAGCGCCTCAAGAAAGCGATAAGCAATGAACGACTGTTGCAACCGCCCCGGGCAGGAAGGATTTGACGTTGCCGTCATCGGCGCGGGTTCTGCCGGGTTCTCCGCCGCGATCGCCGCTGCCGATCTGGGCGCGAAAGTGGCGCTCGTCGGTCACGGCACGATTGGCGGCACCTGTGTCAATGTTGGCTGCGTTCCTTCCAAGACGCTGATCCGCGCCGCCGAAGCGGTGCATGGTGGGCTTGCCGCCGCGCGCTTTCCCGGCCTTGGGGGCGCTGTCCAGATGGATGACTGGTCCGTATTGGCGGCGTCGAAGGACGATCTTGTCACGACGCTGCGCCAAAAAAAATATGTCGATCTGCTGCCCGCCTATGAAGGTGTGAGCTATATCGAGGGCAAGGCACGCTTTGCCGATGGTGCGCTGATTGTCGGCGATGCGCCCATGAAGGTCGGCAAGGTCATATTGGCGATGGGTGCGCACGCCGCCGTGCCGCCGATTCCGGGGATGGACAGCGTGCCCTACCTAACCAGCACATCGGCGCTGGCGCTGGATCGCTTGCCCAAATCGCTGCTGGTGATCGGTGGCGGGGTGATCGGGGTAGAACTGGGACAGATGTTTTCGCGTCTGGGCGTTGATGTCACCATCTGCTGCCGAAGCCGCCTGCTCCCCGAAATGGACCCGGAAGTGAGTGCCGCGCTGAAAAACTATTTGGAAGCCGAGGGCGTGCGGGTTTGCGCAGGTGTCGGCTATCAGCGTATCGCCCAAACACAGAGCGGGGTCGAATTGACCTGCGAGGGGCATTGTGACACCGTCGCGGCGGAACAGGTGCTCATCGCCACCGGACGCCGACCCAATAGCGACGGGCTTGGGCTGGAGGAGCGCGGCATAGTGCTTGCCCGTAATGGTGGAATCGTCGTCGATGACCACCTCGAAACGTCGGTTCCAGGCATTTACGCGGCGGGCGATGTAACGGGACGGGACCAGTTCGTCTACATGGCCGCCTATGGCGCAAAACTGGCCGCGCGCAACGCGGTGACGGGCAACCAATACCGCTACGACAATTCCTCCATGCCATCCGTCGTCTTCACCGACCCGCAAGTCGCCAGCGCCGGCCTCACTGAAACGACAGCACGGGCGCAAGGCCTGGACATCAAGGTTTCGCTGCTCCCGCTCGATGCTGTGCCAAGGGCACTGGCAGCACGCGATACGCGGGGTCTCATCAAACTGATTGCCGACAAGGCGAACGACCGTTTGCTGGGCGGCCAGATCATGGCACCCGAAGGCGCGGATTCGATCCAGACACTGGTGCTGGCGATCAAACACGGCATGACCACCCTGGAATTGGGTGCAACGATATTTCCTTACCTGACCACTGTGGAAGGCCTCAAACTGGCGGCCCAAACGTTTGATAAGGATGTCGCCAAACTGTCTTGCTGCGCCGGGTGATTGCTCGGGGATCAACCGGCAACGAATGGCCTCCCTCCAGTGCAAGCCGCTTTGGTGTCAATTTTGTAATTCGCCTCAGCGGGAGAGCAAAATGGCACGACGCCGACTTCTGACCGGAGACGAGCGCCGGCGCCTGTTCGATCCTCCTGTCCAAGAAACCGCGATCATTGGGCATTATACCCTTTCTGCGGAAGATGTTGAATTGGTTGGGCGCCGCTATGGTCCAGCAAATCGCCTCGGTCTGGCTGCACAAATCGCTTTGATGCGACATCCCGGCTTTGGTCTGCAACCCGAGATCGGGCTTCCCGACGTCATTCTTCAGTACCTCGCGGCACAGTTATTCGTCGATCCTTCCTCCTTCTCTGCATATGGTCAGCGCGCGCAAACCCGTACCGATCATGCCGATCTCGTGGCGCGTTATCTTGGCATACGCCCGTTTCGACGCGGCGACCTGGCACTTGCCCTGAATCTTGCCGCGCAAGCCGCCGAGTATACAGACAGAGGTGAACCGATTGTTCGCGCCCTCATGGTTGGCCTGAAGGGTGAGCGGTTCATTCTTCCGTCAGGCGACACACTGGAACGCGCCGGTCTTGCTGGCCGGGCACGCGCACGCAAAGCTGCCGCAGCCGCAATCGTCGAAGGCCTCAGCTCTGCTGAACTGACACGGCTAGACGAACTCGTAATCAACAACCCGGATTTCGGCATGACACCGCTGGCGTGGTTGCGTAATTTCGAAGAAGCCCCGACTGCGGCCAATATCAATGGCTTGCTTGAGCGCCTGCGCTATGTTCGCGGCATAGGTATCCACCCGGTAGTTGGGGGCGCCATTCCGGAATTCCGCTTTGCCCAATTTGTCCGCGAGGGCGGCGTGGCACCGGCATTCCTGCTTTCGGATTACAGCGTCAATCGCAGGCGGGCGACGTTGACGGCCGCAGTGATCGACCTTGAGGCCAGACTTGCCGATGCCGCGATCCAAATGTTTGACCGACTTATCGGCGGCATGTTCACGCGCGCGCGGCGTGGGCGCGAGCGTCGCTACCAAGATAGTATTCAGTCGGTGGGGCAACTCATGCGGCTGTTTGGCGCCACGATTACAGCACTTGATGAGGCTGTCCAGAATGGCGGCGATCCGCTCGAATTGATTGACGAAGCGGTGGGCTGGCACCGGCTTGTTGCGGCAAAGGCCCAAGTAGATGCCCTTGCTGATCTTGCCGGCGAGGACGCACTGGTAACGGCAACCGAGCGTTACGCCACGCTACGGCGTTTCAGCCCGGCATTTCTGGACGCCTTCACCTTCAAGGCGTCTGGAACAGGGACGGCACTGATCAAAGCCATCGATGTCATTCGCGATGCGAACACACGAAAGTCGCGCGACCTTCCCGATGGCGTTCCACTGCCATTCCCCAATCGGCAGTGGAAGCGTCTCATCACCGAAAGCGGCCGTATCGACCGCCGACGTTATGAAATTGCGATCATGGCAACCTTGCGTGATCGTTTGCGCGCCGGTGATGTATGGATCGAGGGAACCCGCAACTATCAGCGCTTCGATGCCTATTTGCTGGGTCGGCGCGACGCCGCCAAAGTGGCGGATGTGCTTCCGTTCGATTCAAATGCTGCATCCTACCTCGCTGACCGGGCACGAAATCTTGACTGGCGGCTGCGCCGATTTGCCAAGCAGTTGAAAACAAACAAGCTTGAGGGAGTGTCGCTCGAACGAGACCGGCTCAAGCTTCAGCAAATGCCGCCTGTCACCCCACCGGAAGCTGAAGCCCTCGATCGCAAGCTCGATACCCTGCTTCCCCGCGTGCGCATCACCGAGCTGCTGCTTGAAGTCGCCGAACGCACTGGTTTTTTGAACGCATTCCGTGACCTGCGCTCAGGCAAGGAGCACGACAACCCCAGCACGGTACTCGCCGCAATTCTGGCTGATGGCACCAACCTCGGGCTGGAGCGGATGGCCAATGCCAGCGAAGGCGTCAGCTATGCCCAACTCGCATGGACCCACAACTGGTATCTTTCACCCGAGAACTATCAGGCCGCGCTGGCCATGATCATCTCAGCCCATCACGAATTACCCTTCGCGCGGCATTGGGGCGCTGGCACCAGTTCGTCGTCCGATGGCCAGTTCTTCCGGTCGGGGCGGAGCCGTTCAGGGGCGGCGGACGTCAATGCCAAATATGGCGCCGAACCTGGCGTGAAAATCTATTCTCACCTTTCCGATCACTTCGCATCATTCGGATCACGGATCATGTCCGCGACGGCAGGTGAAGCGCCTTACGTGCTCGACGGGCTTGTCCTGGGCGCCGGCAACCTTCCGTTGCATGAGCACTATACCGATACCGGCGGCGCCACCGATCATGTTTTCGCACTCTGCCACCTACTCGGGTTCCGCTTCGCGCCCCGGCTGCGCGATATTGGCGACCGCAAGCTGGGTTCGATCGCTGCGCCATCGACATACAAGGGCATCGAAAATCTGATGGGCCGCACCATCAAAACGGCAGCGATCGAGGCCGATTGGGATGACATCGTCAGGATTGTCGCCTCAATCAAGGATGGCACGGTGGCGCCGTCAGTAATCTTGCGAAAACTTGCCGCCTACAAACGCCAGAACAGGCTGGATTTTGCATTGGCTGAACTGGGCCGTATCGAGCGCACTTTGTTCACGCTCGATTGGCTTGAACAACCGGAACTGCGACGTGCCTGTCAGGCCGGTCTCAACAAAGGCGAGGCGAGGCACACGCTTGCCGCCGCCATCTATACCAACCGGCAGGGTCGGTTCACCGATCGCTCGCTGGAAAATCAGGAATTTCGCGCATCTGGGCTGAACCTGCTGATTGCGGCGATTTCCTACTGGAACACGGTCTATCTCGACCGGGCCGCCCAGCACCTCAACGCTGTCGGCACGACGTTCGATGCGGCACTGCTTGCGCACCTTTCTCCGATGGGCTGGGCGCACATCAGTCTGACCGGCGATTACCTCTGGGAGCAGGCCAGGCGACTTCCAGCAGGTGAATTCCACCCACTCAACGAGCCAATGGCGCGGTTGAAGCGTGTAGCGTAGCCCATGTTCCGCTTATGTCCGAGAAATCGTTGTCTGGCGAACAAAGCTTGAGGTGACGCCTATAAATCCCGCCGCCCGCGCCGCCGATGATGAAGGACGCGACCGGCAGCGTCGTCGGTGCGATGGCGATCGCGGACAGTGCGGCGGCGAGCAGCGCTGCGCAGGCCATCAGCACTTTGCAACCACCCAAGCGATCGGCCGCCGCGCCCAGTCCATATTGTGCGGCGAAGCTGCCAAGCCCAACTGCGGCCGCAGCAAACAATGGCTGGCTCCCATCGCCAGCGATGGACAGCAGTGGTGCGACACCGGCAACGCCGGTTTCGTTGATGCCGCCGAGCAGCGCTGCCGCTAGCAGCAATGCCGCGGCACAGAGCGGAAGGCCAGCAAACCGGGTAGCCTCATCCATGCCGCCGGGGGGTGTTCCAGGCTTGTGATCTGGTTCATTCACGCCAGCGATGAGCAGCCCGCATACCAATGACATGGCGGCAGCCGCAAGCCCAAGGGCCATCACATTGCCGCCCGCTGCCGATGCCAGCGTAGGTCCGGCGGCAATCCCAGGCCGACGACAGTTTCGCCAACCGAGAGGATGCGCCCACTGCGCTCCGGTGGCACGGCATCGGCGATCCAGAAGTCCTCTGCAATCCAACGTAGCCCCGTTCCAGCACCCAGCAAGCCAGTCCAGAGCCATTTCAGCGCGCCGCCGGGCAGTAGTGCGGACCCGATTGCTGCGGCAGACAATAGAGAGATGGCCAATGACGTGACGATCCTTGGTCCGGCGATGGCAACCAGGCGCGATGCCAGCGGCAAGGCGGCGAACATGGCCAGCGGCGCGATCGACCCGAACAGCCCGGTTGCCGCCGGTCCCCAGCCCAGACCGGCGACGCGCACGATCGCGGCCGGCCAAAGCAGCCAGAAGGCCAGGTTGGTAAGGCCGGTCATCGCGATGAGACGCGCAGGGGTAGAGGTGAGCAGCATGGTTGGAACGCCTTCTTGCTATGCGACGTTGCACACGCCTTTGGCGCGGGCATAGGGGCCAGGATAAGCAATGGTCGCGCCAAGCGCGTCGGCGGCACGCCACGCCCAGCGCGGATCGGCAAGGAAAGTGGTGGCGAGCGCCACCATATCGGCCTTACCATCAGCGATGATCGCCTCGGCCTGGGGCGGATCTGAAATGCCGCCGACCGCGCGGGTGGCGATTCCCGACTCGCGCTTGATCCGTTCCGCAAGGTGCACCTGATAGCCAGGCCCAAACGGAATGCCCGACGGCGGAATGACAAAACCTCCGGTCGCGCAGATATAGTCGACCCCAAGCGCCCTCAGCTGGCGTGCAACTTCGACGGCATCACCGGTATCGACGCCGCCGTCTGCCCAGTCGGTGGTGGTCAGGCGGACCCCGAGTGCGATACCTCGGAGGAGTGCGGCGCGCACCTGTTGGGCGATTATCGGCAGAAACCGCGCCTGGCTCTCGGTGGTGCCGCCCCAGCGGTCATCGCGCTGGTTCGACAGCGGCTACAGAAACTGGTGCAACAGATAGCCATGGCCGGCATGAGGCTCGACCACGTCGAAGCCGATCCGCGCGGCGCGTTCGGCGGCCTGCACGAGGGCGGCGATAACGCGTTCGATCCCCGCTTCGTCCAGCGCTTCGGGGGTTGCCCAGCCTTCCGTGAACGGAATGGCCGACGGTGCGACAGTGGCCCAGGGGTCCTGATCGGTGCGCAGCGGCTTGCCGCCCTCCCACGGGCGCGCAGCGGATCCCTTGCGGCCGGAATGTGCAAGCTGGACACCGAAACGCGTGCCCTCAGGCGCGAATCTGCGCGCTGCCGTCATCACTTTTCCAAGCGCTCATTGGTGTCGGAGTACAGCCCCAGACAGCCGTGAGTGATCCGCCCCCTCCGCTCGACATGCGTAGCCTCGGTCATCACGAGCGCAGCACCGCTCATGCCGTAGCTGGGCAAATGCTGGTGATGCCAGTCCGTGGCCGAGCCATCGTCGGCGGAATATTGACACATCGGCGAGGCGACGATGCGATTGGTGAGCGGCACCGGGCCAAGGTCGAACGGGCTGAACAGGGCGGACATATAGTTACCTTTCAAAGAGCGACCCATCGTCACGGCATAATTCGGGAATCCGCGCATATGATCGAGAACCTCGTTGTCCGATTTGAAGCCACTGATTTGACTGAGGTCGAGCATTCGTATCGTAGCATCGCGGGTGATGGATTGAAGCGCAGCGATACGCTCGCGATCGGGATCGACATGGCTCATTGAACCCAAGCTCCTTTCTCGGTTCAATGTTGTCCGGTCCGCCGGTCTTCAATGGCTACTAAGATTGAATCGTGAGCGGGATCGATCGGTCGGTTGTCCGGCTCCGGCTGGGCGCCGGTGCGGACCAGCACAAAATTTGACTTGCGATCTATGATCAGGCGCTGACCGTGGACACCAAGGGCCGCCAGTCGCTCACCGCCCATGTGCCACCAAAGGTCGCGATACGACCATCCGGGCCGGCCGCTATAGCCGCGCGCGAAGGCGTCCATGTCTCCTCCCTCGAACAGCGCGTCAGCTACGCGTTCAGCCAGCACTTGGCGGCCGTTCCAGGCGCCGCGATCAAGCAACAGCAATGCAAGCCGCGCCAAGTCCGCGGGCGCGGCGTTGAGACCTGCCCCGGCGATTTCAACGCCGTCGGTATCAAGCAGGAAATGCGCGTCGTGCGCCGCTCCCATTGGGTTCCACAACAAGGTTTCGACCAGCGTCGACAAGCGCACTCCTGTGCTGGCGGTCAGCACGGCACCGACGACATCGGCTACCGGAGTGCGGTAGGAGAAGCCGGTCACGGTTGGGCGGCGCGGCAGCGCGGCGAGTTGGCCGCGCGCGCCGCCGTTCGCATCGCCCCAATATCCGCGCGAATAAGTGTGGATATCGGCCGCCGGATCGGCATAGGTTTCATCGAAAGCGACACCGTCCTCCATGTCCAACAGCCCCGCCAGCGTCGCGTCACCAAACGCCGTGCCGGCGAGATCAGCTAGATAGTCACTGACCCTACGTTCGGCGTCGACTTCGCCTTGAACTATCAGCATGCGCGCGACCAGGCCGACCACGGACTTCGTGATCGAGAACAGCATATGGGGGCGCGGATCGGACGCCGCGCCGGCAGGGTGCTCGGCCGACACTGCGCCACCGGTGAGGAGGATTGCGCTTGTTGCGTGCGTCTCGGCGAGAAAGGTCTCGAAGCCTTCAGGTCGCCACGGGGTGCCTAACTGCAGCGGGCGCGGATTCGGGGAGGCGGCGACTGCGCATGTGGGGAGGAAGTGAGCAGTGTTGCGAAACGACCAGCGCGACCAGCGGGCGTCTTTCCAGCGTGTGCGGTCAAAATCCTGAGGTGGCGGCTCGATCATGCAGTTGGAGGGTAAATGCTGATGAGGCGCCGCTCTGCCATCCAGCGCTCCAGAAATGTTCGCCACGGCTCGGGCCGAAATCCACGGCGCCGATTGGCCGCGCCGATCGCCCAGAGCATGCCAAACTGGCGGAACAGGGTGCGGTATGCATCGCGAAGGCGCATGCGGCTATCCCATATGTGCGTCGCTTCGGCACCCGCGCCGTTGACTTCGACGATCGTGAAATCCTCGCCGCGCCGGAATGCTTCGAAATCGGCAAAGCGAACATCAAAGCGACCGAACCAGAATTCAGGAATATCGCGCGCGATCGCGTCGAACCGCCTCTCGAGCGCCTCGGTGATATGGCGCGAACCATCGCGGAAAATCGCGCCGCGGCTATGACTACCGGCAAAAGCGAGCCGGACACGCTCGCCGTCCGGTACAATCTGGTCAAGTCGCGCCTTATGTCGAGGCAGGTAGAGATGCGGGAGCTGGCCGGCGCGCGGATCGCGGCTGATAAGCTCACGAAGCGTTGATAAGCCATCGCCCGTGACATGCGGAAAATGCTTGAGCGTGAGCGAAAAGATCTGCCCGTGCTCCGTCCCCGGCTCACGCACATAGAACACGCCGGCCTCTCCCTCTACATCCACAAGCTGCTGAAGAATGATCGTCTGGCCGAGCGGAAAGCCCGCAAGATAGTCAGCCAACTCGATCTTGGTCCGGACCGGGCGGACGCCCGCCCCGCGGCACCCCAAATCCGGTTTAGCGACGACCGGCAGCGCCAGCCCGGCGCGATCAAGCGCCACAAGCGCGTCGGCCGCTGCGTCCGAAGGGGCAAGCCCGTCGCGCATCACGGTCGTAAACGGGGCGATCCATTTTTTCGCCTCGGCGCCCGCTTTGCCGAGCACTAGGCTCTTGGACTCACCCACCAGCCCGCTCGCCGGCAACCCCGGATTGGCAACTAGGGGAAGCCTGACCCCGCGATGACGCAAAGCCAGCCAAACAGCCCATCCCCAGACCGGTAGATAGAATAACCCTGGCGACCAGAACTCGAAACGCGACAGCGGCGGCGCCGGGTCGAGCGGAGGCATCGCCGCGCTCATCGGCGCGCCAGCACCGTGAGCGCGCGCTCGATCGTATCACGGCGTTCCCAGGGTATAAAATGCCCCTGCTCCGGCAATAACTCTACCGTTAGCGGCTTGGTGCCAGCCAAATGCCTGCGCATGAACGCGACATTCTCAACCGGCACCAGCGTATCGCTTGTGCCGTGGATAATGGTCACTGGCAGCGTGAGCTTCTGCAGTCTCGGTTGGAGGACATCCAGCTCGCCCTTAAGAGTTAGCAGTTCGCGATTGGCGTTGCGCAAATGACGCGGCAGCATATTCCGCACCCCCCACCATTCGCCGACCGGCTGCATTGGATGTACGCGTTCCAGTTCCGGATCGAGTGATCCGGCAAGGATCAGCAACGCATCGATCCGCCCTGACAGGTCAGCGGCCGCGCGGGCGATGATCGGCCCGCCGAGCGAATGGCCGACCAGTATTGGCCATTTGCCCGATCGTTGTTGCAGGAGCGGCGCGAGCGCGGCGGCCTGGCGCTTCAGAGACGGCTCCGCATCATCGGGGTTCGATGCGCCGAACCCGGGCCGGTCGATCGCGATATACTCAAAACCTGGTGGGACATGCAGCAGATAGTCAGCCCAGCCGCCCGCCTCTCCCGGCGAACCGTGCACGAAAATGACGCGTCGGCCATCAGGATCGCCGGCGCGCAGATAGCTAACCTTCGATGCCGTGCCGCCCGGCAGCGCGAAATAGCCGCGCTCCAATCCGGCAATCTCATCGGACGTCGCCGTCGGGCCGGCCGGCATTGAGCAGCCTCCGCCGACAAGGAACGCCGCCGCAGTCAGGATTCTAGCCAGCACTACGCCGCGCACTTGAACAGATGGCGCGTACCCGCTCTGGCGCAGTCCAGGATCGTGCCGAACAGCCGGCGCTGGACAGTGCTGCCGCCAAGCAGGTGCAAATCCTTCGCGACTGCGCCGAGGCGCTGTGAAGCGCGGACGTGGTCGCCGAAAGCGAAAGAAGCCAGCCCGTCAGCCGCGTCAAGGGCGATACGGCGAGAGCGCTGACCAGAGGCAGCCGCATGTGCAAGCGCGGCGAGCAACTCGTCGACCGCCTGTCGGTCGCCGGACCGCGCCAGCGCATAGGCGTAGTGGAGGTCGAGAAAGCCATCTAGCGCATCGGCGCGGCGCGGTCGGATATACGTTGCCACATCCTCCCAGCGGTCATCAACGTCGACGCCAGCGAGCTCCAGTCGAGCCAACAATGAGACGGCATTCACCTGATCTTGGACATAATCCTTGCGAACGGCCCAGATGCGGTCATGGTAAAGCGCTAGCGCGCCTTCGGTGTCACCTAAAGCAAGGTGGAACAGCGCCGCGTGCCACCAATTATGCGTGTAAAGAAACGACGTGCAGTTTGCCCACGCCCCGGAGTGCGCGCGCATCCACGCCTGGCCCTCTTCATACCGCCTTTCGGCATCGAGTACGTGCGCGAGCGCATGATGCGCCCATGGGTCGGGCGCGATCTCGAGCGCCGCCCTGGCAGCGCCTTCCGCTTCGCGTGTGAGCCCGGTCTGATCAAGCGCGAAGGCCAGCATTCCAAGGACGCGTGGTTCGCGCGGGACGGCGGCAGCGATCGGCGTCATCGACTCCAGCATCGCTGCCACATTCCCGGTTGAGAATAAGAGATGCTGGAGCAGTTTGCCCGCGAACAGATCGGTCGGCTCTTGGCTGACCCATGCGGCCAGGATCGCGGTGGCGCTGGCAACATCGCCAGCCGCCCACCTCTCGATCGCTACCGTCAGTTGCGTTTCGCGGACGCTCCCAGCGGCAAGATTGAGCGCGTTGGCCGCGAGCGGGCTTGCCCGGTCATGGCCGTCGCGCGTTCCGCGAAAAAGGTGTAGCGCCGCTGCATAGCTGGTTGCGAGCGCGCATTCCGGGTCGAGCGGAAGCGCGTCGAACAAGGCGGCAGCTTGTGAGCCGTAGTCGAGCACCTCTTCCTCAAAGCAATGCAGCGCATCGGCGAGTGCGGCCGAGCATGTCGTGACTGGAAGGCCGCGCGGCGTGAGAACAACGGTCATCATCTTGTTTCTCCGTCCAGCGCTGACCGCCGATCTTGTAGAATATTGCTCCGGCTAGGCAAGAAGGAGCGGCGTGTGTCGGCCGCATAGGCGGCAGGGGTTAGGCCCACGAGTTCGCGAAAACGGCGCGTCATGTGGCTTTGGTCGGCATACCCACAAGCGGCCGCGACTTGCCCCGCGGGTTCGCCCGCAGCGAGCAGCCGTCGAGCAAGGTCGATCCGGATCTGCGTTTGGAACTGCCACGGGGTGAGACCGGTTTGCGCTTTGAACACGCGCAACAGGTGAAATTTGCTCAAGCCTGAAACCGTGGCCAGGATTTCGAGCGGAACGCGCCGTCGGGCATTGGCTGCGAGATAGTCGCGGGCCCGTGCGACAGCCTGTGGCTCGCGCCCGTTCAGCGGACGGTCGACGCGCAGAATACGGTGCCGGGCGACGCGGCTCAGGAAACCGGTCAAAGCCTCTTCCCTAATCAGCGCCTCGTCCTCGGCCTTCAACAGCGCAAACAGCAGCCGCAGTTCTCCCGCAAGTTTGTGATCGTCGAGTACCGGGTCGGAAAGACGCGGCGCAGTGGTCACGCGCCCAACCGACAGGACCGCTTCGAGGATCAGCGTTTCAGGAATATAAAGCGCCTCATAGGCCCATGGTTCACCTTCGCCGCAACCGCCTTCGTGGACCACCCCAGGGTTAATGGTGCGCACCTGGCCCGCTCGGCTCTGCCAGCGCTCGCCGTCCTGGATGATGTGCTCTACCCCAGCGATCGTCAGCCCAATCAGATACTCCTGATGGGCGTGCGGCGGAAAACGGTGCTGGCGATAGGTCGCGCTGATATGCTCGATGCCAAGGTCGCGGTGCATATGAAAGCTGGCGCGCTCGGCGGTCATACAGGAACCGCCGTGACAGCGCCGCGCTTAATGAGACAGGAGACGATCCGTGGCGCCAATAAAAACACAGCGATAAGAGCGGCGGGCAGCGCCCAGCTTAGCATACCGTAGCGTTCTAGCCCCGACATGCCAAGGCGGCTTGCCGCCCAGTAAAGAGCCGGAGTCCACACCAGAGTCGAAAGCGCGATCACAATCACGAAACCGCGCACGGGCACACCCAACGACCCTGCACCGGCGAAAACCGGTAGGCGAAGGCCCGGGGTGAAGCGCGCGATCAGCACCATCCCGAGTGCATGTCGCTTGAGCCAGGCGAGGACTGGACGCAGACCAGCCCCGCCAAGGAAGCGCGCCACCAAGGGAAAATGCGCGGCGCGGCGCGCCACGTAGTAGACGGCAAGGTCACCGAGGATCGTGCCTGCAACGAGCGCGGCCACCGCGATCGTGCCGTCAATGACCATGTGCGAAGCGAGCAAGGCCACCGTCACGGTTGCGACATCCTCGAGGATGAAGGTCGCGACGACGATCACCAGGACCAGCAGCACCGGCTGGTTAGCGACGGCCATTAGGCCGCTGGTGAGAAGGTCAGTCGCAGTCGCAGTCACGTCAGGCACTCCAGGTCGCGGCCGTTGTCATCGGCCGTGACGCTGCAATGCCCCGCGCGCGCATGCAAAGGAAATGCCGGGTCACGATCCTTTTGATAGCCACCACGCATGATGACGCTGCGCTTGCATGTCAGCCGTGTATGAAACTGATAGTAGCAACGCGCTTCCCTTTTACGCTCCCAACTTCCATCTTCCACTCATGAAAAACACACCCGCCCTTTCCGAACTGCTCGATGAATGCCGCGACTCCACTCCCGAATGGACACCGGTTTATGACGCCTTCGTCGCCAAGCTGCGCAGGGGCGCGGTCGCCGAAAACGCCCCTAAGGTCGGCGAGCGTTTCCTCGATTTTGCCATTCCTGACGCCCTCGGGAGGTATCGGTCACTAACAGAATTGGTCTCCGATGGGCCAATCGTGCTAAGTTTCAATCGCGGCGGCTGGTGCCCGTTCTGCCACGGCGAGCTGAGCGCGTGGGGCGAACGCGTCGACGCGCTCGCCGCCGCCGGTGGACGTTTTGTCACGATCACCGGCGAGGTCGGCGGCCGCGCGGAGCGGCTTCGCGATCTGATCGGACCCGACGCCTCGATCCTGTGCGACATTGATCACGGGCTCGCGCTTTCGGTCGGCCTGGCCTTCCACTGCGATGCGGACCTGCAGCAGCGCTACCGGGCCTGCGGCCTTGATCTCGCCGACATTTATGGCGGACCGGGTTGGATCCTGCCCGTCCCGGCTACTTTTGTGATCGACCGCGAGCAGACGGTGCGCTTCGCTTTTGCCGACCCGGATTTTCGCGTCCGTGCCGAGCCTGACGATGTCATTGCCGTAGTCGCTGGTTTGGGTTGATGCCGAGTGGCCGTCGATTAACGATCCGGCCACTTGCGAGCGCGCGCCGCGCGCACAAAGGCGTCGGCCGCGGGTGAACGTTGGCGGCCGGCTATACCCGCCAGGATCACCGGGGCGACCAGTCCTTCATCCATCAAAGCGAGCGCGCGGAGGTCGGCGTGGAGCGGTGCAGGCACGGGCAATAGTGCGCTTCCGAGACCCGCGAGTAGCAACCGGTCGGCTTGCCTTGGCCCTGACACTTTATGCCGAAAGGCGACCTCGACGCCCGCGTTCCCGGCAACGGCGCGCAGCCGTGCCGTCGAGTCCTGGCCGCAGTCTATCCAGGGCTCTTCTATCAAATCCGACAACGACGCATCATCCCGTCCAGAAAGGCGGTGATCACCCCGCGCAACCATATGGTAATGCTGTTCGAAAAGCGGCCACGGATCGAGCCTGTCGTGCACGTCGGGGGGCGCCTCTATCACGATAAGATCCAGGTCACCTTTAAACGCCAGTTCAAGCAACTCCGCTGAGCTTCCTTCCGACGTGGACAGCTCGAAGCCGTTGAGCCCACATGCGACCTCCGCCAACACCGCATGCAATTCGTTCGATTCGACTGACGATGCGATGCCGAGATGAAGCGGTGCCACCTGTGCCTTGCCAATCCCTTTGGCCAAAGCTTTTGCGGCCTGAGCCGCCTTATAGGTCTGTTCAAGTAAGGGTAGCATTTGCCTTCCCAGGTCAGTCAAATGGGTCAGAGCGCGTTCGCGACGAAACAGCAGCCCGCCCAGTTCATCTTCCAGCTTCTGCACCGCGCGGGTTAGTGACGGCTGAGTGACATTGCATTCCTCAGCAGCGCGCGTGAAGTTCAGAGTGCGGGCAACCGCAAGAAAATAGCGAATTTGGTGCATCTCCATGGGACGTATCTCGCGCGAACCTGAAAACCGAAGTTACGCGCACTCAGGATGCGCGCTAGGATAAAATTGCTGGCCGCGACAACATGCACGCTGCGCCATACATATGATGGCATAGGTGGACGGCCGCGGAGCCGAACTATAGACAGCGATGATTTTGTGACAACATCCAGACTGGTAAGGACCTTTTCAATGATCAGCGTCGCACCGCCGTCCAGCCCGCTTGGTAGACCGACAACGCGCTCACCATCCGCAGCACGGGGGCCTAAGTGTGTTCGTGAACGCGATCTATCGGCGCGGCGGCGCACGCGCCAACGGTCTGGCGGCGTTTCTGGCGGCCGACTTTACCCATGCTCAGCTAAGCTTTATGGCGGGAGGAAGGGGACCACTTAATTGAGCTCGACCGTAGTGCCTGTCCCGCCCAGCAATCTGTCTTCGGTCTCTGACGGAGTTAGATGGCGACGAATGGCGCGGCGCGCGCGCCTGTTTCTTGTCCTTGGCGCTGCATTGTTCATTTTGCTTCCGCCGCGGTTGCTCAGCGAGAGTGCCGCGCCTGGCCGACCGTCGCTTCTGGGCATGCTTTTTCAGCGCTTGCTGCTTTGGGGTCTGCGTATCCGGGTCTATCGTACGGGTGACCTCGACCCCAACGCTCTCATCGTTGCCAACCACATCAGCTGGACGGATATCCTCGCATTGGGATCACTGCGGCCAATGGCATTTATCGCGAAGTCCGAAGTTAGCAACTGGCCGCTGCTTGGGTTGCTGGCCCGGCTCAACGGTACGGTCTTTGTCCGTCGCGGTGAGCGATCCTCGGTGGTCCAGCAGGTCGCGGCGGTGTCGGCGGCGCTGGTGCGTGGCCCGGTCATCCTATTCCCCGAAGGCACCACCGGGAACGGCGCCGAAGTCCTGCCTTTTCGTCCGACGCTGTTCGCGGCGGCGGGAGAGGGGCGCGTCCAGCCAGTCTCCATCCTTTACCGGCCCCGTGGCCGAGCATGGCGAGTTGGAGAACTCGCCCGTTTCAGTTGGGATGGCGACAAGGAGTTCTGGCCACATTTGCTCGAGGTCAGCGGTGGCGCGGCGATCGACTGCCACGTGATGGTACATTCCCCAGTGGTGGCGGATGTCCGCGACCGTAAGGCGCTGGCAACCTTATGTCGCAGGATCGTGAGCGAGCCGCTGGATCTGACGTGATGAGCCGAGAACTACGTGGATTGCGGTAGCCGGTCTGCGGGTCGCGATCGTTCAGGCCGCACCGATGTCATTATCGATCGATGCGGGGATGCGGGACCTGCTCCCGCGTGCCCAGTCTCTTGCGGCGTCCAGCATCGCGCTGGCCGCGTATGGCGAAAGCTTCATCGACGGCTACCCGCTCCGGTTCGATGTCGCAACTGGAGCCGCAATGTGGCAGGCTGAAGGGACGACGGCGCTACACCGCATTCTCCTCTCCCGAGCGTTTCGGCGAAGCGATTCACGGCTTGAGCCCGTCCAGGCGCTTATGGATGCGAGCGGCATGCTGGTATCTTTGGCGCGCATGAACGTCTCGGAAACAGCCTGTTCAACACGCAATATTTAGTGCGCGCAGGCGCGACGCCGCTTCTCCATCGCAAGCTGGTTCCAACCGATGGCGAGCGGTTGCTCCGGGCACAGGGTGACGGCTCGACGCTTGAAGCACACCACGCCCCGTGGGGCATCGTCGGTAGGCTTATTTGCTGGGAGCACTCTTACACAAGCAGCTTGAGCCGATGGCGTGCCTTCGCGCTATTTGAGAAACTCCCTCAGGACAACGCCCCTCGATCCGCTCGACATCCTTCACGAGGTAGCTGCCGGAATACTCGTTGCGGAAGGCTAACCGCTATCTCCACCGACCCGGCGGACTCACCGGTCTCGGCTCATCGCTGCCTGGCGACCGCGCATAGTCTTTCGGTTGAGCATGCCCACACCATTACATCGCCGCGCGCCGCCTAAGTCGCGACGAAAGGGCCAACGCACCGGCGGCGCCGACAACGAGCGTCAGATAGGCCACCGGCGCATGCGGCGAAAGCGCGGGCAGCGAATGTAGGACTAGAACATCATTACCGCCGGGGATCAGCGCGGCGGCGACCCCCATTATCGTGCCGCCAAGCAGATGCTTGGGTACGTCGCGGGCGTTCAACTGAATTCGGAAGCGATCGAGCCGGCGCGCACCGAGCGCGGCGCCGATCAGGCAGGCAATGAAGATCAATGCAAGGTCTAGGTCGGGTATGCCACCGGCACGCATGTGGGCCAAGCCGCGCTCGATCGCAATTGTGTAGGCCCATGAGCCATGAAGTGCGTAAAGAACCCCGCCCGCAACACCCATGACGAGCGCGGCACGCTCGGGCGCCCAACGTCCCAAACTGCTTCCTCGTCGTCGTTCAAGCATGAGTTCCCGAACGCAGAAGGCGACAGCCAAAAGCAATGCCAATGCGCCAACAAGTGTCGGGGTTTCGAGCGGGCTGGGGCCGACCACATCGAGCGAAACGTCAAACGCCGGTGCGTGCCGCTGAAGGAGATAGCCGAAAGCCAGGCCAGCGAGCGTCGCTATAAAACTCGCATCGCCGCCTCCGAGCCTTATCAAGGTGCCAAACGAGCAGCCGCCGTTGATTGCCGCGCCGACGCCGAACAGGAGTCCGCCGGCGACTGTGATCAATCCAGGGGCGGCGATGACGTCGAGCTGCTCTCCGTTGATCAACCAGGCAAGCGGCAGCGTGACCGCGATCACCCAGACGCTGCAACGCAGGAACGATAGAAAAACGCGAGGCGACTTGCCTTCAAGCAGTGCCTCGATGCCGCTCACAACGCAAAGGCTTCCGCGTTGTGCGGCGTAGCCAAAGGCGACGCCGCACAACGCGGAGATGAGCAGCATCAGCGGCGCCGACATAGATGCCGCTGATCAGGCGGTGGCGCGGCGCGCCGCGGACCCCGGGATCAGCGCACGAACGCGATCACGATCGATCCAGAGCAACATCGCGGCGGAAGCCCAGACACCGCAGGCCATCGCGAACAGCAGCCCGCCATCCCGCGTGCCGTCAGTATTGAGCACCGACACACCGAGCGGGGTGAATAGGTGGAAGAAGATCGCGCCGGAGATCACGCCGAGCGCCAGCAGCGCACCGACGGGACGGATCCCGCGAAATTTCGGTGCGAGGCTCGCGAGCAGGAGCAGGCTCGCGACCAGCTCGGCGGTGCCGACGACATACTGCGAGGCAACGCCGTCAGGCGCGAAGATGCCCGGAAGCCCGAGCCCACCCGCCCAATCATTGAGCGTCCCGAAGATATACTGCGTCTCGGGCGAGTCGGTGAACTTGAAGAACAGCGACTGCACGAACACAAAAGCGATGAACAGCACGAGCGCGATCGGCGCTTTACGAAGGATGGCCATGGCTCAGGCTCCTTTAGGGGATCGATTGGCGAGGCTTAGCTCGCGAGGATCTTCGGCCAGTTCTTGTTAGCCGACGCGATGAAGCCGGGGATGTTCTTCTCCCACTTGTTGCCGATCTCGCGGTTGTAGTTGACGTACAGCTTGCCGCCGACGATCTTCCACACCTTCGGATCGCCCGAAGCAGTATAGCCCTGGCTCACGGCCCAGGCGCAATAGCCGCCATACTGCGGCGCGTAGGCGGCCGGGTTCGCCTTGAACTTGGCGAGGTTGGCAGCGCTCGCGAAGCGGAATTCGGCGCCCTTGTAGACGGTCTTGAACTGGGCGTTGCCGAGGACAGGGCGCCCTTGGGTGAAATAACCGACCGAATCGTACCCATCGAGGGCGACATTGCTGAAGGTGCCGGTGTAGACCGCGTCGGTCTTGGCATGGGCGACGCTCGGGAGCGCGGCGGCGGCCATCAGGCCGGTGGCGATAAACGCGAAGAGTTTGGGGGTACGCATTGGGTTCATCCTTTCAAGTCTGTCGGCAGCGGACGGGGGTATCCGCTGACGTGACGCTCAAATGCCCCGACCGGTGCGCAAGCGGAAATGCCGGTTGCCTATGCTTTCGATACACGCGCGGATGATTGAAAGGTCGCGAGCCGTTGTGTGCGATCTATCTTCCGGAACACAAACGGGCAGCGCTCGCCTTCCCGCTAGATTCGCGTTGCGTCGCCGATGCTGATCGCATGCGGTTGTCCGCGATGCAGATGGAGCTTTCCAGACACCCGAACGTGCGCCCCGGCTTGCAGGCTCGCGGCCGCATCGCTGCCGGCCATGTCGATCGGCACCAAGTAGCGATAGCCATCGGGACGGAAGTGAAGCTCACCCGCGACTTCGTGCACACTCCCTGTCAACACACCTCGCCGGCTTTGGTCGGTCAGCACGCGGACGTCGGGAGCGGGCAGCAAGGGCGTCTCGCGTCGCATCTGTTCCTCCAGCGCTCGCAGCCCGCGCGCGCGCACGGGGTCCATGATGATGATGGTCTCGCGGGTCGTCACCACTTCGATCCGCTCGACATGATGGTGCTCGATCACCGTCGCGCCCGCCTTGCCAAGCGGTGTGACGCCCGCCTCGTCCGGCGACATCGCGAACGCGATCGCCGTCGCCACCGTGCCAGCGAGTGCTGCGCCCGCGGCCGTCACCTGGATCGGCGCCTTATTGAATTCTTTGACCGCCGCTCTTCCCGCTTTGGAGCTGCGGACCGCCTTCATGATAACCGACAGGCTGCCGGGCTCGAGCGCGGTCACCCGCAGCTCTGCACCGGCCTGACGTGCTACAGCTGCTGCGCGCTGCAGGAACTGACCGAGATCGCTCGCTTCGATTCCCGCCTCACTCGCGAAGTAAAAGGCGAGCTCATCGTCCTCTAGCTCGAGGTCCCTTGCTGACGCCACACGCACGCTCCTTGATGTTGGACGAGGTCTAGCAGGCGCGAGTGCACGCACAATCGCCGCCAATAAAAGCGCACGCTTCCACAAGTGGCGACATCGCCGGTGAGTGGGGCGGCCGATGTCCAGCCGCCCCCGCCGCCGGTTAGAGCCGCTTCCAGAAGACGATCTTATGTTCTCCGTCAGTGTAGAAGTCGCGGATGCACGCCGCTTCGACAAAGGCGCGATTGTGATAGAAGTGGCGCGTCGCCGCATATTGATCGATCGACGAGGTCTCGACCAGCAAGATGCGCCCGCCCTGTCCGCGCAACTCGTTCTCCAATGCCGATATGAGCACGGTTGGGACACCCCTTCCCCGCATGTCGGGATCGGTGGCGATCGCCAGAAGGTTGAAGGTACCCTCGGTCATGCGCTCCGGCTCTGCATAGGCAAACCCAACAACCACGTCGTCGATCTTAGCGACCAGCCAGTGATGCGGAGCCGTCCGCTCGAGGAACGGCGATGCCATGTCTTGCAGCATCTCCGAGGGAAATAGCTCGACACGATCAAGGATGCGCCGAAGCGCGGGCAAATGCGCGCGCTCAAGCGCATAGATTTGAATATTTGGCATGGATTGACCTTCATGTACTGCCACTCGGCAGTAGATTGACTGTGGACGCGAGAAAGCATCCGGCAAAAGCACCGGATGATCGCGCCGAGACGGCTCTCCATCGCGGGAGAGCATCCAGTCAGAGGGTCATCTAATCTCCATGCTGGGGAGTTCCCAGCCAGCAACCCGTTCGCCACAATCGCGTGACCGGGTCAATCGTAAACGCGCGCTCCCTTGTATGCGCATCCATCTCACCCCGACCTGTGGCTATCGGCGCGTCAGGCATGAAACGGATAGCCCATCGGCATTTCCGCGCGTCCGCTGTTCCCGGCATTGAACGAGCGTCGGAGCGGGACCGGGAGACCGAACCCTCTTCCGGCTCTCTGACCCCCCCTTCTACGGAGTGCCAATCATGACCAAGTCGACCCCCAACCTTCTCGCCCTTCTCGCCGTCGCCGGCGGCCTCGCCGTCGCTGCGCCGGTCGCCGCGCAAACCTACAATCCGTGTAGCCCCGCCGCGCGGGCTGCGAACCCCTGCGCTGCCAATCCCTGCGCCGCCAAGGCGAACCCCTGCGCCGCGAAGGCCAATCCGTGCGCCGCGAACCCGTGCGCCGCGAAGAGCAACCCCTGCGCCGCCAATCCGTGCGCGGCCAAGGCCAACCCCTGCGCGGCGAACCCCTGCGCCGCGAAGAAGAAGTCGCGCAAGCCCCGCTAAGCGCGCGACCGGCGGCCGGCCTTCCTCCCCCTCCTCGGGCCGGCCGCCTTTCTTTTCCTCGTTCGTTCAGGACGAGCCATGCTCATCGATCCCAAACTGACCGGCACCGAGCGCCGCGCCGAAGCAGCGGCCGAACTGATCACCGCGACCGTCGCGATGGCCGCAAGCGGCATCCCGCTGATGCTACGTGTCGTGCCCGACAGCAATTACCGGGTCTGGGACCACTATCCCCCCGATGACGCCGTCGATGCCAAAACCGGCGCGCGCTGGTTCTACCACGCGCATCCCCCCGAAGAACGCGACGCAGGCGAGCACGGCCATTTTCACCTATTCCTGGACCGGGACACGTTCGACGGCCTGCAGCCGCGCGCCAAACCGCTCGACCCCGAAGCGCCCGACGCCGGCGTGGTGCACATCGCCGCGCTGTCGATCGACCTCAACGGGCTGCCGACCAAGCTTTTCACCGTCAACCGATGGGTGACAGACGAATGGCTGTACGACGCTCGCGCAATCCTCGAGCGGCTCGAGATGTTCGATCTGAGCGAAGCATCTGAGGGCGACGACCTCGTCAACCGCTGGCTGACCGCCGCCGTCGCGACATTTGTCCCCGAAATCGAGCGTATTCTCATCGCGCGCGATCTCGCGCTCGACGCGGTTTCCGACGATTTCTTCGAGGATCGCTCGGCTGAAATCCTGTCATCCGTCGATATCGACCTCCAACATCGCGTCACTGAACTCGACCGCTGAACGCCTCATGGAGCAAGCCGTTTTTGCCGACCTGTTCGACAAACGCGGCGGAGCCCGGCTATGCGTAGCGGGCGGCCAGGCGCTCTACGAAGCGGGAGCGCCCGCCGAGGCGGTCTATTTGGTCGTCGCCGGCACCTTCGCGGTGTTCCAAACGGTTGCGGGTAACCGCAGCCTCCTTGGTCTCGTGCGTAGCGGCGAGATTGTCGGTGAGGCCGCAGTGCTCGCCGGCGCACCCCGTTCGGCGACGGTCGTCGCGCTGCGCGACAGTGAAGTCACCCTCCTGCCCGCGCCTGCCTTCTTCGAAACTGCCCGGCGCCGGCCCGAGGTCATGACCGAGATCGCCCGATTGCTTATTCGCCGTGCGCAGCATGCAAGCGCGCCAGCGCGCTACGCACCGCCCAAGATCATCGTGCTGTCCACGCTCAGCGAGCGGACCGATGCCCGCGGGTTGAGCGAGCGGCTTGCCCGCGCTCTCCGTTGCGAAGGGCGATCCGTCGCGGTTCTGGGCGCTGGGGTCGGCACGCGGACGCCCGCGTGGTGGAGCAAGGTCGAGGCGGAGAACGACGTTGTCTTGTGCGCCGTCGGCGCCAACGACACCGATTGGGC
>NZ_WVTD01000021.1 GCF_009856825.1 Novosphingobium silvae | reverse complement strand
GCCCTCCCACCCCTTTCAGTTTCGAAACTGGTTTCGAAATCACCACTCATCACCACCTCGCAAATGCAAGGCTCAACACCTACCAAATCGCGAAATCATGAGAATGTGGGGGATTTTGACCGCTTACGTTCGATCGGCTCGGGCAGGGACAGGTTCGCGCCATTCATGGCGCGGAGCCTACGAAATAAGCCTCTCCAAGTCAGGCGACTTTCCTGAATCAATGGCAAGCCGGTGATTCAGGAAATCGATGGTTCCTCGAAGCGTTACCGCGTCTGCGGGCTTGCGCGATGCTTCTGGCGCTGTTCGAGCCAGGGGGTGAACGCCGACTGGGTGCAAACGTCCAAGGGTTCATAGGTGCCCGGCGCAACACGCCGAAACAGCATGGGGCCGGTCCGAACGGCGCTTCGGCTGAGAGAAACCTGGCAGCTATTCCCGGTCATCCCGCACCGGCCACCTATGTTCATCACCGGACTGGTGCGGATGCTGATTGGTCCCGAGACGCGGCCCTTCGTAGCGCTGATAACGCGCGCGGGGCGGCTCTGCTCGATCTTCTGCCCAGGCCTGAACCATAGTCGCGCTCGTCCGTCCGACCCGCACCAGAAACTGCGCGCCGCTGCCACCGGCGCGCGCCCTATCTCCAACTCACCAACAAGGTCGGCTTTCGCGAACGCCGCGCGCGCCGCTGCCTCGATATTGTCGGGCAGGATGCATGAGCACGCCAGGGCGGGCGTGGACGCGCTAAATGCCGCACCAGCGAGGGCGGCGGCGGTCGTCCGCGATGATGACAGCATCGTCATCCCAAGAGACTATGGCCGCACGGCTGAACGAAACATGGCCTGCGCGCCTATACAGTCATTGGATCATTACCCGAGGATCATGAGCGATCAGGGTCTGGGCTGTCTCACCAAACTGCCGCCGATCAACCCCGCTCAAGGTCACGCGATTGCGTGGAATGTCGATCGTCAGAATGTTGAAGCGCCACTTCCGGCTCGACAACAATTCCGCAACCGCCTGCTCCGTGGCCTGTAATTCCCTCAAGGAGTAGCGGACCTGTCGAGCGACATAGCGCGGGTCGCCGGACAGGCGGCGCAGGCGGGCCTCAGCGTTGTCAGTGAACTGCACGATCACCGCGCCGCCGTCGACGAAGCTTCCAGCATAGGAAGGGTCGCCCGCTGCAAGCCCGTTGATCGCCGAAACAAGAATTGCGAGCGGTGTCGATTGCGCCGATTGGGCCTCAGGCGTGGGCGGCGCGGGAAGCGCCGAACCGGGTTGGGGTGTTGAACAGCCCAACAATAGCTCGCACGCCGCCGTGCAGACGATCACTCGCAGTAGCAGCGATGTTCGCAAGCTGGTCCGCATATGGCCGTTCATCCCAATGCAAGGATATCCGGAAGAGACTAAATTCATTGTGAGGATGATTCTATCCCTATTTGCCCTTTGCATGGCATGTTCGCCCGCAGTTGAGCATGGGGACGAGGGTGGCCCGCAATCAACAAGCACCTTCAGAACCCAGACGAAAGCGCCCTCCCCTAACTATCGTATACTACTCAATCAGCCGGCAGCGGGCGGACACGGGGCGTTGCGACAGGAAGCGACGTCGCCTCTCCCGCGCGATGCCAAGGCCATCGGCGATGCCTGGATCGCCCGTCTCAAAAAGCGGGGAGCGTTACTCGGCTACGGCCTCGCGGGAAAGGGTTCCGCCGGCCCGGTCGAGATGATCGACACGGGGTTGACCCAGCAGGAATTCGACAATTGGGCAAAGGAGAACGGTTGGCGCGTGCCTGGCCACATCAGCTGGAGCTTTGTACCTAAGATGAGCATTCCTCCGGTGAGTGAGGCCGCGAAAGGCGCGATCCGCGTCTGGCCCGCTTCCAAGGCGCGGACGGGCCTTCAACATCAGGCACTTTACCACGGCCGGGTCGAACTACGTGACGGCTGCTTTTTCGTCGGCCTCTCGGGCCAGCCTGTCGACAAGTTGGCATGGTTCCACTCGGAAATGGGGCTCGACATTGACCAGTCCGGCTACTTCATTCTGCGCGAAAGGGTCGGCGGAAAAACGCTCGCCCGCTTGGGCGAGGATATGAACTGGGGCGGCCCCGCGACTGCGGACATCGACAAGGAAACCGCACAAGCCTTGCAAGATGCATGCGGACCCGGCGAGCTATATGTCGTCGGTTCGCCCGAAGCGAGCGAGCGCTTCTTGACCCAGTATCCGCATCTCCGCGAGCCATCGGTTCCCCCGCCGGCACCCCCGAACAAGATTGAGATCGGCCGGTGCTGGACAGCTCCCGCGAAGCCACCTCATCGCGAGCAACTCGCTTAGACCGAACCCAATCGGGTTGTCGAAGGGCTGATCTGGCGGTTGCCCCTCGCCACGCACTTCATGCTACCTAGTTGCTGATCGAGGTTGGATCGGCGATGCGCCCGAAAAACAGCACCGCGCCGCTCTTTCGGTCTCGCAGGGTGGCAAGGAAAGGACGATCGACCACCATCTCCGGTACCTGAGGCGCTATCCGCGCACTGGTGACGACGACCTTGATCGCAGTTGCCGCCGCTGCCTCGGTGCCCTCCTCATCGACGCGCAGGAAGGTCGCGTGCGCCACATCATCGATCGCCAAGCGCGCACCACGGGCAATCCCCGACAGGTCCGCGCGCTGGTGGTCGAAGGCGCTCGGCATACCCGCTGCGATGAGCGCTGCCTTCACGCTCTCATCGAACCTGGCTTCAAAGCGGGGCAGAACGATCCGCACCGCGCGTTCCTGCTCCGCTGACAGGTCGAAACGATCATTGCCGCCCTGCTCGCCGGCGAAGAAATCGACACCCTTCAGCTCGCGCTCCCAGCGGCGCAGGGTCGCCGCGTCACGCGGCAGGAAGATTTCCATCACGAAGCTGCCATCGCCGCGATAAGGCAGCGCGATCGCCTGCCCTTCCCGGGTCTCGCGATAGTCGAACCAGCCAATCCGCTTCATCATCGTGATCGGGATGCGCGTGCCGTCGCCACGCGTGAAGGACCGCGTTTCCGTCTCCTCGAACGGCACCTGCCACTTCGCCTTGAAGTAAAGCGCGTTGGTCAGCACAGCGGCGGTGTCATCCCCGAAGCCGCTCGGAGAGACGATCTCCGAAATCCTGCCCTTCGTCTCGCGCGAAACCCAGCCATTGATCCGCTCGGCCGCTCCGGTGGGATCACCAGCATAATCGACGGTTTCCGGAGCCG
The DNA here is from genome assembly GCF_009856825.1 of Novosphingobium silvae. Lineage (GTDB taxonomy): Bacteria > Pseudomonadota > Alphaproteobacteria > Sphingomonadales > Sphingomonadaceae > Novosphingobium > Novosphingobium silvae. The sequence goes on along the minus strand of NZ_WVTD01000021.1, from coordinate 42,881 downwards.
CTCCGAAGCCGGCATGCGCCTCGGCGACATACTCGTCCCGGACCGGCAATCCCTTCGCCAGCCACAGCGCGTTCGCGATGCCGAGCGCGGTATCGGCATCGCCGGTGTCGTTAAGCTGGGCATTGTAGGATTTGATGAGCGCAGGGACGTTGCGGGACGAATCCCAACCAAGCACGCGGCCAATCTCCTCGCGCGTGGCGCCCCGCGCGCCAAGGTAGGCGAGCCCCAGGCCCTGCGACAAGCTGACCGGGGAGATGAACAGATTGGCGTTTGCATCGGCCTTCGCTGCCAGGTGCGGGTAGACCTTGACGGTCATTAACGCCGCGCCATAGGTCAGGTCATGCGGCAAAGCCTCGGCGTCGGGCCGGGACAGGCTTGTAGGAAGCGAGCCGGGACTCGGTGCCGGGTCGCGCGTCGCACAGCCACCAAGCGCGAGGATGGCAAGAAGCGGGTATGACAAGGCTGTTTTAGGCATGGCTCTCCCTAAAGGCTTGGCTGCTGATCGTAGAAATCGACCTGCATCCGCATGGCTCCGAGCGGTTCCACGAAATGCGGCTGTTCGGGCAAGATCAGCCCTGGCCGGTCAGGTGTAAGGACCACCTCCGAGGCCGGGTCGAGATAGGTGAGCTTCAATCTCCCTTCGATGACCCGGATCACGCCCCACACACCGGCCTTGGTGCGATGTTCGGAGCGCAGGGCAGCGGGCAATGTCGCCTCATCGAATATGGGCGTCGAGCGGTAGGGAATCACCATTATCTCTTCACTCCCACCTGGATCGTGCATCGCACCGGCTGATCCGCCTTCCTTGCCGCTTGCCGGCATCCTTCGATCTTTTCACGATTGTCGCGCAGCAACCTGTCGGCCGCGACGATCGCCTCCCAGCTCGCCGGTGACGCGCTCGCCATCAAATGCTGCCCGGCATCCCACGGTGTCGCCTCGGCAAGAGCCCGCGTCGCCATGCGTTCGGGCCATTGCCAGCTCGCCGGCGCGATCTCGCGCGCGACCATACCGGGAAGGAAGGACCAGAGGAGGATGCCGATAAGCAACCCGCTCAACCCGAACCATAGTTGACGGTTCTTTTGATCCCGCGCCGTCAGCGCCGATTGAACGACGGTGCGCAGCTCGCGCCCCTGCTGTTTCATCTCGTTGGTGGCGGTGGCGAGGGCGGCATGATCGGCGCTGCGAAGGTCGGCCGCCGCTCGATTGATCTGCGTCGAAACCTGCGCAGGCGTCATCGCCAGCGCCGGCGACTTCACGATGGCCGTCGTAACCTGGTCCAGGCGTCCGTTGATGCCGTCCAGCCCTTGGACGACATGCCCCAGCGTCTCGGAATAATCCGGCACGTCGATGCTGGTGCGCTCGGCCGCCAGTCCCTCGATGGCGCGGCGCATCAACGCTAGTTCGCCGCGCTGCTGCTCGACCGCAACGCGCACCTGCTCGAACGCCTCCGTTGCCGCGTCGCCGCCTTCCTCCCATTCCTCGTCCGCCATTGTCTCTCCTTATCGGCTCAATCCTCGGTCGCGGCCAATTTCCAGCGAACGGGTCAATTCCTGGCTGATCGGACGATCCCGACGCATCTCCAGCCCCAGCTCGGGCGCGCGCCGCCGCAGCACGGATTCGAGTTGGGGATCGCGGTGCAGCGTTCCGGCCAGGCTCTCCATCTTCTTGCCGGTGCGCTGCGCGGCCTCACGATCGCCGCTGCGCGTAAGCTCGGCCCGCTCGCGCGCCATGCCCTGCCAGCGCTCCACGAACCGATCGGCGCGAAGCTCGGGATTGGTGCGGACCTGGGCCTCGTGCGCCATCGCCCGCGCCGCGCCGCCGGCCTTGCCCTCGGCCGCTTCGCGCACCAGCACCGGGTTGCGCTCGAACGCGGACGCCAAATCGCGGGCGGCATGGGGCCGCACCTGGTCGAGCGCGTCGCCCGCCTTCGCCAGCGCCTGCTTCTGATGCGGGAGCACGGGCAAGCCCTTCTCCCGCATTCGGTCCATATCGGCCTGCGCGCGCGCATAGCGCTCGATCGCCCTGGCCTGGCTCGGCGCTGCCGGTGCCCGCTCGGGGGTGGTGTTAATCGGACCCCCTTTGCCGTCGCGCGCCAGCTCGGGCGAGGACGATTTCGGCTTGAACCCGGCGAACATACCCCTCGCCTTGTCACGCACCTTCCCGGCGATCTCGCGCGCGAGTTCCGGGAAGCGGATCTCGCGCCGCTCGGCGAACGCGCGGGCCTGGGCCTGCCCGTCACGGGCGGCGGCATAATCGCCCGCCATGTCCTTGCCCCGGTCGCGCGACAGGGTGCGGGTGAGCTGGCGCTGATCTGTGAAATCGTCGCGACCATAGTGGAGCTGCACGCTGTCGCGGTGCCGCGACAGGCCGACATAGGCCGAGTGCCGATCCATGCCCGGTGTCGCCAGCACATGCGCCTGATCGACCGTCACGCCCTGCGACTTGTGGAAGGTGGCGGCATAGCCGTGATCGACATGGGCATAGTCCTTGAGGTCGAACGCGACCTTCCGGCCATCGTCCATCTTCACCGCCATGCCCTCGGCGCTGACGCGCTCCAGCGTGCCCAGCGATCCGTTCTTCACGCCAAGGCCGCGATCGTTGCGGAAGAACATGATCCGATCACCGGTCGCGAAATCGCGCCTGCCGCGCTCCACCGATAGCCCCACCTCCTCACCCAGCTCGCCGGCGGCGCGCATACGGCTGCGGGCTTCGCTGTTCAGCTCCTGCACCTCGGCATTGGTATGGGTGAGGATGATGCGGCTCTTGTCCGGATCGGCCTGCCGGTCGCTCTCCCATCCGTTCATCAGTTCGACCCGCGCCGCCTCGCGCGTGTCGGCAGCGCGCACCATGCCTTGCCTCTCATAGGCGTGCAGCGCCTCTCCGGTCCGGCCTGTGGCGAGCGCGCGCGTCGCGTCCTTCTGCCAGTCCTCATGCTGCCGGCGAATTTCGGTGATCTCGGCCGCGCCATGACGCTCGGCAAGGCTGCGGAACGCCGCCCCGGCCTCGATCGCCTGCAACTGCTCGGGATCGCCGACAAGAACGACCTTCGCGCCGGCACGTTCGGCCTCCGACAGCACCCGCTCCATCTGGCGCGAGCCGATCATGCCCGCCTCGTCGATAACGAGCACATCACGCGGGCCTAGCTGCTCGCGCCCCTGCCCCCATGCGTGCTCGAGACTGGCGATCGTCCTCGAGGCGATGCCGGAACCACCCTCAAGATTTTCGGCGGCAATGCCCGACAGGGCCGCGCCGCGCACCTGATAGCCTTCGCGCTCCCACGCCTCGCGCGCGACCCCCAGCATGGCCGACTTGCCGGTGCCCGCATAGCCGACGACGATGGCAAGATCGCCACTCGTCCCTATATGCTCCAAAGCGGCCCGCTGATCTTCACCGAGTGTCAGCCCGCCACTCCCGGCGGCGTTCAGCCCCCCTTGTAGCGACGCCGCCGGGAGACCATGCCCCACCCTGTCGGCAAGCCGACCGGCAGCGCGCTCTAGCCGCTCCTCCACCGCGATCATCTCGCGGCTCGTGAACCGCTCCTGGTCGCGTCCGTCCTTCCCCAGCGCCACCAGCTCGGGCGAGGACCGCACCGCGCTCATGGCCTGGTCGAACTGCTCCTTGCCGTCGCTGTGCCGGTGGACGAACATCGCCAGGTCGCGGGTGGTGAACGTCGCCTGTTGCCGCGTGATCGCATCCAACGCGATTTCCGGCTTGGCGATAATCTTCTCGCCGTTCTCGCGCGCGATCCGCACATGATCGTCGGCGTTGCGGTGCGGCTGTCCCTCAAGCTCGTGCCGTTTCCCCATCGGCCCGATCTTGTGCTGGGGCTCAAGCTCGATCCCCTGCGCCTCGTAGGAGCGATGGTCGATCCGCCCTTCCAGCCCCAGCTCCGCCATGCGTTCGTTGACGTGGGCGGCCCATGCCTCTCGCCACTCCTTCAACAGCTCGGTTGAGTTCCAGGCGCGGACCTTCTTGCCGAACCCCTCAGGTCCAACCTCACGCATCGACAACATGACATGCGCGTGCGGCTTCGGGGTGCCGTCCTTTGCCTTGTCCCAATGCACATTAAGGTCCGCGACCATCCCGCGTTCGACGAACTGCTTGTCCACAAAATCGCGGGCGAGGCTAACGCCCTGTTTCTCGCTCATCTCGCGCGGGATCGAGAACTCCACCTCGCGCGCGAGCTGCGCGTCCTTGCGTTTCTCCCCGGCCTCCACCTCGTTCCACAGGGTCGCGCGATCGTTTAAACGCTCCGGCGCACCTTCGGGAGCCAAGATTTCCGAATGGACGACGCCGGCCTTGTTCGAGAAGTCATGGTCGCGCCCCAGCCGGTCATCGTGCAGCCGTTCCGCCGCACGATAGGCCGCACTGGCAACGGCGCTCGATCCGTTGGCACGGCTGATAACCTTGGCCGAGAAATGGTAGATCGCCATGACAACCGCTATACTGCCCTTCTTAGCGCACGTCGGCAACGACGTATAAGCGCGCACTCACACTCTCTGCCGTTCGCATGATTGACTTCGCCGCATTTTTGTTCGCAACCGCTGTCCTGCATCCGTGATCGTGCTACGCTGCCTCTCCCGATCATGGGCGCGAGGGAGAGAATATGCGCAAGGTCCGCGACTATGACGCCGAGTTGAAGGCGCTGGGCGACAAGGCCCGCGCGCTCAAGGCGAAGAAGGTCCAGCAGCTAGGCGAACTGGTCACGTCCACCGGGGCCGATACGCTTGATGCCGACGTGTTGGCCGGTGCGCTGCTCCATATCGTCGCCGAAGCACAGGCTGAAGGAAACCGGGAGGCGTGGCGCTCCGATGGCGCGGCTTTCTTTCAAGGGCGCGGGCGCAAGACTGGCCGACGTGCTGGCGGCAGCGCGGAAGGCGGAAGCGAAGCTGGCGCAGGCGAGGCACAGGCTTGATGCCGCCGCGCGCCGCATCGATACGAGAGGATGGGTCGTGGCCCGACGCGAGCGCACCCGCCATCTCATAGAGCTGGGCGGCCTGGTTCAGAAAGCCGGCCTGGTCGAACTGGCCGACGACGATCGCGCCACCCTCTACGGCGCGCTGCTCGAACTTGCCGCGAAGGCGCGTGAGGATGGCAACGCGCTCTCGCTCTGGAAGCGGCGCGGCAAACGCGCGTTCGACGCGGAAGCTGACGATGGCTGACCGGCCCGATTTTCATATCATCACTGGTGGTCCCGGTTCGGGTAAAACCACATTGATCGACGCCCTGGCGGCGCAAGGCTTCCACCATATGCCCGAAGCCGGTCGCGCCATCATTCGCGATCAGATCGCCATTGGCGGCGGCGCCCTGCCATGGGCCGATCGCGGGGCCTTCGCTGAACTGATGCTGAGCTGGGAATTACGATCCTGGCATGAAGCGCATGACCGAAAAGGCCCGGTGATCTTCGATCGCGGCGTTCCTGATGTGTCGGGCTATCTGCGCCTGTGCGGCTTGCCCGTTCCTTCCCATGTCGAGCGCGCGGCCGAGATGTTCCGCTACCAGCGCCGGGTATTCATCGCCCCGCCCTGGCGCGAGATTTTCGGGCAGGACACGGAGAGGAAGCAGGATTTTGCAGAGGCGCAAGCGACCTATGAGGCGATGGTCACGGTCTATGCCGATCTCGGCTATGAGCTTGTGTCCCTGCCTCTCGCCCCGGTTGCTGAAAGAGTGCGCTTTGTGCGCGCACGGATGTGGAGGGTAGATGACTGACCGCGTTCCCCGCTCATGGCAGCTCCTGATGGTCGGGTCAGGCGTACATCGGATCTCGCCCGATCTTTGCGACCGGCTTGTGCGCCTGCTCGATCTCTCGCCGCAAACCCGGCTAATCGAAATCGAAACCGATCAGGGCGGCGTCAGCGTCTCACGGGACTGGCCCAGCGACAAGATGGAGGAGGTCTCGGCGATCGAAGCCGAAATCCAATCCACCCCCGGCATCATCCGCATGACCATGTTCCAGGCGAGTTGACGATGGAGTGGTTCCGCCAGCTCGGCCGCGCGATCCGCAACCTGTCCCGCATCGCGCGCCAGAATCCCATATGGGCGATCACCGCGCTGGTGGTCAGCCCAATCCGGCTGATCCGCCATCTGTTCGCCGTCCTGATCCTGTTTCTGGCCGCCGGCATCGTGCTGGGCCTTGGGATGCCGCTCATCCTGGGCAAACTGCTCGGCCTCCCGCATGATTCCAACCTCTATCAAATCATCATGATGCTGACGGTGATCGTCGTCATCCTCATTGGCCTGCGCGCGCTCTTCCAGCCCCTGATCCTTGCTTATGGCGGCCCTGCCGCCGACGACACCCACGGCTCGGCCCGCTTCGCCACCGACGCCGAAAACCGCGCCTATGCCGGTGATAGCGGCCTGCTGATCGGCCGCGATCGCAAGACGGGCAGGCCGCTGCGCTATGCCGGTCCAGCCCATCTGCTGACGATCGCGCCGACGCGCACCGGCAAGGGCGTGGGCACGATCATCCCCAATCTGCTCGACTATGCCGGCCCGGTCGTCTGCATCGACCCCAAGGGCGAAAATGCCCGCATCACCGCCCGCCATCGCGGCAACTTCGGCCCGGTCCATGTCCTCGATCCGTTCGGGGTGACGGGCCTTCCCGGCGCGGCCTTCAACCCGCTCGATCGCATCGACCCTGCTGGCCTCGATCTCGCCGACGACTGCATGACGCTGGCCGATGCGCTGGTCTATGACGCCCCCGGCGAAGCCGGCGAGGCGCACTGGAACGAGGAAGCCAAGGCGCTAATCGCCGGCATCATCCTCGCGATCGTCACCAGCGAGCCGCCGGCGACCCGCACCCTTGCCACGCTACGCGATCGCCTCACCCTTGCGCCGCAAGCCTTCGCTGCCATGCTCGAAGCGATGCAGGCGCAAGGCGGCCTCGCTGCCCGCGCCGCCAACCGGCACCTCGGCAAGTCCGATCGCGAAGGCGCCGGCGTCCTGTCGGCCGCCCAGCGCCACACCCATTTTCTCGACAGCCCACGCATGACAGCGGTGCTGGGGCATTCCGATTTTACGTTCGCCGATGTGAAGGCGCAGCCTACCAGCGTCTACCTGGTGCTGCCGCCCGATAGGCTCGCCACTTATGCCCGCTGGCTGCGCCTGATGCTTGCCCAAGGGCTGACCGATCTGGCGCGCGCACCGGCCTCCCCTACCCGCTCTGTCCTGTTCCTGCTCGATGAGTTCGCCGCCCTCGGCCGCCTCGAACCCGTCGAGCGCGCCATGGGCCTGATGGCCGGCTACGGCATCCAGCTCTGGCCGATCCTGCAGGACGTTCACCAGCTCCGCGCGCTCTACGAGCGCCGCGCCGGCACCTTCCTGTCCAACGCCGGCGTCCTGCAGGTGTTCGGGGTCAACGATCACGACAGCGCCAAGCTCGTCTCCGATCTGCTCGGCCAGGAGACGGTAGTGTTCGAGACCATGAGCCGCGCAATCGACGCGGAGGAAACCGGCATCTCGTTCGGCGCGCAGCATGTCGGCCGCCCGCTGCTCACCCCCGATGAGGTCCGCACGCTGCGCGAGGATTTGCAACTCGTGTTCCTCGCGGGGCAACGGCCGATCGTCGCCGCCAAGCTCAAATATTACGCAGATCGCGAGTTCGCCGGCCGCTTCGACAAAGCGTGAGGTCGTTTAAACGGCATGCCTGTCAAAGCGCCATCGTTCCGATATACAGGCAATATCGAAGTAACGGCGTTCCGCCGCACATTATGCCGCGTCGAAATCGCCCAAAAGCGCGGAAAATCGCGCTTTGGCGTGCGAAAGGTGAGTTTTGGGGTATCAGCTCACCGTTCGCCTTTCGCGCGGCGGTAGGTGATACTCCTAAGGGTCGTGGATCTCGCGCCGGAAAAATCGGCCGTCCGGGAAGCCCTTAGAGCACCGTGGGCAGTTGCGACGCCCGAAACCCTGTCCAGGAGACGGAATCGCGCTGGGTGGCCCGGAAAACGCCCCTGCCGGGACGTTTCCACCCTCCCTGCCCTCTCGATCGGAGCGCCCACATATCCGCTTGGCTTTTCTGGAAAGCCATTTTCCACGGCTGGTCTAGGCAGTGTGCTGGCGATAGGGCGTGACGGTTGGGCGATATTCCAAATCAACAAAAGCGTGCCGGCGAAGCCGGCTCATTGTGGGGATGCCGGGTGGGAGGATCGCGTAGCGATCCGGGGCGGCCGAAGGCCGCGAGCCGGCGGGGCGAAGCCCCAAGAGGCGGTGCTTTTCTTCTCCTTTGGGCATGTCGGTGCCGCCGGCGCAGAGTTATCCACAGGCAAGGCTACCCTAAAACTCACCGTTCGCCTTCTGATTCAAAGATTCTTCTTAGATTCAAGATTCAGGGTGCCTCAAACCCGCAGAAAACTTGGAAAAATGACCTCAAAAAGTGAGTTTTGGGGTCGAGTCGCGTGAGCTTTGGGGTAGCCTTCGGTGAGTTTTGGGGTCGGTAAAAGTGAGTATTGGGGTCGAGTCCGGTGAGCTTTGGGGTATCCGCCAAATCGACGGTGAGTTTTGGGGTATCCTCCCCTGATCGCGATCGGCGAGCTTTAGGATTTGCCTAGCTCACCGCTGCTGTTAAGGTGAGGGCATGGCTTTAGCAAACTCACCAGTGAAGGACGCGAAGGCAAAGACTGCCTCGGGCGACGAAACCGCCCTCACCCTCGCCCAAAAGGGACGCGGAAACCCGTTCGATCCCGCCAATTACGGGGAAATCGTCAAACCCGGCGAGCTGGTCGATATTGTCGAGCTGTCGCCCCTCACCCTCGCCGATCGGCGAATCTACAATCTGCTGATCGCGAACGCCTGGGACCGGATCGGCGAGCCGGTCATTCACCGCATCGCCAAATCCGCGCTCAAGGGCACGCACCAGGGCAACGAGCGCATAGAAAGCTCGCTGCTGCGTCTGATGGGCACGATCGCGATCGTCACCATCCGCAAGGCCGGCAAGAGCTACAAGCGCCGCGTCCAGCTTCTCGGCCCCAGCGACGAAAGCCTCGAAAAAGACGGCTTCCTCCATTACCGGATTCCCGAAGAGCTGATCGAGATATTGCGTAACAGCGAGGTCTATGCCCGCCTCAAGACGCAAGTGATGTATTGCTTCGAGTCGAAATACGCGCTGTGCCTCTATGAAATGATCGAACGGCGGATCGGCCTCGAATACAAGCAAAGCGAAGAGTTCACGATTGCGGAGCTGCGCGGGCTGCTCAACGTGCCGGAAGGTAAGTTGGAACGCTTCGCCGATTTCAACAAATACTGCCTCAAGGTCGCGCAGGACGAAATCAACAAGCTCTGCCCCTTCTGGGTCGAGTTCACCCCGATCAAGAAAGGCCGCAAGGTCGAGCGGGTTTCGATGATGTGGCTCCCGAAAACCATGAGCGGCCGGCGCGACGCGCAAAACCTGATCGACCAGCATAGCATCGTGCGGCGCGCCAAGCTGCGCGGCGACATACCCGAAATGCCGGTGCTGGTGGATTTCAGCGCGCCAGCGGCCGAACGGTGAGGGCCTACCCCAAAACTCACCTTTCGCGCGCTAGGACCGCCTAGCCTTCGCCAGCTCAGCCCGCGCCGCCCTAACCCTCGCCGGCATCGAGCGCGCGGCTCACCGTGAACTGAATCCACGCGCTCCGGCTGATCCCGCGCCGCTTGGCTGCCGCATCGACCTTGGCGAGAAGCGCGCGATCGAAACGCAGCATCACCGGCGACTTGCGCGGCTCGGCCCCCTGCCCCGCCTCGTCGGCCTCGACCGCGATCGGCGCGGCATCCGGCTTCGCCGCGCCGGCAATGAAGGCATCGGCGGCCGCCTCGTCAATCGCCGGCTTGGGCTTGCTGTTCGGTTTACGAGCGATAGCCATTAACACGCACTCCGATATTATCTTGATATACAAACCGCGCCGATCAGCGCCGTCAATTCGTCTATCGCCTTGGGGTCGCGCGGGCTTTGCTCGATAACCGCCCTGCCCTCGGCCGCCGCGTTCGGGAACGCCTTGCGCCGCACGATCGACGTGGGCAGCACTTCGATACCGTCGATATCGCCGATCATCTCCAAGGCGGCCTCATTGTCGGCCCCCTGCGCGTCCGCGCCGTTCAGCACGGCCACGGCGCGCAAGCCCTCGTTGATCTCGCGCGCCTCGGCGACCAGCGCCGAAACCTGATCGAGCGCCCACACGTCGAAGCTGCGCGGCTGCACCGGCACCAGGAGCGTGTCGGCGACGGTGAGCGCGGCGCGCAGCGATCCGGTATCGCGTCCGCCCACGTCGATGATGATATCGTCATATTTGCTGGCGAGCTGGCGGACCTGGCTGCGCAGCGCCGCGCCGGTGAGGGCGACGGCGGTATAGCCGGCCTCCCCAAGCCGCTCGGCGCGAAGCTGGGTGAAGGTGAGGGCGGTGCCCTGCTCGTCCCCGTCCACCAGCAAGAGGTCGCGGCCGGCGAGCGCCAGCGCGACCGCGAGATTGACGGCGAGGGTGGTCTTGCCAACGCCGCCTTTCGTGTTTCCGACTGCCAATATCATAATGCCCTCACTCTGCGAGCTATCGTTAGTCGATTTGCCATGAACTGTCTATCGCTATGATATACAGATGATGCTTACCTATTGGTGTTAAGCCATCGGAGCGTCATTGAAATGGCGATAGGACGGGTCTTGAATCCGAAATGACGATAACGCCCTCATTCCTCCGGTTCGGGATCGTCATCGTCCAGCGGCTCATGGCTCATCTGGCCGTGATCCTCGATCGGGCAAAGCGGCGCTCCGGCCTGCTCAAGCCATTTGCGCGCGGTCCTCACGGTATAGCCGCACGTCGCGCACTCGCATTTGAGCATCCGGGCTTTCTGCTTCTTGGGCGCGGTCGACTCTCCGTCCGTATCAAGGCGGGCATGGGGGAGGGGGCCGACGCTCTCCAAGATCGGCGCGATGGCCGCAAGGAACGCCTCGCCGGGGGTGGTGGCGCGCATCGGCCCGACTAGGCCCAGCCCAAGGGCGACCCGTTTAAACGCCTTCCCATGCCCTGCCGGGATGCCAACGGCGGCATGGACCAGTTCATGCGCGAGAATGGCCGCGATCTGCGCCGGCATCGCATCGGGCGCGTGCGCCAGGTCGGGCCGGATGAAGATTTCAAAATGCCCGTCCGCGCTCAACCGATTATCCCAGCACTCGCCGATCGCCTTGCCCTTCGCGCCTCTGCTGGTGAAGCCGATCGCCACGCGCACGCGGTCGGGCAGGGGGGCGTCCAGCGCCTCGAACAGCGGAGCCATGCCCAGCGCCACGGCATTGAGCCAGCTTTCGCGGGTTTGGTGGGTCATCGTCCTTACTCCTCCCTTCAAATCGCCTGTCCGGCGATGGCCATGCCATCGGCCGGAACACGGACGCCCAAGAACGCCGGCGAGAGAGGGGGGCAGCGGGATTCGATGGGGGTGGTGCGGCCGCAGCGCAGCGAGGCACGGCCCCATCTAATCCCGTTGCGGGGGAGAGACGGCCGGGACCGCCTTTCCCCCTTGAACGAACATCGACGCCGGCGCACGCCGGCACCATGAAGCGAGATCCGCTTGCGATCTCGCCCCCGCCATGTGGGTCGTCACCTTGGGCCAAGACCGCTTGCGGGCTTGGGGAGCGAAGCGAGTAGGGCCACGGTGCCGCGCCAGCGGCAGGCGCATGTCCCCTGCCTGGATTGAAATTGTTGCTCAAATGAGCTACATTGTCGGCTTGACCAAGGAGGTTCCAATGGCCGCTACCGCTTTCGTGCGCGCGCGCATCGACGAAACATTGAAGGATGAAGCCGCCGCCGTGCTGGCCGAGCTGGGGCTGACCGTCTCGGATGTGGTCCGCATGACCCTCACGCGGGTTGCCAAGGATCATGCGTTGCCGTTCGAGCTGAAGGTGCCGAACGCCGAGACGCGCGCCGCGATCGAGGCGTCCCGCGCGACGATGAAGGCCCACCGCGCCCGTTTCACCGATGCCCAGGAAATGTTCGATGCCCTCGACCAAGAAGCCCACCAGCAGTAAGCGGGCTTCGTTCCCAAGAGAGGCGTCCTACGAAAAAAGGTTCGTCAAGGATTGGGAGCGACTGTCGCGCAGCGGGCGCTACAACATGAAACAGCTCAAGGAGGCGATGATGATGCTCATCGCCAACGACGCGCCGTTAGGCCCGGAATGGCTGGATCATCCGCTGAAAGGCGATTGGAGCGATCATCGCGAGTGCCATATCGGCGGCGATTTCCTGCTGATCTATACGATTGAGGGGAATCTGGTGAACTTCGTGCGCGCCGGCACTCATGCGGAACTGTTTGAATAGCCATGCGCGTAATCTTCATCCGTCACGGCGAATCCACCGGCAATGCCGGCGTGCCGTGCCACGATCTCGCGACGATCGAGCTGACGGAGCGCGGCCACGAACAGGCGAGGGCGGTCGCGGCGAGCTGGACGCAAGCGCCCGCGCTCATCGTCACGTCCCCCTATACCCGCACGCAGCAGACGGCCGCGCCGACGATCGCGCGCTTTCCCGGTGTGCCGGTCGAAGTGTGGCCGATCGAAGAGTTCACCTATCTGCAACCGGCGCGCTGGAACGGCACGCGCAGCGCCGAGAGGATGCCGCACCTCGAACGCTATTGGCAGGACGCGGACCCGGACTATTGCGACGGGGAGGGGGCAGAGAGCTTCGCCACGCTGCTCCGGCGCTGCGAGACGGCGCTAGACCGCCTCGCCGCCATGCCCACGGACTCGCTGGCCTATGTGTTCGGGCATGGGCAGTTCATCCAGGCCGCGCGCGCGATCGTCGCCGATGCCCATATGGATGACCGCGCCAAGATGCGAGCGTTCTGGCGCAAGGGCGAGCCGCCCGCGATCGGCAACGCGGAAAGGATCGGGTTCAGGTGGACTGAGGATCGCTGGGAATGTTCACTGGCACTCGACGCATAACCCCTCTCTTGGCGGCGATCCTGCTGGCCTCCTGCGCCAACACGCCGGAGCCTCCTACCAACAGCCATGTTGGGGCGCATCCATACTCGGCCGCCGAGCTAGAGCGCGCTTTTACGAATAGCCGATCCGCCTTGCCGCGCGATCTCTACGGGCCACTAGGAATAGTCATCGATGCCAGGCGCGGCGCGATCGTCATCAGCACCGCTTACGAACTGACCACGGCAGCACCGGATTTTTCGTGCGCGGCGCTGCGACCGTTACCCCCGCGCGATCTTGCGACCACTGTTCCCCTGATCGATGAGCGGGATTGCCAGACAATTCCGGCGAAATATTCCAAAGCACGGCCATTTATCGTGACCTACGATGCCGCGACCTTCCCGCCATCGGCTATGCAGGAAGCGCGCGGAATGCTCGCGGTGGAGAGGGGATGTGTCGTGCTCCGCGAAGCCAATGGTTCACGCCTGTTGGTCTGGCGACAGCCCGCGCAAATTACGCAGACGCAGGATGGATATCGCATCGAGCAGTTGGGCGCGTCCGCCGCGATCGGCGCGCCGGTCGCGCTGACAGGCACCGGCGGAAACACCGTCTCGCCTGCATTTGCACGACAACATGCCATTCCCTCCGACTGCCGCACATTCCCGACCTTCGCGGTTAACGGCATTTTGCCAGGAGAGTGATGTGAGGGTGGCCGCACTGTGCCTGTTCCTGCTGGTGAGCGCGTGCGGCCTGGGAGAGACCTCGCCATCGGTGGTCGAACAGACCCAGGATGGCGTCACCGCGCTCGTCCGAAACGATGTGCAGGAATCAGAAGACGGCCTGGTCGTGTCTGACGCGATTGAACGGCATGGCTTCGTGCGGCGGCAAGGATCGTGCCTTGTCGTGGACTACAGCGGCCAAGAATATTCGCCGGTATTCCGCACGCCAGCGACCTTTGACGCTACCCTGCAATCTGCAACCGCGAAGCCCTCCGCCCCGCTTCAATTGCTCGGCGGCCCTCTCTCCAAGGTGCGACGTGGATTCAGCGAAGAACTGGCCGAATTTTGCGGACGGCCCCTGTTCCTGCTGGTCGGGATCACGCCTTCGGTATTTCATAACCCCGTCGTGCCCGGTAAGGCGCGATAGTCAGTTGGCGCTGAAATAGGGGCCGGCACATTGCGAGGGCAGGGGAGTGGAAAGGGCCTCGGGAGGTATGCTCTCGCCGACGCCCCCGCCAAGTTGAATGCGTGGGCCGATCGGCACGCGCTGCCCGCTGTTGCCCAATATAACGGCAGCTCCGCGTCCCTCGGTCACGATCCGGGAGCCCTTGGGCCAAATGACAAGCGCCCTCGTTTTGCCCGCTCTGCCGACAAGCCGCAGACAGCCATCACGGGCAACGAGCCGGCCGGACGCTAGCGCCGTCAATGCTATCTCGGGATCGAACGATAGTGTTGGTAGCGCGATTCCTGACATGGGAGGCTCGCTCGTCGTAGCGCAGCCCTCAAGTCCCATCGCGGTTAAAAGCAAAGATGGCAAGAACGTGCTATACCGGCGCACTGATCGCCTCATGACAACACCGATAATCCGGTAGGCTCAGGCACCCAGCGTCCAGCTTGGCGGATAAGGCGGAATTGCATTCCATGCGCTCCGAGATTGCCGAATACGGCTGTCGCCCAAAAAGTCAGCACACCTTTCCGATCGCGAGATTCGACCCTCACCGTGTAGAGGATCGCTTCGGCCTTGGTCGCGGTGACGAACGGAGTGGCATCGGCCCTGCATTGGGAGGCGGGGAAGGCGGGCAAGCGCAGTAGCTCGGCCAATCGCCTGATCGTTCTTTCCGGGGCATCCTTAACAGCGCCATCGGCGAGGCCCTGCAGCCCGACACAAATCGCTTGCTTGCCTTCCCCCGGTCGCGCCCGCGCGACCGCCTCGTCGAACATCACGTCGATCTGCGCATCATCGAGGCCGCTAATGTCGGGAGCGCCAGGAACCGCGATGGCACTCCCGTTACCATGATAATTGGGGCCGGGCACTGGCGGGGGAGGGGGCGGCGGCAATTCCGACGAACTTGCTCGTTGGGGTGGTCCCTCCGCCACCGCCGGTTCTTTCGCCGGACTACATCCTGCGAGACTGATGGCCAGACTGACGACGATGGCGGCACCAGGCCATTGCAGCCCCGTCATCATGGCCGTTCCTGTAACCGCGAAATCGTCGCCTGGCTGACGTTGAACAGCGCCGCGACGGAACGCTGAGTGTCGCCGGCGTCGAGCTTGCGCCGTGCCTCGGCCTGCTGGTGGGGGGTGAGGGCGCTTTTGCGGCCGAACTTGACCCCGCGCGCCTTGGCCTGGGCGCGGCCGGCGCTGGTGCGCTCGACGATCCGCTGGCGCTCCCAGCTCGCCGCGACGCCCAGCACCGCGATCACGACCTCGGCGAGCTGCGATGTCGTGTCCAGCATCGGCTCGGCGATCGAGCGGAAGCCGGCGCCGGTCTCCTTGACCGCGTGCAGGATGTTGAGCAGGTCACGCGTGTTGCGGGCGAGGCGATCGGTCGCCGTCACCATCAGCACGTCGCCGGGATCGAGCGCGCCGATCGCGCGCTTGAGCTGAGGCCGCTCGGCCGACGCGCCGCTGATCTTCTCGCGGTAGATCTTCGTGCAGCCGGCCGCCTCAAGCTGGGCGAGCTGCTGGGCCAGGTCCTGGCCGTTGGTCGAGACGCGCGCATAGCCGTAAATCATGCCGCGATTCTGCATCAGATTTTTGCATCAGGGAAGGGCGCGGATGTAAACGCTCGCGCTGAATGACTGACCGGCTGACGCCGGTAGGTTCATGGCGAAGGGCTGAAGCCTTGCTTGTGGGTATGGCGGTCGAGATAGCGCATGATGATATCGTCGGTGATGTTTCCGGACGTGGTTGAGAAGTAGCCACGCTGCCAGAAGCGCTGGCCCCAGTAGCGCTTGCGGATATGCTCGAACTCCTGCTGGATCTTGCGCGAGGACCGCCCCTTGACCCGGCGCACGAAGTCGCTGACCGAGATATGCGGTGGGATTTCAACGAACATATGGACGTGATCGCGTGAAAGCGCGCCATTGACGATCGTCACGCCCATTTCGACACAGACCTGCTTGATGATCTCGCGCACCCTGAGGCGGACCTCGCCGTGCAACACCTTGAAACGGTATTTGGGCGCCCAGACGATATGATAGCGATGATGAAAGGTCGTGTGGCAACCACTCGAATAGCCCATAGCAGGTATCCTCGGGAAAGTGAGACTTCACGCCTTTCAGGCGGTCTCACTTTCCCGAGGATACCTGCTATTATGCGAGTCTATGGCTGAAGCCAGTATCCGACTGAAGTCGGAGGGGTTGCTCCCAAAGCGTGACGCTAAATGGCGGCGTTCTGATCGCGCTATTTGTCAGTTGCCGGGTCCGATGACGAGGCAATCGCGCGCGGCCTGAACGATGTCAGCGGTGACCTCCTCGACGCGGTTGAGGGTCATGATCCGCCGCATCTGCGCGAACAGGCGCTCCATGAGCCGGAAGTTGCCGCGCGTGATGCGGATCACGGCTGCCTGCGCTTCGATCGCGTCGAGTTGGGCCGGGTCGAAGCTGATCCCGAAATCGCCGGCGTGGGTCGCGAGCAGCAGCCGCATTTCGGTCTCGGTAAGCGGTTTGAACTCGTGGACGAAGCCGATCCGCGAGTAGAGCTGGGCATAGCGGGCGAGGCGCTTCTCCAAGCCCGGCATACCCATCAGGATCAGCCCGAAGCCGTGGCGATCGGCCATGTCGCGGAGATGTTCGAGCGACTTTATGGTCAGGCGGTCGGCCTCGTCGACGATGACGAGGGGGCAGGCGATGCGGGCGGCGTCATGGGTGATTTCGTCCTGCGAGCCGCCCGCGACCGTCAGCCGGGCATAGCCCAGCTTAATGAGGTTGAGGCCCAACACCGCGTCGATCGTCTTGGGCGTGTTGCTGACCGACACGGTGTAGAAGACGGCGCGGCAGCGAGCGACCTTTTCGCCAAGGAGCGCGGCAATGGGACGGAGCGCGGCATATTCCCCCAGGTCGGGGAAGCTGGAAAACTCGCGCGCCGATCGCGTCTTTCCGACGCCCGGCCGGCCATGACACACGCCGATATAGCGGTAGTGCGCGCAGGCTTCGGCAAACTCGACGAACCGGGCATGTTCGCGGGTCGCCAGGAACGGCTGCTCGACCAGGAACTCAATCGTCAGCGGCGTAGAGCCGGAGCCCTCGGTAGGTGGTGGGCCGGGAAGCCGTATCCTCTTGGTCGCCATCGAAGGTCTCCGTGGGGGCAGGCACCTGCTTGTCGCGCTCCTTCGCGCCGCGCCGGGCGCGCTGGATCGCGCGCAACGACGGGTGCCCAGCGTGCTCGGAGCTGAGCGCACGGCAGACGAACCGGCCCTGGTGGTAGACGTGGATCTCGGTCAGGTCGCGGGGGTCATAGACCGCCTCGACCTGCTCGCCGACGAAGGCCGCGAGCGTGGGTTCGACATAGCGCCTGCCCATCAGACGGATGCCGTCGCGCAGCACTTTACGGGGCTTGGGCACGTGCACGAGCAGCATGTCGAGCTGTTCAAGGCTGTCGGGCATTGCGGGCAGGAACCCGCCCTTCTGCCAGCGCGTGATCGGCGGTTCGCCGGTGCTGCCATGCGGGCGACGATGATAGACGCCGCACACGAACGCCTCGAAGCGGGCGCGCAGCTCGTCGGGCGTGAGCACTGGCGCCGACAGCGGCTTGCCCGCGATCAGGTGGCCGGGCAGGTCGGGCAGGAACATGTCGTTGATGGTGCGGAACAGCCGCTCGATCTTGCCGCGCCCGCGAGGACGCCCCGGCAGCGAATGGATGAGGCGGATTTTGAGGGCGATGCACGCCTGCTCGATATGCTCGGAGATGAAATCCGAGCCGTTGTCGACGTAAAGCTGTTCGGGAATGCCGCTGACGATCCATTCGGGATTGGGCTTGCGCCAGATCGCCTGCCGCAAGGCGAGCGCCGTGTTGAGGGCACTGGGGGCATCGAGGCTGAGGAAGTAACCGGCGATGGCTCGGCTGTGATCGTCAACGATGACGGTCAGCCAAGGACGCACCGGGGTTCCGGCATCATCGAGCACGAGAATGTCGAGAACGGTATGATCGGCCTGCCACATCTCGTTCGAGGTCGCGGCTTCGCGCCGATGCACTAGCTCGTGCTGGTCGCGGTAGACGGCCGGATCGGAGGCTGCGGCGATCTGGCTTGCCGGTATCGCCCTGACGACACGCGCGACGGCCGCATAGCTGGGGGTTCGGTGTCCATGCGCGATGGCGAGTTCCTGCACCTTTCGGTGAATGGCGGCGACCGGGGGTCGCGGGCGCTTGGTGGCGAGAGTGCGGGTCAGTTCGACCAGATGTTCCGGCAGGTGCAGCCTGCCCCGATCGTTGCGCGGCAGACGCGCGAGACCGGCAAGTCCTTCGGCACGGTAGCGCCCGAGCCAGCGCTGCAACGTCCGCTCGCTCAGCGTGCCGGTGCGGGCGAGGTCCGCGAGCGGGATGCCATCGGCGAGGTGCGGTTCAAGGACGCGGTAGCGCTCGATCGCCAGCGGCGGGACAAGCGCCGGATGCGTCACCGCCGACGGTCCGTGTCGCAGGTAAGGAAAACGGAGATTTGCCTGCCCATCGCCATGCGAGTCCGCTCGCGTTGCCAAACCGGCCTGTTCGACGTAAATCTACCCGGTAAAGAAAACTAGGGCAACATAGACCTGCCGATGACGACTTTCTTCCCAAACCGCGCCCGATCGGGGCGCCACCGGCCCTACGCATGAAAATCGGTTACGCCCGCGTATCGACCGCCGAGCAGAACCTGGACCTCCAGCGTGATGCGCTGAAGGCTGCCGGCTGCGAGAAGGTCATCACCGACAAGGCCTCCGGGGCGACTGCCGCTCGCCCTGGATTGGAAAAGGTGAAGGAGCTGCTTCGCGCCGGCGACACACTGGTGGTCTGGCGCCTCGACAGGCTCGGCCGCTCGCTCCGTGATCTGATCGGATGGATGACCTACCTCGACGAGGAAAAGGTCGGGCTGCTGAGCCTGCACGAGGCGATCGACACGACCACCACGTCGGGCAAGCTTACCTTCCACCTGTTCGGGGCATTGGCGGAGTTCGAGCGCAACCTGATCCGCGAGCGGACCCAGGCCGGTCTCACCGCAGCCCGCGCTCGCGGCAAGAAGGGTGGCCGGCCGGCCGCACTCGGCAAGGACAAGCGCGACCTGGCCGTCAGGCTCTACCACGAGAACACGATGCCGATCGCCAAGATTTGCTCGATGCTCGGCATCTCCAAGCCAACACTCTACGCCTATGTGCGATCGGCCGAGACCAAGCCGGTAGCCGCGTAGCGACGCTCGCCGACAAATAGCGCGATCAGAATGCCGCCACTTAGCGCGAGCGTTTACACCGTTCGCGGTCCCGATCGGCCCAGCGTCCCCCGGAACCGTTCGTTATCGGGAAGGCATCTAAGCGGTCTGCACCATCCTTCATCTAAAGTTCTCCAAGCGCTTCTGAGGATTTTCGGGCGCACCAAAAGCACTTGCTCCTCCAGTGGCTGGAGCATGTAACCGCAATTTGCTCTCCTGCGGACGGGGGGCTGGAGGTGGCTTTTTGACGGCCCGTGTTGAAGCAATCGGTATGTCTCGACGCTCATTAGTGGCGCGGCTGGTGGCCTGTGGAACCGGCTTGGTGCTCGGTTCTCCAACGCTCGCGCGACAGACTTCCCGGTCTGCGGGCTCGTGGAACTTCGGTGCGGCTCACCTCGAATGGGAGCCGCTGGAAGTCGGCACGGGTGATACCCTCCTTGTTTCGGCACAAGTGCGCGGAGTGCCGGTGCGGGCGGTGCTCGACAGTGGCAGCGGCGCGTCGATCATGAGCACGGCGCTCGCGGCGAAGCTCGGCTTGAACGATGGTGAGCGGCGCATGATTAGCGGGCTGAGCGCCAAGGCCCCGGTGCTGCTGGTCCGCGACATCGACGTACAGCTCGCCCGCGAAACCCGTCGCTTACCCTTTGCCGTCGTTGGTGATCTGAGTTCAGTGTCGGCGGCCTTCGGACGACCGATCGATATCCTCCTCGGTGCCGATATGTTCACGGGTAGCTGCATCGCGCTCGATTTCGCGAAAAGGCGTATGGCGGTCGTCAAGTCAGGCACGTTTCTCGCCGGTCCCGACTGGCGCGCTGTCGCGCTCGGGCGCGGTGCCAAGCAGGAGCTGTTCATTCGAGCTTCCGTCTCGGGTTTGCCTCCCGTGCCCTTGATGATCGATCTTGGCAGCTCGGCCGCGCTGATGCTCTCGTCGGCCTATGCCCGCGATCAAGGGCTGTTGAACGGGAAGCTCGTCTCGACCGCGGCGATCGGCGGCGTCGATGGTGTGCGTATCAACGATGCTTTCACGATCCAGAACATCAACATCGAAGGGCTTGGCGTCTCGAACGTCCCCACACTCGGGATGAGAGCTTGGCTCTCCACCAGCACGGTTGGCAATGTCGGCCTACCGCTGATCGCTCAATTCGACGTGGTGTTCGACGTGACCGCCGGATTCGTGTGGCTCCGGCCACTCGGTCCTCGTCGTCGCCTGCCGATGCTGAAGGACCGTAGCGGCCTTGGCCTCGCAGCCTCACCAACGGCGCTCACCGTTGTTCATGTGGCGGCGAACAGTCCCGCGGAAAAGGCTGGCTGGGCGGTCGGCGACCGGATCGTGGCGGTGAACGGCCATTCGATCGATGCGAACTATACGCGTGGGGAGCTCTGGCAAGTGCGCTCCCGGCCTGCTGGCACCCTCGTAAAGCTGACGATGGCCTCGGGTGATGTGCGCGAGCTCAGGCTGGCCGATTATTATTGATCGGCTTGAGGGTGGCCTTTGCCGATCGCCTTCATGATCCGACAATCGGCCATGCGCGCCTTGGTGCAGCTCTGGCTGAGCATTGCCAACTCATCCCGCAACACCGCGAGTTGCGCCAGTCTCTCCTCCACATCCTTGAGGTGCTGAGCAGCGATAGCTGAGGCGGCACCACAATCCTGGTCCGGGTTCTGCGCCAGCCCCATCAACGAACGGATCTCGTCGACGGAGAAGCCAAGCCGGCGACCGTTGCGGATGAAGTGCAAACGCTCAATGTCACTGGCATCGTAGGTTCTGCGACCCGACGCCGTGCGAGGGGCGGATCGGAGCAACCCGATCGACTCATAAAAGCGGATCGTCGTCACCTTCGTCGAGGTCTCGCTGGCGAGCTGCCCAATCATCACCGGCTTCATCATGCCATCCTTGCTTATGCGAACGTGTCGCACATTTCGCTTGCTTCTACAGCGACTGGAGGTGGTAAGGAAGGCCGCATGAATGCTTCTACCGAAAGCTGCGGGTGCCACGGGGAGCCCGCGCGCGCGCAAACCGATCCGGCCTATCGCCGTGCGCTGCTGACCGTCGTGGTGCTCAACCTCGGCTTCGGAGTCGCCGAGCTGTTCGGCGGGTTCATCGCCGATAGCCAAGCGCTGAAAGCGGATTCCCTCGATTTTCTCGGGGACGGGTCGATCAGCCTTATCGGTCTTCTCGCGCTTGCCTGGTCCGCACGGGCGAGGGCAAAGGTCGCGCTGACGCAGGGGTTGTTTCTCGGTGCGCTTGGCGTGGGCGTAATCGGTTTCGCGATTTGGCGCGCCCTGAACGCAACCGCGCCCGATGCCGAACTGATGGGCACAATCGGCGTTGTCGCGCTCGCGATCAATGTCGTGTCCGCCTTGGTGCTTGCGCGTTTCCGGGAAGGGGACGCCAATGTTCGCGCGATCTGGCTGTTCAGCCGCAACGACGCGCTCGCCAACGTGGCGGTGATCGCCGCGGCCGGTCTGGTGGCGTGGACAGGAAGCGCCTGGCCGGACCTCGCCGTCGCCGGCCTCATCGCCCTCCTGTTCCTCCACTCCGCTTATGAAATCGTCACTGGCGCTCGGCGCGAATTGGGAGAGCGGTAGTGCGTCTGCTCGCGTTGATCCGGGCAATGCTCTCGTTGCGGCTGCTCTCCGCGCTCGCGGCGCTGCTGATCCCTGCTGCGGCAATCGCCGAACCCGGCGACGTGCAAACCGCATGGCGGCTGCTCGACTATATGGCCGTCGATTATGGCGGCGCGGTCGCCAACGGTCGGATCAAGAGCACGTCGGAATATGCCGAGATGACGGAGTTCGCCGCGTCGGTCTCGACACGGCTTCAGGGCCTGCCGGCGAAGCCGGAGCGTCAAGCCCTCATCCAGCGGGCTGCCAACCTCCAGGCGGTGATCGCGGAAAAGGGACCGACTGAACAGGTGGCAACATTGGCGCACGGGCTCGCGGCCGATCTGTTGCGCGCCTACCCGGTGCCGCTCGCGCCCGATAAGGCTCCGAACCTCGTCTCCAGCGATGCACTGTTCCGACAATCCTGCGCGTCCTGCCACGGGATGACGGGCAACGGCCGTGGCCCTGACGCCGCCAAGCTCGCTACGCCCCCGATTGCTTTCACCGATGCCGAGCGCGCGCGCCAGCGCAGCGTGTTCGCGCTCTATCAGGTGGTGACGCAAGGCATCGACGGGACCGCGATGCAGAGCTTCGCCGATCTGCCCAACGATCAGCGCTGGGCGTTAGCATTCCGAGCCGGGAGCTTCGCCTTCACGGATGCGCAGGCGCGCGAAGGCGAGCGGCTTTGGAAATCCGACCCGACCCTTCGCCGGCGCATTCCGGACCTGAAAACCCTGGTCGCGCTCACCCCGGCCGCGCTCGGCGCGGCGATCGGCGACGCCAAGGCTGACCCAGTGCTCGCGTTCCTGCGTCGTCATCCCGAACAGGTGATACAACAGGCTCCCGGCTCGCTCGCGGTCGCCCGCGCCAAACTCGCCGAAAGCGTGGCGGCTGCGCGGCGCGGCGATGCGCGCATGGCGAAAGAGCTGGCGCTGTCGGCCTATCTCGATGGGTTCGAGCCGATCGAGCCAACACTCACCGCGCGCGACGCGACGCTGATGGGTCGAATCGAGGGCGCGATGGGGGAGTTCCGCGCCTCGATCGACCGGGGCGCGTCGCCCGATGATCTCGCGGAGAAGGTCGCAGTACTGGGCGGCCTTTTCGACGATGCGGAAGCGGCGCTCGCGCCTGATGCCGCCACCGAAGCGTCCACGTTCCTGGGCGCGTTCACGATCCTGCTGCGTGAAGGGCTCGAAGCCCTGCTCATCGTTGTCGCCATGATCGCGTTCCTGCGTAAAGCCGAGCGCGGCGAGGCGCTGCGGTACGTGCATGGCGGCTGGGTCAGCGCGATCATCGCGGGCGGGATCACCTGGGCGGTCGCCACCTATGCGATCGGGATCAGCGGTGCGAGCCGGGAGCTGACGGAAGGGTTTGGCTCGCTGTTCGCCGCGGTCGTGCTGCTCTCGGTCGGGATTTGGATGCACGGCAAGGCGCAGGCCGATCAGTGGCAGCGCTATATTCGCGAGAAGATGTCGCGGGCGCTCTCGGGCGGGTCGGGCTGGTTCCTGTTCGGGCTGGCGTTCGTCGTAGTTTATCGCGAGGTCTTCGAGACGATCCTGTTCTATGCCGCGCTTTCGGCGCAAGGTGACAACGGGATGCTTCTCGCGGGGGCCGGGTCGGCGATTGGACTGCTCAGCCTGATCGCTTGGGCCATGCTTCGCTACAGTCGCAAGCTGCCGATCGCGCAGTTCTTCCGCTATAGCTCCTGGCTCATGGCGGTCCTGACCGTCGTGCTGGCGGGTAAAGGCGTCGCCGCGCTCCAGGAAGCCGGCCTTATCAACATCGCACCGCTCGCGGACGTGCCACGGCTGTCGATGCTCGGCGTGTTTCCCACTTGGCAATCGGTGCTGGCGCAACTCCTGATGGCGGTCGCCATTGCGGTCGGGTTCGCCTGGAACGGGCGCGACCGATCCCGCTCGGGTTCCGGCTCAGTGACCCTTGGTTCGAATTAGTGCAATGACATGAAAACCCTTCCGTGATAGAGGCAAGCTAGTGCGAGCCTTTTTGCCTTTCCTGACATGCCTGATGCTGGTCCTGACCAGCTTCTCCGGCATGGCCCATGCCGCCGATCTGGCGGGGGGAAGCATCGCGGGCGTTGAGTTCACGGTCCATACCGCCGGTGACATCGATCAGGTGCCATCGGACTCGGACAAGAATGTCCCGCATCATCACAATTATTGTCACGGACACGACGTCGGCGCGCCTGCGCGCACGACGATGGAATATACCCCCGTCCTCACAGTGCCCAAGCCGACAATCTCCGCCTCTGCGTCGCTCGACGGCCGCACCGGCATGGTCCATTTGAGGCCCCCCCAAGCCTGACGTCCGATTTGGGCGTGCGTTGGCGCGCCCCTGTCGATCATCGTCAGGAGTCCTATTTTCATGAATCGTATCCTCGCGGCCATGCTGGCCGCAGCGTCTTGCGCCACGATGGCGCAGGCGCAGGTCGGACCGTCCGCGCCTGTTGCGCAGGATGCGCCGGTCTACACGCTTGACCAAGCGGTCAGTGCAGCGGGCGGTTCGGCCCCTGCTGCGGAAGCGGCGACAGCTGGAATCGACGCGGCCCGTGCAGGTCGCACAGTCGCCGGCTTGCGGCCCAATCCGGTGGTTCAAGGCCAAGTCGAGAATGTCATCGGCTCCGGGCCGTATCGGGGGGTCCGCAGCGCGGAAACCACGGTCGGCTTTGCGATCCCGATCGAGCTAGGCGGCAAGCGCGGCGCCCGCGTCGCGGTCGCCAATGCGCAATTGTCCCGGGCCGAGATCCAGGCCGCGATCATCGCGGCGGATGTCCGGCTTCAGGTAACGCAGCTCTATGTCGAAGCGGTCGCGGCCGATCGCCGGGTAATGACAGCCCGCGATCAGGCCCGGATCGCCAGCGATGCGCTGCGGGCCGCGAGCGTTCGCGTGCAGGCAGGGCGGGCATCGCCACTCGAGCAACAGCGCGCGGATGTCGCGCGTATCAATGCCGACGCCAATGTGGAGCGGCAGCTTCGCTTGGCCGAGGCGGCCCGCGCCAATCTGGCGCGTCGGATCGGACGGCCGATCGACGGCCTGCTCGATGACACGCTGCTCGATCGCCTTCCCGGTGTGAACGTCTATGGGCCGTTGGCACCGGTCAACACGACCGGCACACTCGCGCTGGCGGCAGCCAACGCGGATTTCTCCATTGCCGAAGCCGGCGTGCGGCTCGCGCGCGCCAATCGCGTGCCTGACCTGAACGTCGGGCCGTCGATCCGCCGCCTGGAAGCGACCAACGACATGGCGGCGGTGTTCAGCGTGTCGATCCCGATCCCGGTGTTCAACAATGGTCGCGCCGCGATTGCGCAGGCGACCGCGCAGCGGACCCAGGCGGATGCGCAGCGCCGCGTGACCGCGCTCGACATCGAACAGGCGATCACGGACGCGCAGGCGCAGGCGGCCAATGCCGCAACGACGGCTCGTGCGGCGTCGGGGCCGGCGCTGGCGGCTGCACAGGAGGCCGCCCGCATCGCGCGGATCGGCTATCGCGAGGGCAAGTTCGGCCAGCTCGAATTGCTCGATGCTGAACGCACGCTCGCCGAAACGCGGGTCGCCGCGATCGACGCGCTTGCCAATTACCAGAATGCCCGCGCGCAAGTGGAGCGACTGACCGCTCGTGCGCCCAATGGGGGGAATCAGTGATGAAGAGCTTTTATCTCGCGGGCGCGGCGTCGCTCGCCCTGCTCTTGGCTGCCTGCGGCGGCAAGGATGGCGGAAACGAGGCAACTGCCGAAGGCGCAGCTGCCAATGAGACGGCAGCGGGCACGGAAAAGGGCGGTGCTGAAGGCGGTCATGCCGGTGAAGGCGTCGTCACATTGGGTGCCGACCAGATCGCCACAGCGGGCGTCCAGGTCGGACGGCCGATCATCGGCGGGGCCGGGACGATCGAGCTGCCCGCGATCATCGAGGGCGACCCACAGGGAACGCAGGTCGTCTCGGCCGCAATTGCGGGACGCGTGGTCGCGCTCACCCGTAACCTCGGCCAATCGGTCGGACGCGGCCAGACCATTGCGGTCATCGAAAGCCGCGAGGCGGCGCAGATCAAGGGCGAGGTCGAGGCGGCGCGGGCGCGGCTTCAGCTCGCTAATTCGAACCTCGCGCGCGAACAGCGGCTGTTCGCGCAGAGAGTCTCCCCTGAACAGGATCTGATCGCCGCCCGCACAGCGGCGACGGAGGCGCGGATCGCCCTGACGCAGGCGCAGAGCATGGTTTCGGCGGCGGGTGTCGGCGGCGGCGGGCTCAACCGGCTCGGCATTGCCGCGCCGATCTCGGGCCAGATCATTGCGCGCCCCGTGACGCTGGGACAAACGGTCGCGGCGGATGCCGAACTCTATCGCATCGCCAACCTGAGCCAGGTGTCGATCGCGCTTAATCTCAAGCCCGAGGATGCGGGCCGGGTGCGTCCCGGCAATACGGTGCTGGTGAAGGCGGCAGGCCGTCAGGCGACCGCCCGCGTGACCTTCGTGTCGCCGGCGCTTGATCCGCAGACGCGGCTCGTGCCTGCGCTCGCCACCCTCGACAATCGCGGTGGCGAATGGCGGGTCGGCGAGCCTGTGACGGCAGCCGTGCAGCTCACGGGCAGCGGCGGGAGCGGGGCGGTCCGCGTGCCGACGACGGCGGTCCAGAGTTTCGAGGGCAAGTCGGTCGTGTTCGTGCGCACGCCCACCGGCTTCAAGGCGACCCCGGTCCAGCTCGGCGATGCGTCGGGCGACACGGTGATCGTCCGGTCGGGCCTGACCGGCAACGAACAGATCGCCACCACCGGAAGTTTCACGCTCAAGGCCGAGATCGGCAAGGGCGAAGCGAGCCACGAGGATTAAGCCATGATCGCCCGTATCGTAACCTGGGCGGTCGAGAAGCGCTGGCTAGTCCTGCTCCTCACCGTCATCGTCGCCGCCATCGGCGCCTTTTCCCTCTACCGGCTACCGATCGACGCGGTGCCGGACATCACCAACAATCAGGTCCAGATCAACGTCCGCGCGCCTGCCCTCTCGCCCGAGCTGGTCGAGAAGCAGGTGTCGTTTCCAATCGAAACCGCGCTCGCCGGCACCCCCGGCCTGGAATATACGCGCTCGTTGAGCCGCAACGGCTTCGCGCAGATCACGGCGGTCTTTTCGGACGCGACGGACATCTATTTCGCCCGCCAGCAGGTGGGCGAGCGTCTGCGGGGCGTGCAAGAGAATCTGCCCGACGGCGTGAACCCTGAAATGGGTCCGATCGCGACAGGCCTGGGCGAGGTGTACATGTACACCGTTCGTCTCGATCATCGCGAGGACGACAAGCACAAGCCCGGTGAACCGGGCCAACAGCCCGATGGCAGCTACATCACGCCAGAGGGCGAGCGACTGACGACCGAAGAGGACAAGGCGACCTACCTGCGCACCGCGCAGGACTGGATCGTGACGCCGCTTCTGAAGACCACACCGGGCCTCGCCGGTGTCGACTCGATTGGCGGTTACGCCAAGCAGTTCCTCGTCGTGCCCGACGTGCAGAAGCTGGCCTCGCTCGGCATCACGCTGACGGACCTGGGAAATGCGCTGGAGCGCAATAACACCAGCGTCGGCGGTGGCTTCGTCAATCGCAATGGCGAAGGTCTGGCTGTTCGCTCGGATGCGCTCGTTCGCAATGCCAGCGAGTTGGCCAGGACCGTGATCGCGACACGTAACGGCGTGCCGATCACGGTCGAACAAGTTGCGACTGTGAAGACGGGTCAGGCGATCCGCATGGGTTCGGCATCGGAGAACGGTACCGAAGTCGTCGTCGGCACGGCGATCATGCGGATCGGCGAGAACAGCCGCATCGTGTCGACCGCGGTCGCTGAGAAACTGAAGACGATCAACGCTTCGCTGCCTCCTGACGTCGTAATTCAGCCGGTGCTGAACCGCACCGAGCTGGTCAATTCGACGATCAAGACGGTCGCGAAAAACCTGTCCGAAGGCGCGGTGCTGGTCATCGTCGTGCTCTTCCTGCTGCTCGGCAACTTCCGTGCGGCCCTGATCGCGGCGTTGGTCATCCCGATCACCATGATGCTGACAGGCTTTGGTATGCTGCGCGCTGGGGTCTCGGCCAATCTGATGAGCCTTGGGGCTTTGGACTTCGGTCTGATCGTCGACGGCGCCGTCATCATTGTCGAAAACGCGCTGCGCCGGCTTGCCGAGCAACAGCATCATGAAGGCCGATTGCTCAGCGTCAAGGAACGGCTCGCGACCGTGGCAGCCGCTGCGCGTGAGATGATCCGTCCCTCTGTGTACGGGCAGGCAATCATCATCCTCGTCTACGTACCGCTGCTCACGCTGACCGGCGTGGAGGGTAAAACGTTCGGACCGATGGCGCTGACCGTCATCATCGCGCTCGCCTTCGCCTTCATCCTCTCTCTCACCTTCGTGCCGGCGATGATTGCGATCTGGCTGTCGAAGAAGGTCGAGGAGAAGGACGGCCGCATCATCACGTGGCTGAAGAAGCGCTACGAACCCGGTCTCGACCGGGCCATGAAGCGCCCGACGCTGACGATCGGTGCGGGTGTGGGAAGCCTTGTGGTGGCGGCGCTTGCTTTCACTACGCTCGGCTCGGTGTTCCTGCCGCAGCTCGACGAAGGCGATTTGCTGATCCAGTCGCTCCGCATTCCGGCAACGTCGGTCCAGCAGAGCCAGGCGATGCAGGTGCCGATCGAGCGGATGATGTCGAAGCAGCCGGAGGTGCAATTCGTCTATTCCAAGACGGGCACCGCCGAGCTGGCGGCCGACCCGATGCCGCCGAACGCGACCGACATGTTCGTCATCCTGAAGCCGCGCAAGGATTGGCCGGATCCTGAGCTTCCCAAGGAGGAGCTGGTCAGCCGGATCGAGGGTAATCTCGCGAAGATTCCGGGAAATGCCTACGAGATCACCCAGCCCATCCAGATGCGCTTCAACGAGCTGATCGCCGGCGTGCGCGGCGACATCGCGGTGAAGGTGTTCGGGGACGACTTCAACCAGATGAACCGGACGGCCGAGCAAATCGCGGCGGTGCTGCGCAGAACGCAAGGCGCAGCGGACGTGAAGGTGGAGCAGACGACCGGTCTTCCCATGCTCGACATTCGCGTCAACCGCGACGCGATGGCGCGGTTGGGCGTTACGGCTCAGGATGTGCAGGACACCGTGACTGCGACGATCGGCGGGCGAACATCGGGCCAGATCTTCGAGGGCGACCGTCGCTTCCCCGTGGTGATCCGCCTGTCGGAGGCGCAGCGTGCCGACATCGGCCTGCTCCAACAGGTGCAGGTGCCGGTGGCAGGCGGCGGCTATGTACCGCTGTCCAGCGTCGCCGAGATCAAGGTGGTCGATGGTCCGAACCAGATCAGCCGCGAGAACGGCAAGCGGCGCGTGGTGGTGCAAGCCAACGTGCGTGGCCGCGACGTCGGATCCGTCGTGGCGGATGCGCAGGCGGCGATCGGCAGCCAACTCCGGCTGCCTGCCGGCACCTATCTCGAATGGGGCGGCCAGTTCGAGAACCTCCAATCGGCAAGCGAACGGCTGAAGCTGGTCATTCCGGCTTGCTTCATCTTGATCCTGCTGCTCCTCTACGGGGCGTTGGGATCGGTCCGCGACGCCGCGATCGTGTTCACCGGCGTGCCTTTCGCGCTGGTGGGCGGCGTCCTGTTGCTGTTCCTGCGGGGCATGGACTTCTCGATCTCGGCGGCAGTGGGCTTCATCGCCCTCTCGGGCATCGCGGTCCTCAACGGCCTCGTCATGGTCAGCTCGATCCAAGATCTGATCCGATCAGGGATGAGCCGCGAGGAAGCCGCGCATGTTGGCGCGATGCAGCGTCTGCGACCCGTCATCATGACCGCGCTAGTCGCCAGCCTCGGCTTCGTGCCGATGGCGCTGGGCGAAGGCGCCGGCGCAGAGGTTCAAAAGCCTTTGGCGACGGTCGTCATCGGCGGTCTGATCTCGGCGACGCTTCTTACGCTGTTCGTGCTGCCGACACTCTATGCCCGGTTCGGGCAGAAAGTGATCGAGAAACCCGAGCACTACAATGAGGAGCATGAAGGGGACGACCACGGTCAGACCTTCGTGAACAACTTGGCCTGATGGATGGGCGGGGCGATCCGCGATCGCCCCGCCCATCTCTGGGAGATGGGGATATGCCTCGCACCATAACCAGCTCGATGCTTCACGGCGGGCCACTGCGCATCTGGTCGGCACTCACCGATCCGGATCATCGCCGGGCGTGGAGTCCGCTCGTATTTCTCGATGATCCGTCCCGGCTCGGCGACACAGAATGCACCTTTGCGATCCAGGGCATCACCCGGCCAATTCGGACGCCAGCACGGATTGATCGATTCGATAAACCGCACGCCTTCGCTTGGTCCTGCGGCATCCCCTATCTGTTCACGCTCGAAGAGCGGTACGAGCTGGCGGGGGACGATGGCGGCACCAGGCTAACGCATAGCTGCACGCTGCGCGGGGCGCTCTCCCTGCCGTTCGCGGCGATGATGTTGCGCCGCCTGCGATCCCTGATGGTCGAATCTGACGATCGCCTCGCAACCTATCTCCGCTGGCGGGTAGGTCAGCCTGCCCGGGCTATCAATCGTCAGCGCGTCCCCTTCCGCTACAGGAGGAAGGCGCGATGATGATGCACTGTAAGCGGGTGCTGCCCGCCGTCATCCTCGTTGTCGGGCTCGCGGCGTGCTCGGAAAGAAAGCCGCCAGCCCCGCCAACGGAGCAGCAGATCCATTCGCCCGACAGCGCCGTGGCGACCGGGGAAATGGGGCGGCATAGATATCGCTGTTCCGACGGGGAACCGCTGTTCGTCGATTACAAGGACAACGGCCTGCAGATCGATTTGCGGCGCTCCAACGGGGGACCGCCGATGATGCTGACCGCGCCAGCGCAGGGCCTGCAATATGTCGGCGAAACAGCCACCGCGACCTTCAAGGGGTCGCAGCTCACCATCGTGGAAGGCGATGGCCGTACCCGGATCTGCGAGCAGGAAGGCACGCGATGAACTGCCCTGCCTTCGAACGCCACAGGGCGCTTCGTCGGAAGAGACCGATGTCTGACACGTCGATTTCAAATGTGACAACCTTGTGCGGCCTGAATCGGGCCGGTCTGGCGATCGCGCGCCTCGGCGTCGTTCTCGTCTCCGGGGCGGTTATAGGGGCGTGTAATCCAGCGCCGACCCAGCCTACCGAGCCGGCGCATGAAAAGCATCTGACGTCGAAACTAATCGCGCAGCGCATCATGTACTGCGACGACGGCACACGCGCCGATGTCGACTTCATCGATGACGGCTTGAAAATGGCCGTCACCTGGCTGCCGAAGGGCAGGACCGAGATCCTGCGCGCGCAGCGAACCGGTGACGAGTTTCGCGGCGACCATTCGCGGGCTGTCGTGGCGGGCGGATCGATCGCGTTCACGCGACGCGGGAAGATCCGCGTCTGCCACCGAACCCCGGAGGAGTCCTAGGAAATGCAGGCACTGCTCTATACGCTTGCGCCTGTGCTGGCGGTCGTGCTCGGCGCGATTGTCGCGAGCCGCACCAAGTTGAAACCTGGCCTCGTGGCGGGCCTACAGCATCTCGCTGCCGGCGTCGTGTTCGCGGCGGCAGCGACCGAAATCCTGCCGCAGGTCAAGCATGAGGCATCGCCCAGCGCGACGTTGATCGGCGGGGCGGCGGGCGTCGCGACCATGCTGGGGCTCAAGGCTCTTGAGGCCCGCTTCAAGGGGCCGATGGCGCTACTCGCCGCGATCGGCATCGACATTCTGGTCGACGGCCTGGTGCTCGGCCTCGCTTTCGTGGCGGGCGAGAAGGCAGGTCTCCTGCTGACGATCGCGCTCACTCTGGAAGTGTTATTTCTGGGACTGACGCTGACCGACGAGCTGGCGGAAACCTATCGCTCGCGCTTGCGCATCATCGTGATCGTCTCGGCATTGGCCCTGCTGCTGCCGATCGGCGCGCTCGCTGCCGTGCCGGTCGCCGCGCTGTCGCCGGTGATGATCGCCGGCTTCCTCAGCTTCGGGCTGATGGCGCTGCTCTACCTCGTCACGGAGGAGTTGCTGGTCGAGGCGCACGAGAAACCCGACACCCCGCTCATCAGCTCGATGTTTTTCGTCGGCTTCCTGGCCCTGCTGACACTTGAGGAGATGATGGGATGATCCCGGGCAACGACAACAATGGCGGGCAGGAGCGCCGCACACTGTGGATCGTCCTGCTGCTGAACGCGGCGATCGCTGCGGGCTTCTTCGTTTCCGGCTTCTTCGCGGACTCGAGCGCGCTGATCGCCAACGGCGTCGACAACCTGTCCGATACGGCTGTGTATGCGCTGAGCCTTGTGGCGCTCACCCGGGGCCAGACATGGAAGACACGCGCCGCGGTCGCTTCGGGCGTCATGCTGCTGATCTTCGCGGGCGGCATCTTGATCGATGTCGGACGGCGCTACGTGCAGGGCAGCGAGCCCATCGGACCTACCATGATGGTCATGTCCGCGATCGCCGGCGTCGTGAATTACCTCTGCCTGCGGCTGCTCCAGCGCCTCAAGGATCCGGACGTCAATCTCCGGGCCGCAACCACCTTCAGCTTCAACGACTTCATTTCCAACGGCGGCATCCTGATCGCCGGCGTGCTGGTGCTGTGGTTGGGTACCAATTGGCCGGACCTGCTGGTCGGCTTCGCCACCGCCATCATCGCCATCAAGGGCGGTGTCGAAATCCTGCGCGACGCGCGCGCCGAAACCAAGAAAAGCGAAAGGAGGTCGTCATGAACGACAAGCTCGAACTCGACATTCCAGTGTTGTTGCCGGACCTTCCTGACGCGGCCGATGCCTGCCTGGACCGTCTCGTATCAACCCTGTCAAAGCGCGAAGGTGTCGAGCGGGCGCATGTGATCTGTCTCGACGGCAACACGCCAGCGGCGCTGTGCATCCATTTCGATGCCGCCAAGCTGCCGCTGCCACGGTTGCGCGAAATGGTGCGCGCCGCAGGTGCCGAAATCACCGAGCGCTACGGCCATGCGATCTGGCAGGTGACGGGGATCAACCACGAACGTCGGGCGCGCACGGTCAGCGATGCGCTGTGCGCCTTGCCCGGCGTGGTCCAGGCAAGCGCCAGCACCAGCGGGTCTGTCCGGGTCGAATATGATCGCCGCGAAACCACCGAAGAGGAGGTGCGCGCTGCGCTTCGCAAGCTGAAGGTGAGGGTGGGCAAGCGGGTCGCTGCCGATGAACATGCCGGCCACGACCACGGCCCCGGGGGCCACGGCGCGGGCGAAGAGAAGCACGGCCCCGGCGATGGCCACGACCATAGCCACGCCGAATTTCTCGGCCCCAATACCGAGCTGATCTTCGCGCTCGCCTGTGGCGCGCTGCTGGGGATCGGCTACGCGATCGAGAGGCTGGTCGCTGGCGCGCCCGAATGGCTGCCGACCGCCTGCTATATCGCAGCCTATTTCTTCGGCGGATTCTTCACGCTGCGCGAGGCGATCGACAACCTCCGGATGAAGAAGTTCGAGATCGACACGCTGATGTTGGTCGCTGCGGCCGGCGCCGCTGCGCTGGGCGCATGGGCCGAAGGTGCGCTGCTGCTGTTCCTGTTCAGCCTCGGCCATGCGCTTGAGCATTATGCAATGGGCCGCGCCAAGAAGGCGATCGAGGCGCTGGCGAAGCTCGCGCCCGAAACCGCGACCGTGCGACGCGGCGGGCAGACCAGCGAAATCCCGGTCGAGCAGATGGTCGTCGGGGACATTGCCATCGTCCGCCCGAACGAGCGCCTGCCTGCCGACGGCTTCGTCATCAAGGGCACCAGCGCGATCAACCAGGCCCCGGTCACGGGTGAAAGCATCCCGGTCGACAAGGTGCCGGTCGCAGATGCCGCAGCGGCACGCGCCAAGCCCGATGCAGTCGACGCGCAAAGCCGGGTTTTTGCTGGTACGATCAACGGCGGCGGCGCGATCGAGATCGAGGTGACACGCCGTTCCAATGAAAGCGCGCTTGCCAAGGTCGTGAAGATGGTGAGCGAAGCGGAGACGCAGAAGTCGCCGACGCAGCGCTTCACCGACCGGTTCGAACGGATCTTCGTGCCCGCCGTCCTGGTCCTGTCAGTGCTCCTGCTGTTCGCATGGGTGGTCGTCGACGAGCCGTTCCGCGACAGCTTCTATCGCGCGATGGCGGTGCTGGTGGCGGCAAGCCCGTGCGCGCTCGCGATCGCAACGCCGAGCGCGGTCCTGTCGGGCGTTGCCCGTGCAGCGCGGGGCGGCGTGCTCGTGAAGGGCGGTGCACCGCACGAAAACCTCGGGTCGCTCAAAGCGATCGCTTTCGACAAGACGGGCACGCTGACCGAAGGTCGTCCGCGCATCACTGATGTCGTGCCCGTCGATGGCGCCGATGAAGGCGAGTTGCTGGCGCTGGCTGTCGCCGTCGAAGCGTTGAGCGACCATCCCCTGGCCCAAGCGATCGTCAAGGACGGCCGCGAACGTCTGAACGATCGTGCCGTGCCGACTGCCGGCGACCTCAAGAGCCTGACCGGTCGGGGCGTCACCGCGAGCGTGGATGGCGAGACGGTGTGGATCGGCAAGGCCGAGATGTTCGGAAGTGAGGGCATTCCGGCGCTGGGGCAGGGCGCGCAGGACGCAATCGCGAAGCTGCGCGAGAACGGCCGCACGACAATGGTGGTCCGCAAGGGGGACCGCGACCTGGGCGCGATCGGCCTGATGGACACGCCTCGCGAAGCTGCCAAGACCGCGTTGCGTCGGCTGCACGAGATGGGCGTGTCGCGGATGATAATGATCTCCGGCGATCACCAGAAAGTCGCCGAAGCGATCGCCGACGAAGTCGGGATCGACGAAGCGTGGGGCGACCTCATGCCCGAAGACAAGGTTGCCGCGATCAAGAAGCTCGCCGGCGAAGACAAGGTCGCGATGGTGGGCGACGGCGTGAACGATGCGCCGGCGATGGCAAGCGCCACGGTCGGCATCGCGATGGGCGCGGCGGGGTCGGACGTTGCGCTGGAGACAGCCGACGTGGCGCTGATGGCCGACGATCTGGCGCACCTGCCATTCGCAGTCGGTCTTAGCCGCCATACCCGTGGAATCATCCGGCAGAACGTCTTCGTCAGCCTGGGTGTCGTCGCCTTCCTGGTGCCTGCTACCATCCTCGGCCTCGGCATTGGGCCAGCGGTGGCGGTTCATGAGGGATCGACGCTGCTCGTCGTCATCAATGCGCTCAGGCTGCTCGCCTACCGCGATCCGGCAGGGAAGGCGGCATGAAGTGGCTGATCGCCTTCGACCTCGACGGCACGCTTGCCGAGAGCAAGCGGCCGTTATCGGAGGATATGGCCGCAATCCTCGCCCGATTGCTCGCCATCACGGATGTGGCGGTGATCTCGGGCGGGGACTGGCCGCAGTTCGAAAAGCAGATCGCCTCGCGCCTTCCTGCCGGCGTCGCGCTCGACCGTCTCTGGTTGATGCCGACCACAGGCACGAAACTCTATCGGTTCATCAATGGCGCTTGGCGCGCGGTCTATGCCGAACTGTTCGACGACGCGGAGAAGGCGAAGATCCGCACGGCCTTCGATCAGGCGCTGACCGATGCCGGTCTCGCCGACGAACGTATCTGGGGCGAACGGATCGAGGACCGGGGCAGCCAGATCACCTTTTCGGGCCTGGGGCAGGCAGCGCCGCTGAAGGAAAAGGAAGCGTGGGATCCTGACCGAAAGAAGAGGACCGCGTTGCAGGCCACGTTGCGCGCGAAGCTGCCGGAGCTCTCGATCAATCTCGGTGGCACGACATCGATCGACGTGACCAGAGCAGGGATCGACAAGGGCTATGGCCTGAAGCGCCTGAGTGCCGAGAGCGGTGTCCCGCTCGACGGGATGCTGTTCATCGGGGATGCGATATTCCCCGGTGGGAATGACTATCCCGCTGCTGAAATCGGCCTCGACACAGTGAGGGTGCGCGACGTCGCGGAAACCACCGCCGTCGTGACCGCCATCATCGCGTGTCTGCACCGATAGGATCAAGATACATGGTCGGCTCCATCGCGGAATGCCGCATTGTCAAAGCTCTGGCTTCTGTCGCTTAGGGCAGCGCTTCCTAAAACGAAAAGAAGGCAATGTGCGCGTCTCCGCGAACAAAGCCTCCAGCGATCAATCTAAGAGATTCCGCCGCGCTTCTCAATCGTACGCGGTGCTTGATCCCACCACTCGATAAACCGCAACAGCTCGGGTCCGGAGTGACGCCGCAGGTTCATTATTCCCCCCTCCTCCCCTCCGGCTTAATCCTGACAGTGCATCGCACTGGCTCGCCTGCCTTGTTGGCTGCCCGCCGACATTGTTCAAGCGTCTCCTGATTTGCTTGGGCGATCACTGCACCCGCAACCATCGTGTTCCAAGTGTCGGGCTGGCTGACAGCCGCCAGTCGCCGGCTTGCGGTCCAAGTGTCCAAGCGCAAGCTGCGCGATGCCATCTTCTCTGGCCATAGCCAGCTTTCCGGCACGGCGCGCGCCACGACGCCCGCGCCGGCTGCCCATAACACCATGCCGATCGCGACGCCGCCGATCGCTGACCATGCTAGCCGTCTGTTCTGCTCGCCGGCATGCCGCGCCGATGCGACAAGCCCGTGAAGCTGGCGCGTCACGTCCTCCAGTCCCTTGCGCCCGGTAGCGAGCGCCACCTGGTCCTCGCGCCGGGCGGCGTTACCGGCTGCGGCGATACGCTGTGCCATTTGCTCGGGCGTCATCGCCAGCGCCGGACTCCGCGCGATCACGTCATTGATGACGGCGATACGGTCGGCCGTGGCGTCCACGCCCTTCTGCATCCGCCCCAACGTCTCGGTATAGTCCGGCACGTCGATCGCGCCGCGCTCGGCCGCCAGACCCTCCACGGCGCGGCGCAACAGCGCCAGCTCACCACGCATGGCCTCGAACGCCTCGGCCGCGCCTGCCTCGTCCTGGTCGTCCTCGTCCGCCACCCGTCCCCCTTACCGGCTCATGCCACGATCACGGTCGCGGCCTTGTCCGACCGACTGCGCCAGCTCCTGCCCGATCGACTTGCCCCGCTCCATGTTCAACTCCAGCTCGGGGGCGCGACGGCGCAACACGGATTCGAGCTGTGGGTCGCGGTGCAACCCGCCCGCGATGCCCTCCATCCGCTTGCCAAGTTTCTCCGCGCCCGCGCGGTCGCCGGCACGCTCCATGTTGGCCCGCGCTTCCTTCATGCCCTGCCACTGCTCCACGAACCGGCCCGCGCGCTTCTCCGGGTCGGTGCGGACCTGGCGCTCCGTCTCCATCGCCTTCGCCGCCCCGCCAGTGTTGCCCTCGGCCGCGTCGCGCGCGAGCCGGGGGTCGCGCTCGATCGCGCTGGCGAGGTCGCGCGCGCCATGCGGCCGCACCTGGTCGAGCGCGTCGCCGGCCTTCGCCAGCGCCTGTTCCTGGTGCGCCAGCACCGGCAATCCCTTGTCCCGCATCCGGCTTATATCCGCTGCGGCGCGCCCATAGCGTTCGATCGCGCGGGCCTGCGAGGGCGCCAGCGGCCGATCGGCCGCGAGGCGCTCCGGCGACGTCGTTTTTTCCGCCGCTGGTTTCGGCCGGAACCCGGCGAACATGCCCCGCGCCTTGGCCTGCACCTTCTCGACCACCTGACGCGCGAGTTCCGGGAACCGGATCTCGCGCCGATCGGCGAACGCGCGCGCCTGATCCTGCTCGGGCCGGGCGTAGTCACCGGCCATGTCCTTGCCCCGGTCGCGCGACAGGGCGCGGACAAGCTGGCGCTGGTCGGCGAAGTCGTCGCGGCCGTAATGGAGCTGCGCGCCGTCGCGGTGTCGCGACATGCCAACATAGGCGCTGTGCCGGTCCATGCCGGGGGTGGCGAGAACGTGGGCGCGATCGACCGTCACGCCCTGCGCCTTGTGGAAGGTAGCGGCGTAGCCGTGATCGACCGCGGCATTACGGCTCGACCTATCCCATCTGAGACGGAGGGACGGCGGGGAACCCCGTCGTCCTCCGCTTTCGTGATTATGAACGATGATGACGATCCCTCGGAGCTGCCGTGTCCGATTCCCCTCATCATGAAGCGCTGAAAACCTTGGGAGACGCCCTCAAAGCAGGGCCGAAGGCTCTCGCCCGCAGCACTGGTGCGCAGGCCGGACGAACTTTGTGAATCGCCTCACGACGCTCGCGCACCAACTCGATGTTGGTGGTCACGGCGGGGCGAAAGAGGTGTATGAGGCAGCCTCGATCATCGCAAGGATGCAGCGGAACCAAGAAGACGCAAAAAGCGATGGTTGGTCAGTCGCCGACCATGAGGCCATTGCTGGCCTGAAAGGCATCGAGACCAAGCTTCTGAAACTCGCAAATGGCGTTGAACAATGAGCATCTTGGCTGGCCGCATCGGCCACCAATTTTAGGATCGGCTTCTCACCTCCTTTTGGGAGGAGCAGTCCGCTGCGGCGATCATGCCGCCTCGGTCTGGTAGAGCTGCGCCTCACGGTTGATAAGGATATCGGCCAGGAACCAGTAGGCCTCGCCCCAGGCGTTCAGAACCTCATCGGTTGCCGCCTCGCCCAATATGTCGCGGATCGCCGGCAACAGCGCATTGGCGACCGCAGGATAATGTTCGGGCTTGATATGGGTCTCGACATGGCGCGCGGCGATGCGTTCGATCGCGGGTTTCAGCACGTCGAGCTTGTCGACGTTCTGCGCGAAGGCGAGGATCGCGGCCGCTAGCCGCTTAGGCTGCGCGCCGGATTCGTGCGCGGCCATGTCAAACAGCGCCTTGATCTCCGGATCGACGAACAGGCGCTGATACATGCGCGTGGTAATCTCCACGCCGTGCTGCTGGAGCGCAGGCGCCGTAGCTTTCACCAAAGCCATTGTTTCGGGGGAGAGCGGTTTGGACATACAGACGTGCTCCGGATTTCAGACCCTGATAAAAGAGACGATCAAAGTGGCGAGAGGGACCCGATCCAGCAAGGAGCGTGGGCCGGAGAGACAGGCATGCGCGATGAACCAAGGCTTAGCGGCGGGGTATCCTGTATCCGGATCGATCATAGCTCGACCGCAGCCAGAGGAGCGAGCAAGGTCCACACGACGCCCGAGGCGGGAAACTCCATCTCGGCACGGCCGCGCAAGCTGCGGCTCACGGCCGTGCATATCAGCCGCGACCCAAAGCCCCGCCGCTCGGGCCTGACGACTGGCGGGCCACCCCGTTCGGCCCATTGCATCCAAAGCTCGGCTTCGGTGCCCGAATCCAGCACCTTCCATGTCAGCTCGATCGTGCCCGCCTCATTGGACAGGGCCCCATATTTGATCGCGTTCGTCGCCAGCTCGTGAAAGGCGAGGGTCAACGTCATCGCCGCCCTGGGGCCGATCGTGACCGTGGGGCCGTCGAGGCGAAGCCGCTCCGCGTAGAGGGTGAAGTGGCCCAGCGCATTTTCCGCCAGCGCGGGCAGGGGCGCCGCCTGCCAGTTGTGGGATAGAAGCTGCTCGGTCGCGTTGCCCAGCGCCTCCAATCGCTCGTCAATGGTCGATCGGGCGTCTTCGATCGAATCGGCCGCCTGCAAGCTCTGGCTGACAAGGGAACGAACGACAGTGAGAATGTTCCTGAACCGATGCTCAAGCTCACGAATCCGGGTTTCAGTATCGACCATAACTCTACGTGCCCCCTACCCGGCTACTTAGAGCAATCGGGAGCCCAGGACGAACATTTTGCACGTTCGCGTGGAGCACAGAGCCAGACGGCGCGTTGCTGCGCTGATCGGTGGAACGGCTGCGTAAATGCTTGGTGCGGCATGACTAAACAAGACGGGATCAGCGGCCTTCGCGTGCTGGTTGTCGAAGATGATTATTGGGTCGCGGCTACGCTGGTTGAGATAATATCTGAAGCCGGCGCGGAAATCGTCGGCCCTGTCGATTGCGTGCGGGATGCCCTCGCGGCGCTGGACTCGTCGCCTCATGTCGCCAGCCTCGATGTGCAACTTGGCTCCGAAACCTCGTTCCCGATCGCGGACGAACTGGACCGTCGCGGCGTGCCCTTCATCTTCGCCACGGGTGCGGCCAGCATGATCCCGGCTGCCCACGCCTCACGCCCGACCTTCCACAAGCCCGCTTCGCGCGAGCTGCTGATCGGGGCGCTTTCTGGCGCGCTCAACCCTGCCTAACAGGGCTGCTTCACTGACGCGATGCAAGAGGCTCAAAAGGAAACGCCCCCTCGTCGTCCAGCAGCTCGCCGGGTTGCATCGGGCCGGCTCCGGTCGCGGCGTCGATCGCGGCTTGCAAATGGACGGCGGTGGCCGTCGCGCCTCGGCCGCTCCGATCCAGTTGGGCCAATGCCATCCTCATAAGCGAGAGGGCTGTGTCGTCATTCGTCATAGACATGCCTCGATGGGAACCCGGAGCCTTGACGGAACAGGGGTGTCCGGGGCTCGATCTGTCGCCGCGCGACCGATCTCCACGGCGTTCTTCCCAGCGCGCTTGACCGCGTACATGAGCTGATCGACCGCGTGCATCAACGAGGGTTCGTCACGCGGGGTCTCGGGCTGAATCAGCAGCGCGCCCATGCTGCACGTCACCGGATGAGGCGTGCCGGCCAGAACCGATGACAGGCGCTTGTGAAGCGAGCGAGCGAAATACACCGCTTCCTCGGCCGAATGGACGGGAAGCAGAAAGGCGAACTCGTCGCCGCCGATTCGGCCGAAATCATCCTCACGCCGGATGATCCCCCGCGCGCCCTGTGCGAAGGTGCGCAGCACCTCGTCGCCCGCAACATGGCCGTGGCGGTTATTGAGGCCCTTGAAGTCGTCGAGATCAAGGATCGCGAGCAGGAAGGATTGTCGGGCAGGCACCGCTAGATCGAGACGATGGATCACGCGCTCGCGGAACGTCTCCTTGTTGAGCGCATCGGTCATGCGGTCGCGTGCCGCCAGGTGGTGCTCTCGGTCGAAGGACCGGCGGAAGCTGAGAACAATGGCGGCGACGAAAACATAGGTGACGGCGCGCACGGCCATCCTTGCCCCGAGCAGGGCGGGGGAGAGCCCTGGAAGTTCGGCGAGATGCGGCACGACGGCGAGGACCGCCGCAACGATCGCCACCAGATAGCCAGCACGGCTTCCCAACGCCCAGCAGGCGGCGCAGACGATCGGGATATAGAGCGGCGCGAGACCCATCCGGGAAAAATGTGCGTCCGCCAGCGCCAGCGCCGTGACGCTGAGGAGGATCGCGAACCAGGCGCGCTCACGCGGCAGGGAATGAAGGCGATCGGCGAGGCGGCCGACAGGCAGATGACTATTCACGCATGTCCTACTCGGTCAAAAGGTTCTCCAAGCTCATTCCCGCCCCAAGTGTTCCTGTTCAGCCGGCGGCACGCCCCATTTCGGAGACGTGCCGGCCACTGAACCGGGTGTTGGAAACCTGAAACACGTCAGGCGCGGACGCCTTTGGCCGGGTGGCTTGGACATGCGCGCCCGCCACCCGGTCGATGAAGCTCGACCGGCTCGTGTTTCAGGAGGTTTCCACGCCTCCACCCGCGTCTCCGCAGGTGGATGGGCCGCTTGGCCGCTGACGGGAGCGTATCGCGGCCGGTCCTGTCGGCCAGCAGCGGCGTCGATCGCTCCTCGAT
Source organism: Novosphingobium silvae (assembly GCF_009856825.1). GTDB lineage: Bacteria > Pseudomonadota > Alphaproteobacteria > Sphingomonadales > Sphingomonadaceae > Novosphingobium > Novosphingobium silvae. The sequence continues at coordinate 1,406 of NZ_WVTD01000021.1, read as the reverse complement.
GAGGGCGCGCAGCCGAGTCCGCCCGCGTGCGATGCGGCTCTTGAATGTGCCTGGGGCAATGCCGAGCTGCGCCGCGCCATCCTCGATGGACACGCCTTGGCTCGCCAGCAGCACCGCCTCGCGTTGGTGGATCGGGAGTTCGCTGAGCGCCCAATCCGTATCCCGCAGCCAGACGGCGAGGCTCTGGGTCTCGTCCACCCGTAGCATGCGGTCGCGCGCCTCTTCGGGCAGGTCGGCATGAAAGCGGGCGCGGCGGCGACCGGTGAGAAAGCTGTTCTTCATCACGGTCCGCGCCCAGGCGGCGAGGCTTGTTCCCGCCGCGAAGCTGGCGCGCGCGGTCCAGCACCTGAGCATGGTGTCCTGCAGAAGGTCGTCGGCATCGGCACCCCCTCCAGTCAGTCGCCGCGCATAGGCGCTTAGCGCCGCCGCCTGCTCGATCAGCGCTGCTCCGAACGCATCATCGGGCATGGCGATCGGCAAGGGAACACGGGCAGGCACATCGGGCGGCATCTCATTCTCCGGGCAGGGCTCTCCTGCCCTCAAGCGATATAGGGGGTGCGAGCCGCCGATGTTGCCGGCCAGACCGCTTCAAGGCCCGCTTCGTCCCGTATCGGTCGATCGGGGCTGCGCGCGTGCTATGGGGCTTCCATATCGCAATCGGAGAGAGACGATGGAGCGCCTGTTTCCGCGCGCCTTGATAGCGTGCATTCGTGAGGCTCGGCCGCCGACGTCGCAGGAGCTTGCATCGATGGCCGAGAAGATCTGGCGCGAGGCTTTTCCAGAGCGTCCATTTCGACGCGAGCGCGCCATGACCATCGCCGCCGTAGCGCTCACAGGCGAACGCCAGACGTGCAAGGGACCGCCGACATCCTGTCCCGCTGAACCATTTCCGGCTAGAATGCGGAGCGCTACGGTCGGTCGATGGTCGCCAGGGCTGTCGTCCAGGAGAGGATGCGCCGCTTGAGCCGGCAACATGCTGGCCGTAGCACCGGCCGGTTTCTTCAAGCAGCCGGCTTGACGGTGGCGGCTCAAACCTCGGTAGGCACCGGCTCGTAAGGTACCCCGATCCGGGTTTCGGCCGTGCCGCGCCGCCGCAGGGTCGCGGCAATGTGGCGGTCGGCCGCCGCGCGATCGGCGAAGGCGTGCCGCTGGGCTTGGCCGTGTGCGCCGATCCGGCCCCAGCGGGTTTCTACAACGATCATGCCGAAAAGATCGAGGCTTGCGGTGATGCTGTAACGCCGGCGGATGTTGCGCGCCGGGTCGATCGCCACCAGTTCGATCGTAAGCGGTAAAAATCCCCCACGTGGCCTTGAGAACGGGGCTGTAATTTGGACGATCAGGCGGCGCTTGCGATGCTGCTCAGTTCGAACGAGGTTTGCGCGGCGTTGGCATCGGTCCAGCAATAG
>NZ_WVTD01000020.1 GCF_009856825.1 Novosphingobium silvae | reverse complement strand
ATCTGACCACGACACGATCAGATCCGCCTGCACATCACCATCACGTCGCATCGCCATCGTCGCTGACCGCCTTCTTTCCGTATCCAGGCTGAATCAGATCACACCGACTTCGTCAACGCGCTGCTAACGGAGTGGCTTTGATGAAGCGGTTCGCCGAATACAGCACCGGGCGCGACAACAACTTCAATCTTATCCGCGTCCTTGCGGCAGGCGGCGTGCTGGTTTCCCACTCCTGGCCCATCATCGACCCGCGCAGCGCCGAGCCGCTGGAGAACATGATCGGGCTTTCGCTCGGGCACGTATGCGTGCTGCTGTTCTTCGCGATCTCGGGCTTCTTCATCACGAAGAGCTACGAACGCGCGAATTCGTTGACCGACTTTCTTTCGGCACGCGCTGCACGTCTGTTTCCCGCGCTGGTCGTCGTGATCGTGCTCACAGTCCTTGTCGCAGGGCCCCTGCTGACGCGCCACGGCACGCTTGCGTACTTCTCCAACCCGCAGATCTACGCGTATCTCCTGCAGAACGTCGCGATCGTCTTCGGGCAGATATACGAACTCCCCGGAGTGCTGGGGGATCGGCCCATCAACGGTTCGCTCTGGACCCTTCGTTATGAAGTCTACTGTTATGCCTCGGTGGTGCTCCTGGGCTTGCTTGGTTGTATTGCCCCGCGGCGTTACTGGCTCTGGCTCGGCCTCGTCCTTCTGATCGCGGTAGCGGCCGCTCTTGTCGACAAGGGCACCGGCATCTCCAGGCTTCTGCTCGCCTTCGCGCTGGGCGGCGGGGTCTATGTATACCGCAATGCCATCCCGTTCTCGGGGTTCATCGCGGCCGTGCTCCTGGCCGCCGCCCTGCTGATCAGGGAAACTCCGTTGTTTGGCGTGCTGTTCTGCGTCGCATGCGCCTATGCGATCCTCTGGCTCGGCTTCGCGCGCATTCCCTTTCTGACGGTCTACAACCGTTTCGGCGACATCTCCTACGGTCTCTATATCTACGCGTTCCCGGTTCAGATGATCTGGGCTTACGAGGGCGGCATCGCGAATCCGTATGTCCTGATGGCCGTCAGCTTCGCCACGACGCTTCCGCTCGCGATTGCATCCTGGCTCCTCGTGGAGAAGCCTGCGCTCGACATGCGCAGGCGAATTTTTCGGGGCCGGGGCAACGAACGCCTGCCGGCCTGACCTAAGATCAGCGCCTAGGCGAAGGGGTCAGCGGGTCTGCCTTGCGCACGAACAGCGCGAGGGAGAATGCGAGCGCCGTGTAGAAAAACGGGATCGTCGAGGGTCCGAACGAATCGCTCATCTGGTTGGACAGCAGGTACGACAGCATCGCGACCAGCGAGCCCACGAACACTCCGCGCACGGTAGGATCCGATAGCTGCGAGGACGGGTCCGAGTTCAGGACCTGCCCCGCACGATAGGCGCTGAAGATGTAGAACACGACCGCGATGAAGAACAGGATGGTAAGCCCGAGCCCGGGGAACCCGGTGGTGCGCATCGCATCCATGAAGACGTTGTGGGAGTGCTCGGTGCCGTCCGACATGAGCTGCCCTGCGCCCACGCCGGTCAGCGGGTAGGTCTCCGCCATCTTCCACGATTCCTCCCACAGGAGCGAGCGCGCGGTGACGGTGCGATAGTTCTCGACGTCCTGGTTGCCGGTCACGAAGCTGTCGAGAACGGTATAGGCGCGCTCGGAGACGAACGGCAGGATCGCTGCGCCCGCGACGAGGGCCGCCAAGGCAAACCCCATGTTGCGGTAGAGTTCGAGCCCCGCCTTGCGCTTGTCGCTGTGCAGGAACGCCAGCAGTGGCACGGAAAGGAGGCTTAGGCCTGCAAAGACGACGAGGCTTGTCTTCGATCCGCTCAACAGCAATGCCCAGCCAGAGGCCAGCAGACCGGCGCCGTAGAGCAGCCCCTTTCGAAACGGAGAGGTTATGGCCATGTTGAAAAAGATGAGGGCCGCCATCGCGGAGATCAGGCCAAGCTGGTTGGGGTGCTTGAAGAGGCCGGGAAAGCGATCGGAGTAGCCCCGCGGCCCGACGAAGTACGTGGTGGCCAGCGAGAGCGCCAGGATGACCAGGCACATGGCGCGCGTTCGCCGGGAGGCCGCCTCGGTTCGCGACAGGGCAAGCACCGAAAGGACGATCGCCAGCCCCGTGGCGTGGCCGTAGAGCGGGCGAAACACGCGCACGAACGAGTCGGCGCCGAATGCGGTCACGAAGTCCCAGGCGCACATCGTGAGAACGATGGCGAGAATGGCGAGCATCAACCTGCGGGCGCCCGGCAGCATCCGCAAGGCAGTGCCGTAGGCGCCCGAGGCATAGCCGTAGATCACGAGCGGGAACAGCGCGACGGAAAGGCTTATCTCCGCCAGGCTGGTGATGCCCACCGAGCACACGAGGATGTAGAACAACGCGAAAGGCAGGTACTGAGACAGCTTGGGCACTTGCCGGGGGCTTCCCGCAAGCGAGTGGGCGACACGGCCGGAAGAACGCTCCGGCCTGAAGGGCAGCGCGCCGCTCACGCCTGCAATACTCGGCGGTAAAGGGCCTCAGTCTCATCGGCGAAGCGCGCCATGTCGCAGGGGTGCTCCCAGTAAGTGGTGTAGGCAGCTTCGGACATCTGTTCGACGAGTGGATCGCTGGCAAGGGCCTCTACGGCGCGGGAGAGGGCGGCGGGATCGGTTTCATCGAAGGTCAGCCCTGTCACGCCGTCGGTGATGACCTCCCTCGCGGCAGAGCAGCGGCTGGAGATGACGGGGGCGCCGCAGGCCAGCGCTTCCAGAACGACCATCGGCATGCCTTCGTACCATAGGGAGGGAAAGATCAGGGCCCGGGCCTCGCGCATGGCCTGCTGGACCTGCTGCTTGGTGTTCCAACCGCGAAAGTCTGCCCGGGGCAGCGCCGCTTTCAGCCAGTCGAGATCGGGCCCGTCGCCGATAACGGCAAGCTGCTCCTGCCTGTCGGCGAACCCGCGCACGAGAACGTCCAGGCCCTTTTCCTTCGAAATGCGCCCGACGAAGATGAAGGGCGCATCGCTCCGGCGTGGAATGCGGGGCTGGCGCTCCACCGCGATCGGATTGCGCAGCAGCACGGTATTTGCGCCGGCCGGAAGGTAGGGTTCGAGCGCGCGGCGCTGCGTTTCGCTCAGAAGGACGAAGTTGCGTGCCCGGTCCGGATAGTGGGCCCCCATGCGCATCAGTGCATGGCGGCCGATGCGCCAGGCCTTGACCATGCCGGAACGCGAATCGCACTGCGTCGTCAGGCAGCCGGCGCTTAAGGGACGGCGCTTGCAGATCGACAGCGTGGGATAATGGAAAAAGCCGCCGTTGGGGCAGGCGACGAAGTATTCGTGCAGGTGGAATATCGCGTGCACGCCCGGCGCGGTGAGCAGCGGCAGCACCGAAGGCGACAGCGCCTTCGACCAGGTATGAACATGGAACACCGTACTGGCGAGGTCACACTCGGCGATGAGTTCGGACAGCGCCCGCGCCGCTTCGAGGTTCCACATCCCCTGCGCCGCAGCGCCGACGCGCGAAGCGTTGCGGCGGATGTCCGCCTGGCCGAGCAGGCGTACCTTGACGCCGGCGTTCACCAGTTCCGCGTCAGGCTCCCCGGCGGCGGCGAAGAAAGTGACCTCGATACCTTTACGTCGCAGCGCGATCGCATTGTCGAGCGCGCTGCGAGTGGCCCCTGCACCCAGTTCGGCATTCGCGAAATCGTGCACGATGACCAGGTGCATGGGGCGCTCGCTCGGCCGGGTCGCGAGCGCCGTGGCTGAATTGGGCACCGGGGCGACCCTTCAGGCCTTGTCTGACGAGTAGCTGTAGCTCGACGAATAGTAGTAGTATTCGTTGGCTTCTCCCGCGTCGAACTTGCCGATGATGACGCCCAGCACGTCCGGCTTGGCGGTGGCGAGACGCGACAGCGCGTGACGGACGGACGAGCGTGTGACGCGCTCCGCCTCGGCGACGAAGACCACCGCTTCGACCTTCGAGGCCAGCAGCAGCGCGTCTGCCATGCCAAGGATCGGCGGGCCGTCGACAAGCACCACGTCATAGCGGCTTGCAGCCAGGGCGAGAACCGCATCGAATGCCGAGTGCGCCAGAAGTTCGGTCGGGCTGGGCGGTATGGTGCCCGAGGGAATGATGTCGAGGTTGTCGACGCCGGTGTGGCGAACCACAGCTTCCAACTCGGCATTGCGGGTCAGAAGCTCGGAAAGGCCGAGCTTGTTGGTCACCTGCGCGTGGAAGACGTGTGCGGAAGGCCTGCGCAGGTCGGCGTCGATGATCAGCACGCGTGCGCCCATCTTGGCGATGCTGCGGGCAAGGGCATAAGTCGTGGACGACTTGCCCTCGCTCTCGCGCGAACTGGTGACGAGCAGGGTCTTGGGCAGTCCACCCGGCCGCGACAGGGCAATGTGCGTGCGCGTGGAGAAGTACGCTTCCGAAAGCGCCGATCGCGGATTCGCGAGTTCCTCCGCCACCGTCATGCCATCACCGAGCTTGGGGATGATGCCAAGCACAGGCAGGCCGGTCGCATCCGAGAAGTCGGTCGGCGAACGCAGGCGCTGGTCGATCTGCGACTTGATCAGCACGATGAGCAATCCGGCGAAGAGGCCCGCGAACAGGCCAACGGCAAGATTGAGCCAGAGGTTGGGCGAGATCGGCTTGGCAGGCACCATCGCCTTGTCGACCACCGATACGCTGCTCTTGTTGATGCCCGCCGAAGCCGAGACTTCCTTCTGCCGCTGGAGCAGGGCGTCGTAGAGGCTGCGGTTGGTCTCGACATCGCGCTTGAGGATGCCGCTACGCACACCGAGGCGGCCTTCGTTGACGGCATCGCCCTTGAGGTCGGACACACGGCCGAGAAGCGCCTGCTCCTGGCGCTGCGCGGTTTCGTACTGGGTACGAAGGCCGTTCATCACTTCCTTCGCGGCCGCCTGCATGGCGGTGTTGAGGCTGGCGACGATCTCCTGGTCCATCGTGACGGCGGGATGCGCATCGCCGTAGGTGGCGCGATCCTGCTGGAGCTTGGCCCGGGCGGCTGCAAGCTGGGCCCGCATGCCTTGAACCGTCGGGGCTGCGATGACCTGCGGCACGCTCATCAGCGGGACGTTCTGCGCCGCTTCCCAGGCCTGCTGGGCGGCGATCCGCTGATTGGTCGCCTCGTTGGCGGTAGTTGCGGAATTGGCGAGGTTGGAGATCACCGTGGTGGCTCCTCCCTGACCTTCGGCGCTGGTCTGCACCGCGATCAGCCCGTGCTGGGCGATATAGGCATTGAGCGCCATTTCGGACTGCTCGAGGCGATCGCGGGCAAGCTTCAGCTGCTTGGTCAGGAAGACGCGGGCGTAGCTGGAGCTGTCGAACTTGTGCTGGAGGTCCTGTTGCACCGCAGCATCGGCATAGGCATTGGCCAGGACGGCGGCCAGCTGCGGGCTGCTCGACTTGAACCTGATCTTGGTGAGTTCGGTGCCGGTCTCGGATTCAGCCGTGATGTGGCTGCCGAGGAAGTCGATCGCGCGCGCTTCGATCATCTGGGGCGAGGGCCGCTCCCCTCCATCGAGAGCCGAGTTGCCGAAGCCGATCGCTTCCAGGAACGCCGGGTTCCGGTTCAGCCGCGCATGGTCGTAGACCAGCTTTGCCATAGAACGGCTTTCGACCAGATCGTTCTGCGTCTGCGCCTGCCGGTCGAAGCTGCTGCCTGCTCCGATCGAAGCTCCTTGAGTGCCGATCTGGATTGTCTGCGCTTCATTGGGTTCGAAACGGATCGTGCTGGTGGCCTCGTACACCCGGGTGGTCAGCAGCGTGGCGACGATCGCCAGCAGCAATGCGACCAGAACCGCAGCGATCAGAACCTTGATGTTACGCTTGATCAGCAGCCAGAACGCCGTGAGATCCAGCGAGAACGCGTCATTCGCGTCTGCCTGGCCCGCCGTGGGATCCTGAAGGACCGACCTGCGAAGCGGGTTCGAGAAATCCGTTATGGTGTCGGCCACATCAACTCCAAGTTACACGTCAGGCGCCATCGCGCGTTGGGTGCTGTTCTGCAGTACCGGGAAACCCCGGCTTCAACAAGCCAGACCTAAGTAAATGCAGCTAGCGGCATCCTTGCTGCAGAGCAACGAAATTGGCAGTGCGAAGCAGTCCGTTCAGCGAATACAGGAGGCGGCGGGAACTCCTTTCCAGCGTCAGATGCTTGCGGGAAGCTGCGGGACTGGCGGCGGGCAGGAACCGGGAGACGAGCCGAGATGCGCTGTCATCCGGGCGATGCGATCGGGTACATTCCGGTGTGTGCCGTCGCGAAACCAGCGAAGCAGATCGCGCGCATTGTAGCGCCGCCAGATGTCCATGCCGCGCACCGGATCGTATCCGGCGCAGCGCATCAGCTCGACGCCGAGGATATCTGCCCGATCTTCCATGGCGCGGCGTTCCCGAAGGCTGCGTGTCTTGCCGTCCTTGGCCAGGACATGTGCAAGCTCGTGCGCGGCGAAGACAGCGAGTTCGTCGTCGTTCCGCGCGAACTCGACCAGCTTGTCGCTGATCGCCACGTCCGTGCCTCCCGAGTAGGCGACGAGGCCTTCGCCGGTCTTGAGGATGAAGCGTGCGGCGCACAAATGCATGGGTTCGGGCTGAGCTTGCCACGGTTTCCCCGCGCGCCGGAGTTCGAGCACCAGGGGCGCGTCGGACCGAGTGTCGGCAATCGCCTCTTCCAGCGCGTCGGCGATCAGGGAAGGCTCGTCGATGCGTGCCTCGATCGCCGAGACGGACTCTCCGTTCACGGCGGCGATCTCGTCCCCTGCCTGCACTCCGGCGCGCGCGGCGGGGCTGCCGGGAGCGACCGCAACGACCTGCGGCAGATCGCCGAGACCGGTGAGCTGACGCACCGCTCCGCGATCGCCTGGGGGATAGGCCTGAAGCGAATCGATGCGGACGCCGATTGCGGCGCTGCGCTCCTCGCAGCTATCTCCGGCCGCACGGCGCAAGGCGAACTCGATCGATCCAAGCCTTGCCATCTGCGCATGAACCACAACCGGCCAGGGCCGCGCGGCAGATTGGGCCGGATCTATGCTCGGGCTCGCGGTTCGACCCGGGGTGAAAGCCACACCGGTGACGACAAAGGCTAGGAGCGCCATCCCGGCCCGCACGGTGCGCTTCATGATGCTACGCGGCACGGGATCGCTGCAGGAACTAGCCGGCCGCGGGTTCGGCCGAACCCGTGGAATGGTCCTCGGGAGAATGCGAGGACGCGAGGGCTGCCGAAGTCCCGAACTTGCGCACCGCAGCGCGGCGATAGGCGTCGGCGATGCGTGTCACCATGGTTTCGATGCTCCAGGGCGAAAGGTCCACCTTGCGCGCCTCGGCGGACATTCGCGTGCGCATCTCCGCATCGTCGACAAGGGCGATGAAGTTCGCGGCGAGCCTGTCGAAATCGTCGATGGGGCTGATCAGGGCGTTGCGTTCATGCGCCACCACTCTGTCGATGCCGGGAAGTGCGGGAGTGACGACGGGCCTTCCGGCAAGCGTTGCCTGAACCACGACGCGCGGCAGGCCTTCGTTGCCTGCGGCATGTATCACGACATCGGCGCTCGCCAGCAGGCTCGGCAAATCGCTGCGATAGCCAAGCAGGACAACGTGGCCCGCAAGACCGTGCCGTTCGATCTTGGCCTGCAGGGCGGAATGCTCGGGGCCTTCACCCGCGATCAGCAACACCCAGTCCGCCCGCTCACGGTATCCTGCGAGCGCATCGACGAGTTCGCCGATCTGCTTGCGCTTTTCGAGATGGCCGGCGATCAGCCCTACGGTGCGCCCTTGCCCCTTGAGCGTTGCTGGAAGAACAGCGTCAAAGTCCAGTTTCTCGGCGTGGCGGTACGAATCGATGGGCATTCCGCTTGGCACCCAGGAATGATCTTCCCGTCGCCCCAGGCCATTCACGATGCACAGGCGCTGCATTTCCTCGCTCACGCTGACATAGCTGTCCGTGAACGGAGCGACAGCCTTCTCCATGCCAAGGTACAATGCTCGCTTCACCGGCGACACGTTGACGAACGGGAGAATGTGGACGCCATGAACGATAATCGGTACCCGCACCAGACGAGCCGCGATGCGTCCGAGGATCCCGGCCTTGCTCTCGTGCGTGTGGACGACCGCCGGCTGCAGTCGGCGAAGCAGGCGCACGAGGTCAACGACGCAGCGTACGTCGCTCGGCGAAGGATCCCGTACCAGGGAAGGAAGGTGGTGCCAGGTGACGCCGGGGTGGAGCTTGGCGACCATCGCCGGATGGTATTCGCCCGTGACAAGGTGGACTTCCGCGCCTTCGCCTACCTGGCCATTGCAGGTGAACAGCGTGTTCTCGTCCGCTCCGCCGCGAATGAAGCGGGTAATGATGTGGACGATGCAGCCTTGCGCGCGCGGAGCGTCGCTTGCCTGTCCGGCATTCCCGGAATCGCTCGCTTCCACGGATGGCAGGATGGAGGTCGAAGCGGGCCCGGATGTCATGTACTGAATTTCCTGCTCGGAGAGATCCGGACGCCCTTTCGCGCGGGTTACCGTTCTAGCCGGCCTGCGCGGAAGAGCGGACGGCGTCAGAACCGCTGGAAAACGGCAACGAACGGCAGCACGCGAATGGCATCCTGATAGAGGCCCTTGAGGCTGTTGTAGCCGACGAAGACGCGGTCGCCGTCGTAGATCTTGGGATCTTCCATCGTGCCGTTCTGGATCGCGCGAAGGTCGAAGCGGGCAGCCATGCGCTCGCCGTTGACATTGCGGATGATGACGATCTCATCAAGCTTCGCAAGCGGGTCCGGGCCGCCGGCCCTGACCAGCGTTTCGGTCAAAGTCGAACTGCCGAAAAGCTTTACCACGCTGGGCGTGCGAACCTGGCCATCGACCACCACCTGGCGGGATGCGAATTCGATCACGTTGACGGTAACGTGCGGGTTGCGCAGGTACGCCGGCTTGAGCGCGTCCGTCACTTTGGCGGCAACATCTGGCGCGGCGATGCCGTCAACCTCGATGAAACCGACGAACGGCATGTTGATCCGGCCCTGGGGATCGATGATCACGTCCGAAAGCGACATATCCTGCTGGCCATAGACATTGACCGAGATTCGATCTCCGGGGCCAAGCAGGTAACGGGTTTCGACATTGGCCGGAACAATCGCTGATTGAGCGGCGAGATCATTCGGAACCTTGCTTGAGGTGGAGCAGCCAGCAAGGAGCATCACACCAGCGAGACAACCGATTTTCTTCTGCACTCTCAAACCCCACATCCCGGCGCGTCCAGTACGCGCAACACGAGCAACCGCAAAAAACTATACCACGGATCGGCCGGCTGCGAGGCCATGCTCCGATGCCTGTGCAGAATCATGAATTAGGAGCGATGCGACAGGTCGAGCTTCGGCGCCTGAGGCGCCGCAGCTCGACCTGCGTATTCACGTAATGATCCGCGTGCCAGAACGGCCTCGCGGACAGAACGATCAGGGGCTTGCGGGCTCGTCGTCGTTGTCGTCGAGCGCGAAGTAGAGGCCGGCACCGGCAGCGGCAAGCGCCACGAGACCGATGAGGATGCCGCCCGAAGCAGCGTTGTTCTCGCGAGCGACGTCGGTCGAGGCGCGAACGCCCGTGACCTTGCCGGCGGCCGAGCTGGTGGCCTGCGAGTTCATTGCGCGGGGCGACGCGGCGAGCGCCGGCTGCGCGATCACGAGAGAGGCGAGTGCCACTCCCGCGGTAAGCTTAGCAAATACCTTCATTCGCAATTCTCCTGTCAAGATTGCTGACGGGTACAGGGGGTATCAGAGCATAGGTACCTTTACCAGTTCTTTTCTCACTTGCAGCATGGCGACCGGCCCGGGTGCCTCGTAGTAGCGACGGGCGCTTTGCCGCCTGAGAATTGCTCGACCGTGCGGCCGCCATGAACAAACAGGCCGCGAATATGTTGCGGCGCAGTATAAAGTTAATTGCTGATAAGGCTCGCAACGCCGGGAAAGTTCGGGAAGAGCACTGTCCGTCAGGCAAGAACCTGCCGATATACGCTTTCATAGGTATTCACGACATGATCGGGATCTGTGCGCCGGACGATCGTTTCGCGTGCGCCAGGGTCAAGAGCGGCAAGTCCGTCAGGTCCCGGCAAGGCCTCGATCAGCTTCGAAAGACCGGCCACGTCGGGACCTTCGTACAACCAGCCGCTTCGCCCTGATTCGACAACTTCGGGAATCCCTCCTGATCGTGCGGCGATGACGGGCAGGCCGAACCTGTAGGCCTCGAGAATGCTGCGGGGCAGCGGCTCCGGATAGAGCGAGGGCACCACCACGAGATCGACTTGCGAATAAAGGTCCGGTGCTTTGCACCAGCCGAGGAACGTTGTGCGTTCGTCGGCAAGCGCCCGCATTTCGTTCATGTAGCCGGCCTCTCCGTCTCCTGCCACGACGAGGCGAATCGGCTTGTCGCGCGGGACCCGCGCCATTGCCTCGAGCAGGATCCGCAAGCCCTTCGATTCCTTGATGCGGCCAATGAAGCCGATCACGACGGTTCCGTCGCTGCGATCACGCGGCGTGAAACCGTTCACGGAAGCGGTGGCGCTCAGGATCGCGCGGGCAACCTTGACGTTCGGAAAGAGCCCCGCCGACAGGTGGGTGTCGAGGACGTACTGTCCTACGGCGACCACGCCATCGACCTTTGATGTCAGCCGTTTGCGTGGTGCCGTCACGATCGAGCAGTCCAGACACTTGCGTGAACATGGCTCGTCGTTGCGGAAGAAGCCCGAGCGCGAGCACAGCAGCCAGTAGTCGCGCAGGTTGTGCACCACTTTGGCGCCGGAGTCGCGCGCTGCATCCCACACACCGCAGGTGAGAAGCTGCATGATGTTGGTGTGCACGATTTCGGGCCGGACGGACTTCATGATCGTTGCAAGGCGAGCCCTCATAAGAGGATTGTAGTTCTCGACCACATGGTAGCCCAGCTTGCGGATCTGACCGCGTTCCGGCTTGTCGAAGGGGTAATCCACCAGCCTCGGGGTCACCCGGTGAACAGTCATCCCGTGCTCGGTCGAAACGCTTTCTTCCTCGGCGGCCACGGTTGTCACGTGTACGTCATGTCCGCGTTCCGCCAGCGCCTTCCCCAGGTTGAAGGTCGAAACTTCCGCGCCGCCTTTCACGATCGGCGGGAAAAGCGTGTTCGTCAGCATGATGCGCAAGGTTCGGGCTCTTCCTTCAGCATTGCGGGAGCGGCGGGGCGAGATGTTGCCCCTGCGCCGTTTGGAATGGCGGTCTCAGAAAGGCATCCTTGCTGCACGAAGGTACTCACGCACGTTGCCTTGCTGCGGCGCACCAAGCCCGTGTACAGCGTGCAGTGGCTGCGGCAAGTATTAACCCGCAGAAAGCCTGCGCCATCCAGTAGCGTAGCCATAAAAAGCCGCTCCGCGATCTCGGCAGAGTGATCGCAGCGTTTAACCGCTTTCCTACAGCGGTTCACCCGAGGTACTGTGCCGCATCGAATGGATCGGGACTTGTTGCCCTTCCGTCGAGCGCATGCGCCACACCTGACAACCCTTCGCTCGCGCTGTCGGCTGCACGCGCGCTGCTGCACCCGCCACCTCATGTTCCCCAGGAACATGGAGCCTTTCCCCGCGCCCCCGCTATCGCCTTGCAGCTCGTGCACCGCTGCGAGCGGCGATGACGCGCGGGCCTGACATCCGAGGAACGATACATGGCCTTTGAATGCAATTTCGACGCCTTCCGTCATGCGACGTGGGGCGGGGAGGACAGCCTCGACTACCTTGTCTGCGTCAGCGAGGACCTGTCGCAAGCCCAATTCGCCTGGTCCTTCGCGACGGCACCGGGCGGTGAGGTCCGGATCCGGCTGGAGAACGCGGAGCCGGGGGCCCAGGGCGTCCATGCAAGATACGAAGCGGACATGGTCGATCCGGTGACCGGCAAGACCGTCGGCGGCAGCTATCTCATCGCGCAGATCGACGCGAGCACCCTCAAGGCGCTTCCGATCGCCCCCGGCGAAACCGACGACGTCGTTCTCTACCACACGCTCTACGTCACGCAGCCCGGTAGTCCCAAGCGCGCGGAATGCTTCGGAAGTCTCACGATCAAGCAGGGAGCACCCGACTGATGCCGACGCTGTATCATCTCAGGGACGGTCGCACATTCATCTACGGCGGCGCGGATTCGCTTGAAGCCAGGCGGCAAGCAGATCGTGCCGCTCGTATCGCGGGCGGTGTCGACGAGGCCCTGGCCTCCGGCCGCGACAAGGCGCTCGCACTGCTCACCGATCAGGCCGATGCAGCCATTGCACGCGCCCGCACGTGGGCCGATGGCGAGGAAACTCCCGACCCCACCGATCCGGCAAGCCGCAGCGCAAGGCTGTGGGCGCGCCAGGCCCGAGTGGACGGCGAGGAGCAGGCGGCGATCGCACGCGCTTGCGTCGAGCAGGCCGCCCATCAGGCTTCGCGAGCAGAAGCCGGCGCGGCTATCGCACTTGCCAATGGTGAGACGCAGACAGCCCTGTCGTCGGCCGCGGCGGAGTATTCCAACCAGCAGGCGCTGCGCTCCGAACTGGCGGCAACGCAGGCCATCCTGGCGCAGCCTCTGCATGAGACCGTGGCTGCGGGATTGGCGGCTACGGCCCCGGGAGGCGTGTTCAGGGTGCGGGGTAGCGGGAGCACTTACGCTATCGACTACCGTAACGAGGCAGGCGCCGCCGTGCAGTTGGGCGCGTTCCCCTCCAAAGCCTACATGGATGGGATCGCACCCGCCGTTAACGGCAAGGTGATCGCCCTTTCGCGCGCGGCGAACGTCGATGTCGCCAATCCCGTTCTGGATAACGGCACGGCAATCCGCGCGGCGCTGAGCGAGGCGATGGCGAGCGGAAAAACGGTGGATCTGGGCACCGATGTCTTCCGGATGGGCACGCAGTGGGGCGGTGCTCTAGCGGTCACCCAAACGCTGAAAGTGCGAGGCGATGGCGGCAAGTTCGTCGCCACCAACGGCATCGGGGCCAAGAATTTCCTGGCGCTGCGTGCGCCGATCTCGATCGAGGGCGTGAGCTTCGATAACTTCGCAGCGTTGATCACCTGCGACACCAACGGGATCGACCTTTCCGATCACGATCTCGTTCTGCGGTATATCAATCATCTCAACTGCGGGCAGGGGCTGGTCCTCAATACCCTGGAGTCCTCGCGCATCCGCGATCTCATCATCGAGGGTGTGACCCTTGAAGGGCTGTTGAACGCCAACGGCACCGGACGGGGGCAGGGCATCCGCTACCAGGCCAATGGATTTCGCCGAGCATACTTGCGCAACATTTTCGTGAGGAACTGCAGCTACCAGGGCGTGCGGGTAGGCGGCTATCCCCACGATCTCGTGCTCAACCGCCATATCCACATGGAAGCGGTCCACGTGGATGGCGTCGTATCGAACGGCCAGTCCAACGGGGTCCAGGCGTTCGGTTCCGACGTGTACATGGACGACATCTTCGTGCGGCGGGTGGATTGCGTCGACGGCGCATCCTCGAACGTCGAACCCGTCTACACCGTCGGAGACCGGGTCTCGCTCGGCAACATTCACGTGGAGAGCGCAGGCAACGCCCAGGGCGGCATCGCGATCAAATCCTCCAAAACCGTACAGCACGGCCCGATCCGCTATCGCACGCACCTGCATCCACGCATGAGTGCGGCGATCCGCATAGACGGTTCCGACGCCGACCTGACGAAGGGGATAACCATCGAGTGGATCTACGAGCCGCTGGTCGCCTCCACGCCGGATGGAGGCACGGTGGACGCCTATGCGGTCAACTACATGCGGCTCGACACGATGCTGACCGACACGGTCGAGCATTACTTCGTGCCGCACGCGGTCAACACCACCTCCGCGCCTACGCTGAAGATCGGCCCATTCGGGGCCAAGGTCATGATGCAGAGCACGGGGGGGGGCCGGTCTACCCCGGCCAGTTGCGCACCGACGTGGTCTACAAGGCGGTGTACCAGCCCGCGACCGACAGGATTCTCATCCGCGCCGCGATCTGGACTGCCAACGTGCCAATCGTCGATGGCAACAACAACAACATCGCCTTGCCGGACGCGCCTGTCGACGGGAAGGCGTACTGGGCCATTCCCATGCGAACGATGTTGGCAGGTGCTACTCTTACGCTGGGAGGTCAGACGTTCCCGATCATGGTTCGCGGGGAGGCAGGTCTGACGCCGCTAACCAGCAACGGACTCGTGAGCAACGGGTTCATCAAGGGGTTCTACTACAGCGCTGCCGACGCGGCGGTAGTGGTGATAGCACCTGGTGGGCAGCCATATCCCGGAGTTGGCCGCTTTGTGCCGGAACTCGCCGGAAGCGGCGATGCATTCACTTTCCGCCATCCTTACCCGAACGAATACGCCGATGCTCTGTTCGTCATGTCGCCGCGTGACAATGCAGGCCCTGCCACCCTTAACGGCGAGCCGCTTCTCACTTCATCGGGCGCGGAAATGGCGGCCGGGTATCTGCGCGCATTCTTCATCTACCAGCTGACGCGCGAGGGCTCGACCTGGCGGGCGACGCGCATCGGCGGCAGCTTCAACGGCATCGACACTGCCACCGGGGCGGGCGGGCGCCAGATCATCAAGGATGTCACTTTCATCAATGCACAGTACGCCGCGGGCATCGCGAGCTACTCGGACGGCTTTGCCGAGGTGTCGAACATCAAGACGTTCGGCCGCAGCCGGTTGGGGCGCGTCGCTGCTTTCAGCACGACGTCCGAGGCGCCGATCCAGGCTCGCGCTTATGCGTCGGACTTCAAGATCACTCATTTCGGCATCGATCCGCCTTCGACTTCGCTGATCGGCGTGTCGCAGCGTTTTGCAAGCCTCGAGGTCGACAACATCCCGCCACCCGTCATCCGCGGAACCGTCGCACAGAGCTCTGCAGTCGTGGCGGGCGTAACGACCGCGGGAGCTATCGGTCTCCTGCGCATGCGGGGCGTGCGCAAGGGCGCTTCCGGGTACAATCCGGTTACGCAGGCGCAAGGCTTTGCCGCGATCGACAGCGATCACGTGACCGAAACAGCCAGCATCGACCCGCCGGCGATCGGCGCGGGTGGCTATTCCGAGTTCGCGGTGAACTTCACTCATGTCGGCGCGGAGCCGGGCGATGCAGTCACCGTCACGCACGAACAGAACAACACCCGCCTGCAGTTTGGTGGCTACTGTACCGCGCGCGACACCGTCAAAGCTTTCGTGCGCGATCCCAACCCTGCAGGCGGTGCCGTCGACCTGCCTCCGGGCAGGCTGTTCATATCCTCGCGCCGCCTGCGGCCCTGACGGCGGAAATGCAAAGGCCGGGCGGATGAGACCGCCCGGCCTGGATACATCAGCCCATGGCGACCGGCTCGGAGCCGGTCAGGCCTCGTAGTAGTCCCGATACCATTCGACGAACCGGGCCACCCCGTCCTTCACGCCGGTCTTCGGGCTGTACCCGGTGAGCGTCTTGAGGAGCTGCGCATCCGCCCAGGTGGCAGGCACATCGCCCGCCTGCATCGGCATCAGGTTGCGCTCGGCCTTGAGACCGGTGGCGTCTTCGATCGCTTCGATGAAATCGGTCAGCTGAACCGCGTCGGAATTGCCGATGTTGACCACGCGCCAGGGCGCTACGGGAGACAGGCTGTCTCCTGCGGAAACGTCCTCGCCCGCAGCTGGCCGCATCGGCGCCACGTCGATGAGCAGGCGGATGGCCTCCACCAGATCCTCGATGTAGGTGAAGTCACGCTTCATGTCGCCGAAGTTGTAGACGTCGATCGGCCTCCCCGCGAGAATGGCCTTGGTGAACTTGAACAGCGCCATGTCCGGCCGTCCCCACGGGCCGTACACCGTGAAGAAGCGGAACATGGTGATGGGCAGCCCGAAAAGATGGGCATAGCTGTGGGCCATGTTCTCCGTCGCCTTCTTGGTGGCGGCGTAGAACGACATCTGGTGGTCCGCCTTGTCCGTCTCCCGGTAAGGCATCTCGGTGTTGGCGCCGAATGCGGACGAAGTGGAAGCCAGCAGCATGTGCTGGGGCGGATGCGCACGTGCGGCTTCGAGAAGCTCGAATGTGCCCACGATGTTGCTTTCAAGGTACGAGCGCGGGTTCTCGATCGAGTAGCGCACGCCCGCCTGAGCCGCGAGGTGGATCACCACATCAGGCTTTTCGCGCTCGAACAGTTCCATGAGAAGCCCGGGCGTCTCGACGTAGTCCTCGATCGCCTGGAACTGCTCTGACTGCAGCAGCCGGGCCTGGCGACGCTGCTTGAGGGTAACTTCATAGTAGTTGGTCATGGCATCGAGGCCGATGACCTTGAAGCCGTCGCGAAGCAGGCGTTCGCAGACGAACGATCCAATGAATCCGGCCGAGCCGGTTACAAGTGCCGTGCGCATCAGGCTCAGTCCGATCCGAACAGGTCGCGAGTGAAGATCTTGTCGGCCACGTCGTCGAGTTCGATGCTGGCGCGGTTGGCGATGATGATGTCAGCCTCGGCCTTGAAGGTGTCGAGGTCGCGCACGATCCGGGATCCGAAGAAGCTCTCTTCCTGCATCGCGGGTTCGAAGATGATGACTTCGATGCCCTTCGCCTTGATCCGCTTCATGATGCCCTGGATTGAGGATTGGCGGAAGTTGTCCGAGCCCGCCTTCATCACCAGCCGGAACACGCCGACTTTCGTGGGCTTGCGAGATATGATCTGGTCAGCCAGAAAGTCCTTGCGGGTCCGGTTCGCATCCACGATCGCGCGGATGAGGTTCTGCGGGACTTCCGAGTAATTGGCCAGCAACTGCTTGGTGTCCTTGGGCAGGCAGTAGCCGCCATAGCCGAAGCTTGGGTTGTTGTAGTGCTGCCCGATGCGAGGGTCGAGGCCGACGCCGACGATGATCTGCCGCGAGTCCATGCCATGTGCGATGGCATAGCTGTCCAGTTCGTTGAAGAAGGCGACGCGCATGGCAAGATAGGTGTTGGCGAAAAGCTTGATGGCTTCTGCCTCGTGCGGGTCAGTGAACAGCACCTCGATGTCGGTCTTCACCGCTCCCTGCTCCAGCAGGTCCGCAAAGATCTTGCCACGCTCGGAACGCTCGCCGACGATGATGCGCGAGGGGTGGAGATTGTCGTGCAGCGCACGCCCTTCCCGCAGGAACTCGGGGCTGAAGATCACCTGCGACGTTCCCAGACGCTTCCGGACATCGGCGACGAAGCCCACCGGTATGGTCGACTTGATTACGATCGTGGCGTCCGGATTGAGCGATTTCACCACCTCGATGACGCTTTCCACCGAAGACGTATCGAACTTGTCGCTGTCGACATCATAGTTGGTGGGCGTCGCAACGATCGCGTATTCGGCTCCGTCCAGTGCCTCTGCGGCATCGAGCGTCGCGGTCAGGTTCAGCTCGCCGTTTGCCAGGAAGTCTTCCAGCTCGGCATCGATGATGGGCGACTTGCGCGCATTGAGCATCTCGACGCGGCTGGCATCGACATCGACCGCATAGACCTCGTTATGCTGCGCAAGCAGCACCGCGTTGGAAAGGCCTACATAACCAAGCCCGAAAACGGCAATCTTCATCTATTCGATCCCCATATCAGCTGACGCTCGCAACTACCAATCCGCTCGAGCCACCAATCGCCGAGCCGCCGGATTGAGCGATCGACGCGCCCGAACAGCATCCGCACGCCATGCTGCAATTGCGTACGGCGCCATCCTATAGGGGCTCTTACCCAGGTCGAATAGACCCTGCAGCTATTTTCTTCCTGCCGCTAAATTCCCGGATGGCTTGAAGCCGCGACTGTCGCTGCCGTTCGTGCAACTATCGGGAACAGAGCCGATATTCTTGCTGCATGAGCGAAATGGCTGCCCATAACTCATGGTGTCTCAAAAGGTTCCGAGCGGATCCAGGCTTCTTGAGCTTCAGCCCCGAGTACGTGCACCGGGCTGGTCGATCACGCCGCCTCGAGGATTTTTCGGGCCCGCTGCTCCCACGTATATTCCCGCAGGAAGGTCTGCAGCGCGGCCTGCCCCAGGCTGGCGCGAAGCGCCTTGTCTCGGGCAAGCGTATCGATCGCCGCCACCCAGGCTGCGGGATCTTCGGGGCTGCACAGCATCACATCCTGGCCCGGGGTCACGACCTCCCGGATTGCGGGTAAATCCGAGGCGATGATCGCGCGGGCGTGTGCCATGTATTCGAACAGCTTGAGCGGCGACATCCAGCGTGCGAGGTCGAAGCTGGTCCCAGCGCCGCTTACACGCGAGCCGTAGGGGGCGAGCGCGATATCGAGCGCGGCGATCTCGGCGGCCACTTCGCGGTTGGGCATGAAGCCGCGGAACGTGACATTGGAACTTGTCTCGGCTTTCCACCGGGCGATCAGTTCGTCGTCCCCGCCCACGATCACGAAGTCGTGATCCGAAAGCCGGGCGATTTCGGAGATCAGCTCCATTCCCTTGCCCGGGAACAGCGAGCCCACATACCCGATGCGCAGCCTGGTGCCGGAATCTTCCGGCGGTACGGTTTTGGGAGCGGCACCTTCCACGGGGTCGGTTCCGCTCGCCGCGACGAGAGGAGCGTTGGTGAGAGAGGGAAGGGTGCCGGCATAATACCCCGCCAGCGCCTGATTGATGACGACCAGCCTGCGCAAGTTCGGCGACCGGGCAAGCGCGCGGAACGCCAGCCTTCCGCTCTTCGAGTAAGCCTCCATGGGTCCGTGCGCCTCATGCATCACTGGCATGCCCCGCCATGCGGCAGCCGTGCACGAGCGGATGCAGCGGCCGAAGACGAGGTCGCTCATCCGCTCCTTCGCGCGCCCTGAAGCAGCGTGAGCGAAACCGAACCAGCCCGCCCGGCCAAGCGGCAGCCGGTGCAGTGCGAAGCCATCGCTGCAGCCATAGTAGGAGAGGGCATCAGCCTCTGACATCGGCTCCGCATCGCCGTGGTGGGGCACGATCAGCTCCACGTCGCAGCCAAGGCGCGCGAAGGCCGCGCACATCCTCATCACCTGCACCGTGCTGGCACCGCGACTTGGGATCTCGGAGTTGTGGACATACGTGAGGCGCATTGGCTGAACTCGCAGGGATCGATGAATCGCGAAAGGCTTTGAAGGAGGCCAAACGGCCCGGCTGAGTTGAGAAGCGCGCTGGGCGGGATGGGCCCACAGACAGGTCTTGAGGGCGAGACTTGCTGCAATGCGGGAAAGTTGGCAAGTGAGAATGCGTAAGGCTGGTGCCTGTCGGCAATGCCTTGCGGGACTGCGTTCCGGCGCCAGACCGGGGCCGGACTCCAGGCGACCGGCCGACAACACAGCCGGCAACACAAGGGAATATCTGCATGATGGCAATCACCGCCGGAAGGTCCCGTCGCCATGGACCCGGCAGCTGGTCCATGCATTCGAGATTGCTGGCGTGCCTGATCGCTGCCGCTGCCGTGCTGGGCGGGAGCGCGGCGACCAACCCCTTGCGAGACCTTGCGATGGAGCTTCTCGCACTGGGGCTGCTGGCGTCGGCGGCGTTTCTGCGCAGAGAGGCGGGCCATGGGCCGCAGCGGTGGACCGTGGTGCTGCTTGCCTGCCTGGTCCTCGTGCCGGTCCTGCAGATCATCCCTCTTCCGCCCGGAACGTGGCAATCCCTGCCGGGGCGGTCGCTCGTGATCGAAATTGCGAACGCCGTCCTGCCGGGCGACTGGCGACCCGTGACTTTCGACGGCCCCGCCACCCAGCAGTGGCTGATCGGGCTTTCCGTGCCGGTCGCAGCGTTCCTGCTGGCGCGAGGGCTGCGTGATGACGAGGGCGAGTACCTCCTCTGGGCCGTTGTTGCTGTCGGCTGTGCCAGCGCCGTTCTAGGGCTCGTTCAACTGGCGACCGGGCAACTGCACTTGTACGTTTCCGCCCACAACAACTTCCCCGTCGGTCTGTTCGCCAATCGCAACCACCAGGCGATGATGATGGCGCTGACGCTGGCGGTCACGCTGCTTCTGGCGGTCCGCCGCGTTTCGACCGGGCAGCTCGGCGTGCTGGCCTGGGTGCACTTGCCCATCGCCCTGCTGGTGATCGCAGTGGCTCTGCTGACGCAGTCGCGGGCAGGCGCGGTGCTGCTGGCGCTGGGCGTTCTTCCTGCAGCGATCATGCTTCGCCGGACCGCGACGCGCGCGATGGCGCTGGGCGGTCTTGTGCTCATCGGGCTCGGCGCCGCCTGGCTCCTGCTTTCGGGCAGCGGGCAGGGCATCCTTTCGCGGATGATGCAGGCGGGGGGCGACGAGCGCTTCATGAGTTTCGACGACGTGTGGTTCATGGTCACGTACCACTTCCCGTTCGGGACCGGCCTCGGCACTTTCGCGCGCGCCTTTCTTCCGGTCGAAAGCCTCTCGACCGTTTCCGGCACTTATCTGAACCACGCTCACTGCGACTATCTGGAACTCGTCGCCGAGGCCGGAGTGCTGGGGATCGTTGCGATAGCCGCGGCGCTGTGGGGCGTGTTAATCGCCTTCCTGCGAGTGCTGCGCCTTCCCGCCACAGGGGAGCACACGCTTGTTTCGGTGGCGGCGCTGACCACTATCGTGCTGGTCATGGTGCACAGCCTGGCGGACTATCCCGCGCGCACGTTCCTGATCGGCGCGATCGCAGCAGCGATGGCCGGCGTGCTGACCCGGCTGCCGGGACGGGCTTCCGAAATGTCGCCGCAGCAGGCAGGCCCGCTGCCGAGGGCAGTGCAGATCGCGGCCGCGCTCCTGATGGTGGCTGGCGGCGTCCAGGCCGTACGGCTCGCCCTCAGTTCCATCGGGGTCGGACAGGAGGGCGCGGTCCGCCCGCTCGGGCCTCCCGTCACATCCGATGCGCACGGGCAGCTTGCCGAAGCCGCGCTTGCCACAGGTGATCTTGCCGAAGCGCAGCACCAGTCGCGCGCCGCGCTGAAAGCGGCAGCCTACAACTCCCGCGCGCTCCAGATACTGGGCGAAGTGGCGCTGGCACAGGGCGAGGCCGCACGCGCGGTCGAACTGCTGAACCTGTCTGCGCGCGTGACCTGGCGCAACACCGATGTCCAGTGGTGGAAGCTGCGCCAGTCGCTGCAGGAAGGCAGCCTGGATGCGGCGCTCAATTCGGGCGACGCGCTGCTGCGCCGTGCGCGCTTCGTGCCCGAGACGCGCGCCGCCTTCCTGGCCTTGGCGGCGAACCCGGACGCGCGCGTGCTGCTTGCCGAACGGGTCGCCGAGGACAATCCGCCCTGGTCGGCGACGCTCATGTCGATGCTCGCCAAGGCCGGGCCGGAGCGCACACCCGAAATGCTCGCCTTCGTGCAAGAGGCGATGAAGCGCGGCTATCGCCCTGAAGACGCAAGGCTGCGCGTCCTGTTCGATCGGGCTTTCGCTCGCGGCGAGGGCGCACCGGTGGCGGACCTTGCGCGGATAGCCAACCCCTCGGTCCCGCTGGACCCTGCCAAGGGCGTGGTAGACGCCGACTTCGGCCGCGTTGCCGCCAATCGTCCGCTCTGGGGCCCGTTTGGGTGGCGGATCGGCGATGAAGGCGCTTATTTCGACGATGCGCAGACAAGCGGCGAGGGCAGGCTGTTGCGGGTCGGGCGCACGGGCGGCGGCGATGTGCTTTCGCAGCGCCTTCTGCTTCCGGCAGGCTCCTGGGAACTGCATGCATCCGGCGCCATCGAAGGCGGAGCGGAGGGTCGGGTGCGCTGGCGGATCGAATGCGCTGACCCCGGCAACGTAGACCGGCGCCGGCAGCTCGGACGCCTGGAGATCGGCGGCGGCGAGGATAGGGCTGGCGCGGCGCGCTTCTCGGTCCCGGCGGGATGTCCTTCGCAGATGCTCGCGCTGGAGGTCCTGTCCGAGTCCGACGTGGACATCGCGCTGGGCAAGGTGACGGTCAGGCGCACGGGAGGCTGAGGCGAGGTCTTTGGCAGATCGGGCGGTCCGCGCTATGGGCGCATCATGGACATGCCCCAGACACCATCCCCTGCCGCCGTCCGGGTGGCTGCGCTCTACTGCTTCACGCGCTTCGATGACTTCGCAGCCCTGCGCGCGCCGCTAGAGGCGATCTGCCGCGAGCATGCCATCCGCGGTACGCTGCTGCTGGCCCACGAAGGCATCAACGGCACCATAGCGGGCAGCGAACAAGGCATCGCCGAGGTGCTTACGCATATCCGTACCCTGCCCGGCTGCGCGGACCTGGACGTCAAGCTGTCCACCGCCACGACGATGCCGTTCCACCGCATGAAGGTGCGGCTCAAGCGGGAGATCGTGACCATGGGCGAGCCCGATATCGACCCGCTGGCAAGCGTCGGCACGTATGTCGAGCCGCAGGACTGGAACGCGCTGATCTCGGACCCCGACACCATCGTGATCGATACGCGCAACGATTACGAAGTCGCCGTGGGCACGTTCGAGGGGGCTGTCGATCCGCGCACCCGGACTTTCCGCGACTTCCCCGAGTGGTTCCGCGCAGAGCGCACCCGCCTGTTGGGAGAGGGAAAGCCGCCCAAGGTCGCGATGTTCTGCACCGGCGGTATCCGCTGCGAGAAATCGACCGCGTTCCTCAAGCAGGAAGGCGTGGACGAAGTCTATCATCTCAAGGGCGGCATCCTGCGCTATCTGGAGGAGGTGCCGGAAACGGAGAGCCTCTGGCGCGGCGAGTGCTTCGTGTTCGACCAGCGCGTGACCATCGGCCATGGCCTGGTCGAGGGAACGCACGCGCTGTGCCACGCCTGCCGCCGCCCGGTCGGCCCGGAAGAGCAGACCTCGCCGTTGTTCGAAGTCGGCGTCAGCTGCCCGGCCTGCCACTCCGAGAGGACGGACGAGCAGCGCGCATCCTATCGCGAGCGTCAGCGGCAGGAGGAGATCGCCGCCGCCAGGGGGCGCGCCCATGTCGGCGCCGTGCGCGAGAGCAAGGACGGGCAGGGCGGCCCTTCGTGAGCGGCACTGCTGTCCTCTACAGTTTCCGTCGCTGCCCTTACGCCATGCGCGCGCGGCTGGCGCTGCTGGTGAGCGGGACCGCGTGCGAACTGCGCGAGGTCAGGCTTTCGGCCAAGCCCGCGGCGATGCTGGACGCATCGCCCAAGGGCACGGTGCCCGTGCTGGTGCTGCCCGATGGCACGGTGGTGGACGAGAGCATCGACATCATGCGCTGGGCTTTGCAGCGCCGCGATCCCGAAGGCTGGCTGGAGCGCGACGATCCGTTCCTGATCGATGCCAACGACCGGGGGTTCAAGCATGACCTCGACCGGTACAAGTACCCCGAGCGACACGCTGCCGATCCAATCGCCCACCGCGAGGCGGGGCTCGGGTTCCTGCGCGATCTGGACGAGCGCCTGCGCGCCCACGGCCAGCTCTGCGGTCCCCGGCGCGGCCTTGCCGATGCTGCCATCGTGCCATTCGTCCGCCAGTTCGCCGCCGTCGATCCCGAATGGTTCGAGGCTCAGCCGCTCGCTCGCCTGAAGGCCTGGCTGGAGGGCCACCTCGCCTCGGACCTGTTCACGGGGATCATGGTGCGCTTGGCTCCCTGGTCGCCCGGCGACGTTCCCGTGATTTTCGCAGGATCGCCGGACTGAGGAGCGGTCAGCGCGCGCGGCTCAGAACGAGGCGCGCAGAGCCGCACCCGCGGCCGAGACATTGCCTGCCTCCATGCCGATGCTGCGCGTCGCGAATAGGTCGAGGTGCAGCCGCGCGCCCAGCGCCATGCTGGCGTTGGCGCCCAGTTCCGACCAGCCATCCGCGTAATGCCTGCTGTCGAGCGATGGCCCGCCCGTGCCGGGCCGCAGGCGCAAGGCCGAGACGCCGTTGCTGGTCCAGTTGCGCGAAAGCGAAAGCCCGGCGTAATGCGTGCCTGCCGGGCCGAAGGCACGATCGATCCGCACAGCCGCGCTGGCCGTCCATGTCGGCTCGTCGGTTTCAAGATCGATGAGGCCCGAGCCGGTCGGTGCCGGGCGGAGGAGGCGTCCCTTTGCGAACGAACCGGCGATCGTGGGCGTCAGGTAGAAGGCATCGCCCAGCGGCAGGACGCGACCGAAGTCGCCTCCGATCGCGTAGTAGTCGCTGCCTTTCGCGCCCGTGCTGGAGCGGCTGCCGCCGCCGCTTCCGCCGGTTGTGGCAGTGCTGATCCGTCCGTAGTGCTGCCGGCCGTAGCTGACCCACCCGTCGACCACCCAGTTGTCGAAGTTCCCGCCGGCTCCCAGCGTGCCCACCACGTAGTCGGAAGGCAGAGCCACGTCCGCCTGCAGGAGAGTGCCGTGGTAGCGCATCAGCGTGGCGCGGGCATATCCCCGGCCGATCCGGCGCGACAGGCTCAGCGATTGCCAGCTGCCATCGGGGCCATCGTCGCGCACGCTGATGCCGGCCGAAGCGGAGAGATCCCACTGCAGCGCCGCCGCCGAAAGATACGCGCCGCTCGCCGAAGTTGGATCGGCGCTGGCATCTGCATTCGCTTGCGTTCCGGCATCCTGCGCCGCTGCAGGGGAAGGCGCCATGGCAAAGGGCAACTGCACAAGAAGCAGCACAGGCAGGCCGAGGTGGGCAGCGGCGCGGCGGTGCATCTGCCTCAGGCCGCCTTGCTCACGAAGGGGCGGAGGGCCGGATCGAACGCCGCCGGAACCGCGACGCGCGCGACGAAGCCGTCCTGCCCGCGCGCGAACGACACGTCGCCGCCATGGGCTCTGGCGATGGAGCGGCAGACGGCAAGGCCGAGGCCGCTTCCCGCCCGTCCCGACCGGCGTGCGGCGTCGCTGCGGTAGAAAGGTTCGAAAGCGCGGTCGAACTCGTCCTCGGGAAGGCCCGGGCCTGCGTCGACGATCTCGGCCACGGCCTCGCCGCCGGTCAGCGTCACCCGCACACGCGCACTTTCGCCGTATTTCACCGCGTTTTCCAGAAGGTTGCCGAGGAGGCGCCGTATCCCGACCGGATCGACGTCGACCGGAATGTGGACGCTGCGCTCGATCTCGACCCGGCCGCCCACGAACTGCGCGTCGGCCACGCTGCCGGCCACGAGTTCGGCGAAATCCACTCTCTCCCGGGGACCGGGCGTCGATGCGTCGCGGATGAAGCCGATGACCTGGCTGATCATGGCTTCCATCTCGGTGACTTCCTTCAGGAGCCCTTCACGCTGCGCATCCGGCACGTCCTCGATCCGGAAGCGCAGGCGGGTCAGCGGCGTGCGCAGGTCGTGGCTGATCGCGCCCACCATTGCCGTGCGGTCGTCCACGAAAGCGCGCAGGCGGTTGCGCATCTGGTTGAAGGCGTTGGCGGCCCGCCCGATCTCGGCCGGTCCCGACAGCGGCAGGATCGTCGCCGAAGGATCGCGGCCAAGCTGCTCTGCGGCGCGGGCGAAGTCGCGCAGCGGAACAACGATGCGGCGAACGAAGATCCACGCAAGTGGGCTGACGATCGCGAGCGAGAGCGCGAACCAGAGCATCACACGCTTCTGCCAGGCGTTGGGAAAAGGCTCCGCTCGCGGCGCGACGGCGAGCCAGCTGCCGTCGGACTGCCGGGCAGCGGCCACGAAGTCCCCTTCGATGAAGGGCGGAGAAGCCGCCTGGAAGATCGAACGGCTCGCCCTGCGGAAAGGGAGGGGCTGCAGGCGCTCGGCCTCCTCGCCTGGCAGCATCTGCGTGTCACTTGCCACGGGCGGCAGCACGGGCGCGGTCGTCTCCACGGCAGCGGGAGTGCTGGCGAGAGGGGACGGGGCCGGTGCGGGCGCGTCTGACGCGGGGGTGGGCGATGCCGCCGAAGACGGGTTCTCCATGCGCGCCGGGACAGCTTCCGGATCTATCCCGCGCGGAACGGAAGGCGGCACGATCGGAAGGACGGGAGCCACGCCGGCGCGCAGGGCGCCTCCGGCCCCAGGGGGCGCGGCGCCGATGCTGCCGGAGCCACCGGGACGACCTGGGCCGTCCGGCGATCGGCTTGACGAAGGCGCGGCGCCAGCGGGTGGCGAGCCCGGCGGCTTTGGCTGGGGAGTGCCCGCTCCCGGCTGCCCGGCCGGGGCGGCAGGGCGCGCCTGTGCGGGACGCGGCGCGTTGCCCTGCGTGGCTCCTTGCGGCGATCCCGTGCGCGGCATGGCCGAGACAGGCGGCGTCGAGGAGCGCGGCCCGCCGCTCCCCGGGAAGCCGCCTCGCCCGGGAAAGCCGCTGCCTCCGGGCATTCCGCCGCCGGGCATCCGCCCTCCGGGAAAGCCGCCGCCGGGCATTCCCCCCGGACCCGGGCTACCGCCCGCCGGAGGACCGCCGGGGATCGCCTGGGCCTGCGCCTCGCCAACCAGCAGCGCGGCAACGCTCCCTCCCGTCCGCAGCGCCTGTTTTGCTCGGCCAGCGAGGGGAGAGTTCGCCGCCACGGGAACGGCGACGCCTCCGACCGGAAGCTGCGTATAGAATGCGAGCACCACGTCGCGCGGCTCGCGCCCGAGGCGCTGCGCCAGAGCAGCACGCGACGATTCGGAGACGAGCCAGCCCTGTCCCCGCACGTCGGGTGGCCCGCTCATCCTCCTGCGCTCCAGCCGCCCCGGTGTGGCGCCGCCCGGAAGCAGGGCCGCGGCCACTTCGTCCATGTTCCAGCGCGCGGCAGGCTGCGGAGGCAGAAGCACGGTAAGCGCCAGCGTCACCACCTGTGCGGCGACAAGCACGCACACGAGAATGGCAACCATCTGCATCGCCAGCGGCATGCCAAGCCGGCGGGGAAAGCTGGGTAGGTTCATGGATGCGGCTGTGCCATGCAAAGGCGGCGAATTCGAGCTGAGATGCCGCCGGATGGGGAGCTCGCGCCTAGGCCTTTGTCGTTTGTTGCGGGCGAACTATGCGAAGCAGGGACAGGAGAGAGGGACACGTCCCTCCTGTCCCCGCTCCGCGTTCCCGCCCCTGGCCGAGGCGGCCCGTGGAGGGAACGGTCACATCGGACCGGCCGGGGCACGCACCGCATCGGCGCGACAGCCCGGATGGAAACTTTCAGGCCACCGGCGACAATGCATGGCATCGCCGACCGGTTGCGCGGCAGGTAGCGCAGACCTGTGTCAGTTTGTGGACTCGCAGCAGTGGTATCGCGGGGATGGTGAACGGTTCCGGAACCGTCGCCGGGCGGGACGGGTGCGACTACAGTACCTGCCCGGACGACGGCCCCGGCACCGCTTGGCGCCAGGGCGGCGGCACCGGGAGCGGTGGTCGGCGCCACGACCGGGGCCTGCGTCGCGAGACCCGGCGCGGGGGGCGCGTAAGGGCTCGGGAAGCGGGCTGCCCGATACGTGTCGTGGCTGGCTCGACTGTCCATGCCTCCGGTTCTGCGGGGCCGAGGTTGCCGCCGGATTTCACCGTTTTGCATGGAAATTTCAGCGGCTGGACGACCGGCGCGCGTCGTGAAATCCGGTGGGAACAAGCCCTATCCATGACGGGCCGATGACCCTAGAACCACCGGCCATGGACCTTCAGACCCGCATTCTCATCGTCGACGATGACGAGGGCATCCGATCGCTCATCGGAGAGTTCCTCGCCAAGCACGGCTACGAGACGGTGACCGCCGCCGATCCGCTGGAGATGCGCGCCCTGCTCGCGCGCGAGGCGTTCGACCTGATCGTGCTCGACGTGATGATGCCGCGCGAGGACGGATTGACGGCGATGCGCCAGATGGGCGCAGATGCCCCGCCCGTGATCATGCTCTCCGCCGTCGGCAGCGATGTCGACCGGATCGTGGGCCTGGAAATGGGCGCGGACGACTACCTCGCAAAGCCGTGCAATCCGCGCGAACTGCTGGCCCGGATCCGCACGGTCCTGCGCCGCCGCGCAGCCGTGACGCCGGCGGCCGAGCCGTCCACGGCATGCGATCCCGCGCCCAATTCGGGCGCGTGCCTTCACTTCGCCGGCTGGCGCATGGACCTTGGCCTGCGGCTCCTGTTCGATCCCACCAGCGCGCTGATCTCGCTGTCGGACGGTGAGTTCCGGCTCCTGCGGGCTTTCGCCCAACACCCGCGCCGCGTGCTCACCCGGGACCAGCTTCTCGACTGGTCGCGCGGCGAGGATTCGGAGCACTACGACCGCGCCATCGATGTCCAGCTTTCGCGCCTGCGCCGCAAGCTGGCCGAAGGGCAGGGCGGCGGCGACATCATCCGTACCGTGCGCAACGAGGGCTATCTCTTCGTTCCCGCCGTGACCGACAGGTAACGTAATCCAGGCAAAGCAGCCGCAATCCGGCTGAAATCCACCGGCAAAGCCCGGCGCACAGTCCTCCTCGCGAAGCACGACCGGCGAATCTGTCCGGTCGCACGGAGGACGAGATGGACAAGCCCGAGCACGGCGGCGGCACCGACCGCTCCCGCGAATACCAGGACGGCCGCACGCACGGTCATGGCCTCGCCGAGGACCTCGGCGCGATCGGCAGCCGGCTTTTCGCCCGCCGCCGCGCGCTGGCCTTCCTGGCCACGGCCGGTACCACGGCGGCGCTCGCGGCCTGCGGCGGCGATGATGGCGGAACGGCAAACGCGGCAGGATCGGGAACCGACACTGGGTTGACCTCCACCACGTCCTCGACCAGCACATCGTCTTCGTCCTCGTCGTCTTCCGGGGGGACGGCTGCGGAGACATGCGTGGCCGACCCGAGCGAGACCAACGGTCCCTATCCGGCGGACGGGACCAACACCGCCAGCGGCGCCACCTCCAACGTGCTGACGCAGAGCGGCATCGTGCGTTCCGACATCCGCTCCAGCTTCATCGGATCGACCACGACCGCAGTGGGCGTTCCGCTGGCCTTGGAGCTTCAACTGGTTGACGTGAGCAACGGCTGCGCGCCGATCACGGGCGCCGCGATCTATATCTGGCAGTGCGATGCCTACGGCCGCTATTCGCTCTACTCCAGCGGGGTCACGACCGAGAGCTACCTTCGCGGCGTGCAGGTGACGGACGCCAACGGCCTCGTCTCCTTCACGACCATCTATCCGGCCTGCTATTCGGGCCGTTGGCCGCACATCCATTTCGAGGTGTTCACCGGCGGCCTCAGCGCCGCCAGCACCGGACGGACGGCGAGCCTCATCTCGCAGCTGGCCATGCCTGCCGCCACCAACGCGGCCGTATTTACCGGCGATGCCACCTACACCGCAAGCATCGCCAACTACAATGCGATCTCGCTCTCCTCGGACAACGTCTTCGGCGACAACAGCTCTGCACAACTTGCGCAGATGACGCCGACGCTCACCGGCAGCGTCTCGGCCGGGTACTCGGGCTCAGCGCTCATCGGCATCGCCACCTGAGCGCGGCCGCAACGCCCGCCAAAGCCAACATATCTTCGGGACGCACAATCATGCCATCGCTGCAAACCACCTCCAGCCTGGGGGCGCTGGTCCTTGCCCTTGCCGCCAGCCCGGCGCTTGCCGATACCACCGTCTCCACCGACACGACAACGCCGCTCGTCACTTCGAGCGCAGGGGACATCACGGTCAGGACCGACGGGACCATCACGCTTCCAGGCGGCAGCGCCGTGACGCTGGACAGCGACGCCGACCTCGCCATGAACGGCACGATCGAGATGAGCGGGGCGGCCGGGGCTTCGGCGATCAGCGTGGCAGCGGGCACCGATACGGCCATCGGCGTCGGCGAGGATGCGACGATCACCGTGCTCGAGGACTATGTCGTCGACGATGACGACAGCGACGGCATCGTCACCGACGGCATCGCCTCCGCCACCGGTCGGGCGGGCATCCACGTCACGGGCGCTGCCTCGGGCACGATCCTCAACGAAGGTGCGATCACCGTCGAAGGTCAGGACTCGGCCGGCATCCTGCTGGACGGCGCGTGGACGGGTTCCGTCACCAGCACGGGCACGATCCGCGTGATCGGCGACAATGCCCGGGGGATCTCGACGCAGGACGTGGATGGGGACGTGACGCTCGAGGGATCGGTCTCGGTGGTTGGCTCGGGCGCCAGCGCGGTCGACATCGCAGGCGACGTGACCGGCGGCGTTACGATCCAGGGCGCCGTGACCAAGGGCTATTCCTATGCCACCGACGACGGCGACACGGTGCTTCTCTCCCGCGCGGCACTGCGCACCGGGACGGCGGCAGTGTCGATCACCGGAAATGTCGCGGGTGGGATATACGTCGCCGCGCCGCCCGCCGACGACGGTTCGGATTCCGATGACATCGACGGCGATGGCGTAAACGACGCCGACGAGGGCACGGGCGTCATCACGACTTATGGCAACGGTCCCGCCATACAGGTCGGCGGCGCAAGCGACATCACCGTCGGGGCGGTCACAGGCAATGTAGGTACCTACTCGCTTGCGATCGACGGCACCGTCACCGCCAACTCCTACTACAGCAACACTGCCGCCTACGGAGTGGTCGTCGGCGGGCAGGGCGGGAACGTGACCTTGACGCAGGGGATCGGCATCTATGGCAATCTCTCGGCCACGTCCTACGACACTGCCGCGACGGCGCTGCTGATCGGCGAGGGCAGTACGGTCGCCAGCCTCTACAACTCGGGCGCGATCACTGCATCGCTGACCTCCCCCGGCGAGGGCGTGACGGTGGGCGTCCAGGATCTCTCGGGTACGCTGACCTCGCTCGTGAACACCGGCTACATCACCGCAGGCGGTTCGAGCACCGACAGCCGCACCGCGTTCGACCTGTCGGCCAACACTTCCGGAGTGAGCATCGTCCAGTACCTCAACGACGACGACGCCGAGACCCGCGCCGACTACGAGGAAGACAACGACGAGGATGATCCCACAATCTACGCCAGCATCACCGGCGACATCCTGCTGGGATCGGGCAACGATACGATCACCTCGTCCACCGGCTCGATCACGGGCGATACCGTGTTCGGCGCGGGCGACGACACCCTGACGCTCACGGACGATGCGACTTACGTCGGCGACATCCAGTTCGGCACCGGCCTTGCGACGGCAAGCCTGTCCGGCGAATCGGTGTTCTCGGGCACGATGGACTTCGGAGGGGCGGGGGGAACCGTCACGCTGAACGACAGCGCCGTCTACTCGGGCCAGTTCACCGACGCGGCAAACGTGGCGGTCTCCGTCAACGGCGGCACCCTGATCCCGGACGAGGCGACCACTGTCAGCTTCGGCAGCCTGCATGTCGCGTCCGCCGGGACCATCGGCGTCTACGTGGATGGTGACGAGAGTTCGACCTTCCTGGTGGACAGCGCCACGCTGGAGGACGGCTCCAGCGTCAGCGCAACGGTCAACAGCCTGGCCACGGCCGAAGGCACCTATACCGTCCTCACTTCGGACAACCTGGAGATTGCGGGCTCGCTCACCCCGTCGGTGGACACGCCGTTCATCTACAACGGCTCGGTCAGCAGCGACGAGCGCAACATCTACCTGACCCTCGCGCGCAAGACGACAGGCGAACTCGGCCTCACTAAGGCACAGGCCGCGGCATGGGACGCCGTCTACGCGACGTCGCAGAACGACGACTACATGACCGCCAGCCTGCTGGAGGTAGAGGATACGGCCACCTTGCGCGAACAGGTGGGCTCGCTCCTGCCCGACCACGCGGGCGGCGTGTTCAAGGCCGTGACGATGGCCGATCGCCTGGCCGCGCGGCACATCAGCGACGAAACCTCGATGTTCGACATATCGGACGTGGGCGGATGGCTTGAACCCATCTACTGGCGCGCCAGCAAGGAAGCTACCGGCACCGCCTCCTACAAGGCAAGCGGCTGGGGCCTTTCCGGCGGGCTCGAGAAGCGGACAGACCTTGGCTACTTCGGCGTCTCGTACGCGTGGCTCAAGGGCAGCGTGAAGGATAACGGGGGCAGCGGCGACCTGGACATCGGCCAGCATGACCTCGGCCTGTTCTGGCGCACGGGACAGGGGCCGTTCACGGCGTGGGCGCGCATTGGAGGATCGCGGGTGTCCATCGACTCGGTGCGTACCTACACGGGCACCATCAGCGACACCGACTTCACCTATGACGCCGATGGGAGCTGGAAGGGCTGGCTGTTCTCCGGACTTGCCGGGGCATCGTACCGCCTCGACATGTCGCGCCGCTTCAGCCTCAAGCCCCGGCTCGAGCTGGAGCAGATGTGGCTGAGGGAGGATGGCTACGACGAGACGGCAGACAGCGACGCGACCGCGCTATCGGTGGCTAGCCGTACCAGCAAGGCGCTCACCGCGACGCCGACGGTCACCGCATCCTATTCGCTCGGCACCATCTCTCCCGACTGGCGCCCGCTGACCTTCTCGTTCGAAGGCGGCCGCCGCGAAGTGCTTGCCGGCAAGCTCGGCAGCACGACCGCCTGGTTCAACGGCGGCGATACCTACGATGCGGGCGAGGCCTTTTCCATCGCCGGAGACAGCCTGAAGGGAGCATGGGTAGGCGAGGCCAGCGTGCTTGCCGGCGGCTACGACTTCACGTGGAAGATCGCGACGCGGATGGAACGCACAAGCACCAGCACCGACACTTCGGTGCGTGCCTCGCTCAGCGTGGCGTTCTGAGGCGCGAAAACGCCAGAAGTCGAGAGGGCCGGGTGGCCATCAGCGAGCGCGTATATCGTCGAGCTTGCGCTCCCAGGCGAGCGCATGTTCGACGATGGTGGGCAGGTCCGCATAGCGCGGCACCCAGGGAAGCGTGGCCTTGATCCGGCTGTTGTCCGAGATCAGCGCATCCGGGTCGCCCGCGCGGCGGCCTTCCATCCTGCGTTCGATCCGCTGGTTGGTGATCCTGTCGACCGCATCCAGCACCTCAAGCACGGAGAAACCCCGGCCATAGCCGCAGTTCATCGTCAGCGACCGGCGCGGCTGCTCGATCAGGGCTTCCAGCGCCAGGACATGCGCATCCGCCAGGTCCGAGACATGGATATAGTCGCGCACGCCGGTGCCGTCGGGCGTCGCGAAATCGGTTCCGAACACGCCCACGTGGCCGCGCTTGCCAAGCGCCGCTTCCACCGCGACCTTGATGAGGTGGGTGGCGCCTGCCGTCGATTGCCCGGTGCGCCCCTTGGGGTCGGCACCCGCGACGTTGAAATAGCGCAGCGCGCAGTAGTTCAGCGGATGGGCCCGGGCGACGTCGGCCAGCATCGTCTCGGTCATCAGCTTGGACATGCCGTAAGGGTTGATCGGCGACTTGGGGCTGTCTTCGGTGACGGGCGAGCTTTCGGGGATGCCGTAAGTCGCCGCCGTCGAACTGAAGATGAAGTGCGGAACGCCAGCCGTCACCGCCGCTTCGATCAGCGAGCGGCTCGTCGCGGTGTTGTTGCGGTAGTACTTCAGCGGGTTCTCCACCGATTCGGGAACCACCACCGAACCGGCGAAGTGCATGATCGCGCCGCGCGCCTCGCCCGTGCCGCCAGCCAGGCCCATGCCCTGCTCTGCAAAGATACGGGCCAGCAGCGCTTCGTCACCGATGTCGCCTTCGTAGAAGGGAACGCCTTCGGGAACCGCGAAGCGAAACCCTGTGACGAGATTGTCGATCACGGCGACCGGCCAGCCCGCGTCCCTAAGCGCGAGCACCGCGTGGCTGCCGATGTAGCCGGCGCCGCCGGTGACGAGGACGGGTTGCTTGACGGTCATGTCACCTCGTGCGGATGCGGCATCGCCGCGATGGTGGCTCACGGCAGGGGCATATTGGGAACGCCGCAGTGCGTCAAAGTCAATTTCGGCCAGTGCGTCCGAGTTGGATGCAACCCTTTTCGAAGCTGCGCGCCCGACCCGGTCAGGCGCTGAAGTGCTGCAGGATACGCCCGTCGAGCGGTTCCTTGAAGCGCACCGCCAGGCGGCTGGCGCTTCGTTCGGGAAGGCTCTGCGTCACCGTCGCCGGGAAGGGGCCGACCGCGCCGATCCATAGCGTCACGTCGGTGTCATCGACCATGCACGCGGGCGCATCGATCTCGAGGTCGCAGCCCTCGTTACCGAGAGCACGGATGCGAACTTTCGTCGTGTCGCGGGCGCTCACGCACTCGCCGAAGAGAATTGCCGTCATGCGTGCCTCAGCCGTCCGGTTGCCCGGCGTCCTTTGTCCTTGTCTTCGGTCGGCCGCGTCGGGACAGTATTCCCGCGCAGCCGGCGAGGCTGCCGCCCCGCTCCCAAACCGATAATCGTATTAGTGGTCAGATTGGTTGCAGGCGAGTGTCCGAAACATGATGAGTTTTGTAGGACCTGCACTTTCCGCAGGGATAGCGCCTCGCCTTGCGTTCAGGCGGCCTCATCGTGCGACAAGTCGCCGGCTGCGCCTTCCTTGCCGGCGTCACGGTTGCGGTCCTTCCCCGCCAGCGCGCGCACGAACTGCTCGCGCCAGTGGATCACGTCTTCCTCGCGCACGGAGGCAAGAAGTTTCGAATGCCGCCGCTTGCGCTCCTCCAACGGCATGTCGAGCGCGCGCTTGATCGTCTCGGCGAGATGCTCGGACGAGTGCGGGTTCACCAGCAGCGCATCCTTGAGCTGCAGCGCGGCGCCCGCGAACTGCGAGAGGATCAGGACGCCCGGATCCTCGGGGTCCTGCGCGGCGACGTATTCCTTCGCAACGAGGTTCATGCCGTCGCGCAGCGGAGTGACGAGGCCGATGTCGGCGGCGCGGTAATACCCCGCAAGCTGCGCGCGCGGATAGCCGCGGTTGACGTATCGGATCGGCACGAAGTTCACGTCGGCATGTGCGCCGTTGATGTGCCCGGTCTTGCGCTCGAGGTCCTCGCGAATTTGCTGGTAGCTGGCGACATCGCCCCGGCTTGGCGGCGCGATCTGCAGGAGCACGGCATCGCCCGCCTGATCGGGGTGATCGGACAGGAACCGCGCGAAGCCCTCGAAGCGCTCGCCCAGCCCCTTGGAGTAGTCCAGCCGGTCTACGCCGATCAGGATCTTGCGCCCGCGCACGCTGGACTTGAGCGCCTTGTAGGCGGCGCCTGCTTCGTCGCTGGCAGCGGCCTGGGTGAACTCGGCATAGTCGATCCCGATCGGGAAGGCGCGCGCCACGACGCGGCGGCCCTTGTAGTCGATCGAATTGTCGAGATTGACCTTCAGCCCCATCTCCTTCTGCACGTAGTGCATGAAGCTTTCCAGCCACTCGGTCGTCTGGAAGCCGATCACGTCGTACTCCAGCATCGAGGCGACCAGCCGCTCGTGGAACGGGAGCGAGGCGAGCAGGCGAGTGGGCGGCCACGGCGTGTGCAGGAACAGGCCCATGCGGTTCTTCACGCCCTTGCCCCGCAGGATCGAGCCGAGCGGAAGGAGGTGATAGTCGTGCACCCAGACGAGGTCCTCGGGCTCGATCAGCGGCAGCACCGAATCGGCGAAGCGCTCGTTCACGCGCTCGTAGCCCTCGCCGAAGTTGCGGTCGTATTCGGTGAGGTCGATGCGGTAGTGGAACAGCGGCCAGAGCGTGCGGTTGGCATAGCCGTTGTAGTATTCGTCGATGTCCTGCGGTTCCAAGTCGATCGTCGCGGTGGTGACGTCGTCGTTGCGCTGCATGTCGAGGTGGCCGGTGAACTCGGCGGTCTCCTGCCCGGACCAGCCGAACCAGATGCCGCGATGCTCGCGAAGCGCGGAATTGAGCGCCACCGCAAGTCCGCCCTGTGCGCCTGCGGCACCGGCCGCCTTGGGCACGCTGACCCGGTTGGAGATGACGATCAGACGACTCATGACACTTCCTTTTTCGCGCCTGCGGGGCGCGTTCCGTTCAGGCGCCGTGTGCGGCGACCGGGGGAGCGGGGTGCGGCGCGTTCACCGCCAGTCCCGCCAGGACCGGGACAATTGCCCGGCGCAGTTGATGATGCCGACCAGCGAATAGGTCTGCGGGAAATTGCCCCACAGCTCGCCGGTCTCGAAATCCATGTCCTCGGACAGGAGGCCAGACTTGGTGCGATGGGCCAGCATCGCCTCGAAGATGCGGCGCGCCTCCTCGTCCTCGCCGCTGCGGTGCAGCGCCTCGATCAGCCAGAAGGTGCAGATGTTGAAAGCCGTCTCGGGCAGACCGAAATCGTCCTCGCTGTCGTAGCGGAGCATGTGCTCGCCGCGGCGCAGCGCCTTCTGGACGGCCTTAAGCGTGGCCTTGAAGCGGGGATCGTCTGCCGGGAGGTAGCGCAGCTCCACCATCTGGAGCAGGCTGGCGTCGAGCTGGCTGCCGCCGAAGCTCGCGGCATAGTGCCCGCCCGCGTCGTGCCCTTCGACCGCATGCCAGGCCCCGGCGTCGATGTTGGCGCGCACCGTGTCGGCACGCTCGCGCCAGAGCGCCGCGCGATCGCCAAGGCCGAGGTGTTCGGCCGCGTTGGCAAGGCGGTCGCACGCTGCCCAGCTCATCACGCTGGAATACGTGTGCACCGCCGTTCGGGTGCGCAGTTCCCACAGGCCCGCGTCGGGCTGGTCGTGCGTCTTCCACGCCATCTCGCCCACCTGCTCGAGTTCCCGGAAATCATCCTCGGTGGCGATGCGCAGCAGGCGCTGGTCCCAGAACGCCTGGATAGAGGGGAGCACGATCTGGCCGTAGCAATCGTTCTGCACCTGGTAGTAGGCGGCGTTGCCGACGCGGACGGGCCCGGTATCGCGGTAGCCCGATAGATCGGGCGCCTCCCACTCGATGATCTCCTTTGCGCCGCTCACCGCGTAGAGCGGTTGGATCACGCCCTCGGGCGCATCGGCGACGATGTTGCGCAAGTACGCAAGGTACTTCTCCAGCACGTCGAGCGCGCCCAGGTGATTGAGCGCCTGCACCGTGTAGTAGGCGTCGCGGATCCAGCAGTACCGATAGTCCCAGTTTCGCATCGATCCCGGCGCCTCGGGTATCGAGGTGGTGAGCGCCGCGACGATCGCGCCGGTCTCCTCGTGCTGGCACAGCTTGAGCGTGATGGCGGCGCGGATCACCGCGTCCTGCCAGTCGAGCGGGGTGGCGAGCCCGCGAACCCATGTGCGCCAGTAGTCGCGGGTCTTCTGGAACATGGCCTCCACATCGTGCGCGATCTCGCCGGCAAAGGGTTCGTCGGGGCCGAGGAAAAAGTGCAGCGGTTTCTCCAGCCGGAACCAGCGCTCGTCCAGGACATAGCCGACCGGAGCGTCGGTGGTCAGGCGCATGGCGTTGCGCTCAACCAGGTAGCGGATGTGGTTGGAGCCCTGCGTGATGGGCGCGAGCTTGGCGCCGTAGCCGCTCATGGGCGTGAGGATGGTGCGCAGGCGCGGCGCGCCCGACACGGGCCGCACCAGACGTGCGAAGGCGACCGGGCGATACATGCGCCCCCCACGTTCGAAGCGGGGCGCGAAGTCGAAGATGTCGACTGCGCCGCCGTTCGCATCCTCCAGCCGGGTGACCAGGATCGGGGTGTTGCGCAAGTAGCGCTGCGTCGCCGAGACCTGATGCTCCAGTTCGAAGCGCCAGGTGCCCGCGTCCTGTCCCTTGCTGCCGCGCAGGAGGGCGCAGAAGGTGGGATCGCCATCGACGCGCGGCACGCAGCCCCACACGATCGCGCCCGCCTCGTCGATGAGGCCGCTGACCTGACAGTTGCCGATCGGCCAGAGCTCGAGCGTGCTCACCGGGGCGGCGGCGGGGTTGTCGAGCGTGCCGGCATCGGGTGCGTTCATGATTGCGTCTTTCCTTGGAACTCCGGGTTGAGCCCGGCCTTCAGCCATGCGTGCACCGCCGTCACATCGGGGAGGCGGGCGGCGGCGGCAGTGGGGCGCATGGCACCCACCAGCACGCCGATACCGCCCAGACCGCGCACGGCACGAAACGCGTCCTCGTCCGTCACATCGTCGCCCAGGAACAGCGGTGTCCTGCCGGCGAAGGCGGGAAGCGACATGAAGCGGGCGACCGCTGTACCCTTGTCGGAGCCCGGCATGGCCAGCTCGATCACCTGCTTGCCGTGCTTGAGCGCCAGCGAATGCGCCGAGGCGAGCCCCTGCGCGCAAGTGAGCAGCGCTTCCAGCGCCTCGGGATGGTGGCGATAGTGGACGGCGACGCTGTAGGGCTTGGGCTCGACGAGCAGCCCTCCGTTGGCCGCTGCAAACCGCTCGAGAGTGGAGATGATCTCGGCCGGGATCGGCTCGGCCAGCGGCTCCACGGCGCAGCCCGCTCCGGGGCGGAACTCGCCTCCGTGCGAGCCGGCGAGAGCGATCTCCACCGGTCCCAGCAGATCCTGGAGCGCCGCGATGGAGCGGCCAGTCACGATGGCGAGCCGCCCTTCCAGCCGGGTGGAGAGAGCGGTGACCAGTTCGGCCAGCCCGGGCGCCACTTCCACCGCGTCGGGACGCTCAGCAATCTCGACGAGAGTGCCGTCGAAGTCGAGGAAGACCGCGCAGTCCTCAGACGTCAGCGGCGCCGGCGGCGGCAGGTCGCCGGGCGTGGCCGCGTCCGGCCCAGACGCGCCTTGATCCAGCGCGGCCTTGGTCGGCGAGAGCATGGCTTGGGCATCGGTCATCGTGTTTGCGGCTCGCCCCCGGCAGTGCTGGCATGCAGACCCGGCAAACCCGGGTCCGGGGCGCGCGAAGACCGCCCGCCCTGAAAGGTCCCAACGGCCAAGGCGGGCCGATGTTCCCCTTCCATGATGCGGCAATGCAGCACGAGGCGTCGACGGAAGGTCCAGGCGCCTTTCCGGTGCAAGTTTGCACTTGCGAACGAAACTGCGCCCATCATGGGGCATTCTGTCGTTCAGGCACTTGCCTGATCGCTCCTCACCGGCTTTGGATGCACGCGCGCGTCCGGGGACGGCGCGTCGGCGCTCGCGGGCTGCCAGGCCGGAACAACTGCGAAAGGCATGGAATGAAGAAAATCGTGGCGTTCGATCTCGACGGAACCCTGGCGCTCAGCAAGCAGCCCCTGACCGACGAGATGGCCGAGCTTCTTTCGCAGCTGCTCACCGTCGCGCAAGTGGCGGTGATCTCGGGCGGGGACTGGCCGCAGTTCGACAAGCAGGTGGCCAGCCGCCTGCCGGCCCATGCCGACGTTTCGCGCCTGTGGATGATGCCCACCAGCGGCGCCAAGCTCTACCGCCATGGCAACGGCGGCTGGAACGCCATCTACGCCGAACTCTTCACCGAGGACCAGAAGAAGGAAATCCTGGACGCCTTCGACGCATCGCTTGCCGCCACCGGCTTCACGCCGGAGGAAACCTGGGGCGAGCGGATCGAGGACCGGGGCAGCCAGATCACCTTCTCGGCGCTCGGCCAGCAGGCCCCGCTCGAAGCGAAGGAGCACTGGGATCCCGATTTCGCCAAGCGCAAGGTGATCCAGGCGGACCTCGTCAAGCGCCTTCCGGGCGTCTCGATCAATCTCGGCGGGGCGACCTCGGTGGATGTGACGCAGCCGGGCGTGGACAAGGCATGGGGCCTGCGCCGCCTGGCCGAGCACAGCGGCGTCGCGGAAGCCGACATGCTGTTCATCGGCGATGCGATCTTCCCGGGCGGCAACGACTACCCGGCCAAGGCCATGGGCCTTGACACCGTGTGCGTGCGCGACCCGGCCGACACGGCGAACGTCATCACCGCCATCATCGCCTGCCAGAAAGGGTGAACGGCGAAGGTCCGGCCGCGTCCTCGCGCAAGCGGGA
This sequence comes from Novosphingobium silvae, assembly GCF_009856825.1. GTDB lineage: Bacteria > Pseudomonadota > Alphaproteobacteria > Sphingomonadales > Sphingomonadaceae > Novosphingobium > Novosphingobium silvae. The sequence goes on along the minus strand of NZ_WVTD01000020.1, from coordinate 21,354 downwards.
AGCCGGCGGCTCCGGGGGCAGGTGCGGCCGGCGGCGCGGCCCCTCAGCGGCGCCATCGCCGCGAACGGCACCTCCCGCGGGCCGGTCCGCCTGCCGTCACGCGCGCTGAGCATCGCGCCGCGTGCCCGCCTTCTATCTCACGCTTCTTGCGGTGCTGCTCGCCGGGCTTGGCGCGCGCGATCAGGCGACCGTTGCGGGCCTTGCCGCCCGGCAGGGACAGCGGCCAGCGGTGCTCATCGTCGCGGTGTTGTCGGCCGCGCTGACCGCGCTGGCGGCGGCATGGGCCGCACACGTCATGCTGAGCCTGCTGCCGCCGCCTGCCCGCGCGATCTTCGCAGCCATCGCGCTGGGGCTGGCGGGGGCGGAGTCGCTCGTCCTGTCTGCCCCCCGCCGCCCACGCGAACCGACCAATTCGCTGGGGGCGCTGGCGCTGGTACTCGTGGCCCATCAGGCGATCGATGCGGCGCGCTTCGTGGTCTTCGGCCTTGGCATCGGACTGGGAGCGCCGTGGCCTGCGGGCGCTGCGGGCGCGCTGGGCGGAGGCGTGCTCGTCACCCTCGCGTGGGCCCGCCCGGACCTTCTGGCGCTGCCTGCCGCCCGGTGGATCCGCAAGGCCTCGGGGCTTCTGCTCATGCTGGCGGCCCTGATGCTGTTCCTGACGAAAACCGGGCTAGTGTGATCGCGAATTGCGATCGAACCGGAGCTTTTCATCCGCGTTACCAGTGCATACAACCAACCTTGACCCCCACCATTTTTGAGCCATCGCAGAAAGAGGGATCCGACATGACTTCCAAGGACAATTCGAAGGCCGCGCTGATCGACAGCCTGAACGGGCTGCTGGCAGACACCTTCGCGCTCTATGTGAAGACCAAGAACTTCCACTGGCACGTGCGCGGTCCCCAGTTCCACGACCTGCACCTGCTCTTCGATGCGCAGGCGACCGAGATCTTCGGCCTGACCGACCTCATCGCCGAGCGCGTGCGCAAGCTGGGCGGCACCACACTCACCTCGATCGGCGCGATCGGCGCCAAGGCAACGATCCAGGACCAGGACGACACCAGCCTCGATGCGGCGGCCATGGTCAAGCAGCTCTTCGAGGACAACACCGCCTACGTGCAGACGCTGAAGGCGACCAAGGAACTGGCCGGCGAAGCGGGTGACAATGCCACTGACGGCGTCATCGACGACTGGACCGACCAGGCCGAGCAGCGGGCGTGGTTCCTGCGCGAAATCATCGCCTGAGCAGGCCGACCGGCGAGGTGGAGCGGGCGAAGTGGGGCGGTAGGAGTTCCGCGCGGGACCGGGGAGTGCTAAGGCTCTCCCCATGCCTACCACCGAACTGATCGAAGGCGCCGACGACGGCGCGATCGCCGCCTGGTTCGCCGAGCGGCTGCGTGCCGCGCTCGGCGTCTGCGACCGTATCGCCGTCACCGTTCCCGGCGGTTCCACCCCGTTCCCCATCTTCGACCGGCTTGCCCGGGAAGACCTGCCATGGCAGCGCGTCTCGGTCTGGCCGGGGGACGACAGGATCGTCGCCGAAGACCACCCGGCGAGCAACGTCGGCAAGATCCGCGCGCGGCTTGAGCCTGCGGGCGCGCGCATCGTCCCGCTGACGCAAGACGCCGCGCCGCCGCACTTCGCTCTCGCCTGGCTCGGCATGGGGGCAGATGGGCACGTGGCCTCGCTTTTCCCCAACACCGATCCGCGCGCCGACGATCCGCTGCCGGTTCGCCGCCTGACCCCCGACCCGCTGCCCCCCGAGGCGCCGTTCGACAGGCTGAGCCTCACCATTCCCGCGCTCGTCGACAGCGACGAGATCGTCTTCGTCATTCGCGGGGACGACAAGCGGGCGATCTTCGAGGCGGCGCTTCGCGCAGAGCACGACCTGCCGGTGGCGCGCCTCCTTCGCGCCGCGCGGCACAAGGTCACCTGTTTCTGCTGAGCCGCCTTCCCGCGCGGCTGCACCGCGGCTTCTACCGACTGGCGCACGGCATTCGTGTAAGGGTGTGGCGGCTGTTCAGGCCCCGGCTCGACGGCGTGCGGGTGCTGGCGATCGACAGTACGGGCAGGGTGCTGCTGGTGCGCCATTCCTACGGCACGCCAAGATGGATGGCACCGGGCGGCGGGCTGCGGCCGGGCGAGGACCCGATCCTCGCCGCCGGGCGCGAACTCGCCGAGGAAACCGGGTGCCGCCTGTCGGCCGCGCGGCTGCTTGAGGTCCGCAGCGAGACGCTGCACGGCGCGGTCAACATCGTGCGCGTGGTCGCCGGGCGCTGCACCGGGGTTCCGCAGCCGGACGGACGGGAGATCCACGCTGCACGCTTCTTCGCACCCGGCGAACTTCCGCCCGACCTGCCGCGCAGCCAGCGCGAGCGCCTGCCTTCATGGCTCCTCGCCTATGCGTCGGCCGCCCCGTTCAGCGAGGGCCGATAACGGTTCGAGCGATGACCGGGACGGCATCTGCGGGGACGCGGAGGTTCAATAGCCTTGACACCACTAACCAAAATGGTTATACGCTCCGGCATCCGCTTCCACCGAGGTACACGGTTCGAAGCGGCATCGGGTCGGCGCTGGGGGCATGAAACCCTACCTGTGCCAGACCGGAAGGGTTCATCCAGGCCGTCCTCCCGAAAGGGAAGAGGCGGCGGGGTCCCGGCGCAAACGGCTCGCCCCCCACGAAGGGGGAGCTTCCCGCAAGGACCCTGGAACCGGTGCCTTGTCGCGAGCCCGCGCACCGCGTTCCGAGCCGCTTCCGCTGAGGGTCGAGCCGGACTGCCATGTCGCTTTCCGGCCGTTCGCAAGGAGCGGCAGAGCTTCGGCTCCCTAATCCAGGGCGTCCCCGACGTCGGCCCGATACCCTGCGGTATCCTTTGCCCGCGTTTCCTCCCCGGCGTAAGGCCCGCGCTCGCCAGCGGCCATTTTGCGTGCCCGGCGCGCGCTGCTAGAGCAGCGACAGCTGTCCGTCGGCAGGGCCCTTACGTGCCTCGCCTTCGTGGCGTTCGAGCGCGGAAAGCGTCAGCCCCATGAGCCGGATCGGTTGGGGCAGCGGCATCTGTTCTTCCAGCAATGCATGGCCGATGCGGGCGAACTCGGCCTTGTCCGCCACGAAGTGGGGGAGCGAGCGCGCGCGCGTGAGCGTCTGGAAATCGGCATAGCGCAGCTTCAACGTCACGGTTCGTCCGCGCGAGCCGGCGCGCTCGATCCGCTCCCACACCACGTCGACGATATGGTCCATCGTCTCGCGCAGGGCGGCCGGGTCCTCGATGTTCTCGAAGAAGGTGCGCTCGCCGCCGACCGACTTGCGCGGCCGGTTCGCGCGCACCTGCCGCAGGTCCACGCCCCGCGCCGCGCGGTAGAGGTACTCGGCGAAGCTGCCGAAGTTGGCGCGCAGGAACGTCAGGTCCTTGCCGGCCAGGTCCGCGCCCGTCTCAATGCCGAGGCGCGCCATCTTCTCCGCCCCGCGCGGCCCCACGCCGTGGAAGCGGCGGACCGGCAGGGCGGCGACGAAGGCGGCCCCTTCGCCCGGGCGGATGACGCACAGCCCGTCAGGCTTGTTCTGGTCGCTGGCGAGCTTGGCGATGAACTTGTTGTACGAAACGCCCGCGCTTGCCGTCAGCTGGGTTTCGGCCTTGATGCGGCGGCGGATTTCCTGCGCGATGCGGGTGGCCGAGCCGATGCCCTTGAGGTCGGCGGTGACGTCGAGGTAGGCCTCGTCGAGCGAGAGCGGCTCGACATGGGGCGTGTAGTCGAGGAAGATCGCGCGGATCTGCTGGCTGACCTCGCGGTAGACCTCGAAGCGGGGCTTGCGAAAGATCAGGTCCGGGCACATGCGCACGGCCCGGACCGAGGGCATGGCCGAGCGCACGCCGAAAGCCCGCGCCTCGTAGCTGGCGGCTGCCACCACGCCCCGGCCGGACGAGCCGCCCACCGCCACCGGAAGGCCTCGCAGCGAGGGATCGTCGCGCTGCTCGACGCTGGCGTAGAAGGCGTCCATGTCGACATGGATGATCTTGCGCAGGCCGTCGGCTTCCGCGTCGGGATCGTCGCCATGATGATCGTCCTGGGCAGGCATGACCGGTCATATAGGGGCGAAGGGCAGGAAAGCGCCATTCCTCTCGTGTTTTGGCTGGCATAGCGCCCGCAACTGCGGCATGCGCTTGCCATGCATTCCCCCGATGCCAATCCCGTCCGGTTCCCCATGGGGGAGCTGGAATTCGTTGCCATGATGGCCTCGTTCCAGGCGCTGCAGGCACTCGCGATCGATGTCATGCTTCCCGCGCTCGGCGCGATCAGCAAGGACCTGCACCTGGCCGACCCGAACCAGCGCCAGCTGATCATCGGGGTGTTCCTGATCTGCTCTGGCCTGGGATCGCTGTTCCCCGGCGCCCTTGCCGACAGGTTCGGACGCCGCCCCGTGGCGCTTTGCGCCATCGCGGTCTACGTGCTGCTCTCGATGCTCTGCGCGGTGGCGGACAGTTTCGAGCTGCTCCTTGCCGCTCGCGGCCTGATGGGCCTCGTGACCTCGGCGATGATGGTCATGCCCATGACCATCCTGCGCGACCGCTTCGACGGCGACCGCATGGCCCGCACCCAGTCGCTGATCGCGATGACGTTCATGGTGGTGCCGATGATCGCGCCGATGGTCGGACAGTCGGTGCTGCTGGTGGCGGACTGGCGCTGGATCTTCGGGATCATGGGTGGGCTTGCGGCCGGCGTCTTCGTCTGGGCCTACCTGCGCCTGCCCGAGACGCTGCATCCCGAATTCCGCCAGCCGATCCGGCTAGGCGTGATCGCGGGGAACATGGCGCTCGCCGTTCGCGAGCGCGCCGCGCTGGGATACTTCCTTGGCGCCGCCTTCGTGCAGGGAGCGCTGTTCGGCTACCTCAACAGCGCGCAGCAGCTGGTGGGCGAGCATTTCGGGGCAGGCACGCTCTTCCCGGTGATGTTCGGCGGGATGGCGCTGGTCATGGCCTGCACCAACTTCGCCAACGCCCGCATCGTCGAGCGGTTCGGCGCGCGGCGCGTCTCGCATGCGGCGCTGCTGATCTACATCGGCCTTGCGGTCGTGCATCTCGTTCTGGCGATGCGCGGAGAGGGGCTTTGGACCTTCCTGCCGCTGATGACGCTGAGCATGTGCATGATGAGCTTTATCGGCGCGAACTTCCAGGCCATCTCCCTCCAGCCTTTCGCGCGGATCGCGGGCGCGGCGGCTTCGGTCATGGCCTTCGTGCGGATGGTCTTCGGGGCAATTCTGGGATCGCTGATCGGCCAGGCCTATGACGGCACGGCGCGGCCGGTGATGGCGGCCATGGTGGTATGCGGGCTGAGCGCGCTGGTGCTGGTGCTCTATTCAGAGCGGGGGCGATTGTTCCGCCGCGTCAATCCTCCCGGCTACTACCGCAACCAGCCGGTGGAGCCCTGAGCGACGCGACGCCTCGCCCAGAGCCTTTGCCGACGGCCGGGAAACCCTAGAGCCTGCGTCCGCGGAACAGCTGCACCAGGCCGACCACGATCGCGATCACCAGCAGCAGGTGGATCAGCGCGCCCGACACCTTGAAGACCACGAGGCCCAGCAGCCAGAGGACGAGGAGGATGAGGGCGATGGTGTACAGCATTGGGGATTCTCCTGAGGTTTCAGGCCCAACGCGCGAGGTCCACCATGGCTCCCGCTCGTGTTTCCGGATCGTAACTCGCGCCCCGGAGGAGGGCTGAGCGGCGAATCAGCGCCGCTTGGCGATGCTCGCGAGTTCGCGGCGTGAGAGCGCGGGCCGGGACACGGCGCGCGGCGTGCGGCGTGCCTCCACGAAAGCTGTCGCCACCATGGAGAGCTTGCGGCCCTTGCCGATGACGACGCGGTGGTCCCAGGCATGGGCGCCCAGGCGCTCCACCTCCCGCGCGATGCCGCCATAGATCCTTGCGGCGGAAAGCACTGCCCAGCGCTGCCGGAACGCCAGGCGGGCCGCGCCCACGCGGGCGGAAGCCTCGTACTGCCGGGCCAGCGCGCAGGCCCGCGCGACCTGCGGCACCAGCGCGTGCCGGTAATGCGGCTTGGTGACTTCGCCGGGCGGAATGTCGGCCTCTGCCAGCCACTCGACGGGCAGGTAGCAGCGGCCGTTGGCATCGTCCTCCCACACGTCGCGCACGATGTTGGCGAGCTGGAAGGCGATACCGAGGTCGCATGCCCGGTCGAGCGTGTCCTCGTCATCGGCGGGAACGCCCATGACGGCGGCCATCATCACGCCCACCGCGCCCGCCACGTGGAAGCAGTAACGCAGCATGTCCGCTTCGGAGCGGGGGCGCCAGTCGGCCGCGTCGAGGGCGAAACCTGCCAGCACGTCCTCGACCATGGCGCGCGTCACCGGTGTCTCGCGCATGAGCTGGGCCAGCGCGTCGAAGGCGGGAGAGCCGGTCTCCTCGCCCGCCATCGCAAGTTCGGTAAGCGCGCGGATGGTGGCAAGGCGCGCCTCGGGATCGAGCCTTGCGGCGCTTGCCGGCGAAGTCCTTGCCGCATGGCCGTGGTCCTGCTCGTCGGCGATGTCGTCGCACGCGCGGCACCAGGCGTAGAGAAGCCAGACCCGCTCGCGCGTGGTGCGGTCGAACAGGCGGCTTGCCGCGGCGAAGCTTTTGGAGCCGCGCCTGATCGATTCGTGCGCGGCGGCGACGAGCGCTGCCCGTTCAGACGTCACGGGCCACCCCCGCGCCGGAGCCGTGCTTGCCCGGGCGTCCTGTGCCCGGCGATCGAACGCGCGCGAGGACCGGCAGTGCGCCGCCGGAGGAAGTCACAGGGTGGTCGGGTCCATGTTCACGATCGGCACGATCGGCTCGTGCGCGCGCATGCGCTCGAGCAGCGGGTCCAGCTCGGCGTCCGACAGCAGGATGTTCTGGTGCGCCGGTCGCACGAAGCCGACTTCGGCCATGTGGCGGTTAAAGGCCAGCAGGCCGTCGTAGAAGCCGAAGGCGTTGAGCACGCCCACCGGCTTGTTGTGATAGCCCAGCTGCGACCAGCTGACCGCTTCCCACAGCTCGTCCATGGTGCCGACGCCGCCGGGCAGCACGAGGAAGCCGTCGGACAGGCGCGTGAACTCGGCCTTGCGCTCGTGCATGGTGCCCACGATCGTGAGCTCGCACTCGTAGTTCGCCACTTCGCCGCCGCGCCCGTTGCCGCCCACCAGCGCCTCGGGAATGACGCCGATCACCTCGCCGCCCGCCTGGAGCGCGGCGCCGGCGATGGCTCCCATGAGGCCGAGGCGGCCTCCGCCATAGACGACGCCGATGCCCTGCCGGGCCAGCGCGGTGCCGACATCGCGGGCAAGGTCCATGTAGCGGGGGTCGGCGGGCGTGGCGGAGCCGCAGTATACGGCGAGGCGCTTCATTTCAGTCGATACCTTCAGTGGAGGAGCGGAGCCGGACGGGAGCGCCGTCGGGCAGGTCGCGGATCTGCCGGGCGATGTCGCCCGACAGGTAGATGAGATCGACGAGGTCGATCCGGATGAGCATGTCGGGCGAATAGTCCCCGGCGATCAGCGCCTGTGGCCGGAGGCTGTAGACCTCGCCCATGGCCGGGGGCCCAAGGCGCGCGGCGGCGGCGCTGACGAGGGCGTCGGCCTGCCAGACCACCTGCGTTTCCTCGAGCGCCATGTGCGCACGCGCCGCGGCCTCGTCGCCGAGCGCGATGACGGCGCCGACGTCGGGATCGAGGTAGTGGAACGCGCCATGCCGGTCGGTGACGAGCATGTGGCCCATCAGGCTGTGCGCGATCACTTCGGCGAACTCCACGCCGGTCCAGCCCCACGCGCTGCGCAGCGCGTTGAGCAGGGCAGCGGGGCTCGGTGTCACCGAAGATCCTCGATCATGAGCTTCGCGGTGGCCTTGGCGCTGCCGACCACGCCGGGAATCCCGGCGCCCGGATGCGTGCCCGCACCCACGAGATAGAGGTTCCTCAGCTTGTCGTCGCGGTTGTGGCCGCGGAAGTAGGCGCTTTGCGTCAGCAGCGGCTCGAGGCTGAAGGCGTTGCCGTTGTAGGCGCCAAGATCCGTGCGGAAATCGGGCGGGGCATAGTGGAAGCGGGTGACGATCCTGTCCTCGATGTCGGGAATCAGGCGGCGGCCCACTTCGGCGATCACGCGCTGTTCCAGGATCGGGCCCACTTCCGCCCAGTCGATCGGCAGCTTGCCCATGTGCGGCACCGGCACGAGGGCGTAGAACGTGCTCTTGCCCGGAGGCGCCATGGAAGGGTCGGTCACCGTCGGGTGGTGGAGATAGATCGAGAAGTCGCGCGGGAGCACGCCATGCTCGAAGATGTCGTCGAGCAGGCCCTTGTAGCGGGGGCCGAACAGGATGGTGTGGTGCGGGATGCCCGGCCATGTGCCGTCCAGCCCGAAGTGCACCACGAAGAGGCTGGGGGAAAAGCGCTTCTTCCTGAGCGACTTGGCCATCTCGCGCCCGCGCGGCGTGTTGGCAAGCAGGGTGGCGTAGGTATGGACGAGATCGCCGTTGGACGCGACCGCGTCGAACCGCTCGCGCCAGCCGCTCTCGCTCTCGACCTCGGTCACGCGGTCACCGATGGTGTGGACCTCGCGCACCTTGTCGCCCACGCGCAGGGTTCCGCCAAGCCGCTGGAACAGGTTCGCCATTCCCTGCGCCAGCTTGTTGGTGCCCCCCTTGGTCCACCACACCCCGCCGTCCTTCTCCAGCTTGTGGATGAGGGCGTAGATCGCGCTGGTGCTCATGGGATTGCCGCCCACCAGCAGGGTGTGGAACGAAAGCGCCTGGCGCAGGTGCTCGTCCTTCACGAAGTGCGAGACCATGGAGTAGACCGAGCGCCAGGCCTGGTAGCGGGCGAGCGCCGGGGCGGCCTTGATCATGCTGGCGAAATCGAGGAACGCCTCGTGCCCCAGCTTGACGTAGCCTTCCTGCCAGACTCCGGCGGAATAGCGCAGAAAATCCTCGTAGCCGGCAAGATCCTCGGGGCTGACGCGGGCGATCTCGCGGCGCAGCGCGGCCTCGTCGTTGCCGTAGTCGAAGACGACGCCGTCGGTCCAGTTGAGGCGGTAGAAGGGCGATACCGGCACCAGCGTCACATCGTCGCCGATGTCGCTTCCCGACAGCGCCCACAGTTCGCGCAGGCAGTCCGGGTCGGTGACGACGGTGGGGCCAGCGTCGAAGGTGAAGCCCTCGCGCTCCCACTGGTAGGCGCGGCCGCCCACCTTGTCGCGCGCTTCAACCAGAGTGGTGGCGATCCCCGCGCTCTGCAATCTGATCGCGAGCGAGAGGCCGCCGAACCCGGCGCCGATGACGCAGGCCTTCTTCATGCGCGTGCTCCTTCGCCGCGGCCAAGGTCGGCCAGCGGTCTTCCGCGGCCCGCAAGGCTGGCAAGCGCCGCGCCCACGGCGACGGGCGGCCGGCCCGCCAGCACGCGCACCATGTCGGAGGGGGTGGAGCGACCGGCATAGAAACGCTCGATCAGCGCTTCGGGCAGGGTGTAGAAGCGCGCCAGCATGCGCCAGCGGTCGGGCCCGTCGGAGGCGCCGAAGAGCATGCGGCTCAACATCCGGTAGAAGCGCCCATCGCGCCAGTGCTGTGCGGCCCATTCATGACTGATCGTTCCTAGTCTCTCGCCCGAGAGGTTGTCGAGGGTGGTCAGGTAAAGCGCGAATCTTACCGCATCGGGAATCGAGTAGGATGTCAGCGGATGGCAGAGCGCGGCGCGCGTGCCGGCACGGGCGATTTCGCCGCCCGAGCGCCAGAATGCCTCGAAGTCCCCCGTGGCGATCACGGGAAGCACGCCCGTCTCCTCGTAGGCGATGCGCTCTACCTCCCAGCCCGCCCTCGACGCGTAGTCGCGGATGCGGGCGCGAAGCACCGGCACGTCGAGTGCGGGGGTGTCGGAATAGTAGGTGTCCTCCACGAAGACTTCGGTCGGCGAGAAGGGCAGGCAGTAGACGAAGCGGTAACCGTCGACCTGGTCCACCGTCGCGTCCATCACCACCGGCGCGCTCAGGCCGTGCGGCGCGGCAAGGGTCAGCGTGTGGCCCAGAAACTTCTGCCAGCCCCCCGCCATATGCGCCAGCCCCTGTGCCCCGCGCGCATCGATCACGCCGCCTGCGCGGATCACCCGCCCATCGGCGAGGACCACCTTGCGGCCTTGCGCGTCCACCACTTCGGCCCTGGTGAGGATGCGCTCTGCCGGAAGCGCCGCGCGCACGGCCGCATCCAGCCTTGCGCTCGTGGCGCTGCGATAGGGGGTGCCGAGCCGCCGCTCCGCCGCGCCCGGAAAGCGCACGAGGTAGTCGTCCCAGCGCGCCGCGATCAGGGGTTCGACCAGCGCCTCGCCGCCGGCGGCGATGTCGCTGGCGAAGAAGGACCAGACGTGATGGCCGCCCAGCTTCTCCCCGCGCTCGATCACCATGACCGATAGTTCGGGCCGATGCGCGGTCATCGCAAGCGCGATCAGGCCGCCAGCCAGCCCGCCGCCCAGCACCGCGAGATCGCAGGACAGCGTGCCGGTATGGGGCTCGTTTGGCTTTTCGGCGGAAGTTTGCAGCATCTCCTGCCTCGCTTAGGGGCTGCGAACGATTGCTGCAACTTGGCAGCTTGCCCGCTTTGTAGCATGTTGGTCACGATGACAGGGGCCCTGACCATTTGCGACGCATCGCTCGACGATGCAGGTGCGATAACCGAAATCTATGCGCATTACGTGCTGGAAAGCACGGCGACGTTCGAGACCGTCCCGCCGGACGTTGACGAAACGCGCCGCCGCCTCGCCGAAAGGATCGAGGCCGGATACCCTTTTCTCGTCACCCGCGACGACGAGGGGCGCGTGCTCGCCTTCGGATTCGCCCAGCGCTACGGCCCGCGCGTCGGCTATCGCTACAGCGTGGAGACGACGATCTACGTCCGCCCGGACAGCGTGGGGCGGGGCATCGGCAGCGCATTGCTCAGCGCGCTTCTGTTCGAGTGCGAGAGCCGGGGTTTCCGCCAGGCCTTCGCGGTGATCGCCGCCTCCGAACCGACCTCGGTGGTCCTTCACGCCCGCGCCGGGTTCTTCCCCGTCGGTACGCTGGCGGGGGCCGGATGGAAGCACGGGCAGTGGATCGACGTGTTCCTGATGCAGCGCAAGCTGGGCGAAGGAAACGAGACCCTGCCGCAAGAGGCGCCCTGAACCGCCGGATAGCTTAGGCTTCAGGAACAAAATCTTCGTCGCGCTCGCTCGCGGCAACCGCAGGGACAGATGCGCGTTGCGCGCTGCACAAGAGTTTCAGGGGAATACCATGCGTTTTCGTTCGACCGCCACGCTGCTTGCCGCCACGGCAGCCTTCATCGCCGCTCCCTCGCTTGCGCAGGAAGCGCCCGAGGACAACGTCTTCGATCGCGACCACATCACCGTGGGCGTGGGCGCCGGCTACGTTCCAAGCTATCGCGGCTCGGACGACTACGTCGTCAGCCCGGTGCCGATCGTGCGTGGTTCGGTCTGGGGGGTCGACATCAACCCGCGTCTCGGCGGCGTGGCGCTGGACTTCGTGCCCGATGCGAAGGACGCCCGGGTCGGCCTTACGCTGGGCCCCGTCGCCACGGCTTCGTTCAACCGCCGCAACCAGATCAAGGACGACGTGGTCCGCGCCGCCGGCAAGCTCGACACCGCGGTCGAAGTGGGCGTCAGCGCGGGCGTGTCGTTCTACCGGCTGCTGAGCCCTTACGATTCGCTCAGCATCACCACCGACGTGAAATGGGACGTGGCGGGTGCATACTCGGGCATGACCTATACTCCGGTGGTGAGCTACACCACGCCGCTCAGCCCCGCGCTGCTGGCAACGGTGGCCGTCAGCGCCCGCCATGTCGACGACGATTACGCCAGCTACTACTATTCCGTCACGCCCGAGCAGAGCGCGCGCAGCGGGCTGCCCACTTACGGCGCAGAGGGCGGCTGGGACACGGGCAGCGCCACGCTGCTGCTCGGCTACGACCTTTCCGGCGACCTGCGCTCCGGCGGCTGGGCGGTGTTCGGCGTGGCGAACTATTCGAAGATGCTGAACGACGGCAAGGACACGCCCTTCACCTCGATCCGCGGCGATGCGGACCAGTGGGCCTTCGGCGCGGGCGTCGCCTACACCTTCTGACGTCAGGCAAGGGCGAGGACATCGTGAACGCGGCGGCGCAGGTCGGGCAGGACCTGCGCTTCGAACCACGGGTTCCTCGCCATCCACAGCCGGCTTCGCCAGGCGGGATGGGGCAGGGGAAAGAAACCCTCGGGCGTCTCGCGCCATAGCCTGACCGCTTCCGTCAGGTTGGGTGCGAAGCCGCGCGGCAGATAGCGTTTCTGCGCGTATTGCCCCACCAGCAGCGTGAGGCGAAGTTCGGGCATCCGGTCCAGCAGCGGCGCATGCCAGCGCGGCGCGCATTCCGGACGGGGAGGCTTGTCGCCCCCGCTCGCCTTTCCCGGATAGCAGAAGCCCGAAGGCATCTGCGCAATCTTCGCCGTGTCGTAGAACGTGGCCTTGTCCAGCCCCAGCCAGTCACGCAGGCGGTCGCCGCTGTCGTCGTCCCAGCCGATCCCGCTGGCGTGAACCTTGCTGCCCGGCGCTTGCCCGATGATCAGGATGCGTGCCGTGGGGCTGGCCGCGACGAACGGGCGCGGCTCGAACCCCAGCGCGGTCTCGCACAGGCGGCAGGCACGAATTTCGGAAAGCAGCGTATCCAGTGGTGCGGGCATGGAGACCAGATGGCGTCGCCGCCCGCCCGCCACAAGACCGGCCGCAGTCCTTAAATGCCCCTGCCCTCGGCGTGCGTCCGGTGCCGCGCTGCCCTCAACGCGAGTCCCGTGCCGCTCAGGCCCGCTGCGTCATCAGCGACGAGGAATAAGGCGCCACCAGTCCCTTCGCCCGGTCCCATCCGCCGTTCAGCCACAGCGCCCAGGCCTTCGGCTGGGGCGGCAGGATGACGGGCATCGTCTCGCGGCCAACCGCCTTCAGCGCCGCGTTCGCCTCGCAGGCGAGAAGCGCGAAGGACGGCACTTCGCTGTCCTTCCACACCGCCGCCATGGCGAAGATCGGCTGGTCGGCGCAGGCGAACCATGACTGGCGGCGCTTGCCGTCCACCGGGGAAGGGCGTCCCCACTCCATGAAGGCGGTCGCGGGGACGAGGCAGCGGAACTCGCTGTTGCGAAGGTTGCCGATCCAGAACGGGCTGTCGAGATTGCGGACCGACAGGATGCCGTGGCGCGAACCGTTCATGCCGGAATGGGGAACGGAGGGCGGCGGCGGCACGCCCCACAGGCGCGGCGTCATGCGCCTAGGGGCCAGGCCGCCGGGCCTGGGTCCGGCGATCGCCTCGCGCCCGGCGGTGATCACCGGCGCGAAGCCGCCCGGCGCCACATGGCCCCCCGCCCATGGGTCTTCGCGCGCCTCGGCCCCGAAGACCAGGGCCACGTCGCGCGCGGTCGCGTCCAGGCGATAGAGCATCGGCATAGCCAGTGGCCCCCTAGACCGCCGCCGCGAGCGCGTCTATCATCGCGCCACCCCGGGGAGCCTAGCAGGGTCCCTGCTTGAAAGAGCGCCGGACCCTGGGCTGAGAGTTGTGGGTATGCTCCACAAGACCCGTCGAACCTGAACCCGTTAATACGGGCGGAGGGAGTGGACGCGGCCTTGAGTGCGATTTTTCCGGCCCGCAATCCGTCTCTTTTTCCGTCCCATGGAAAGAAGAGAGGCATCCATGGCTGACATCAGTTCCAAGCTCGAGATCGGCGTCACGACAGGCCCGATACGCGGATCGAGGAAGATCCATGTCCCCGCGCAAGGCAACCCGGCCCTGCGCGTGGCCATGCGCGAGATCCATCTGGAGCCCTCCAGCGGCGAGCCGCCGGTGCGCGTCTACGACACTTCCGGCCCCTATACCGACGAGCAGGCCAGCATCGACATTTCGGCGGGGCTTCCTGCGCTGCGCCGGCCCTGGCAGCTCGCGCGCGGCGACGTCGAGGAATACGAGCCGCGCGAAGTGAAGCCCGAGGACAACGGCCAGCTCGGACCGGACCGGTCGGGCGGCGTCCCGCCTTTCCCCACTGCGCTGAGGAAACCGCTGCGCGCGCGCCCCGGCATGAACCTGTCGCAGATGCACTATGCGAGGCAGGGCATCGTCACGCCCGAGATGGAGTACGTGGCCGAGCGCGAGAACCTCGGCCGTGCGCGCCTTGCCGCGTACAACCGCTCTGGCGAGAGCTTCGGCGCCTCGATCCCGGACTATGTGACGCCTGAATTCGTGCGCGACGAAGTGGCGCGGGGGCGGGCGATCATCCCCAGCAATGTCAACCATCCCGAAGCCGAGCCGATGGCGATCGGGCGCAACTTCCTCGTCAAGGTCAACGCCAACATCGGCAACTCCGCCGTCGCCTCGGACGTGGCGAGCGAGGTTGACAAGATGGTCTGGGCGATCCGCTGGGGCGCGGACACCGTCATGGACCTTTCCACCGGGCGCAACATCCACGACACCCGCGAATGGATCATCCGGAACAGCCCTGTGCCCATCGGCACCGTGCCCATCTACCAGGCGCTGGAGAAGGTCGGCGGCATCGCCGAGGACCTGACCTGGGAGATCTTTGCCGATACCCTGATCGAGCAGGCCGAGCAGGGGGTGGACTACTTCACCATCCACGCAGGCGTGCGCCTGCCTTTCGTGCCGCTGGCGGCGAAGCGCATGACCGGCATCGTCAGCCGGGGCGGATCGATCATGGCCAAGTGGTGCCTTGCCCATCACAAGGAGAGCTTCCTCTACGAGCGTTTCGACGAGATCACCGAGATCATGAAGGCCTACGACGTCGCCTATTCGCTGGGCGATGGCCTGCGCCCCGGCTCGATCTACGACGCCAACGACGAGGCGCAGTTCGCCGAGCTCTACACGCTGGGCGAACTGACGAAGCGCGCCTGGGCGCAGGATGTCCAGGTCATGATCGAAGGTCCCGGCCACGTGCCGATGCACAAGATCAGGGAAAACATGGAAAAGCAGCTCGAGGCATGCGGCGAAGCGCCGTTCTATACCTTGGGCCCGCTCACCACCGACATCGCGCCCGGCTACGACCACATCACCAGCGGCATCGGCGCCGCCCAGATCGGTTGGTACGGCACCGCGATGCTCTGCTACGTGACGCCCAAGGAGCACCTCGGCCTGCCCGACCGCGACGACGTGAAGGTGGGCGTGGTCACCTACAAGCTTGCCGCTCACGCCGCCGACCTCGCCAAGGGCCACCCCGCCGCACAGGTCCGCGACGATGCCCTGAGCAAGGCCCGCTTCGAGTTCCGCTGGCGCGACCAGTTCAACCTCAGCCTCGATCCCGACACGGCCGAGCAGTACCACGACCAGACGCTTCCGGCCGAAGGCGCGAAGTCGGCGCACTTCTGCTCGATGTGCGGCCCCAAGTTCTGCTCGATGAAGATCAGCCAGGAAGTGCGCGACTTCGCCGCCACGCAGAACCAGCCGAGCAGCCGGTTCCTCGCCGCCGAGGAAGCGGAGGCCGGAATGCGGGAAATGAGCCGCGTGTTCAAAGACACCGGCAGCGAACTCTACATGGGCGCGGGGGGCCGCGAGCACGACTGACCGCTTTCGCCTCGCACCTGCGCGAGGTGCGGGACCCTTCCGATGGTCTGGCGCATTATCGTCATGCCACCGGATGGGGCTTCGCCTTCGCGGAGGCGACGAACGGTGGTAGCGTGCCCCGATCGCGAGGAGACCTCATGAAGAACCACGCTGCCGACTGGCTCAAGCTTACGCACGACAGTTACTGGCTCTGGGCCGAATCGATGATGGTAATCGGCATGCGTACATCCGACATGATGACCGGGCGCGGCAGCGAGCGGGAGAATGCGCTGATGGTCTCCGAGAAAGTGAAGGCCGCGGCTGACCTCGGCATGCAGATGGCGATGGGCGGCATGGTCTCGCCGCAGGCGGCGGTCTCCCACTATCGGCGCAAGGTCACGGCCAACCGGCGTCGCCTCGCCCGGAAGAAGACGAAGTGACAGGCAAGGTCCGCATCGGGATCGGCGGCTGGACTTACGAGCCCTGGCGCGAGACCTTCTATCCCAAGGGCCTGCCTCATGCGCGTGAGCTTGCCTATGTGGGCGAGCACCTCACCGCGACCGAGATCAACGCCACCTTCTACCGCCGCCAGAGCCCGGCCAGCTTCGCGAAGTGGCGCGAAGCGGTGCCGGACGGCTTCGTCTTCGCGCTCAAGGGCAGCCGCTACTGCACCAACCGCAGGAACCTTGCCGAGGCGGGGGAAGGGGTGGAAAACTTCCTGGCGCAGGGGCTGGTGGAACTGGGGGACAGGCTGGGCCCCATCAACTGGCAGCTCGCCGCCACCAAGAAATTCGACGCCGACGAGATCGCCGCCTTCCTTGCCCTGCTGCCCGGCACCCATGAAGGTGTGGCCATCCGCCACGCCATCGAAGCGCGCCACGCGAGTTTCGACGACCCCGCCTTCTACGCCCTTTGCGCCGAGGCGAAAGTGGCGGTGGTGCTGGCCGACAGCCCCAAGTACCCCGTCCTCGATGCGGTGGAGAGCGCTCCCTTCATCTATGCGCGCCTGCAGAATGCCCGCGCCGAACTGGAGCAGGGCTACCCCGACGCGGAGCTGGACGACTGGGCCCGGCGCCTCGAAGGCTGGGCCGCGGATGGGCGGGAGGTCTTCGCCTTCTTCATCAACGGAGCCAAGGAACGCGCGCCCGCAGCGGCCATGGCGTCGATCGAGAGGCTGAAAGCGTAGGGGCTGTGCGCCCTGGCGACCGATGCCGCAATGCAACCTTCGTGGCGGCCCGCGTGTTTTTACGCGCATGAGACAGATCGCATCGCTGGGCGCCATCGCCTTCCTCTCGCTTGCCGCCTGTTCGTCGCAGGGCGAGCAGCCTTCCCCTACTGCTTCCGAGACGATCGGGCCGGAAATCGACGCGGGGCCTGCCTCCGCAGGCTCCGTCACCGAGGCTCCGCTCGCGGGCGTCAGCGAAAGCGGCGCTGCCTCTCCGGCGGTCCTCGGTCTCGAAGGGCTGGGCGAATTGAAGATCGGGCAGCCGGTGCCGCGCGGCAGTTCCTTTGCAGAGCGCGGTGCGCAGGAGAGCGACAGCTGTCGCGTCGTCAGCTCGCCCGACCATCCCGGCGTCCATGCCATCGTCGAAGGCGGCAAGGTGCGCCGCATCACCATCGGTCAGCGCTCGAACGTGAAGCTTGCGGAAGGAATCGGCGTGGGCGCTTCCGAGGCCGACGTGAAGAAGGCGTTCCCGGGCTTCCGCGAGGAAGGGCACAAGTATCAGGCTGCTCCGGCCAAGTACCTGACGGCGCCGAATGCCCGGCCGGGCGAATCGGCGCTGCGCTTCGAGATCGACGGCAACGGCAAGGTGGGTCTGATCCACGTCGGCGAGATGCCGGTGCTCGCCTATGTCGAGAACTGTTCCTGAGGGCTTCCGCCAGGCGGGCGTGCGGGGCAGGATAGGGGCATGAACCACTACATCCTGACCTATCACCTCTCGTCCGACTATCTGGAGCGGCGGCCTGCCTGGCGAGCCGAGCATCTCGCGCTCGCCTGGCGGGCGGTCGACAGCGGCGAGCTCCTGCTTGGGGGCGCTCTGGACGATCCCGTCGACACCGCCATGCTGTTGTTCGCCGGCGATGGGCCGGCTGCTGCCGAGGCTTTCGCCCTCGCTGACCCCTATGTTCGCGAGGGCCTTGTCGAGCGCTGGACGGTGCGTCGCTGGAATACCGTGGTCGGGGAGGCTGCGGCTTCTCCGGTGCCGGCATGAGCGCGGCGCAGGAACTTGCGGTCCGCACCCGGCGGGCGGCCTTCAACCGCGCCATCGCCGCCGGAGATGCCGAGGCGATCGCCCCGATCCTCGCACGCGACTGCGTCATGGTGACTGGCAGCGATTCGGCCGTCATCTCGGGTCGCATGGCGCAAGTGAAGGTGTGGCGGCGCGAGTTCGCGCAAGCCGACCGCATGGTCTACGTGCGCACACCGGAAAGCGTGACCGTCTCCCCGGTCGAGCCGATCGCGATGGAGCACGGGCGCTGGCAGGGCACTTCCGCCGGTCCTTCCGCTTCGGGCACTTACGTCGCAAAGTGGCGGCAGCTGGGCGGGGAGTGGGTGATCGAGGCGGAGATATTCGCCACGCTGGCATGATGGCGATGCAGACGTAAGTGCTTGGGGACTGCGGCGCGATGGGCTATGGGCCGCGCGCTACCCGGCGCGGCCAGCGCCGTGAGAAGCATTTCAAGAGGATGACCCGGACGGTCGGTGCCCGCAGCACCTTGCGCGATCCCCGCGCAGGGGCCGGGTGCGAGGAGCCTTGCATCGATGAAATCCGAAGCTGCCGCCATTACTGACAGTGCAACAGCCGCCGCCACAGCCGCAGCGGACGCCGCCATCTTCGCCGGTCCTGCGGCGCTGCTCGACGCGGCTGGCGCGCTCTGGGTGGAAGCCGGTTCGGTGATCGCATTGCGCGCGGCCCGCATCGGACAGGGCGATCCGGGCGCCGGCGACGAAATGGTGCGGATGGTGGCGGAAAAGGTCTGGGCCGGCTGGGAGCTTGGCTTCGCGCTCGCCTGGGGACAGCTGGGCCATGATCCGAGCACTGTGTTCAGCCGCACGCTGAAGCATTACCGCCGCGCGGTGCAGGCCAACTTCGACCGTCTCTCCGCCAACGAGCGCTGATCTCCGGGCGGGTAGGGGCCTTGCCCGTCGGTTGTGCAGGAGCGGCTTACAGGCCGTCTTCTGCCACCATCACGTCCTGTGCCGCATCAGCAGCGCGAGCTGCCGCAGCGGATGCCGCATCGCCGCGCCGGGCGGCGGGGGGCTGCTCAAGCGGTTCCTGCATCCGCCGCCCTGTGCCATAGGCAGGCGGCATCCTTGGAGCGACAGCAGGCGCGCTGTGGCCATCCTCTGCGTACCGGTCCACGTCGCCGGGTTCGTCCTCATAGTGCGGGCGCGGGCCGTAACCGGGCGGCGGATAGGCCTCGTAGCCTTGTGGCGCGGCATAGGCGGGAGGCCCTGCCTCTTCGTAGCTCTCCTCGTAACCATGCCCGAAGGGCCACGCGGGCGAATCGAGCATGGACACGCCCTCCTCCAGCCAGCCTTGCCGCGCGGGCGGAGCAGCGGCGTAAGACGAGGCACCCTCGTCCGCGCGAGGCGCTTCCGCCCGGGCGGCGTGCTCTCCGTCACGGGAGCTGCCGCCATAGCTGCGCATCGTCCCTGTCGTCATGCCCGCGAACGCCGCACCGGCGACAGCGCCTGCGACCAGCAGCAGGACGAGCTTGCCCGCAGCCATGGATACCTCCGAAGTGTGTGTGACCGTCCCCTGCCACCGCAGCTAGCGACCAGTGCCTGACGCCTCGCTTAACGCCGTGCGGCGCGGACGCAAGAAGGGCGCCGTCCCGCTCGAGGGGGACGGCGCCCTGTCCGCGCTGCTTCGCCCGGGCGTTGGGAGAGAGGAGAGTGCCCGGACGCGCAGCTGCGCGTTTGGTCTGCCGATTACTGGCCGAGGTTCAGCTTGGCAGCTTCGGCGGTCGAGAACGAGACGTTGCGGCTGTTGTAGGTGCCCGAAACGCGGTCGCCCTTGACGTAGAGGCGGAAAGGCACGCCGGCCGAAGTCGCGCCGTTGATCACGGTGACCTTGCCCTTCTGCTCGGTGGTGTAGGCGTAGTTCACGCCCTCGTGCGAGAATTCGCGCGCTTCGTCGGCCGAAGCGACGGCGGGAACGGCAAGGAGAGCGACAGCGGCAGTGGCGAGAACGGTCTTGAACATGGCAAAATCCCTTAGTCTGGTTCGACAGGAAGTTCGCCTTGAGCGCCCTGTCTTGTTGCGACGCAGCAAAAGCGTGCGAGCGACAGTAACGCAATTCCAATTGGGGAACCTGCTGTTGCATAATTCGCAACTCCGCAAATTTCTGCTGCTTTTTTGAGCAGATACCGAGATGACCATTTCCGACAAAATCGACGTGCCGAGTAAAATGCCGGCGCGCGGCCGGTGTTTTGCGCGAGTCGGTCGGGAAGAACGGCGATGCTCGCGTGCGTCTTCGCTTGTTCGATTGCGCGCAACCGCGCTAGACAAGGCCATGGACCGCTCCACCCTGCTTCGACTGACCCTTCCCTTGACGGTGCTCGCGGTTGCAGCATGCCATTCCGCCAGTGAGCAGGTGCCGGGCGATGCTGCGAACCGCCGCCCGTTCGATGGCATCGCGGCTGACGAGACCGTCCACTTCCTTGGAACGGAGCCGTTCTGGGGCGGTCACGTCCAGGCGGACAGCCTAACCTACACGACGCCGGAGAACGCGACGGGAGAGACGGTAACTGCGAGCCGCTTTGCGGGGCGCGGGGGCATGTCGTTCAGCGGCAGGCTTGCCGCGGGCGACTTCACGCTGGCGGTGAGCCCCGGCGCATGCACCGACGGCATGTCTGATGCCCGGTACCCGTTCATCGCCACGATGCAGATCGGATCGGAGACGCGCAAGGGTTGCGCCTGGACCGAACGGCAGCCGCGCACGGCCCGCTAGAACGCACGCGCCATCAAAGCGTGGAAGAGGAGGGCGCCTGCTCGGCCTCGCGCACTTCCTCGGCTACTTCGGCAGCCTGCGCGGCCTGGGCCTCGGCGGAACTGGCGCCCTGCGCGGGCGCGTGGGTCTGGGCTGAGGGCTCGTAGCTCGCGGCGCTTACTTCGCCGTCCAGCGCGGCGCTCTCGTCGGCATAGGCATAAGTATAGGGATCGACCGGCGAGGACATCTGCACATCGTAGGCAGCGGCGCCGGGGCGGTAGACGTCCCAGGCATAGCCACCCGGCGGCGTCGACATGTCCTGAGGAGGCGAGAGGTCCTGCGGTGTGGGTTCGACGTAGTAGTCGCGCCCATCGAGTGACGGCGGAGCGGAAAGAGCGATCTCCGCCTCCGCATCCTTCGATGTCATCCGGGTGGGGATCGTGGCCCCGGCCAGTGTTCCGAGGGCGATCGTCCCGGCAAGGGCAACGGCGATAACGGTTCGGGTCTGTGGCACAGGACTGCTCCGGTTATCCCTCCCGCAGTCTTAACGATGCAGGCGCGGGAGCGTTCCGCACCGCGGCCGTGCCCTGTTCGGGTTAGCGCTTGCGCACGAACTCGGCGCGCAGCACCAGCCCCTTGATCCCCGGGAACTTGCAGTCGATCTCCTGCGGGTCGCCGGTCAGGCGGATCGACTTGATGAGCGTGCCCTGCTTGAGCGTCTGGCCCGCACCCTTAACAGCCCGCTGCCGAAGTCGATTTTTCGGGACGGCGCTCAGCCCGGCCCCGCAGACATGATGATCAGCAGCACGCCGGCTTCGGCTGCGACTTGGCCGACGAGGGCGAAGATCAGCGCGTT
>NZ_WVTD01000001.1 GCF_009856825.1 Novosphingobium silvae | reverse complement strand
ACATCCCCGATTTCTATCTCGAGGAGCACGTTGCCCGTCATGTCAGCAACCGCAGAAGCCAGTAAAACCGGTGCGTTCCGCTGCGGTGAACGGCCCTCTAAAGCTACCCCTCGATTCGGTCAACACCCTTTTTCAAAAAACTTTCATGAAAGCGGCGTATCAAGCTTCTCCCGCAGGTTTCCGGATGAAGCTACTCCAAGGGAGAGCCGGCGCTTCTGGCCCCTTTGCATGCTTCCGCCCACATTTGCGTGGCCCGCACTGCAGCCTGCGGCCTTCTGCGGCGTTCGCTGTCGCAGCAAGATTGCTTCACACCATCCAGGTGCTATCGCGTTGCCCGTGTCGACAAAGTTCATGACAGTAGCCCGCACCGGGCGCCCGGCCGCTCTCGCCCTTCTTTTCGCGAGCGCGGCATGCACGGCGAATGGCAGCCGCGTGGCGGATACTCCGGCCGTGGCAGGAAGCGACACGTCCGTGCAGAGCGCGCAACCTGCGGCACCCGCTTGGTGGACGCAGCTGAGCGACCCCTTGCTCGCCGCCCTCGTCAGGCAGGGGCTCGAGGCCAGCCAGGAGATTTCCTGCCAGATCGCGTCGCTTCGCAGCTTTGACGAGGAGACCGCAAGCGATGCCCGCCGCATCGGTGCGCGGATCGGGCGGTTCCTGGGCGACAGGAGCACGGCGCCCGGTCCCGCCGCGCGTGAGGAGCGCGTGGAGCGTGTCGCTTTGCGCCGTGCCCGCCTGGCAAGGCAAATCGCCGCTGCCTACGTCGATGTGCGCCGCCTGCAGCAGGACGTCGCCATTCGCAGTGCGCTGCGGAACCAGTTTCGGGACAACGCCGAAGTCGCGCAGTTCCGCCGGGAAGCAGGGCTTGTTCCCGCTCTGGACGGAGCACTCGCCCGCTCGCAGGACGAAGTGGCCCAGGGCGAACTCGGGTTCGCGCAGGGCCGCCTGGAAGACGCGGTGGGCGAGCTTGCCCGGCTTGTCGGCGAGAGGCCCGAGGCGCTGGCTGCCCGGCTCGCCCCCCCTTTGCCCCTTACTGATCCGCCGGTCGATCCGCTTGCCATGGCGCAGGCGGACGATCCCCGCCGGGCGAAGCTGGCCGACCAGATCCTGCGCGAGGCAAGGCTGGGCCAAGCCCTGGCGGAATCGCGCCGAACGGTTCGTGACGCGCGGAGTGCCTATCGCGGCGGGGCCGGCAGTTTCGCCACTCTCTATGTTGCCGAGGCTGCGGCTAACGCGGTCGAGCTGGCGCTGCTTGACGCACGCGCCGGCCGGATCGCGGCGACGCTCGATCTCTGGGCCGGGCAGGATCGCGACTGGGCGCGCGAAGGACTTGCGCCGGTTGTGGGCACGCATCCGCCCGCCACGGCGGAAACGATCACGGTGATGGCCGCTTGTGACTGAACAGGACACCCATACCCCGCTCGACACCCTGCTCGGAGCCTCGCCCCGGCATGTGCTGCGCCACTGGCTGAGCCTGCTGGTGCTGGCGATCGCCGCGCTGGCCGCGCTCGTCTTCTTCGTTCGCTTCGTCACTGGCGAGGATTCCCCGTACTATTCCGCGCCCGTCGAAAGAGGAGACCTCACGCCGCTGGTTTCCGAGCGCGGGATCGTGCGCGGAGCGGGCGAACTGACGGTCCCGGCCGGAGTGGCCGGGCGGATGACGTGGACCTCTGCGAAGACCAATGGAGCCGTCTCCAAGGGCGAGCTGCTTGCGGTGATCGACGCAGGGCAGGTGAAAACCGCGGTGGAGATCGACCGTTCTCGCCTCGCCGCCGCCGAGGCCTCGCTCGAAGGCGCGCAGGCCGCTGCGCACGATACGGGCGCGCGGCTTGCCCGGTTCGAGAGCGTCTGGAAGCGTTCGGGCGGACGCGCACCCTCGCTGAACGAGATCGAGCGTGCCCGGACCGAGGCGAGGCAAGCGGCACTGGCCGTCTCCTCCGCCAAGGCGGAAGTCCGCGCGGCGCAGCTGCAGCTGGGTGACGATCGCAGGCTGCAGGCGGGCGCAGAGGTGCGCGCGCCCATCGACGGCACGCTGGTGATGCGCCACGCGCAGCCCGGACAGGTGGTAGCGCAGGGCCAGCCGCTGTTCACCATTGCCGCCGGCCTTTCTCCGCTGACCGTCGATGTTCCCCTTGCCGGTCAGTCCAGCGCGCAGATCAAGGCGGGCACGCAGGCGCAGGTTCGGCTCGACGCGCTTCCCGATGTACCCCAGTCCGCCGCACTGACGCTGCTTCGCGTCACTCCGCCCCCGCAGTCCACCCCCCCGCGCGCGGTGTTCACCCTCTCCCGGCCTGATCCCCGCGTGAAGCCCGGCATGCCCGCCACGGTAGAGATCGAGCTTCCCGCCCGACGCGGCGTGCTGCTGGTGCCCGATGCTGCACTGCAGTTCGATCCGGCCAACCGGCACGCCCGCCGCCGCGAGCGGATCTATATCCTCGAGGCGGGCGAGCCGCGCCGGGTCTACGTCACCGTGGGCGGCAGCGACGGCAAGCGGACGGAGGTGTTCGCCAACGGGCTGGAGCCGGGCCAACAGGTGATCATCGGTTGGCGGGACGGGACGAGTGGACCCGAGGCGTCAGGACGCTGAAAGGTTTGCAGTGCAACAATCGGGCGGCCCATGCGTATGGGCACCGATTGCCAACTTGCCACCAAAGGGGTCAGTTCTGAATATCGACGGGCAGATGTCGCGCCGCCATGCGGTCAGGCTTATGGCAATGCTTGCGGCGGCAAGCGCGCTGCCGCAAGGCGTGAGCGCTGCCGTGAGCGGCAGGTTGGGCGCGCCTGCCCCGTTCTCGTGGGACAGGCTGGTCGCGCGTACACGTGCTCTGGCGCGCAGGCCCTTCGTCGAGACACCCGATTCGCCTCGTGCCGCCGCCGACTATGACGCGGCCGTGAAGCTGACCTACGGCAACGGCGAGGCCATCGCGGGCAACGTCCGCCTGTTCCCGGCAACGCGCGGCACGGCGCCCAAGCCGGTGCGCATCGCCATCGTGGAGAACGGACAGGCACGCGAGATCATCGACACCGACGGGCTCTTCGTGGGCGGGAGCAACACCGATCCCGTGGGCTTCCGGGTGATGGACGCCACCGGCCGGAGCGACTGGCTGGCCTTCCAAGGGGCGAGCTACTTCCGCTCCTCCGGTTCGCGCGATCAGTACGGGCTTTCGGCGCGGGCGATCGCCGTGGACACCGGCCTTGCCAAGGGAGAGGAGTTTCCCGCCTTCACCCACTTCTGGATCGAGCAGACCGGGCCCGACACGGTGCGCGTTCACGCCCTGCTCGATGGACCCAGCGTTGCGGGCGCCTATGCGTTCGAGTGCCGGAAGGGCCAGAATGCGGTGACGCAGGATGTCACGTCCGCCCTCTTCATGCGGCGCAACGTGGAGCAGCTGGGCCTTGCCGCTGCATCCAGCATGTTCTGGTACGACCAGTCGAGCCCGCCGGCCAAGCGCGATTGGCGACCGGAGATCCACGATTCGGACGGGCTCGCCATCTGGGCCGGCAACGGCGAGCGGATCTGGCGACCGCTCGAGAACCCGCCCGTGGCCAAGCTCCACGCATTCCGGGCGGAGGCCCCCAAGGGCTTCGGCCTGATCCAGCGCGACCAGAACTTCGATCATTATCAGGACGACGGCGTCTTCTACGATCGCCGCCCCTCGCTCTGGGTGGAGCCGAAAGGCGACTGGGGAGCGGGCGCGGTGTACCTCTACGAGATGCCGACCGCGAGCGAGACTCTCGACAATGTCGCCATGTTCTGGCGCGGGGACAAGCCCGCCAGGGCCGGCGAGCGGCGCGACTTCGCCTATCGTCTCACCTGGACATCGCAGGATCCCACCGCCGACAAGGCCTCGCGCTGCGTCGAAGTCTACGACGGGCCGGGCGGCATCCCCGGAGCGCCCCCGGTAGCGGGCGTGCGCAAGTTCGTGTTCGACTTCGCGGGCCCTGCCCTGTCGGGGCTGGACCGCGAAAGCGGGGTCACGCCCGAAACGGACCTGCCCAAGGGAGCCATCGTCTCTGCCGTCGCTTATCCCATCGCGGGGTCCGGCGCGCGCTGGCGGGTCATGATCGACGTGAGGAGCAAGGACGTGAGCCAGCCCCAGTTCCGCCTCTACCTCAAGCGGGGCGACACCGCGCTCAGCGAAACGGTCATCAAGTCGCTGGAAAGCGGGACGCCGGCATGAGCGCCACCCCTGTCCCGACCCTGGCGATGCTGCCGGCCGAAGCTCCGATGGCGATGCCGGTGCAGAACCTTTACGGCAATCCGCCCGGCGCCCGCGAGGTGCTGACCAGCCCGCACGGGATGCTGGTGAAGCGCCTGCTGCTGCTTGCCCTCACGGCCGTGATCGGCCTTGCCGCATCGAGCACGGTGCGCATGGAGCTTTCGCGCGACGGGCTGAGCCTGATCGAGATCGTGCTGCTGGCCTTCTTCGTCCCGCTGTTCTGCTGGATCGCCTTCGGCTTCGTCACTTCGACGATCGGTTTCCTCAAGCTCATCACCGGCGAGCATCCGGGCTTCACCGCCCTGCCCAGCCCAGCGTCGAGCCTGCGCCATCGCACGGCGGTGCTGATGCCCGTCTACAACGAGAGCGTGGAGGAAGTCTTCGCTCGCGTGCGCGCCATGGCGAACTCCATCGCGGCGGCGGGCGGCGCGCCGTGGATCGACTTCTTCGTGCTGAGCGATTCCAACCCCTTCCACGGCAAGCGCGAGGAAGCCGCATGGCGCGAACTTGCCGCCGAGGCACCGATCAAGGTCTATTACCGCCGCCGCGAGAAAAACATCGCCCGCAAGCCCGGCAACATTGCCGAGTGGGTGAAGCGCTTCGGATCGGCTTACGAGTGCATGCTCGTGCTCGATGCCGATTCGATGATGAGCGGCGACACCATCGTCGGCATGGCCTCGATCATGGAGGAGCGCCCGTCCATCGGCCTGCTCCAGACGGTGCCGATGATCACCAATGCGCGCACCCTGTTCCAGCGCTGGATGCAGTTCGCGAGCGAGGCCTACGGGCCGATCGC
Source organism: Novosphingobium silvae (assembly GCF_009856825.1). Lineage (GTDB taxonomy): Bacteria > Pseudomonadota > Alphaproteobacteria > Sphingomonadales > Sphingomonadaceae > Novosphingobium > Novosphingobium silvae. The sequence continues at coordinate 584,401 of NZ_WVTD01000001.1, read as the reverse complement.
CAGCGCCGGGCTGCTCTGGTGGTCGGGATCGGAATCGAACTTCTGGGGCCACAACGCCATCGTGCGCACCCGCGCCTTTGCGCAATCCTGCGGCCTTCCCGAACTGCCGGGCAAGCCGCCGTTCGGTGGCCATATCCTCAGCCATGACATGCTGGAATCCGCACTGCTGCGCCGGCGCGGGTGGGCGGTGCACATGGTGATGATCGGCGGCTCCTACGAAGAGTTCCCGCCGACCATCGTCGACATGGCGATCCGCGACCGCCGGTGGATGCAGGGCAACCTGCAGCACCTGCAGCTGCTCGGCGCGTCTGGCCTGCACTGGGCCAGCCGCCTGCACCTGCTCATCGGTGCTTCGGCCTATCTCACCTCGCCGGGCTGGCTGCTGCTGATCCTGACGATGATCGGGCAGGTGGCGGCCGAAGGCACCGGAGGTTTCGTCACTCTCGCTCCGCCGAGCGTGCTGGCGCTTACCTTGGTGCTGCTGTTCGGGCCGAAGGTCATGGGCACGATCTGGATGCTGGCGGACCGCGACCGTCGACGCGCCTTCGGCGGTGCAGGCGCCATCCTGCGCACCGTTCCGCTCGAGATCGTGCTGGGCATGCTGCTTGCCCCGATCACCATGGTGACCCAGACCAAGGCGCTGCTCGGGCTGCTGCTGGGCATCTCGGCGGGCTGGAACACGCAGTCGCGCGATGCCCGGCGCATCACCGTGCGCGAGATCCTGCCCGACCTTCGCGAGCACCTGCTGCTGGGCGCGGCGTTCGCCGCCACCGCCTGGCTCGACCCGATGACGGCGCTGTGGCTTTCGCCCATCATTGTCGGCCTTGTCGCCTCTCCCTGGCTGATCAGCCTGACCTCGAGCGAGACGCTGGGCAGCCGCGCCGCCGCGGGCCGCTTCTTCCTCGTGCCGGAGCCAGGCATCACCGAGACGCCGCGCTTTCCCACGCCTGCCCCGCTGGCATCGGTGGAAGGTCAGGCGGTCGAGGCCTGAGCCGCGAAAAGGCGGGCGGCTGCGGCCGGAGCCGATGGGAAATAGAAGTGCATGTAGCTCGCGGTGAGCGAGCCTGCGCGGTAGATCGCCTCCCCCGGTCGGCCATCCGGGGTGCGGGCACGGACGACAGGCGGAAGCGCCGTTTGCATCCGCGAGTAGTGGAATGTGTGCCCGCGCAGGGTGCCGCCGGGCAGATCGACCTCCTGCATGCCGAGCGCCGCCAGCCGGGGCTGCATCGTCGCCATGCCGGGAAAGAGCCCCAGAAGATCGGCGCGTGCGCCTTTTCCATCGTCGAGCGCTTCGCAGGCGTAGAGCAGCCCCCCGCACTCGGCGAGGATCGGGCGGGCCGCGGTATGGTGCGCGCGGATCGACGCGAGCATGCCCCGGTCCGCGCAGAGTGTCTCCAGGTGAAGCTCTGGATAGCCGCCCGGCAGCCATAAGGCGTCGCAAACAGGCAGGCAGGCATCGCGCAAGGGAGAAAAGAACGAGAGCTGCGCTCCTGCCCGCTCCAGCCAATCGATGTTGGCGTGGTAGAGGAACGCAAAGGCCTCGTCCCGCGCTATCGCGACGCGCAATCCCGGCAGGAGGCGGCCGGGCTCAGCGCGCGAGGCGGCAGGAAACGCGACCGGCGGCGGCAGGTGCAGCGCGGCGTCTGGCAGAAGCGCGGCGGCGCGGGCCAGCCGCTGGTCAAGGTCGGGCAATTCGCTTGCCTGCACCAGGCCCAGGTGTCGTTCGGGCAGGGTGACGGCGGCTTCGCGAGCAAGGGCGCCGAGCCAGCGAACGCCTTCCGGCACGCTCTGGGCAAGCAGCTGCGCATGGCGTTCGCTGCCCACCCGGTTGGCGAGAACGGCGTGAAGGTCGAGCCCCGGGCGATAGGTCGCAAGTCCATGGACAAGCGCTCCGAAGGTCTGCGCCATGGCCGATCCATCCACCACGGCGAGCACCGGCAGGCCGAAGCGCTGCGCCAAATCGGCCGCGCTCGGGCTGCCGTCGAACAGGCCCATGACCCCTTCGACCAGGATCAGGTCGGCCTCTCCCGCAGCTTCGTGCAGCAGTGCGCGGCACTCCTCCTCGCCGCCCATGAACAGGTCGAGCTGGTGGACGGGCGATCCGCTGGCCGCTTCCAGCACCATGGGATCGAGGAAGTCCGGGCCGCACTTGAACACTCTCACCCGCCGACCGGCGTCGCGGTGCCGCCGGGCCAATGCGGCGGTGACGAGCGTCTTGCCCTGCCCGGAGGCGGGGGCGGCGACCATGAGCGCCGGGCAGTGTCTTGGGAGAGCGATGCGGTCCATCGCCCCGGCACCTATTCCCCGGGATCGCCCGGCGCAAGCATCGGCCACTTGCGCCGCGCCCGCTCGCACGATAGTTGCCGCACCGCGACAGGTTCCCCGAAGGGGGATTGAAAGGGAACGCGGGTGTAAGACCCGGGCTGCCCCTGCAACTGTAAGCGGAGAGCCACCGGCCACTATGCCATTGGGAATTCATCCTCCCGAGAAGGCGGCCGGAGCGGCATCGACCCGTGAGCCAGGAGACCTGCCCGTCGCAGTCGTTCTTCGACCGGACAGGGTGTGCCGGACGGACGGGGCCCGTTCCTCGCGTGACGACAGTGCAGCCTCGCAGGCGCCTTGCCTGCGGGGTCGATACCGTCTGCTTGAAGGAATGATCGCTTGAACACCCGCATTCTCACTGCCGCCCTGCTTGCCGCCGCCCCGGCCACCCCCGCCCTCGCCCAGACCGCTCCCGAACTGGCTGGCGGCAACGGCAACGAGGGTATCGTCGTCACCGCGCTGCGCACCCCGCTTGCGGTGGAGCGCATCTCCTCAAACGTCACCGTGCTCGACGAGGACGCGATCGTCGCTCTCCAGCCGGTCGCGGTGACCGACGCGCTGCTGCGCACGCCGGGCATCAGCCTGTCGCGCAACGGCGGCTACGGCACCACCACTTCGCTGCGCATTCGCGGCGCCGATGCGGGGCAGAGCGTCATGGTGATCGATGGCATGCGCATCTCCGATCCCTCGTCCACGGCGGGCGGATACGGCTTCTCCAACCTCTTCACCGACGACATCGACCGCATCGAGATCCTGCGCGGACCTCAGTCGATCCTGTGGGGCAGCGATGCGATCGGCGGCGTCGTCAACGTGCGCACCCGTCGTCCGACCCGGCCGCTCGAAGGCAGCTTCGCGCTCGAGGCCGGCACCTACGACACGGTTTCCGCGCGCGCTGGCATCGGCGGCACGTCCGAGGCGATCGACTGGCGCCTTGCCGGCTCGCACTTCACCACGCGCGGCATATCGGCGCGCGCCAACGGCACCGAGGCAGACGGCTTCACCCGCAGCAGCGGCAGCGGCACCGTCACCGTGCGGGTGGCACCGGGCGTCAGCCTCGACCTGCGCGGCTACTGGTCCACGTCCGACAACGACTTCGACGGCTTTTCGGGCGACACGCGCGCCTATGGTCTGACGGAGGAATGGTCGGGGTATGCCGGGCTCAACTTCGAACTGTTCGATGGCCGCCTCGTCAACCGCGTCGCGGTGCTCCAGACCGAGACCGACCGCGAGAACTACGACCCCACGCGCACCATCCGGCAGATCGACTTCGATGCCCACGGCCGCCTGCGCCGCTACGAATATCAGGGCACCTTCACCGCTTCCGAGATGGTGCAGGCGGTCTTCGGGGCAGAGCGCGAGGAGCAGCGCATGACCACCGCCTCGCCGTCCGACAGCACCGCGCCCTACACGCTCTCCCCCAACAGCGTGGACACCAACAGCGTCTACGGCGAACTGCGCGTGATGCCGCTTGCCGGACTGACCCTGAACGGCGGCGCGCGCTATTCCGACCAGTCGCGCTTTGGCGGCAACACCGTGCTCAGCGCAGGCGCGGTCTATACGCCGAACGAGGGCGCGACCGTGTTTCGCGCCAGCTACTCCGAGGGATACAAGGCGCCCTCGCTCTACCAGATGTTCAGCATCTACGGCGTCGACGATCTCTCGCCCGAGAAGGCCAAGGGCTGGGAAGTGGGCGCGGAGCATGCCTTCGGCGAGGCGCTGAAGCTCTCCGCCACCTGGTTCCAGCGCGACACCGACAACCTGATCGACTTCGCCTACTGCCCGACCAGCGGCGCGCAGCCCGAGGTCTGCTACATCCCGGGGACGCAGACCACGCGCTTCGGCTATTACGCCAACGTGCGGGCCGCCAAGGCGCGCGGGCTCGAGCTTGCCGCCGCCGGCAGGCTCGGCGTGTTCTTCGCGGAAGGCAACTACAGCTGGATCAAGGCCGAGGACCGCACCGAGGGCAGCAGCACTTATGGCCGCCAGCTGCAGCGGGTGCCGCGCCATCTCGCAAATGCCGAGGCCGGGATCGACCTTCCGCAGGGCCTGCGCGCCAGCGTCGCCGCGCGCTATTCCGGCGAAAGCTTCAACGCCGCCACTGGAACCGCCAAGCTCGACGATTACTGGCTGGTGGACCTTCGCGCGCAGTGGCAGGTCATGGAAGGCCTGATCGTGCAGGGCCGCGTCGAGAACCTGACGGACAAGGACTACGAGACCGTGGCCGGCTACGGTACGCTCGGCCGCACCGTCACCCTGGGTCTGAGGAGCCGCTTCTGATGCTTGAACCTGTCGCGCCCGGCCCCTCGGTGGTGGTCTGCAGCACCTGTCGCCTGAGCGCCGAGGAGCGCGAGGACGAGAGCGGCCGGCGCGGCGGCGCCTTGCTGGAGGATGCCCTGCGCGCCGTGCAGGGCCAGGACCCGGCGCTGCAGGGCGTGGAAGTGCAGGCCATGCCCTGCCTCTTCGCCTGCAGTCGCCACTGCACCGTCCACATCCGGGCGCCCGGCAAGGTCGGCTACGTGCTGGGCGACTTCGCTCCCGATGAGGACGCGGCCCGCGCGATCCTCGAATATGCAAGCGCCCACGCCGCGAGCGAGGAAGGGCGCGTGCCGTTCCGCGAATGGCCGCAGGGCGTCAAAGGGCATTTCATCACCCGGACCCCGCCCGAAGGCTTCGTCTGCACATGATCCGCTTCAGCGACCCTGCCGCCTTCGCCGCCGCGCTTGCCGCCCTGCCCAAACCCAATGCCGCCAGCCGGAACGCGGCGGAGCAGCGCCAGTCGCGGCTGACCAAGCCTGCCGGCTCGCTCGGCCGCCTGGAAGACATCGCCGGGTTCATGGCAGGCTGGCAGGGGAGCGAACGCCCCCGCGCCGACCGGGTGCAGGCGGTGGTCTTCGCCGGGAACCACGGGGTCGCCGCAAGGGGAGTGAGTGCCTACCCTCCCGAAGTCACTGCGCAGATGGTGGCCAACTTCGAGGCTGGGGGCGCTGCGATCAACGCCCTCACGCGTGCCTGCGGGGCCCGGCTCTCCGTCGTCCCGCTCCACCTTGAGCGTCCCACCGGCGACATCACGCGCGAACCCGCGATGAGCGTGGAAGACTGCCTCGATGCGCTGAACCAGGGCGCGGCCTCGTTGCAGGAGGGAACCCAGCTCTTCCTGGTGGGCGAGATGGGAATCGGCAACACCACGCCCGCCGCCGCCCTGTGCGCCCATGGCTTGGGCGGCGAGGCTGCGGCCTGGGTGGGGCGTGGCACGGGGCTGGACGATGCCGGGCTTGCCCGCAAGGCCGCTGCCGTGGATGCGGCGCTCGCCCTCCACGCCCACGCCTGCACCGATGCATTCGAGACCCTACGCCACCTTGGCGGGCGCGAGATCACGGCCATGGCGGGCGCGATCCTTGCCGCGCGCCTGCGCCGGGTGCCGGTCCTGCTCGACGGGTTCATCGCCTCCGCCGCGATCCTGCCGCTGGCCCGCGCGAACCCCTGCTTCACCCAGCATTGCATCGCCGCGCACTGTTCCGCCGAGGCCGGGCACGAGCGGCTGCTCCAGGCGCTGGGGCTGGAGCCGCTGCTGCGTCTCGGTCTCAGGCTTGGCGAGGCCAGCGGCGCCGCGCTTGCAGTGCCGATCGTGCGCGCCGCGCTGGTCGCCCACGACGAGATGGCGACTTTCGAGGAAGCCGCCGTCGCGGGCAGGCAATGAGCGTGGGATGAGCGGCATCCTCGTCCATCTGATGCGCCACGGCGCGCCGGAAACCCCCGGCCTCCTGCTGGGGCACCGCGACGATCCGCCGCTCCCATCCGGCATTTCCCGGTGCATCGACAATGCGCAGCCCCTCGGATTCGAGCGGGTGCTGTCTTCGGATCTCGCGCGCGCGCAAGTGCCCGCCCGCGCGATCGCCGGGTCGCGCGACGTACCCCATGCCTCTGACCCTCGCTGGCGGGAACTCGATTTCGGCGCTTGGACGGGCCATGCTCCGGGCGAGGTCGATCCGGCCGCCCACGCCCGGTTCTGGGACGATCCGGAGGTCCACGCTCCTCCGGAAGGCGAGCGCTGGTCGCAGTTGCGCCGCCGCGTGGGGCAGGCTCTTGCCGGGATCGAGGCGCCCACCCTCGTCGTGACCCACGCCGGTGCGATACGCGCGGCGCTGGCGGAAATGTTCCACATGGAACATCGTCAGGTCTGGGCTTTCGACCTGCCATGCTCCTGCGTGCTCTCTCTGCGTATCTGGCCGGGCGAGGCGGCTCAGATCGTGGGGCTGAAAGCATGAGGATCACACCGGGATGACGCCGCAGCAGCCTGCCCCGCCTGTGCTTTCACCTGGTCCTGCCCGGCGGGCGGTCGCGGCATGAAGCATCTTGTCCTTGCCCTGCAGTTCCTGACCCGGCTTCCCCTGCCCCCGGTGAAGGCGGATGCGGAGGATTTTGCCGCGGCCATGCGCTGGTTTCCGGTTGCGGGCCTTGTCGTCGGCGCTGCGGCGGCGCTGCCGTGGTGGCTGCTGGAGGGGCGCGACGCATGGCTAGGGGCACTTGCCGGCCTTGTCGGCTGGGTGGCGATCACGGGCGCGCTGCACCTTGACGGGCTGGGCGACGTGGCCGACGGGGCGGGTGCCGCGCATGGCGGTCGCCACCGGCTTTCCGCCGTGATGGCCGACCCGCACGTGGGCAGCTTCGCGGTGGTGGTGATCGTGCTGCAGCTGCTGGCCAAGCTGGTGCTGCTGCATGCGCTGTCGCCCGCGCAGGTCTGGGCACTGGTTGCGGTGCCCGCGCTCGCCCGCATCGCCCCGATCGGGTGGACGCTGTTCCTGCCCGCCCTTCACGAAGGGCTCGGCAGCCGCTTCCGGCCTGGCGTAACCACCCTCCACCTCGCCCTCTGGAGCCTTGCCGCGCTCGGTGTCGCGCTTGCCCTTGCTCCCGCGCTGCTGGCAGGGTTCCTTGCCGCGGCGCTCTGGGGCCGGTGGCTGCTCACCCGGCTGGGCGGGATCTCTGGCGACGGGCACGGCGCCGGGATCGAGCTGGTGGAAACCGCATTGCTGATCGCTCTGGTGCTCGCCCCGTGACCTCGCCGTTCCTTCACCATGGCGGAAGACTGGCAGAGGCTGCCCGGCGGTTCGGCGGCGCGCCGGAAGACTGGATCGACCTTTCCACCGGCCTCAATCCCGTCCCCTGGCCCGTGGATCGAGCACCGGCCGCCGACTGGCGCGCGCTGCCCGCCCCCGATGCGCTCGCGGCGCTCGAGCAGGCGGCGGCCCGTCACTTCGGAGCGGACCCGGCGCTCGTCTGCGCGGTTCCCGGCAGCGAGACCGCGCTGCGCCTGCTGGCAATGGTGCTGGGCCTGCCGGGGCGCGCTCTCGTTCCGGCCTACCGCACGCACGCGGAAGCCTTCGCCGCCTCCGCCCCGATCTCCTTCGGCGAGAGTCCCGCCACGTGCGAGGCGGTCGTCCTGGCCAACCCGAACAACCCCGACGGCATCCTGCGCGCGCCTGCCGACGTGCTTGACTGGCATGCGCGCATCGCATCCCACGGCGGCTGGCTCATCGTCGACGAAGCCTTTGCGGACTGCCATCGCGAAAGCAGCGTCGCTGCGCAGGTGGAGGAGGGGACAAGGCTGGTCGTTCTGCGCTCCTTCGGCAAGTTCTTCGGCCTTGCTGGGCTGCGCCTCGGCTTCGTCATCGCCCCGCCGGAGCTGGAGCAGGAACTGCGCCGCCTGCTGGGAAGCTGGCCGCTGCATGCCGCCGCGCTGGAAGTCGGGCCTGCCGCCTATGCCGATGCGCCATGGATCGAGCGGACGCGGCGCGAACTTCCCCGCCGGGCAGACGCGCTCGACCGGGTGCTCGCACGAAGCGGCCTTGCTCCCCAGGGTAACTGCCCGCTTTTCCGCTACGTGACCGGCCCCGGCGCACGCGACCTTTTCACCCGCCTTGCCCGGGCGCGCATCCTGACCCGCCCCTTTGCAGAGCGGGAGGATGCCCTGCGCCTTGGCGTACCTGCCGATCCGGGGCAGCTCGAACGGCTGGAACAGGCGCTCGCCCGTGGCTGAGCCTGTCGCCGCCGCGGCCCTCGCGATAGAAGCGCTGCTGGGCTGGCCGGCACGCCTCCACGCCGTCACCGGCCATCCGGTGGGCATCTTCGCAAGGATCATCCGCGCCTGCGACCGGCGGTTCAACCGGCCCAGCCTTGCGCCGCATCGTCGCCGCCTGGCAGGCATCGGCGCCATGGCGGCGCTTGTCCTTCCCGTGGCAGGCGTGGCGGCGCTGGCGGAGCATTATGCACGCGCGGCGCTCGGCCCCTACGCCTGGCCCGTGCTGGCGCTGCTCGCCTGGCCCGCCATCGCCGCGCGCAGTCTCGACGACCATGTCCGCCCGATCCTCGCCGCGCTGGAAGCGGGCGATCTTCCCGCCGCCCGAGTGTCGGTAGGCATGATCGTGGGCCGCGACACCGCCGCTCTCGATGCCCCCGCCGTTACCCGCGCCGCGATCGAAAGCCTTGCCGAAAGCTTCTGTGACGGCGTCGTCGCGCCCTTGTTCTGGCTGCTTGCGCTCGGCCTGCCGGGAGCCTGGGCCCTCAAGGCGATCAACACCGCAGACAGCATGATCGGCCACATGGAAGAGCCTTACCGCGACTACGGCTGGGCCGCCGCCCGGACCGACGATGCCGCGATGCTGCTGCCTGCCCGCCTTTCCGCGCTGCTCCTGTGCCTTGCGGCGCCGGGCGGCTGGCGCGTCATGGCCCGCGACCACGCGCTCCATGCCTCTCCCAACGCCGGATGGCCCGAGGCCGCGATGGCAGGCGCTCTGAATGTGCGTCTTGCAGGGCCGGTCGCCTACGAGGGCGTCGTCGCCGAAAAGCCGTGGATCGGCGGGGAAGGACGAGAGGCAGGACCCCACGACCTGCGCCGCGCCCTTGGCGTCTATCGCCGCGCCTGCGTGCTGCTGGGCGCGTTTGCCCTTACCGCAGCCCTGGGCGCCGCAGCCTTGGGCGCCGCAGCCCTCGGCGCCGCAGCCTTCGGAACCGCAGCCTTCGGAACCGCAGACTTGGGAGCCGCTTCATGGCAGGGCTGATGTTGCAGGGAACGGGGTCTGACGTCGGCAAGTCGGTGCTGGTCGCCGGGCTTTGCCGCGCCGCCGCCAATCGCGGCCTGCGGGTACTGCCCTTCAAGCCGCAGAACATGTCGAACAATGCCGCCGTCACTCCCGAGGGTGGCGAGATCGGCCGGGCGCAGGCGCTGCAGGCGCTGGCCGCGCGCGTGCCGCTCCAGGTGGACATGAACCCGGTGCTGCTCAAGCCGCAGGCGGACCGCACTTCGCAGCTGATCGTCCACGGCAAGGTGCGCGGCACGATAGGCGCGGCGAACTTTCGCGAGGCCCGTCGCCCGCTCCTGCCCGAAGTGCTCGAAAGCTACCGGCGCCTCGAGGCGCGCTGCGATCTCGTGCTGGTCGAGGGTGCGGGCTCGCCCGCAGAGATCAACCTTCGCGAAGGGGACATCGCCAACATGGGCTTCGCGCGGGCGGCAGGCGTGCCGGTGGTGCTGGCCGGAGACATCGACCGCGGCGGAGTGATCGCCGCCATCGTCGGCACCCGCGCCGTGATCGCGGCCGAGGACGCGGCCATGATCCATGGCTTCCTCATCAACAAGTTCCGGGGCGATCCCGCCCTTTTCGCCGATGGCTACGGCGCGATCGAACGGATGTCCGGCTGGCGCGGGTACGGCGTGCTGCCATGGGTGGCGGAAGTCTCGCAGCTGCCGAGCGAGGATGCCGTCATCCTCGAACGCGGGCTTCGCGGACGCGAGGGGAAAGTGCTTGTCGCCTGCCCGATCCTGCCGCGCATCGCGAACTTCGACGACCTCGATCCGCTGCGACAGGAGCCGGGGGTGGAGCTGGCGATGATCCCGCCCGGCACGCCCATCCCCGCCGAGGCGGACCTGGTGGTGCTTCCCGGCTCCAAGGCGACGATCGCGGATCTGGCTTTCCTGCGCGCGCAGGGCTGGGACATCGACGTGCTCGCGCACCGTCGGCGGGGGCGTGCGGTGCTGGGCATCTGCGGCGGCTACCAGATGCTGGGCCGCTCCATCGCGGACCCGCTCGGCATCGAGGGACCGGCCGGAGAGGTTCCGGGGCTCGGCCTGCTCGATGTCGCGACCGTGCTGGGGGACCGCAAGGCGCTGCGCCAGGTGGAAGGCACTGCTTGGGGCGCAGACTTCACCGGCTACGAGATGCACATGGGGGTGACGCAGGGCGCCGATGCCCAGCGCCCCTTCGCCCGCCTCGCCGACGCTCCAACGGCCGACGCGCGACCAGCCAACACGCGACCGACCGACACCCAGCCCGATGGCGCCACCAGCCGCGACGGGCTCGTGACCGGCACGTACTGCCATGGCCTGCTGGCACGCCCGGGACTGCGCGCCCGGCTGCTTGAGCGCATCGGCACCGCCTCCGACGGGGCGGACCACGATGCGCGCGTCGATGCAGCGCTCGATGCTCTGGCCGCCGCCATGGAGAGGCACCTCGACATCGACGGCCTGCTCGCGCTCGCCGGAACGGGAGCACACGGATGACCACTTCGCTTCTCGTCCTTGGCGGCGCCCGTTCGGGCAAGAGCCGCTATGCGCAAGGCAGGGCGGAGGCGCTTGCCGGAAACCTCGTCTACATCGCCACGGCCCAGGCCTTCGACGCCGAGATGACAGAGCGCATCGTGCGCCACCGCGACGACCGGGGACCGCGCTGGACCACGCTGGAGGAGCCTTTCGACCTCGCCGGCACCATCGCGCGGGCCTCGGACAGCGCTGGCGCCGTGCTGGTCGATTGCCTGACGCTGTGGTTGTCGAACCTGATGCTGGCGCAGATGCCGCCGGAGGCCGCGACCCATGCGCTGGCCGACGCGATCGCACGCTGCCCCTGCCCGATCGTGCTGGTATCCAACGAGGTCGGGCTCGGCATCGTCCCCGACAACGCGCTCGCCCGCGCCTTTCGCGACGAGGCCGGCCGCCTCAACCAGACCATCGCGGCACAGGCAACCGAAGTGCAGTTCATCGCCGCCGGACTGCCCCTGCGCCTGAAATGACCGCGACCGGCCGTGTCCGCGGACGAGAAGATGTCTTGATGAGGAAATGGTGCACCCGACAGGATTCGAACCTGTGGCCTCTGCCTTCGGAGGGCAGCGCTCTATCCAGCTGAGCTACGGGTGCAGTGGAGGCGCGGGTAGCAGAGGGCGGCGGGGGTTTCCAGCGGCAATTTGAGCACTTTGTGGAAGAGCGGCCGCAGCGGCTTGCAAGTTCTTCATATGTTCCTAAGATGGCGGCCATGGCCGAAGCCGATTCCCTTCCCTTCCTGAACACCGCCGCCGAAGTCGCGCGCGGGATCGCACGCCTGTTCGCGCGCAACGATGTGTGGTGCATGCCCGAGATGCCGCTGCGGTGCGGACGGCGCGCCGACCTCATGGGCATCGATGCCAAGGGGCACGTAATCATCGTCGAGATCAAGGTCTCGCGCGCGGACCTGCTCGGCGACGGCAAATGGCCCGACTATCTGGAATACTGCGACCGGTTCTACTGGGGCCTGTCGCCCGCGCTCGACAGGTCGCCGCTGGAGACCGACGCGTTTCTTCCCGAGCAGTGCGGGGTGATCGTCGCCGATGGCTACGATGCCGAGATCGTGCGCCCCGCCCCGCTCCATCAGCTCGCCGCCGCACGCCGCAAGGTCGAGACCGAGCGGCTGGCACGCGCCTCGCTGCGGCGCCTCGTCAACCACGGCGATCCCCATACGCGGCAATGGGGCGCGGAAGGCTGACCCGGCCTGGCGGCGCGCTTCGGGATGGTGCGGGCAATTTTCTTGCTTTTCCCTGCATCGGCCCTTATGTGAGCGTCCAGCAACCGGCGCGGGAAATCCGTTCCCGCCGCAATCCGCGAGCAGCGTGAGGTCGAGGCGCCTGTCGCCAGGACCGGTCCGGACTTACGGTTGCCACCAGCAAAAGCTTCCTTCCTCACGCAGGGTCGCCCGTAACGACACCTTGCCGTGCGCGCCCTCTTCGCAAAGCCCGTCTTTTCGAAAGCTGTGCGCCCCCGTGCCCTTTTGAAAGTGACATGATGTCCTATTTCTCCGAACTTGGCCTTGCCGAGCCCATTCTCCGCGCGCTCGAAGCCAAGGGCTACACCGATCCCTCGCCGATCCAGCGCCAGGCCATCCCGGCGCTGATGGAAGGCCGCGACCTGCTTGGCATCGCGCAGACCGGAACCGGCAAGACCGCCGCGTTCTCGCTCCCCTCGCTGCACCGCCTTGCCCAGGATCCCAAGCCGCGCCAGAACGCTGGCTGCCGCATGCTGGTGCTTTCGCCCACGCGCGAACTTGCAGCGCAGATCGCCGAGAACATGCGCGGCTACGCCAAGTTCCTGAACCTCTCGGTCCAGTGCATCTTCGGCGGCGTGCCGGTGGGCAAGCAGGCCCGCGCGCTGGAGCGTGGCTGCGACATCCTCGTCGCGACGCCGGGCCGCCTGCTCGACCTCATCGACCAGCGCGCGCTGACGCTCCGCCACGTCGAGATCTTCGTCCTCGACGAGGCCGACCAGATGATGGACCTTGGCTTCATCGTGCCGCTGAAGCGCGTGGCCGCGCTGCTGCCCAAGTCGCGACAGAGCCTGTTCTTCTCGGCCACCATGCCGCAGGCCATCGCCGAACTCGGCCGCCAGTTCATCAACGATCCCGTGAAGGTAGAGGTCGCCCCGCAGTCGACCACGGCCGAGCGCGTGGAGCAGTACGCGACTTTCATCAACCAGGCCGAAAAGCAGGCGCTGCTGACCCTTTCGCTGCGCGCCCGGCTTGCGCCTGACGCCGCGGAGAAGGCCGAACACGGCGCGATCGACCGTGCGCTCGTCTTCACCCGCACCAAGCATGGCGCGGACCGGGTGGTGCGCCACCTGGTGGCAGCGGGCATTCCCGCCGCCGCGATCCATGGCAACAAGAGCCAGGCCCAGCGCACTGCCGCTCTCGGCGGCTTCCGCCAGGGCACGATCCGCATCCTCGTCGCAACGGACATCGCCGCGCGCGGCATCGACGTCTCGGGCGTGAGCCACGTCTACAACTTCGAGATCCCCAACGTCGCCGAACAGTACGTGCACCGCATCGGCCGCACCGCGCGCGCCGGAGCAGACGGCGTGGCGATCAGCTACGTGGCGCCTGACGAGAAGCCCTATATCCGTGACATCGAGCGCCTGACCCGGGTCAAGCTCGCTGCGCTGCCGCTGCCGGAGGACTTCCAGAACCAGGCCGCGCGCCTTCCCGCTCCTGCCCGCAGCGCCCCCGCGCAGCCGCAGGGCAGCGGCCGCGGCCAGGGCGGGCGCAGCGCCGGCGGCAAGAGCGGTGGCGGCCAGCCCCGCCGCGACGGGCAGCGCTCCGAGCGCCGCGAAGGCGCGCCTGCCGAGGAGGGCGGCGAGCGCAAGCGTCGCTTCCGTCCGCGGGGCCCCAAGGGCCTGGGCTCGCACAAGGGTGCGGTCCGCCGCGCAGGCTGACGAGCGGACGGGACGGCCGGTGTGGCGGGGCTCGCGCCCTGCGGCCCGTCCATCCCTTCGCCACGAACTCGCGAAGTTCTAGTTCGAACGGCCATGGCGCCTGAGGCTTCCTTCATCGCGATCATCGCCAGCGCCGCTGCCATGACGGCGATCGTCGGCGGGCGATACCTCGCCACCTCCGGACTGTTCGCCTGGATCACCGGGCGCGTGCTTCCGGGACACTATGCAGGGCTCGATTCGCAGATCCGGCGGGAAATCCTGTGGTCGCTGGCGTCCGCTGCCATCTACGGAATACCGGCCGGCGTGGTCGCCTGGGGATGGCAGGCGCACGGCTGGACGCGCATCTACACCGACGCGGACACCTGGCCGCTGTGGTGGCTGCCGCTTTCCGTGCTGGTCTACCTGCTCCTTCACGACACCTGGTTCTACTGGACCCATCGCTGGATGCACCGGCCCCGTGTGTTTCGCGTGGCCCATGCGGTGCATCATGCCAGCCGCCCGCCCACGGCCTGGGCGGCGATGAGCTTCCACCCCCTCGAGGCGCTGACGGGGGCCATTGTGGTGCCTGGCCTGGTGTTCCTCGTACCCATCCACGTCGCCGCGCTGGGCACGGTGCTCACGATCATGACGGTGATGGGCATCACCAACCACATGGGCTGGGAACTGTTTCCCCGCCGCCTGGTGCATTCGCGTATCGGCCACTGGCTCATCACCGCCAGCCACCACCAGCGGCACCACGAAAGCTACCGATGCAACTACGGGCTCTATTTCCGTCACTGGGATCATCTGTGCGGCACCGACAGCGGGCTATCCGAGGCGTTCTCCCGCTCCTCGCCCTCGTCCCCGGCGCGGCCCTGACCGGCGGCGCGGCGATGGCGGCACCGGCGGCAGCCGCCCCGGCGCAGACCGGCGTGCAGGTCACGGTGACGCAGCTGCGATCCGCCAAGGGGCAGGTTCTGGCCTGCCTCACCGCGCGGGCCGATGCCTTTCCCGACTGTCACAAGGATCCGCTGGCCCGCAAGCTCACGATCCCCGCCGCCGAGCAGGTGGTGCTGGATTTCGGCGCCGTTCCGCAGGGACGCTACGCCGTTTCGGTGATCCACGACGAGAACGCGAACGGCAAGCTGGACACGCGGCTGATCATCCCGCGCGAAGGCTATGGCTTTTCGCGAGATGCCGCCGTGCGCATGGGGCCTCCAAGCTTCGATCGCGCCGCCGTGAGCGTGGAGGGAGAAGCCGTTCGCCTCACCATACGGATGCGTTATCTGCTCTAAGCGGGCTTGCCGCCCCCGGCCTCGCGGCCTACCCCTTGGAGGGTGCATGGCAAAGAGGACGCGATAGAGCACGCCGTCGAGAAGACGGTGGAGGTGACGACCGCCGGACTGGCCCCGCCACCCGCGCGCGGCAGCACGTTCTCGCCTTTCCGCTATCCGGTGTTCCGCGCGATCTGGACGGCCAACCTGTTCTCCAACCTGGGATCGACGCTGCAGGGCGTGGGCGCGGCCTGGCTGATGACCGAGCTGACCGCCTCGCACCAGCTCGTCGCCCTGGTGCAGGCCTCGGCCACGGTCCCGATCATGCTTTTCGGCGTGTTCGCGGGCGCCATCGCCGACAACTACGACCGGCGGCAGGTGATGCTGGTGGCGCAGGTGGGAATGCTCGTCGTCTCCTCCGCTTTGGCGGCGCTGGCCTATGCCCATCTCCTCAGCCCGTTCCTGCTGCTCGCCTTCACGCTGAGCGTCGGCATCGGCACTGCGCTCAATTCGCCTGCCTGGCAGGCCTCGGTGCGCCAGCAGGTGGAGCCGCGCGAGATACCCCAGGCGATCGCTCTCAACTCCATCTCGTTCAATATCGCCCGGTCCGTCGGACCTGCGCTGGGCGGGCTGCTCATGTCCATCTGGGACGTGTCCTTCGCCTTTGCCATCAACGCGGTAAGCTACATCGGGCTGATCGGCGTGCTCCTGTGGTGGCGGCCCGAGGCCCGGCCGGTGCAGGCAGACAGGCGCCCGATCCTGCCCGCCGTGGCGGTGGGCATCCGCTTCTGCGCGGCCAACCGCCCACTGCGCCGCCTGCTGCTGCGCGGTTTCGCGCTGGGCTTCAGCCTTTCGGCCTACCAGTCGCTCCTGCCCGCCGTGGTGAGCGGCAACCTTCGCGGCACCGAGCTCGACTTCGGGCTGATGCTGGGTCTCTTCGGCATCGGCTCGATCATCGCCGCGCCCCTTACCGGCACCATCCGGCGCCGCATCGGGCTGGAGGGCATCCTGGCGCTGGGCGCGGGGATGTTCGTGTTCTCGATGTCGCTCGTCGCCGAAGCGTTCGACATTCGCCACGCCCTGCCCGCCGCCTTCGTGGCGGGGCTGGCCTGGGTCATGATCCTGACGACGCTCAACACCGCCGTGCAACTGCGCTCGCCCGACGCGATCCTGGGCCGGTGCCTGTCGATCTACCAGGCGGTGACTTTTGGCGGCATGGCGGTGGGATCGTGGATCTGGGGATCGGTGGCCGACTGGAAGGGACTGCCGTTCGCGCTCCACGCCGGCTCGATCTTCCTCGCGCTCTCCTTCGTGCTCCTGCGCATCGTCGCGCCGCTGCCGAAGCCGGGCGAAGGCGTGCTGAAGCAGGATTGAAACAGCCGATCGGTGTTCGCCGCGCGGGCGCCTTAAAGGTTATTTCACCATGGTCGCGCACAACGGGGTTCCTACAGGGGCGAGTCGGGATACGGCATGGACAATCTGCGCGGTCAGTTTTCGGGGGATGACGAGCCCACCCAGCCGGCCCCCGGCGACGACGGCTCCACGGCGGACGGCTCGGCCGGGGCTGCCATAGCCGATGCCCCCCGCGCACCGGCGAAGGGGAACGACGAGCGGCGCATGCAGGTGCGCGCCTACAACTTCTGGGCAAGCCTCTTGGGCACCCGCGCCTTCCCCGACGTCGCCGACCTCAAGCCCGAGACCCTGCCCGATTTCGGCCCGCGCAGTGTCCTGCTCGACTTCACCCAAGGACTCGAGAGCCCCGCGATCGCGCATCTGGGCGCCCTGCTGGCGCAGGAATGCGAGACCGAAGAACCGCTGCGCACGCTCGATGCCGTGCCCAGCCGCTCGCTGCTCTCGCGCATCACCGACCACTACATGCAGATCCTCGCCAACGAGGCGCCGATCGGGTTCGAGGCCGAATTCGTCAACCACGCAGGCGTGACCATCCTCTACCGCGGCATCCTCCTGCCCTTTTCAAAGGGCGAGGACGAGGGCTCGGGCCGGATCGATTACATCTACGGCGTAATCAACTGGAAGGAGCGTGCGGGCCCCCTTGGTGACGAGGCACCCAAGCCCGCGCCCGCCCCGGTGCTCGGAGACGACAGCCAGGACGTGCGTCCCGCGATGCTGCGGGGGCTCGAGCCGCTTACCGAGTGGGCCGACGGACCTGCCGACCTTGGCATTTCGCCTGTCGACGTCTTTGCCCCTCTCGAACTGCCGCCCCCCGGCTTTGCGATGGACGCCGAGCCCACCTCGTTCCAGCCGGAACACTTCGCCCTCGCCGACTGGCTGGCCTCCGCGCGCGATCTGGCGGCGCAGGCGCGCGGGTGCGAGGAACGCTCGCGCCAGGCCCTCTACGATGCGGTCGGACGCGCCTATGACTTCGCCCTTGCCGCCGCGCAGGCGCCCGAGGACCTTGCCGAACTGCTCGAGGATGCCGGGATTGCGGAGCAGTCGCGCACGCCGATGCTGCCGCTGGTCAAGCTCGTATTCGGGGTCGATTACGACAAGACCCGGCTCGCCGAATATGCCGCCGCCGTCGCTCAGGCCGAGCGCCTCGGCCTTGCCCGGGGAACGCTGGCGGACCATCTCTCCCGAACTCCGGGCGGCTTGAAAGCCATGGTGCGGGCGGAACGCAGGGCGCGGCGCGGCGAGGAAGGAGCGGCGCCGGGATCGCTCTCGAGCGAGCGGGAACGTCTGGCGTCGGACCTGCGCGCCATGACCACCCGCCCGCTCGGCACCTTCGCAGACGATGGGGAAGAGTTCACCGTCCTCGTGGCGCGCCGCCTGCCTGGCGGCGAAGTCGTGCTCGTGGGCGAGGTGAGCGGGGACGACGCCCTTCTCCAGCGCGCGGCAAGGCACTTGCTGGGCTGAATACCCGCGTGGCCTTTGGCTTGGCCGGTCTGAAAGGAACGGGACCGGGCCGGGGAATTGTTGCAGCCCTTCCCTCGCGCCGCCGGGCTCTCTAGACAGGGCCCCTCATACCGGCTTCATCGCCGGTTAAGCCCTCTGGCCCCCAAAGAGGACCGATGCCGAAGCTGCGCCTTCCCGCACTGCTGCTCGCGACGATCGCCCTGCTGGGGCTGCCGGGCGCCCCGGCAGCCGCGCAGTCGATCCTGCGCGACGCGGAGACCGAGGCGCTTCTGCACGACATGGGCGCGCCGCTGATCAAGGCCACCGGCCTTGGCGTTAACAACGTCGATATCGTCCTCGTCAACGACATGTCCGTGAACGCCTTCGTCGCCGGCGGCCAGGCGGTCTATGTCAACGCGGGCCTCATCAACGAGGCCGACACCGCGGCCGAGGTGCAGGGCGTGATTGCGCACGAGCTCGGCCACGTCACGGGCGGACATGCGGTGCTCAACATGGGCGGCAAGAGCGCCACCAACATCTCGCTGCTTTCCCTGCTTCTGGGCGCGGCGGCGGCGGCCGCCGGGGGCGGCGAGGCGGCGATGGGCGTCATCATGGCGGGCCAGCAGGCGGCCATGGGCAAGTACCTTGCCTATAACCGCTCGCAGGAAGCCTCGGCCGATGCCGCCGGTGCGCAGTACCTTTCCGCAGCCGGGATCAGTGGGCGCGGCTCGCTCGACTTCTTCAAGAAGCTGCAGAACCTGGAATTCCGCTACGGCTATCGGCCCAAGGACGGCGACGAGTTCTATTCCAGCCACCCGCTCACCGCCGATCGCATCACCACGCTTCAGGACACCTACGAGGCCGACCCCGCTTGGACGAAGCCGGACGATGCCACCATCCAGAAGCGGTTCATGCGCGCCAAGGCCAAGCTCTATGGCTATCTCGCCAGCCCGCGCGAGGTGCTGCGCAAGTATCCCGTCACCGACAAGTCGGTGCCCGCCCGTTATGCACGCGCCTATGCCTACCACCGCGAATCACAGTTCGACCTTGCCCGCGCGGAAACCGAGGCTCTGATCGCAACCGATCCGGACGATCCCTACTTTCTCGAACTGGACGGGCAAATCCTTCTGGAAGCGGGCAAGCCGGCACAGGCCATGGTTCCGCTGCGCAAGGCGACCGAGCTTTCGGGCAATTCGCCGCTGATCGCCACGCTCTTCGGCCACGCCCTGATCGCGACGGAGGACCCGGCGAACTTCCGCGAAGCGCAGAGCGTGCTCAAGACCGCTGTCGCGCGCGACCGCGAGAATCCCTTCGCCTGGTACCAGCTGGGGGTCATCTACGCCGCCAACGGCGACTTGCCCCGCGCCTATCTTGCCAGCGCCGAGCAGCAGGTGCTCGCCGGGCGAATGGAAGAGGCCCTGCGCAGTGCGCAGGCCGCCGAGGCGGGGCTGCCCTCCGGCACCCCGGACTGGCTGCGCGCACAGGACATCGAGATGCAGGCGCGCGCCGAACTGGAACAGGACAGGAAGCGCCGCTAAGGCCCGCTTCACGCCGCGCGCACCAACCGACAGGAATACAATGGGCAACGCTTCCAAGTTTGCAATAATCGCCGGATGCCTCGTGCTGGTGGGTGTCGGCGGGTGGTACGGCGGGCGCGCCGCGGTCGAGAATGTCGTCCATGACTACATCCTGGGCCATCCCGAGATCCTGCCCCAAGCGATGGAGAACCTGCAGAAGCGCCAGGCCTCGCAGGCGCTGGCAGGCGTGCGCCAGAACGTGGAGACGCCTTTCCCGGGCGCTGTCCTGGGCAATCCCAACGGCAAGGTCACCCTGGTGGAGTTCACCGATTTCGCCTGCGGATACTGCCGCCAGAGCCTGGGCGACGTGGCGCAGCTCATCCGCAAGAACCCCGATCTGCGGATCGTCGTGCGCGAACTGCCGATCATCAGCCCGCACAGCCCGGATGCCGCCAAGATGGCGCTCGCCGCCGCCGAGCAGGGCAAGTACGCGCAGTTCCACGACGCCATGTTCGCCGCCGGGCAGGTCGATGGTCCCACGATCGATGCGGTGGCGCGGCAAGTAGGCCTCGACATGGATCGCGCGCGCCGCATCTCCGCGAGCCCGACGGTGGAGGCCGAACTTGCCCGCAATCTCGAGATCGCGCAGCGGCTCGGCTTCTCCGGCACGCCAAGCTGGATCGCGGGCGAACGCCTGATCGCCGGCGCCGTCGGCATAGAGCAGCTTTCCGAAGCGGTCGCCGCCGCGCGGGGGAACTGAACGTCGCCGCTTCCCGCCCGCGCGACCGGGTCGTCCGGGAAATCGGCCGAGCACGTTTTGCAACCGTCTAAAGGTTCGGCTAGGCTGGTCAGATGAGCGTCCTGCCCATTCAGCCGATCCCCTTCTTCGCCGACAAGGACAAGGCCTTCTGGCGCCTCCAGATCATCGGCTGGGGCGGGGCCATGGTCCTGCGCACGATGTCGACGCTGGCGAACAACCTGCCGCTCGCCTCGCTCGTCCTGGTGCTGATCGCGACGATCACGGGCTTTTCCATATCGCTCGTGCTCTCGGTGATCTACCGGACACTGATTTCCAAGCGCGCCCTCGTCACCTGGGGGCTCACGGTCCTGATTCTGCCCTTCGCGGTGGGGCTTCACGCCTTTATCGACGCCTGGGTGATCTCGCTGTGGCGGACCGAGGGCGACGCCAGCTTCACGCAGCTGTTCCTGGGCGTGTTCTACCTCGACGCGACGCTGCTGGGCGCCTGGACGGCGCTTTACTACATGGTCAACTTCTACCTCCAGGTGGAA
Source organism: Novosphingobium silvae (assembly GCF_009856825.1). Classification (GTDB taxonomy): domain Bacteria; phylum Pseudomonadota; class Alphaproteobacteria; order Sphingomonadales; family Sphingomonadaceae; genus Novosphingobium; species Novosphingobium silvae. The sequence goes on along the minus strand of NZ_WVTD01000001.1, from coordinate 563,669 downwards.
GAACAGAACGACCAGCTGATCCGGCTCGAGAACCAGGCCACCAGCGCCCAGCTCGCCATGCTGCGCTACCAGCTGAACCCGCACTTCCTGTTCAACACGCTGAACTCGATCTCCACGCTGGTGCTGCTCAAGCAGACCGAGCCCGCCAACGCGATGCTCAGCCGCCTCTCCTCGTTCCTACGCTACACGCTGGTGAACAAGCCCTCGGCCCGCGTGACCGTGGCGCAGGAAGTGGAAACCCTGCAGCTCTACCTCGATATCGAGCGCATGCGCTTCGAGGACCGGCTGCGCACGACGTTCGACATCGATCCCGCCACCCAGAGCGCGCTTCTGCCCTCGCTGCTGCTGCAGCCGCTGGTGGAGAATGCCATCAAGTACGCCGTCAGCCAGCAGGAAATGGGCGCCGAGATCACTATCGCCTCGCAACTCGTCGGGCCGATGCTTCGCATCACCGTCTCCGATACGGGGCCGGGCTTGCAAAGCCCCACCACCGACAACAGGTTGTCAGGCATGACCTACGATGGAGGGGAGCCGGTATCGACCGGCGTGGGACTAGCCAACATCCGCGACCGCCTGTCGCAAGCCTACGGCGAAAATCACCGTTTCGAGACGATAGAGCCGCTCGAGGGCGGGTTCGCCGTTGTCATCGAAATCCCCGTCGATCGCCGCGAAACCATCGAGGACATGACCGAGCCACAGCGCCAGCCCGTTTCGGCGGCGCGATGAAACCTTTTTGGCCCGCACGCGTTTGGCGGGCCGGAGAAAGACACACATGACCATCCGCACGATCCTTGTCGACGACGAGAAACTCGCCATCCAGGGCCTGCAGCTTCGGCTCGAGAAATACCCCGACGTCGAGATCATCGACACGTGCGCCAACGGCCGCGAAGCCATCCGCAAGATCAAGACCGAAAAGCCGGACCTGGTCTTCCTCGACATCCAGATGCCCGGGTTCGACGGTTTCTCCGTCGTCAAGGGCGTGATGGAGATCGAGCCGCCGCTGTTCGTCTTCGTCACCGCCTATCAGGAGCACGCCGTTCGCGCCTTCGAAGCGAATGCGGTGAACTACCTGATGAAGCCCGTGGACGAGAGCAAGCTGGACGATACCCTCGCCCGCGTGCGCCAGCGCCTCTCCGAGAAGCGCTCCTCCGAAGAGGCGGAAAAGCTCAAGACCGTGCTGGCCGAAGTGGCGCCCGATGCGGTCGACCACATGCCCGAGGAAGCCGATCCGGGCTCCGACCGCTACGAGAAGCTCATCAACATCAAGGATCGCGGGCAGATCTTCCGCATCGACGTGGATTCGATCGAGCATATCGAAGCTGCCGGCGATTACATGTGCATCCGCACCGCCGACAATTCGCTGATCCTGCGCGAAACGATGAAGGACCTGGAACGCCGCCTCGATCCGCGCGTGTTCCAGCGCGTCCACCGCTCCACCATCGTCAACCTCAACCAGGTCCGCCAGGTGAAGCCGCACACCAATGGCGAGTGCTTCCTGGTCCTCGATTCGGGTGCGCAGGTGAAGGTCTCGCGCTCGTACCGCGACGTGATCGCGCGCTTCGTCCACTAGTCTAGGCGCACGCGTCCGCACGGGCTCTCCTGCCCTCTCGACAACCTGCGGATAACGCGCAAAGAACGCGGCCATGACCCACTTTGCGCTTCCCGCACTCGACCCGGCCGCCTTCGATCTTGCCGCATTCGTCAGCGCCACCCTCGCCGAAGATCTTGGCGAGGGTTTGCCGGGCGGTGGCCGCGACGTCACGTCCGAGAGCGTGATCGACGCGGACGCCCGGTTCTCCGGCGTCATGGACTCCCGCGATGCGATTACCGTCGCGGGCCTGCCGATCGCGGCGGCGTTCTTCCGCCAGCTCGACCCGGCGATGGAGATCGATATCCTCGTCGAGGAAGGCGCGCAGGTCTCGCCCGGCACCAACCTCATGCAGCTGAGCGGCAATGCGCGGGCCATGCTCACGGGCGAGCGCAGCGCCCTCAACACCGTGCAGCACCTCTCGGGCATCGCCACGATGACGCGCCAGTACGTCGATGCGATGAACGGCAACGCCACGCTGCTCGACACGCGCAAGACCATTCCGGGCCTGCGCCACCTTGAAAAGTACGCGACCCGGATGGGCGGCGCGAAAAACCACCGCATGGGCCTGTGGGATGCGGCGATGATCAAGGACAACCACGTCCTTGTCGCCGGCGGCGTCGGCCCGGCAGTCGCGCGGGCGAAGGCAGCGGAGGTCGCGCAGATCATCTGCGAGGTCGACCGTCTCGACCAGATAGAGCCGGCGATCGCGGCCGGCGCGCACCACCTGCTGCTCGACAACATGGGCCCTGACATGCTGCGCGAAGCCGTGGCTCTCGTCTCCGAGCGCGTGCCGACCGAAGCTTCAGGCGGCGTCAACCTTTCCACCATTGGCGCGATTGCCGCCACGGGCGTGACTTACGTCTCGGTCGGCCGCCTGACGCAAAGCGCGCCTGCAGCCGACATCGGACTGGATTTCACGCCGCTGTGACCTCCGACGAGGGCATGCGCAATCGCCCCAAGGTCATGCATCTGTTCAGCCGGTTGCTGCTTGCCGGCATCGGCTGCAACGTCGCGGCGATCCTGCTTTACCACGACCGCTTCCGTGCCGAGGCCGTGGCGGCGGGCCAGTCCGGCGCAGCCTGGCTTCTCTCGATCGTCTTCGTAGTGACGCTCTTCGGGTTCCTCTGGTGGCGCATCGCGCGCCGGGCGGGCAATCTCGCAAGGTGGCTGTTCATCGCGCTGAGCGTCACCAGCCTGTGGGAGATCGGCAAGTTCTATCGCCTGGGGCTGAAGTACGGATGGTTTTACGGCGTGCTCATGGTCTGCTCCTACCTTCTCGTCGCTGCGTGCAGCGCGATTCTCGTGCGCCGCGATGTCTCCCGCTGGCTTCGCAGCCGTGCCAGGACCGGCGAGATCGATCCGGACGTATTCGCATGACCCGCAGCGGATGGGCCGCTCTCGCCGCCACCGCCTTCATGCCCGGCTTGGCTTTAGCGCAGGCCTATCAGTGTCAGCTGCCGCCCCGGATCGCGCCGGTCCGCCCTGCCGTGCCGAGCGGCCCGGTGCGCCGCACGTCCATCGGCGCCTACACGCTCGCTGCCAGCTGGTCGCCCGATTACTGCAAGACGAGCGGCGATACCCGCTCGCTGCAGTGCTCGGCAAAGCGCGGCCGCTTCGGCTTCATCCTGCACGGGCTCTGGCCCGAGGCGGCACGCGGCCCCTCGCCTCAGTGGTGCGCCCTTAACCCCGTGCCTTCCCCGCAGCTCTTGCGCGAACATTTGTGCATGACCCCCTCGCCCGGTCTGCTGGCCCACGAATGGGCGAAGCACGGCAGTTGCATGGTGGGAACGCCGGAAAAGTACTTCCGCGTGAGCGCGATCCTCTGGCGCTCGATCCACTGGCCCGATGCGGACCGCCTCTCGCGCCGCAAGGACCTGACGGCAGGCATGCTGCGCGACGAATTCCTCGCCGCCAACCCCGGATGGAAGCGCGAATCGGTGGGCATCGAGGCGAGTCGCAAGGGCTGGCTGCGCGAACTGCGCCTCTGCTACCGCGCCGATTTCCGGCCCGGCCGCTGCCCGCCCGCGCGGTTCGGCCCGGCCGACACGGCTCCGCTGAAGATCTGGCGCGGGCTCTGACCGGGAAGCGGAGGTGCGCCCTCAGCGCCGCTCGCGAAAGAAACCGCGCAGGAGATCCGCCGATTCGGCCTCGCCGATGCCTGCGTATACCTCCGGCCGGTGAAGGCACTGCGGATGCTCGAACACGCGTGCCCCGTTCTCCACTGCCCCGCCCTTGGGATCAGACGCCCCGTAATAGAGACGCGCGATCCGTGCGTGGGCGATCGCGCCGGCACACATGGCGCACGGCTCCAGCGTGACCCACAGCTCGCATCCTTCGAGCCGTTCGTTGCCCAGGATGCGGGCGGCGGCGCGAATCGCCTCGATTTCGGCATGGCTGGTCGGGTCGTGCCTTTCGCGCGGGCCGTTGCGCCCCTGGGCCAGGACCCGGCCCTCCTTAACGACGACCGCGCCGATCGGGACTTCCCCCGCCTGAGCAGCCTCGCGCGCTTGCGCCAGGGCGAGCGCCATGTATTCGGGAAGGGGCCAGCGAGTCATGATTTCGCGCTAGCGCGTCAAAAACCTGTGCGCAACTTGACCTCGCGTGGCAGAATCGCTAATGGCGCGCCTTCCCGTGATCCACGGCATCCGATTTTTTTCGAGCGAGAGTAGACATGTCCCGCATCTGCGAACTGACCGGCAAGGGCCGCCAGGTCGGCTGCAACGTCAGCCACGCCAACAACAAGACCAAGCGCGTCTTCCTGCCCAACCTCCAGAACGTGACGCTTCTGTCGGAAGGCCTGGACCGCAGCTTCAAGTTCCGCGTGTCGACGCACGGCCTGCGTTCGGTCGAGCATAACGGCGGCCTCGACAACTGGCTGCTGAAGACCTCGGACACCAAGCTTTCGCCGCGCGCCGTCAAGGTGAAGCGCGAGCTTAAGAAGCAGCAGGCCGCCTGATCCGGCTGCCCTCCTTCGGGAGGGCACGATCGGCATTTGCCTGAAACGGCGTGCGGGACTTCGGTCCTGCGCGCCTTTTCGCTTTGGCTTGCCATGTTTCTGCGTTCCCTGAGCCGGCCCGCCTAGCGTGGCCACGGCAGCTTCGCCGGATCCACCGAAAGACGCCAGAGCAGCGTGCGCTGATAGTCCGCGTGGTTGTCGTCCGAGATCAGCCAGACCGACAACCTGCCATCGGCGCGGGGCTCGATCGTCATTCCTTCCAGATTGTCGATCGGCAGGACAGACGCCAGCCGCGCCACTTCCTTGATGCGCCAGACACCGCCTTCGCGAATCAGGCGCGGGTCACCGATCGCAAGCCGCGAGGCGAATCGCATCGGAAAGGGCCAGATCAGTCGCCGCATCAAAACGAGCACGCGCCCGTCGGGTATCTGCGCCATGTCCGTCACCGAGAAATGGTGCGGCCCTTCGATCGTGAAGCGCACGGGCTTGCCGCCCGCGATAGGATCGCGCGGGAACAGCAGCCCCGGGTTGCCGGTGCTCGCAAGGAAACGCCCCTGCACCTCGCGCACCGTGAGGAAGCGGCCGTCGGCCAGCCGCACCAGACTTTCCGGTCCACTGTTGAGCCCCCAGTGGCGCATCCCGGGCGGCCGCGCCCTGCCGTTCATCACCAGTCGGCGGTCGAGGCGGATGATTTCGTTGCGGCCTTCCAGTCCCACCCAGAACTGTCCGCTCGCCGGATCGCGCGTGGCCGACTCGACGTCGTTGAAGTCCTTGCTGCCCTTTGCGCTGAGCTTCAGGTCCCGCGCGCCGGGACCGGGTCCGGCCCGGTCGGGCGGGGTGAAGCGCAGCAGAGCGCCGCTGTCGCTGATCGCCACCCAGCGCTCGCCCGGCATGGCCAGCAGCGCCGAATAGCCGCCGAACCGAACGGAGCGGCTTTGCAGATGCCAGATGCGCTCAAGCCGGAATGCTCCCAGCCGCGCCGTCTCGCGCCGGGGCGGCAGCGGCAGCGCCTTCACCTTGAGGTTGAGCGGAAAGATCGGCTCCGGCGGCTTTTCACCGTGAGCCCACGTCATGGCGAGCAAGCCGATCAGGCCGATGGAACCGATGATGCGCTGCACGCGCGCTGCCTAGCGGCTTGGAACCCGGGCGCAAGACAGTTCGCGACCAGCGCCTGAAATCAACGGGGGAGAAGCTTTCAATCCGCCATCGGGCCGGTGAACAGCAGCGGGTCGAGCCGCGCCTCGTTCCACTTGATCGACCAGTGCAGATGCGGGCCCGTCGCGCGGCCGGTCATGCCGATGCGGCCGATCACCTGGCCTTGCCGCACGTGCTCGCCTTCCTTCACCAGGATCTGCGAGCAATGCAGGAACGCGCTGTTGAGGCCCATGCCGTGGTCCAGCATCAGCAGGTTGCCTTCGAGAGTGAAAGGCCGGTCTGCCGCCAGAATCACCACGCCGTCCGCAGGCGCCACGAAGGCTGTGCCGCTGGCCCCGGTGCTGACATCGAGGCCCGAGTGATAGGCGGCGGGCTCACCCCGGTAGACGCGCTGCGAGCCGAACCGGCCGGAAATGCGTCCCGTGACCGGCCAGACGAAGGCCTGCCGCCACCCTTGCGCCTGCGTCGGCATCGCCCGCGCCGCAGCGATGCGGGCGAGTTCCGGGCGACGCAGGGCCATGAAGGCTTCCGAAGGGCCGCCGGGCTTGCGGGCTACATTCACATGCTCGATCCGCCAGTCCCGAGGCTGCACCGCCACGCGCTGCTCGCCGATCGTGCCGTTCGCCAGCACCGTGCGCAGCACCGCCTGCGGCCCTGCATCGCGATCGAAAGCGGCAAACCACGTGCCGTCCGCCGCCACCTTCACGGGCGTGCCATCCAGCGAAAGCGTGCGCATCCCCTGCGGCAGCGTGCCGCGGATCCAGCCCCCCTGCGTGAGCTGTCCCGAGAAGGGCAGCAGTACCGCCTGTGCGGGCAAGCTCGGGGCAACGGGCGCGGGGACCAGCGGCCCGCCGAGAGAAGCAGACGCCGCGCGCAGCATCATCGGCACCGCCAGCGCGGTGCCGACCGCCACGGCGACCAGCAGCGCGAATACCCGCGAGGGTGCGCTCACAGCCGGTCAGGCCTGGCCGATCAACCGCTTCGTCGCGATTTCGGCGCTGGCGTAGGGCTCCTGCCGCTCGGCGCTCCAGTAACGGAGCAGTTCGAGCGGGATCTTCTCGCCGGTGACGGCACAAGTGACGTAGTGGCCCGCGCTCAGCACGCGGAAGCCGTTGGGGCCGTAGGCGAGCTTGGCGGGGCGATCTGCGGAGGACATCAGCATGGCTGCATGCTTAGCAGACCATCACGATCCGAACAAATCGTCCTGTCGCGGCGAACTTGGCGCCGGTCGCGCCGGTCGCGAGGGTCGCGAGGGTCGCCGCGGGGAAGTGGCCGGGGCCGGAGCCGGGGAAGCGGAGGTATCGGCAGCGGGGCCACCGGGCGTCACCGCAAGCTCCCCGTCGCGGAACTCGATCACCAGACCTGCTTCGCGCAGCGCCGCCTCGCGGCTCGTCACGGTCTTGCCCGAGGGCGCCTTGACCAGGGCATAGCCCCGCTGAAGCGGCAGGCGGGGATCGAGCTGGGGCAGGACCCGGGCGTAAGGGGCCAGCGCATCGCGCGCGAGGTCGCGCCGCCTCTCGAGCAGGCGCGGGACGAGGCCGATGCGGCCCAGCCGCTCGTCGCAGGCCTGAACCCGGTGGCGCAGCAGCGGAAGCGAAAGCCGCCCGGCGGCATGCTGCAGTTGCCGGGCCTTCGCCGTCGCCTCGTCGCGAAGGCCGCGGCGCAGGCGCTCGGACAGTTCGTGGAGCTTCTGCGCCTTGCTGGCAAGGATCGCCTCGGGCCGGGGCAGGCGCTGGACCCGCGCTTCCAGCCGCTCCCGCCCGAGCGTAACCGGGCGCAGGGCGCAGCGCCGCTTGCGATGAGCCAGGTCTCCAAGCTGCGCCAGCAGCTCGGCGCGCACGGGCACGGCCATTTCGGCCGCGGCCGTTGGCGTAGGCGCCCGGCGGTCGGCCGCATGGTCGCACAAGGTGGTGTCGGTTTCGTGGCCCACCGCCGAGATCACCGGAATGCTCGATTCGGCGACCGCGCGCACGACGATCTCCTCGTTGAAGCTCCAGAGGTCCTCGATCGACCCGCCGCCGCGCGCGACGATGACGATGTCGGGGCGCGGCACCGGTCCGCCGGGCGCGATGGCGGAAAAGCCGCGCACCGCATTGGCTACCTGCGCGGCCGCGCCCTCTCCCTGCACCAGCACCGGCCAGACCAGCACCCGGCTGGGGAAGCGGTCGGCCAGGCGGTGGAGGATGTCGCGGATCACCGCGCCAGTGGGCGAGGTGACGACACCGATGGTTTGCGGCAGGAACGGCAGCGCGCGCTTGCGTTCCGGGTTGAACAGTCCTTCGGCCGCGAGGCGGGCGCGCAGTTTCTCGAGCAGCGCCAGCAGCGCGCCCTCGCCCGCGATCTCCATAGTCTCGATGACGATCTGGTATTTGGAGCGGCCCGGATACGTCGTCAGCTTGCCCGTGGCGACGACCTCGATCCCGTCCTCGGGCCGGAAGGCGAGGCGCTGCGCACCGCCTTTCCACATGACCCCGTCGATCACCGCCTTGTCGTCCTTCAACGCACAATAGAGGTGGCCGGACGCCGCGCGCTTGACGCCGGAAAGCTCGCCGCGCAGGCGCACGAAGCCGAAGCGGTCCTCCACGGTGCGCTTGAGGAGGTTGGAAATCTCGCTGATCGAGAGCGGTGCGGCGTTGTTCCCCGCCGTCTCCTTCGCTACCAGCCCGCCTGAACCGTCGGCATGGTCATCGTCGTCGAAGAACGGATTGGAAGGCACGGGAAATGAACATCCTGCTATTGGGCTCGGGCGGCCGCGAACATGCGCTGGCGTGGAAGCTGGCGCAATCCCCGCGCTGCGATAGCCTGTGGGCCGCGCCAGGCAACCCCGGCATCTCCGAGGTCGCGACATGCATCGACCTCGACGCGCAAGACCACGGCGCGGTAATCGCCTTTTGCGAGGCGAACGTGATCGGCCTCGTCGTCATCGGGCCCGAAGCGCCGCTGGTGGATGGCCTTGCCGATTCGCTGCGGGGCGAAGGCTTCGCGGTGTTCGGGCCCAGCCGCGCGGCCGCGCAGCTAGAGGGATCGAAGGGCTTCACCAAGGACCTTTGCGCGCGCGCGGGCATCCCGACCGGCGGATACGAGCGCGTATCCTCGCAGGAGGCGGCCCTTTCGGCGCTCGCAAGGTTCGGCGCGCCTGTCGTCATCAAGGCCGACGGCCTCGCCGCAGGCAAGGGCGTGACGGTCGCCATGACCATGGCCGAAGCCGAGGAAGCGGTGCGCGACATCTTCGCCGGCCGCTTCGGTGAAGCAGGCGCGGAAGCCGTGATCGAGGAGTTCCTAGAGGGCGAGGAAGCCAGCTTCTTCGCGCTGACCGACGGGTCCACCATCGTCCCCTTCGCCTCGGCGCAGGACCACAAGCGCGTGGGCGACGGGGATACCGGGCCCAACACCGGCGGCATGGGTGCCTACAGCCCGGCTCTCGTGCTCACGCCCGAACTGCAGGCCGAGGCGATGACCAAGATCATCGCGCCCACCGTGCGCACTCTGGCGAACGAGGGCATGCCGTATTCGGGCGTGCTGTTCCTGGGGCTGATGCTGACAGCCAAAGGCCCGCAGCTGATCGAATACAACTGCCGCTTCGGCGATCCGGAATGCCAGGTCATGCTGATGCGCCTCGAATCCGACCTTGTGGAACTGCTCCACGCCTGCGCCGAGAACCGGCTGGCCGCGATCGAACCGCCGCGCTTTTCGGACGATGTGGCGCTCACCGTCGTCATGGCCGCGCGCGGCTATCCCGGCACGCCCGAGAAGGGCGGCGCGATCCGCGCGATCCCCGAAGCCGAGGCGCAAGGCGCCAAGGTCTTCCATGCGGGCACTGCGCTCGTGGCGGGCGGGCTGGTGGCGAACGGCGGGCGCGTGCTCAACGTGACGGCGCGGGCGGGCTCCGTCACCGAGGCGCAGCGCCGCGCCTATGCGGCGGTGGACGCGCTGGACTTCGACACCGGCTTCTGCCGCCGCGACATCGGGTGGCGCGAAGTGGCGCGCGAAAAGGCCGATGCCTAAGAACCCGGACACCATCCTGAAGCTCTCGCTGGCGGCGGCGGCGTTGATCGCCGGTGCGGGCGTGGGCTATCACTACGGCATCTACCTGCCGGCGCAGGACCTGCGCCGGCAGACGCAGGCGATGGCGGCCGAGCAGGCCAGGGCCGAGGCCGAGCACAAGGCGCTGACCGAGCGCGCCGCGCGCGAGGCGGCGGCGCAGACCGAATACCAGGACTGCACCGCTTTCGCCGAAACTTCCTACAAGGCGCGCTGGACGATGAGCTGCCGCAGCCTCCACGATGCGGACCTGGCTGCCTACGAGGACTGCGCCGACAACCTCTTCGCCACCGAGGAAGGCTGCCGGGCCAAAGTGCCGGTGCGCCCGGAACGCGACTGCGCCCTGCCCGCGCAAGTCGCCGATGCACTCACCCGTGCGCGCGACGAACGCAAGTCGCAGTGCCTGGCGAGGCTGGAAGCCATGCAGCGGGGCCGCCCCGCTTCCCCATTGCCGCCGACAGGGGATGCGACCGGCCTTCCCTGAGAGCGCGGCGAACCAACTTGCAATCGCATCGTCATGATTGCCGACCTAAAGGGCGGGCATGACAAGACTTTTCGCTTTCCTTGCCGCCGCCTTCGCCGCTCTTCTGCCCTCGCTGCCGGTTCACGCGCAGGCGTCGAAAGACGCGGTGACCATCCTTGTCTCGATAGACGGTTTCCGCGCCGACTACCTGGACCGGGGAGTGACACCCCATCTCTCGGCCCTTGCCCGGCACGGGATCAGCGCCGCCATGCGCCCGTCCTTCCCCAGCAAGACCTTCCCCAACCACTGGGCGATCGCGACGGGCAAGGTGCCCGACCGCAACGGCATCGTCGCCAACCGCTTCGAAGACCCCCGCCGCCCCGGCGAAGTGTTCACCATGGCAAGCCAGGACCCGTTCTGGTGGGGAGAGGCCGAACCCATCTGGGTCGCGGCGGAGCGCCAGGGCATCCGCACGGCGGCGATGTTCTGGCCGGGTTCGGGTATTGCCTGGGGCGGTGCCTATTCGGCCAAGCCCTTCCCCAGCACCGAGGGCGGAACCCGCCCGCAGGACTGGCAGCATTTCGACGGTGAAGTGACCGCCACGCAGCGCGTGGAAACCGTACTCGACTGGATGCGCCGTCCCGCCGACATACGTCCCCGCTTCGTCACCCTTTACTTCGACACGGTGGACACAGCAGGCCACCGCCATGGGCCGGACGATGCACGCACCACACAGGCGATCGCCGAGGTGGACCGCAGCATCGGCTCGCTCGTCGAGGGGCTTCGCAAGCTCGGCCGCGAGGCGAACCTCGTCATCGTCGCCGACCACGGGATGGCGGCGATTTCCGGCGAGCGCCACGTGACGCTGGACACCATCGTGGACGCCTCGCTTTACCGAGCGGTCGAGACTGGCCCGTTCGCGTCGCTCTACCCGACCGAAGGCAACGAGAAGAAGCTCGCCAAGGCGCTGCGCGGCCGCCACGAACACATGGAATGCTGGCCGCGAGAGGAGATCCCGGCGCGCCTGCGCTACGGCTCCAACCCGCGCGTCGCGCCGTGGTTCTGCCTTGCCGAGGTGGGCTGGATGATCGTGCCTGCCCGGCCCGAGGAGCCGGTCACGGGCGGGACGCACGGCTATGACAACGCCGCGCCGCAGATGGCTGCGCTGTTCGTGGCGGCAGGGCCCGCCTTCGCTCCGGCCGGTCGCCTCGCACCCTTCGACAACGTGGACGTGACGGCGCTGCTGCGCACGCTGCTGGGAATGCCCGCCGATCCCGACGCCGACGGCAACCTGGCCGCGTTCGGCAAGGCGCTGCGCTGAGGGAGCGGCAGCTATCGGGAGGAGGATGGGCCGCCTTAGGCCGCCTGTCCTTCCAGCAGCAGCTTCACAACCAGCGCCAGCCGCTTGGCGTCTTCACGGGCAAGGTGCTCCTGTGGCAGGCGCCGCTTCGCCTCTTCCAGCGCGGCGACGACCTGGGGGCGGGTGAAGCCCTGCTCGCTCATGAACTCGCCGAGGTAGCGCACCGGGAAAGGCAGCGGCTCGCGGATCGCATGGCACAGGACTTCGAGCCAGTATTCGTCGAGATCGGCATCGGCGTAGACATTGCAGCCGCGCACGAAGTCGATCATCTCGGCAAGGACCTGCTGCGGCGGCAGGCCCTCGCTCTCGAGCATTTGCGGGCTGATGCCGTGAAGCGCCTCGGCCTCGTCCGACCAGTCCCAGTAGCGCCACGCCTCCACCGGGCGGATCAGCCATGCCCGGCTGGAGCCGTCGATCCGGGCCACCGCGACCTCGATGGGATAGGACTGCCCGTATTCGGGCAGGCAGCTCGCCTCGAAGTCGATCAGTGCCGGACAGCTCAAACGGTGGCTCCTCGGTTCAGTTCATCCGCTTTGCGACGAAATCCGCAAGGTCGCATTCCGGCCGGGCGCCGTAGTGCGATATGATCTCGCTGGCGCAGATTGCGCCCATTGCAAGGCAATCCGCAAGGCCCTTGCCGCGCACGTGGCCATAGAGGAACCCGGCAGCGAAGAGATCGCCCGCGCCGGTGGTGTCGACCACCTTGTCGATCGGTTGCGCGGCCACTTCGACCCGCTCGCCTCCCGCGATCGCGACCGCGCCGTCCGCACCGCGCGTGACGACGAGAACCGGCACCCGCGCGCTCAGCTGCGCGACGCCATCCTCGAAGGAGGGCTTGCCGGTGAGCGTTGCCATCTCGTGCTCGTTGCAGAACATGATGTCCACCGCGCCGTCATCGATCAGCGACAGGAAGTCGAGCCGGTGCATGTCGATGATGAAGGATTCTGACGGCGTGAAGGCGATCTTGCGTCCTGCGGCGCGTGCCGCGGCGATCGCCTTGCGCATGGCCGCGCGCGGCTCGACCGGGTCCCACAGGTATCCCTCGAGGTAGAGCACGGCCGCGTCGGCGATCATGCCTTCGTCCACCATGTCCTCGGACAGGAGGTGCGATGCGCCCAGGAACGTGTTCATGGTGCGCTGCCCGTCGGGCGTCACGAAGATGAGGCAACGCGCGGTCGGCGTCTCGCCCGCGCGGGGCGGCACCGAGAACGCGATGCCGGCGGCGTGGATGTCATGGGTGAAGACCTCGCCCAGCTGGTCCGCGGCGACCTGGCCGACGAACCCGCACTTGGCGCCCAGCGCGGCGAGGCCCGCCAGCGTATTGGCCGCCGAACCGCCCGAAACCTCGCGCCCGGGGCCCATCGCGGCATACAGCGTGCGCGCCTGCTCGGCATCGATCAGCTGCATGCCGCCGTGGGTGAGGCCGAGTTCGTCGATCAGGGTTTCGGGGCAATGGGCGATGACGTCGATGATGGCATTGCCGATGGCGATGACGTCCAGCTTGGGTTGCGTCATGAGGGGCGTAAGATCCTTCGGATAAGAGCGGTATTCCCTGCGCCTAGCCTGCGCGGCGCGAAGGGACAAGGTTCACAGCGGAAGCAGGGTCTGCGGATGTACGGCCCCTGCCCGGACGCCCCTGACCTGCATTCGCCGCAATCAGGCGCATGTCCGGCGAAGGAGCGTTGACTCGCCCGGTGCGCCGCGCGATGTCGCCTGGACCATGTTCACGACCGTCACCGGCCCTGCCCGCCCGTCAAGCAGCCTCCGCCGCGTTCTTTCCGTCTCGCTCGCGCTGGGCCTGGCGATGGCGCTCGCGGCCTGCTCCTCGGGCAGCGGCGGCGTGGCGAGCGCGCCCCGGCCGCCCAAGCGCACCTCCGCCGTTCCTCCGGTGCGCCAGCCCACGCGAACCACGCCCCGCGATGCCGCCGTGCAGAACGTGCCGGGCCTGGAAGGCGTGATCGGCGCCAGCCAAAGCCAGCTGGTGCGCCTTTTCGGCGAGCCGCGCCTCGACGTGTGGGAGGGAGACGCGCGCAAGCTGCAGTTCACCGGGACGGCCTGCGTGCTCGACGTGTTCCTCTATCCCAGCACCAGTTCCAAGGAGCCGCGCGCCAGCTATGTCGATGCCCGCCGCTCCTCCGACGGACAGGACGTGGACCGCGCCGCCTGCGTGGGAGCGCTCAAGGGAAAGTGAGCACGCCCGCTTTCTCAGGGCAGATGAAGACCGGCAAGGCGCTGCGGCGCTAGTTCACGCGGATCGGCGGCAGCACGTCCTTGCCCGCCGGTCCTGCCTCGTCAACGAGCCCTTCGGGATCGGTGTGGATGAGGATTTCGGCGTCGGGAAAGGCGCCGCGCAGCGACGCTTCGATCCCCGCCATTACCCGGTGCGCCTCGCGCACGGTCATCTCCGGGTGGACCCAGATGTGGAACTGCACGAAGTCGCGGTTGCCCGAAGTGCGCGTGCGCAGGTCATGGACGCCGCTGATGTTGGGGTCGGTGGCCAGGATGTCGAGCAGCACGCTCTTCTTCTGTGGCGGCCATTCGTGGTCCATCAGCTGGTCGATGACCTGTTCGGACGCGCTCCACCCGCTCCACCCCAGCCACAAGGCGATGCCGAGACCGAACAGCGGGTCCGCTTGGGGCAGGCCGATGTAGCCGTCCAGCACGAGGGCGGCGATCACCGCCACGTTCAGCAGCAGGTCCGACTGGTAGTGGACGCTGTCGGTGGTGATCGCGAGGCTTCGGGTGCGGCGCACGACATGCTTCTGCCAGGCGATCAGCGCGCCGGTCACCACGATCGCCGCGATCGAGGCGCCGATGCCTTCGTGCGCAGCCTCCACCCGGTGGCCGACGAAGAGCTGTTCCACCGCCCGCGCGCCGATGGCCAGCGCCGAGATGGAGATCAGCACGATCTGGAACAGCGCGGCGATAGCTTCGGCCTTGCCGTGGCCGAAGCTGTGCTTGTCGTCCGCAGGCTGGGCGGCGATCCACACGCCGACGAGAGTGGCGACGCTGGCGACAAGGTCGAGCACCGTGTCGGCAAGACTGCCCAGCATTGCCGTGGAGCCGGTGGACCAGGCCGCATAGCCCTTGATCGCCAGCAGCAGGCACGCCGCCGCGATGCTCGCCAGCGCGGCGCTGCGGTTGAGCCGGGCCGCCTCGGGTGCGCTCACGGGTAGAGCAGCGTGCTGGCCCACCCTTCGGGCCCGTGCTCGAAGCGGCGGCGTTCGTGCAGGCGATAGGGGCGGTCGTGCCAGAACTCGATGGCGAGCGGGCGCACGCGCCAGCCGCTCCAGTGCGCCGGCCGCTCCACCTGGGCACCGGCGAAGCGGCTGCGCGCCTCCTCGTACCGCGTGAGGAAGGTGGCGCGCGTATCGAGCGTGGAGGACTGGTCGGAGGCAACGGCGCCCAGCTGCGAATCGCGTGCGCGCGAATGGAAATAGGCATCCGCCTCGGCCGGGCTCACCGGCGAGACGGGACCCTCGATGCGGATCTGACGGCGCAGGCTTTTCCAATGGAACAGGAGGGCGACGTTCGGGTTGGCGGCAAGCTCGCGGCCCTTGCGGCTGCGGCCATTGGTATAGAACACAAAGCCGTCGGGTCCGTGGCCCTTGAGGAGCACCATGCGGACCGAAGGCAGCCCGTCGGGTGTCGCGGTGGCAAGCGCCATCGCGTTCGAATCCTCCTCCAGCGGCCGCGCCTCATCGTACCACTGCGCGAACAGGGCGAAGGGGTCGCCGTGCGGGATCACCTCACGCAGCTGCTCGGCGTCGATGGCGGAAGGGGCATCGGTGGGGGAGGATGTGGACACGGGTCTGGACTGCCTTGCGATTGGTTAGGAATGGCCTCGCCTGCCGCCGCCGCCCGAACCTCGCCTTGATCGGGAACAACGGACGCGAGGCGCGGGCCATGCCGCGACGGGGTAGGAAACCCTGGCCCCTCCCGCAAGTTGCCCGCGACTAGCGACAATCGCGATGCCCCCGTTCCTCCCCCTTATCGTCAGGCTTGTCCAAATGCCCGCCGCAACCTAGCTAGGCAGTCATTATGGCAGCAGATCCCTATTCCATACTTGGCGTGTCGCGCGGCGCGAGCGAGAAGGACATCAAGTCCGCCTACCGCAAGCTTGCGAAGGAGCTGCACCCGGACACCAACAAGGACAATCCTCGCGCGGCCGAGCGCTTCAGCGAAGTGACCCGCGCCTACGACCTGCTTTCCGACAAGGCCAAGCGCGCCCAGTTCGATCGCGGCGAGATCGACGCAGAGGGCAATCCCGCCGGTCCGTTCGGCGGCGGCTTCGGCGGCGGGGGCTTCGGGGGTGGCCACGGCGGCCAGCGCGGTTTCGGCGGCGGCTTCGGAGCCGAGGATGGCATCGACATCGAGGACATCTTCGGCGGCATCTTCGGAGGCGGCCGTGCCGCCGGGATGGGCGGCGGCATGGGTGGCAGCGGGCCGGGAGGACGCAGCCGTGCGGCCCCGCGCGGCGCCAACGTCAACTATCGCCTTTCGGTCTCGCTGACGGACGCGGCCGAGCTGAAACCGCAGCGGATCACCCTGTCGGATGGCAAGACCATCGACCTCAAGCTTCCCGCAGGGCTTGAGGACGGCACGCAGATGCGCCTTTCGGGCAAGGGCGAGCCGGGACCGGGCGGGGCGGGCGATGCCATCGTCACGCTGCAGATCCAGCCGCACGCCTTTTTCCGCCAGGACGGCGACGACCTGCGGCTCGACCTGCCGATCACGCTGGACGAGGCGCTTGGCGGAGCGAAGGTCAAGGCGCCCACGGCGTCCGGCGCGGTCATGCTCTCGGTCCCTGCGCATGCCAGCTCGGGCAAGGTGCTGCGCCTCAAGGGCCGCGGCATGACGCGCAAGGACGGCAGCCGGGGCGACCAGCTCATCACGCTCCAGATCGTCCTTCCCGAGGGCGATACCGAGGCGGGACGCGATCTCGTCGCGCGGCTCGAGGGCTGGAGCGACGGCCGCGACGTGCGCGGCAAGCTTGGCGTCTGAAGCCCATAGCGAGCCGCTGAGGCAGAAGCTTCGCCGCAAGGCGGGCCCGGGCACGCGCTTCTTCCGCGTCGTCATGCGCGTGGTGGGGGGAACCTGGGACGACGGCTTCATCCATGCGGGCAACCTTGCCTACATGTCGCTGCTCTCGCTGTTTCCCTTCTTCATCGCCCTTGCCGCGATCCTCTCGGTGCTGGGCGAGCAGGACCAGATGGGCGCCTCTATCGATGCGATCCTGCGCGCACTCCCTCCGCGCGTGGGAGACGTGCTGCGCCCGGTCGCCCACGATGTCGCCGCGGCTCGGCACGGCTGGCTGCTCTGGATCGGCGGGCTGCTGGGCATGTGGACCGCGGGCAGCCTGATAGAGACCATCCGCGACATCCTCCACCGCGCCTATGACGTGAAGAAGCGCCCGCGCTTCTGGCGTTCGCGCCTGGTGTCGAGCGCGGTGATCTTCGGGTCGGTGCTGCTGCTGCTCGTCTCCCTCTCCTCGCAGGTCCTCCTCTCCACCGCCGAGACCGTGATCGCCACGCTGTTCCCGCGGCTGGGCAGCATGGCCGAGCAGATTGCCCTGTCGACCGCGATGAGCGGCGCGGGCATCTTCGTGTCGATCTACATGATATTCTACCTGCTCACCCCCCACGCCTACCAGAAGAGGCGCTATGCCAAATGGCCGGGCGCGGCGTTCGTCACGCTGTGGTGGCTGCTGGTCGCATGGGCGCTGCCCAAGGTGTTGCAGACATTCCTCATGTACGATCTGACCTACGGAAGCCTCGCCGGGGTGATGATCGCGCTTTTCTTTTTCTGGCTTGTCGGACTAGGGATGGTCATAGGCGCCGAACTCAATGCGGCGCTCGCGCAGGCGAACGAGGAAGGACCCCTTCCCGGGAGCCTCGCCACGGCGGCCCGGGGCACCCGGGGGCCGAACGATGAAAGTGTTACAGGAAGAAACGAATGACCGGTCTGATGCACGGTAAGCGCGGGTTGATCATGGGCCTGGCGAACGACAAGTCGCTGGCCTGGGGAATCGCCAAGAAACTGCACGAACAGGGCGCCGAGCTCGCCTTCTCCTACCAGGGCGATGCGCTGGCCAAGCGGGTGAGGCCCCTGGCCGAGAGCCTTGGCAGCGATTTCCTCATCGATTGCGACGTCTCCGACATGGCCGCGCTCGACGCCGCCTTTGCCGAGATCGAGCAGCGCTGGGGCAAGCTCGACTTCGTGGTTCACGCCATCGGCTTCTCGGACAAGAACGAGCTGCGCGGCAAGTACGTCGATACCAGCCTCGACAACTTCCTGATGACGATGAACATCTCCGCCTACAGCCTCGTCGCCGTCACCAGGCGCGCGGTGCCGCTGATGGCCGAAGGCGGCTCGATCGTGACGCTGACCTACTACGGCGCCGAAAAGGTCGTGCCGCACTACAACGTCATGGGCGTCGCCAAGGCCGCGCTCGAGACATCGGTGAAGTACCTTGCCAATGACCTGGGTCCGCTGGGCATCCGCGTGAACTCGATTTCGGCAGGCCCCATCAAGACGCTGGCCGCCAGCGGCATCGGCGACTTCCGCTACATCCTCAAGTGGAACGAGCTGAACTCGCCGCTGCGTCGTAACGTGACGATCGAGGACGTGGGCGGCGCCGGTCTCTACCTGCTGTCCGACCTGTCCTCCGGCGTCACCGGCGAGACCCATCATGTCGACTGCGGCTACCACGTGGTAGGCATGAAGCAGGAAGACGCGCCCGACATCGCGCTCGCCTGAGCCCGGCACGGCATACGCGAAAAAGGGCCGGAAGGATTGCTCCTCCGGCCCTTTTTCGTGGCCGACCTCGCGGGTGCGCGCGGAGCGTATCCTCAGCGCGTGCCTTGCGCCCGCTCCGGCGCGATCGCCTCCACTTTCACCTTCTCGGGCGCATAGGCCTTCACGAAAAGCTGCCATGAGGACACCGCGAGCACGGCCGCCAGCAGCGGCTGCAGCACCCGGTCGGGCGCATGCGAGGACAGGTAGCTGCCCGCCACGACGCCCGGGATCGAGCCGATCAAAAGGTTCGTCAGCAGCGCTGCGTCCACGTCGCCCATGATCCAGTGGCCCGTGCCCGCGATCAGCGCCAGCGGCACGGC
Source organism: Novosphingobium silvae (assembly GCF_009856825.1). Lineage (GTDB taxonomy): Bacteria > Pseudomonadota > Alphaproteobacteria > Sphingomonadales > Sphingomonadaceae > Novosphingobium > Novosphingobium silvae. The sequence goes on along the minus strand of NZ_WVTD01000001.1, from coordinate 544,985 downwards.
GTGGGTGATGTCAGAACCGACGATGCGAGCCATCTGCAAGCGCGGATAGAGCATCAGCAGCACTGTCACGCCAATCGCGCCTGCGCCCACCGAGGAGACCGACACCGCCGCTCCGATCAGCGCGCCGAGCACCACGGTCCCGCCAACCACTCGCCTGCGCGAGCGGATCGCATCGAAGTCATGCGCATGGCGGAACAGCCACTTGCGCCCGGCGACCGCAATCGCCGTAAGCGCCAGGAGGCAGGCAAGGGCAACGAGGATGACGTGCTCGGCCGACTGTCCGATCCTGCCCACCCAGGCCAGCGCGGCGAGCGTCGCCAGAGCGGCGGGGATGCTGCCGGCGGCAAGGCGGCGCACGATCCCCCAGTCGACCGTCTCGCGCGAGCCATGGACGGTGGATCCCGCGATCTTCGTGATCGCCGCGAACAGCAGATCGGTGCCCACGGCCGTCTTTGCGCTTACACCGAACATCAGCACCAGCAGCGGGGTCATCAGCGAACCGCCGCCCACACCCGTCAATCCCACCAGCGCGCCCACGAGCAGCCCGGCCGCGGCGTGCAAGATATCGATCGAACCCATCACGACCATCGCGTCCCTCACCCATGCGCCCGCTTGAACCGCGCGACAGCGAATGAGCGCATCCGGCCAGCGCGGGCAAGCGGGTTACGGTTTCAGGGTGCGAAGCAGGGCTTGCGATCCGGTCGAGCGTGCGAAAGGCCCACCGCTGCGCCTGCCCTTACTGTCCCTGCGAGGTCGATGGGCTGGAGGCTGGCGCGGCAGCGGCGTCCTCTGCCGCCGCCTGTTCGGCAGCCTGGCGCTGGCGCTGCTCGAAGTAGGCCTTCTCAGCCTCTTCCACGCGCGCCTGCTGCTCGGCGGCATCGGTATCGATGGTGGAGAGCCGCTTCTCCCGCTCCGCCGCGATCAGTTCGCCAAAGCGCACCTCCGACCCGTTCGCGCGCTCGGCATATGCCTTGTCGATCAGGCTCTGGGTGCAGCCCAGCGAACCGCCCGGGCCGACCGGCGAACAGCTGAGGTTGCCGAAGGCGCCCACGGTTTCATAGGCCTGCACCTTGTTCGTCCACGCATCGGCCTGAGGCTGGTCGATCCCGCGCAGCGGCTCGGGGATGCGATAGCGCTCCTCTTCCGGCTTGCGCGCGCAGACGGTGATCTCGCCGCCGGTGGAAGCAGGGCAGGCATCGTCGCCATAGACGATGAGCTGGTTGACCCTTTCGTCGCCGTTGCCTTGCGCGGATTGGTCCTGCGCAAAGGCAGGCACGCCCGCAAGCAGGAGGGCGGCCATTGCGGCGAGGGTCGGACGGCGGGTCATCGCAGGGCTCCAGTGCTTCTGTTCGGCAAGTTTCAGCCGCGGTATAGGGCGCTCCCGGCTTGAACGATAGCTTAAGCGCAGGAGCTCATTTCACAAACCCGTCCACGCACGGAATCGTTCCGCCGGGCGCATGCTGTCGTGCGGGGCTGCAGGCGACGGCCCGCCCGGAGCCCGGTCGCCTAGATACGTTCGGACAGCTTGATCGCCACCCGGCAGCCCATGCGGATCGCGTGGAAGAGCAGCGGATAGGCCGGTGCCTTCTCGGCCCCTGCCGCGAGCGCCGCGTCACGGTGCTCGCGCTCGTCGTCGCGGAATTCGCGGATCACTTCGCCAAGCTCGGGATCGTCGCTGCCGAGTTCCTCGATCTGCTGGGTATAGTGCCGGTCGATCTCGGTCTCCACCGCGGCCGTGCAGGCCATGGCCGCCTCGGGACCGATCAGCGCCGTCGCCGCGCCCAGCGCATAGCCCGCGACGGACCAGACCGGCTGCAGGAGCGTGGGGCGAACCCGGCGGGCCGCGATCATCGCATCGAAGCGGGACTGGTGGTCGGCTTCCTGCGCGGCCATGGCAGCGATCTCGGCCGAGAGCGGCGCGCGCGTGCCCATGACGGCAAGCTGCCCGGCATAGATGCGCGTGGCCCCGTATTCCCCGGCCTGGTCGACGCGCAGCATCCGCTCGCTGCGCTGCTTGGTGCTATTCATCGCTTGGCCTTTCCGCCAGAGTTGCCCGATGCCGCAAGCAGGCCGAACACGGCCAGCGCCCCGGCTGTCGAGAACAGGAAGTTCCATCCCGCCAGCGAGATCCCGAACAGGTCCCAGGGCGATACGTCGCAGCGGATGACGGGTGCCTTGAGGATCGCTTCCAGCGGATCGCCGCCCGCCGCCAGCGGGCTTGCGGTGCAGGCGGTCATGCCTTCCCACCAGCCGTACTCCACCCCCGCATGGAAGCCGCCGATGAGCCCGGAGACGAGCGCGGCGAGCGCGGCCACGGCCACCAGCGGGCGCACCGGACGCCAGAAGAAGGCGAGCGCCGCCAGTGGGATCGCCAGCATGTGCGGGTAGCGCTGCCACCAGCACATTTCGCAGGGATGGAGCCCGAAGAGGTACTCGCTCGCCAGCGCGCCGCCGAGCAGCCCAGTCGGCACCAGGAGAGCGATCCAGCGCGCGGCGCGCACCGGGACGGCGACGGGGACGGCCATGCCGGGGACGGCCGTCAACGCTTGCCGGTGGGAGACGCCGCCGCCGCCAGCGCGGGTTTTCCGGCCGTGCGCTGCAGCGTCGAGATCGCATAGCTAAGCTGGAAATCCTTGATGCCCTGCCTCTCGAGCTCGGCGGCGGTCATCTTGAAACGCGGATCGTCGATCTTGTCGGTCTCCAGATCCTTGTCCTTTAGCGAGGCCTCGTTGATCAGGTGGCCGCGAAGATCGGATTCGCGCACCGCTCGCTCCGCCCGGGCGCGGGCGTCGGGATCGGAAAGCTGGGGCACCTTGATGTCGGGCACGATGCCGCCTTCCTGCACGGAATGGCCGGCCGGGGTGAAGTAGCGCGCGGTGGTGAGCTTGACCGCGCTTTCGTTGTCGAGCGGCAGGAAGGTCTGCACCGAGCCCTTGCCGAAAGTGCGCTCGCCCATGACGACCGCGCGCTTCTGGTCCTGCAGCGCACCGGCGACGATTTCCGAAGCGGACGCCGAGCCCGCATCCACCAGCACCACCACCGGCAGGCCCTTGGCCGCATCGCCGCGGAACATCGATTCGGCGCGGTAGAACTGGTTCTCGCTGGCATTGCGGCCGCGCTGCGAGACGATGTCGCCCTTTTCCAGGAAGAGGTCTGAAAGGGCCACCGCCTCGTCCAGCGAGCCGCCCGGGTTCGAGCGCAGGTCCAGCACGATCCCTGCGAGCTTGCCGCCGGTCTTGAGCGCAGCCTGCTTCTTGAGGTCGGTCAGCGCGTTGTTCACGTCGTTGCCCACATCGCGCGAGAACTCGTTCACCGAAATCACGCCCACGCCGTCCTTCAGCTCCCAGGTGACCGGCTCGAGCTCGATGACGCCGCGCGTCACGGTGACGTCGAAAGGCTCGTCGCGGCCCTGGCGGAAGATCGTCAGCCGGATCGAGGTTCCGGCCGCGCCGCGCATCTTCGACACGGCCTCGTCCAGATCGCGCTCGTAATAGAGCACGCCGTCGAGGTGGGTGATGTAGTCGCCGGCCTTGAGCCCTGCCTTCTCGGCCGGGCTGCCCTTGAACGGCGAGATGATCTTCACCGCGCCCTCGTCCTCAATCACGGAGAGGCCGAGGCCGGTATACTTGCCGTCGATCATCGTCTCCAGCCGCTGGAGCGAGGGACCGTCGAGATAGTTCGAGTGGGGATCGAGGCTGGCCAGCATCCCGTCGATCGCGCCCTTGAGCAGCTTGTCGTCGTCCACCTGGTCGACATAGTTCTCCTTCACGATCTCGTAGATGGTGAAGAGCTTGTCGAACTCGTGCGCGGCGCGGGTATCGACTGCGGCGAGCCCCGAGGTCGCTGCGGGCAGCACGGCCACGGCGGAAACCAGCAGCGCGGCCTTGAGGAATGCAGCGGGACGGAACGGGGTCTTCATCGGCGACTCTTTCAACGTCATCCGGCGGCGCGGCCGGTCAGGGTTCGGGCCCATCCTATCGCCCCGGCGCGGTGAACGCCAGCGGAACGGGGCCCCGTGCTTTAATGCTCGTGCCCTCATATGGGTGCGATCGCGGGACTGGAAAGGGCAGGTTCCACGTGAAACATCGCCGCGTCAGAGCGAACGGACGAATTGGAGCGGGTTCACCGGCTCGCCCTCGCGCCGAAGCTCGACCATGACGCGGGGTGCGCGGGGCCCAGCGTTGCCGATCGGCGATCCCGCAAGGACGCCCTCCCCGACCTGTACGTCAAGCTTGGCCAGGCCGGTGACGAGCGAGGTCCAGCCGCCTTCGTGCTGGATGATGACGATCCGGTCGTAGCCGCGATAGGGCCCGGCAAAGGCCACCCGGCCCGGCGCGGGAGACACCGCCTGCGCCATGGGGCGCGGCGCCAGCACCAGCCCCGCCGAGCGCGACTGGCCGGGCGCATCCTCGCCGAACCCGGTGACCAGACGGCCGGTCACGGGCAGGATATAGGCGGGGAGCCCCTGTGGCGGCGGCACGAACTGCGCGGCGGCGGGCACTCGCGCTTCCTCGGGCCGAAGAGGCCGCGCGATGGGTCCGGGCAGTGCGCCAAGCTGCGCGCGCAATTGTCCCTGCCGCCCCATTTCCTTCACCAGCGCTCCAAGATCGCGGGCCTTTTCCGCCAGCGCGAGAGCGCGGTCCCCTTCGCGCGCGGCGATCCCGGTCGCTTCCCGCCCGTCGAGCCGCTGGCGGGTTTCAAGCGCGGTCAGGTGCCGCCGGCGCTGGCGCATCTGTTCCTGCGCAGCGCCGAGCGCGGCGGCGGCGGCGCGCGCCTGCCCTTCCAGCGCGCGGCCTCGCTCGATCGCCTGCCGCAGACCGGCGGTGCGCCGCTCCACCTCGGGCAGCATGGTGTCGAGCATGGCGCGCATGTAGACCGCATCACGTACCGAGCCCGGGCGCAGCAGGGCCAGCAATGGTGGCCGCCGCGAAAGGCGCTGGAGAGCCCCGGTCAGCGCCGCGAGCGGACCCTGCCGCTCGGCAAGCTGCGCGCGCAGGCCCGCGCGCTGCGAGGCGATGAGCTGCATCCGGGCACGCTGCGCCGCAATGGCGGCCTCGGTTTCCTGGATGCGCGCTGCCACCGCAGCCGCTTCGCGCGCGGTGCTTTCAGCAGCTTTTGTAACCTGCCGGGCGCGCTGCTCCAGGGTTTCGGCCCGCTTGCGCGCAGCCGCGCCTTCCGCTTGCGCCGCGCGCATATCGGCCCGCGCCCGTCGGGCGTCGAGCGCGGGATCGAGCACGGCAAGCGTGTTCCCCTGCAGGGACGCCTGCGAAGTCGCCTGCGTGGCGAGCACCGCGGCAGCGCAGGCCGTAAGCAACAGGAAAGTGCGGGGACGAGGCTTCACGGCACTCGGACTAGGACAGCCGCGACCCATCGGGAAGAGGTTTTGCTTGGGCCTACCCCGAGCGATGATAGGGATGCCCGGCAAGGATGGCGGTGGCGCGCCAGAGCTGTTCGGCCAGCATGGCGCGCGCCATCAGGTGAGGCCAGGTCATGCGGCCGAAGCACAGGAGATGGTCTGCACGGGCGCGGGCTTCCTCGCCGTGTCCGTCCGCAGCGCCGATGAGGAAGCGGCATTCGCGCACTCCCTCGTCACGCCAGCGGCCGAGCAGCGCGGCGAACTCCTCGGAGCTCATCGCCTTGCCCCGCTCGTCCATCAGGACATCGCGGCTGGGCGTCTGCGCGGGCGGCGGGACCTTGCCACCCACGTCGGGCAATTCGCTGTGGCGAAACGGCCATGTGATTCGCCGGGCATAGCGGTCGAGCAGCTCCCCTTCGGGCGAGCGGGCGATCTTGCCGCGGGCGATGATGTGGAGAAGCATCGTGGAATGCGAAGCCGCACGAAGGACGCGTTCCGGGAAAGCGCTGCGATCCCGGCGCGGTTCGTGTCGCGAGGGCACCCGGCGCGCCTTGCGGAGACAGGCTCCGGCGCCGGGCTCATCCTCTGCGCGGCGGCGCCGGCCTCAGGCCGCGCCGGATGGTCCGTCGAAGCCCCACATCCTTTCCAGGTTGTAGAAGCTGCGCACTTCCGGACGGAAGAGGTGCACGACCACGCCGCCTGCGTCGATCAGGACCCAGTCGGCGGCCGGAAGACCTTCGATGCGCGGGTGGCCGAAACCGCCCTGCTTGAGGCGTTCGCCCAGCTTCTGCGCCATCGCGGCGACCTGGCGGGTGGAACGGCCCGAGCCGATCACCATGAAATCGGCGATGCTCGACTTGCCCTCGAGGTCGATGACGACGAGTTCCTGCACCTGGTCGTCGTCCAGCGACTGGAGGACGAGGGCCAGAAGCGGATCGTCGCTGTGGACGGAGGCGTTCTGGGCCGGGAGGGGCGTTGCGCCGGTAGGGGCCGGCTGTATCTGTGCCTGTGGCATCTTAGTTGGTGTCTGCTCCTTTCAGCGATCGCCCGCGCACGACGAAAACCGCCGCGTCTGGATCGATCGTGTGCTCGATGTGCCGGTTGCGCAGGAAAGGGGCCGCAAGGCCGCTCACTCTGCCGTTCCCGGAATGGTGCGGTGCGTGACTGCATCCCGCGAAGATCGCTTTACTGATCTTCGTGCCCAGTCCGGATCGGCCTGGCGTATCGCCGTTGCCGACCGCGTATCGGGGTCGAATCGCAATGTCACTAGCGCGGGTGCGCTCCACCTTTCCGGGTCGCGAAGACTGGTCACGGGCTTCCGGTGGCGGCCCAGCCAGGCCATCGCGGGGCTCGCGAGGGCAACGCCATCATACCCCGGACGGGCGATCACCGCAATCGGCATGATCCGCGCGATCGTCCGCCAGTCTTTCCAGCGGTGCAGCTGGGCGAGATTGTCGGCCCCCATGAGCCAGACGAAGCGGCGTTTCGGGTAGCGGCGCAAGAGTGCCCGCAGCGTGTCGACCGTGTAGCGGGTGCCGAGTTCACGCTCGATGGCGGTCACCCGGATTCGCGACCGCCGCGCCTGCCGCCTGGCCGATTCGACCCGTGTGGCAAGCGGCGCCATGCCCTTTGCGGGCTTCAGCGGATTGCCGGGCGATACCAGCCACCACGCCTCGTCCAGCGCCAGCGCCTTCATCGCGAACAGGGTGATGCGCCGGTGCCCGCCATGGGCCGGGTTGAAGCTGCCGCCAAGCAGGCCGACCGCCCCTCCCGCGCGCCGCATCCCGGCATGAACCATGCGGGCGGTCAGGGCCGCGCCTGCCCCGAGCCGCGCACCTGCCACTTGTAGGTGGTGAGGCCTTCGAGCGCGACCGGGCCCCGTGCGTGAAGCCGGCCGGTCGCGATGCCGATCTCGGCGCCGAGGCCGAACTCGCCCCCGTCGGCGAACTGGCTGGACGCGTTGACCATGACGATGGCGCTGTCGACCTCGTCGAGGAAGCGCTCGGCCGCCTCGCCGTCCGCGGTCACGATCGCGTCGGTATGGTGCGAGGAATGCGCCGCGATGTGTTCCAGCGCCGGCTCGATCCCGTCCACCACCGCCACCGAGAGCACGGCATCGAGGTACTCGGTGTCCCAGTCCTCGTCGCTCGCCGTGCCGATTCGCGGGTCGAGCGCCTGCGCGCGCGCGTCGCCGCGCAGTTCGCAGCCCGCATCGAGCAGCGCGGCGACCACCGCCTCGCTGGCGGGGAACTGGGTGTCGAGCAGCAGCGTCTCCATCGCCCCGCAGATCCCGGTCCGCCGCATCTTGGCGTTGAGCGCGAGGTTGCGGGCCATCTCCGGATCGGCGGCGGCGTGGATGTAGGTGTGGCAGATCCCGTCGAGATGGGCGAGCACGGGCACCCGCGCATCGGCCTGCACCCGCGCGACCAGGCTCTTGCCCCCGCGCGGCACGATCATGTCGATAAGCCCGGCCGCGGTGAGCATGGCGCCCACCACGGCGCGGTCCTGCGTGGGAACGAGCTGGATGGCGGCCGCCGGGATGCCTTCGCTCTCCAGCCCCGCCACGAGCGCTGCGTGGATGGCATGGTTGGAGTGCAGCGCCTCGCTACCGCCGCGCAGCAGCACCGCGTTGCCCGACCGCAGGCAGAGCGCCGCCGCGTCCGCCGTGACGTTGGGCCGGCTTTCGTAGATGATGCCGATCAGGCCGATCGGGATCCGCACGCGCGAAAGCCGCAGGCCGTTGGGCCTCTCGGCGGCGGAGATTACCTCGCCCACCGGATCGGGAAGAGCGGCGACCTGCTCCAACGCATCGGCAATGCCCTGCAGGCGAACCTCATCGAGCCGCAGCCGGTCGAGCAGCGCCGCGGAAAGGCCTTTCGCCTGGCCTGCGGCGATGTCCTGCGCGTTGGCGGCAAGGATGTCGCCATGGGCGGAGCGCAGCGCGGCGGCGGCGGCACGCAGCGCCTGTGCCTTGCGGTCCGGCGACAGGCGGGCGAGCACGCGCTGTGCGGCCCGTCCATCCTTCGCCAGCCGCGCGACGAGCGCCTCGGGGGTTTCCTGAACGGCCTGTGTGCCTGCCGCGTCGCCGGGATTGCTCTGCATGTCCATGGCGCCGGGCTAGCACCGGCACGCGGCCTTGTCACCGCCCGGCAGGGATGGCGAGTCTGTCTTGCGAACGTCACCTTGTGCTCAAAGGACGGTCGCATTCTGGCAGTTCGACGCAGGCACGAAACGGCTCGTTCCGGTGCTGAAAATGACAAACCGAGTTATATCCCTCAACTCGCCGCTGGTTCCTCCCGGCTCGACCTGATTCCGCACGGTCGCGGGGCGAGTCGATTCGCCAACGCGAATGCCGGCTGCTAGCGGGCACATCCGGGACTGAGACATAGAATCCAAGCGGGGTCGTTTTGTTATCCACATCAGCCGGGGCGCTCCTGCAGCGCCTCAGGACTGCGTTCCCTGATCGCGAGTTCATCATGCGGTCGAAGGGACAGGTCCGTTTCATCCGTGTTTCGTCGCGGAGCCAGAAGATCGCGGCGGGCGTTGCCGTGACGGTGCTTGGCGCGTGGTGCGTGTCGCTCGGCGCGATCGCGCTGTCGCAGGCATCCACCGCCGAGGCACAGGCCTCGCTTGCGCAGCGGGAGGCGCGGGTCGCGCGGGCCGAGGGCAAGGTCGCCCGCTACCACCAGAGCGTGGACGCGGTCGCCGCCGACCTCGGACGGCGCCAGCAGTTCATCGAACAGCTGGTCGACGCCCACATCGGCGACATCCCGGCAGACGAAGGTGCCCTCGCTCCCAAGGAGGAGCAGCCCGCCACCAAGATCAGCGCCGCGATGCCGGACGGCAGCGAGCTCGCCAGGGTCGAGGCCGGGCAGCTGGCGCTCGTCGAGCGGCTGACCCGCTACGCCGAACTGCGCTCGAAAGTGGCCACGGACGCGATTCGCAATCTCGGCCTCAATCCTGACGCGATGGCGGCCCGGGCGCGCACCGGTGAAGGTGGTCCGCTCATCAAGCTGGTGACCTCGGCAGACGGCAGCGTCGATCCGCGCTTCCGCCGGATGGGCCGCAGCCTTGCGCGCATGGATGCGCTGGAACGGGGCCTCGCCTCGATCCCGCAGGTCAGCCCGGCGCATGTCGCCTATGTCTCCTCCAGCTTCGGCTATCGTTCCGACCCGTTCACCGGCGGCGCCGCGTTCCACGCCGGGCTCGACTTTCCGGGCCCGATGGGCTCGCCGATCTACGCCGCCGCGAAGGGCCGCGTCACCTTCGTGGGAATCAAGTCCGGCTACGGAAACTGCGTGGAAGTGACTCACGGCAACGGACTGATGACCCGGTACGGCCACCTTTCCGGCTTCCATGCGAAAGTCGGGGAGCAGGTCGAGGCAGGCGCCCTGATCGCCGCCATGGGCAGCACCGGCCGATCGACCGGGCCGCACCTGCACTTCGAGGTGCGCGTGAACGACCGCCCGGTCAATCCGCGCCCGTTCCTGGAAGCCGCGCGCAATGGCCAGTTTGCCGGCCAATCCAGCAGCGGCGGAACCCACAAGTAAGCGTCAGAAGGAGAGAGACGGACATGGCCAAGGCATTCATCAGCGCCCGCGCCGTCAGCGCGGCGGGCACGAGCTTTTCGATGCTCGGCTCGGACACCGCGATCACCGGCAACATCTCGGCAAGCGCCGATCTCCACGTGGATGGCAGCGTCGACGGCGACATCAGCTGCAACGCGCTCGTTCAGGGTGAGGGAAGCGAGATCACCGGCGCGGTGCGCGCCGAAACCGTGCGTATCGCCGGTCTTGTGCGCGGTTCGGTCGCCGCGCGCGAGGTGGTCATCCTCAAGACGGCGCGTATCGAAGGCGACGTGGCCTACGACGCGCTGACCATCGAACAGGGTGCGCGGCTCGAAGGGCGCCTCAGCCCCAACGGCGGACAGATGCCGCCGGCAATCGCCCGCCTCCCCGCCGCAGAGGCCGAACTGATCCTGCCCGCAGCAGCGGAATAAGCTGGCAGGCCTGCGCGGCCGGTTTGCGGCAAGGGCAGGCAGTCACGGGCGCGCACCGTAAAGAAGCGCGCCTGATTAGGCTCGCCTGTAGCGCCGCATAGCGGCCGACCGCAGGCCGTTCCGCTTACTTCAAGTTCAGAAAGAAGCCCGCCCGCAGGCACCCGCGCATGTTCGCGAAGGTGCCTGCGGCGTTCCGGCGATTACTCGCCGCGTTCCTGTGCTTGGGCTGCCCGCTTGGCTTCGAGCCATGCGGCGACTTCGGCTTCCTGGGCCGCTTCGCTGGCGGCCTGTACGGCAGCCTGGCGCTCGGCGCGCAGTTCCTCGATCAGCGCCGAGCGATCGTCGGACAGGCGCTCGTCGCTCAGTCCGTCATCCTCGATGCCTGCCTTCTTGGCGGCCTTGGCGACGATGGCGTCGAGCTCGCGCTGCGAGCACAGGCCGAGCGTCACCGGATCCTTGGGCGTGATGTTGTTGATGTTCCAGTGCGAACGGTCGCGGATGGCCGCGATCGTGTTGCGCGTGGTGCCGATCAGCTTGCCGATCTGCGCGTCCGAGACCTCGGGGTGATTGCGCAGGATCCAGGCGATGCCGTCCGGCTTGTCCTGGCGCTTGGACACCGGGGTGTAGCGCGGGCCCTTGGTACGGTTCTGCGCGAGCGGCACCTTGTGCATGCGCAGCTTGTACTCGGGGTTGGCCTGCCCCTTCTCGATCTCTTCCATCGTCAGCTCGCCCGAGCGTACGGGATCGCGTCCGGTATACTTGCTGGATGCCAGATCGTCGGCCATGGCCTGGACTTCGAGCATGTGAAGACCGCAGAACTCTGCGATCTGCTCGAACGTCAGGGCAGTGCTGTCGACCAGCCACGAAGCGGTCGCGTGCGGCATCAGCGGAGTGGGCTGGCTCATGTCTCTATCTCCGGCGGAAACAATAAGGGCCACCCCTTGCGGAGCGGCCGAACCGGGTCGATCTAGGCGATCTTCGCGGATTCGGCAAGTAAAAGGCTCGAAAATCGCGGCACTTCACCGCAGCCCCGCCGCGACGTTCCACGTGGAACCTTTTCGCTGCCGCAGGCGCGCGCCGGCTTTGCGGTCTTCGGCTTTGGACCGCCTCAGGTCTCGAGCACGATCTTGCCGATGTGGTCGCCCGCTTCCATCCGCGCGTGCGCGGCGGCGGCCTCTGCCAGTGGAAAGCGCGTATCCATCACCGGCCGCAGCGCCCCTTCGGCGACGAGCGGCCAGGCGTTGTCGCGAATCTCCTGCGCCAGCAGCGTCTTGAACTGGGCCGAGCGCGGCCGCAGCGTGGAGCCGGTGAGCGTGTAGCGCCGCGACATGACCACCGCCATGTTGATCTCGGCCCTGGTCCCGCCCTGCACCGCGATGGTCACATGCCGGCCTTCGGGCGCAAGGCACTTCAGGTTGCGCGGGACATAGCTTCCCGCCACCATGTCGAGCACGAGGTCCACTCCCCGCCCTTCGGTGATCCGGGCCACTTCCTCCACGAAATCGGTGGCCTTGTAGTCGATCGCGTGGTGGGCGCCGATACCAAGTGCGGCGGCGCACTTGTCGGGCGAGCCGCAGGTGACGATCACCGTCAGCCCGAAGGCGCGCCCCAGCATCGTCGCCATCGTGCCGATCCCGCTGGTGCCGCCATGCACCAGCAGCGTCTCTCCCTCGCGCGCGCAGCAGCGCTCGAAAACGTTGTGCCAGACGGTGAAGAGCGTCTCAGGCAGCGCCGCCGCCTCGTCCATGGCGAGCCCGGCGGGCACCTGCAGGCAGTGCCCGGCATCGGCGATACAATATTGCGCATAGCCTCCGCCCGCGACCAGCGCGCAGACGCGCTCGCCCACGGCAATGCCGTCCACGCCTTCGCCCACGGCCGCGACAGTGCCCGAGATCTCCAGCCCGGGAATAGGCGAGGCACCGGGCGGCGGCGGATAGTTGCCCTGCCGCTGCACGACATCGGGCCGGTTGACGCCGGCGAAGGCCACTTTGACCAGCACTTCGCCGCGCCCCGGCACCGGCACGTCGAGCGTCTCTGCGCGGAGCACTTCGGGCCCACCGGGCTCGTCATAGCCCATAGCAGTCATAGTAGCGGGCGGATTCGCAGGCGCGGCGTCAGCTGACATCGGGGGTGTGTTGCCACAGCAAGCGGCTACGGGGAACACCTTTCGCCCCATTGACAGCCAGGGGATACCGTCCGATGCTGCTTTGCAATGGACGACGACGATCGACCGCGGCGGCGGCTTGTCGAAGGAGACTTCGGCGCTGCCAGCCTCCTCGCCAGCGAAAGCCTGGAGCGCTATTCGCTGGACGAATGCGACGCACGCATCGCCCTTCTGGAAGCCGAGATCGAACGGGTCCGCGCCCATAGAAACAAGTCCTCGGCCCACCGGCTCGCCGCCGACGCGCTGTTCAGGCCGCGATCATCTTGAAGGCGCCAGCCTTGCCACCCGGCCTTGTCACAAGGCTCCGATGCGGGGGCAATTGGCGGCAACCTCGCAACGGTCCTGATCGTTCCTATATCGTCGCTGAAACCTCTAGCCCGCCAAGCTCCCCCGCAAGGAGAGTCGTCCCTCGAAATGAAGGTCGCTTAAATGCCCAGTTTCGCCCAAAGCCTTGAAAAGACCCTGCACTCGGCTCTGTCTCACGCGTCTGAGCGCAGCCACGAGTACGCGACGCTCGAGCACCTGCTGCTCGCGCTGATCGACGACACCGACGCGGCCCAGGTCATGCAGGCTTGCGGCGTGGACCTGGGTGATCTGGGCGACGTGGTGCGCCAGTACCTCGATCAGGAATACCAGTCGCTCAAGACCGAGGAAAAGGGCGACCCCGCCCCGACCGCGGGCTTCCAGCGCGTGATCCAGCGCGCGATCCTGCATGTCCAGTCCTCGGGCAAGGACACGGTGACCGGCGCCAACGTGCTCGTCGCCCTGTTCTCCGAGCGCGACAGCTATGCGGTCTACTTCCTGCAGCAGCAGGACATGAGCCGGCTCGACGCGGTCAGCTATATCAGCCACGGCATCGGCAAGGGCGGCAAGCGCGTCGAGGAGCGCGGCCCGAAGGGCGCGGCGGACGACAGCACTCCCACGCCCGAGGACAAGAACGAGGCCAAGGCCGCCGCCGGCAACAAGAAGGATTCCGCGCTCGACCAGTTCACCGTCAATCTCAACGAGAAGGCGCTGAACGGCAAGGTCGACCCGCTGATCGGGCGCGGCCCCGAAGTGGACCGCACGATCCAGATCCTGTGCCGCCGCTCCAAGAACAACCCGCTCTACGTGGGTGATCCGGGCGTGGGCAAGACCGCCATCGCCGAGGGCCTTGCCCGCAAGATCGTCGAAGGCGAAGTGCCCGAGGTGCTGGCCGAGGCGGTGATCTATTCGCTCGACATGGGCTCGCTGCTGGCGGGCACGCGCTATCGCGGCGACTTTGAGGAACGCCTGAAGCAGGTCGTCTCCGAGTTGGAGAAGATGCCGCACGCGGTGCTGTTCATCGACGAGATCCACACCGTGATCGGGGCCGGCGCGACCAGCGGCGGCGCGATGGACGCATCGAACCTCCTCAAGCCCGCGCTTTCGGGCGGGACGATCCGCTGCATCGGCTCGACCACCTACAAGGAGTTCCGCAACCACTTCGAGAAGGACCGCGCCCTGCTGCGCCGGTTCCAGAAGATCGACGTGAACGAGCCCACGGTCGAGGATACGATCAAGATCCTCAAGGGCCTGCGCACCGCCTTCGAGGAGCACCACAAGGTCAAGTATACGCCCGACGCGATCAAGACCGCGGTGGAGCTTTCGGCGCGCTACATCAACGACCGCAAGCTGCCCGACAAGGCGATCGACGTGATCGACGAAGTGGGCGCGATGCAGATGCTGGTGCCGCCCAGCCGCCGCAAGAAGACGATCACCGCGCGCGAGATCGAGCAGGTGATCGCCACAATGGCGCGCATCCCGCCCAAGTCCGTCTCTTCGGACGACAAGAAGGCGCTGGAGAACCTTGAGCGTGACCTGAAGCGCGTGGTGTTCGGGCAGGACAAGGCGATCACCGTCCTTTCCACCGCCATGAAGCTCAGCCGCGCCGGACTTCGCGATCCGGACAAGCCGATCGGCTCGTTCCTGTTCTCCGGCCCCACGGGCGTCGGCAAAACCGAGGTCGCGCGCCAGCTCGCCCAGATCATGGGCATCGAGCTCAAGCGCTTCGACATGTCGGAATACATGGAGCGTCATTCGGTCAGCCGCCTGATCGGCGCGCCTCCGGGCTATGTTGGCTTCGACCAGGGCGGCCTCCTGACCGATGCGATCGACCAGAACCCGCACTGCGTCCTCCTGCTCGACGAGATCGAGAAGGCGCATCCCGACCTGTTCAACATCCTGCTGCAGGTGATGGACAACGGCCGCCTGACCGACCACCACGGCAAGACCGTGGACTTCCGCAACGTGGTCCTGATCATGACCACCAACGCGGGCGCGTCGGACATGGCAAGGCAGGGCATCGGCTTTGGCGACACGTCGAAGGCGGACGCTGGCGAAGAAGCGGTGAAGCAGATGTTCACGCCCGAATTCCGCAACCGCCTCGATGCCATCGTGCCCTTCGCCTACCTTGCCAAGGACACGATCAGCCGGGTGGTGGACAAGTTCATCCTCCAGCTCGAACTGCAGCTGGCCGACCAGAACGTCCACATCCAGTTCGATTCGGACGCGCGGACCTGGCTGGGCGACCGCGGCTACGACAAGCTCTACGGTGCGCGTCCGATGGGCCGCGTCATTCAGGAGAAGGTCAAGCAGCCGCTCGCCGAGGAACTCCTCTTCGGCAAGCTCGCGCACGGCGGCGAGGTTCACGTCTCGGTGAAGGACGATGGGCTCAATTTCGAGCTGACGCCTTCGGCCCCGCGCGTGTCCAAAGCGCGCAAGGCACCTGCCCGCACGGCCCGCAAGCCCGGCAACCAGCCGGAGACCAGCTCGGACGACTGACGCGGGCGCCTGCCCGCCCGGCAGGTACAACCCTGATCGAAGCTGACCCATCGACAAGGGCCGGGAACCACGCGGTTCCCGGCCCTTTTCTCATCCATGGCCCGTGAATTCTCCTGGATCAGACCCGAGCCCTGGGGAATCCATGTCGTCCCGGCGGACTGCTGGATCGATCCCGCCCGCCCTGTCGACCGCGCGCTCGTCACTCACGGCCATGCCGACCACGCGCGCGGCGGCCACGGCGAGACTTTCGCCACGCCCGAGACGCTGGCGATCATGAAGCTGCGCTATGCCACCGAGGACGGCGCGGTGCCGGTGCCTTATGGCGAGCGGATCGCGCTGGCGGGCGGCGTCCACGCCACGTGGATTCCCGCTGGCCATGTCCTGGGTTCCGCGCAGATCCTGCTCGAACACGCCGGCGAGCGGATCATCGTCACCGGCGATTTCAAGCGCCGCGCCGATCCCACCTGCCCTCCTTTCGAAGTAACGCCCTGCGACGTCCTCGTCACCGAAGCCACTTTCGGCCTCCCCGTCTTCCGCCACCCACCCGTGGAGCAGGAGATCGCCAAGCTGCTTGCCGCCCTTGCGGCCAACCCGGAGCGCTGCGTGCTGGTGGGCGCCTATGCGCTCGGCAAGGCGCAGCGGCTGATTGCCGAGCTTCGCCGCGCCGGGCACCACGACACCATCTGGCTCCACGGTGCGATGGAGCGCATGTGCCGGCTCTACGAGGATTGGGGCATCGCGCTTGGCGACCTGCGCCTTGTGTCCGACGCACGGCGCGAGGATCTGGCGGGCAGCGTGATCGTCGCTCCGCCGTCCGCGCTCAACGATCGCTGGAGCCGCCGCCTGCCCGAGCCGATCACCGCCATGGCCTCGGGCTGGATGCAGGTGCGGCAGCGCGCCCGCCAGCGCATGGTGGAACTGCCGCTGATCATATCCGACCACGCGGACTGGGACGAGCTGACCCGCACCGTGCAGGATGTGAACCCGGCGGAGACGTGGATCACCCATGGCCGCGAGGAAGCGATGCTGCGCTGGTGCCAGCTCAACCAGCGGCGGGCCCGGGCACTGGCTCTCGTGGGATATGAGGACGAGGATGATTGAGGCCGCTGACCACGACGGCGCCCGGCATCGGTACTTATCCGGTGCCGTCCGCTGATGGAGGATTTCGCCGCCCTGCTGGACGCGCTGGTCTATACCCGCAGCCGTAACGCCAAGCTCAAGCTCCTGGCCGACTACCTGCGCGAAACGCCCGATCCCGACCGGGGCTGGGCGCTGGCGGCGCTGACCGACGGGCTGGACTTCCCGGCGGTCAAGAGCTCCACCATCCGCAACCTCCTGACCGAACGCATCGACCCGGTGCTCTGGACACTGAGCCGTGACTACGTAGGCGATTCGGCGGAGACCGCCAGCCTGCTCTGGCCCGAACCCGCCGAGGCCCCTTCCCCGCCCACGGTGTCACAGGCGGTGGACGCGCTTTCACGCATGACCCGCGCGAACGTCATGACGGAGCTGCCCCGCCTGCTCGACAGGCTCGATGCGAACGGGCGCTATGCCCTGCTCAAGATGGCGACGGGCGCGATGCGCATCGGCATCTCGGCGCGGCTTGCCAAGACCGCGTTCGCGCAGGCCTTCGATGTCGCGGTGGAAGACGTCGAGGAGCACTGGCACGGCCAGTCGCCGCCCTACTCTGCGCTGTTCGACTGGGCGGCGCATGGCGCGGAGCCGCCGAGCAGCGAGGACCTGCCGCTGTTCCGCCCCTTCATGCTGGCGCACGGGCTGGAGGAGACGCAGGTCGACCTTGCCGACTATGCCGCCGAATGGAAGTGGGACGGCATCCGCGTGCAGGTGGTGCGCGCCGGTGGAGAGACCCGCGTCTACTCGCGTTCGGGCGACGACATTTCCGGCACTTTCCCCGAGATTGCCGAAGCCTTGCACATCGACGCCGTGCTCGACGGCGAACTGCTGGTGCGCGGCGTCCACCAGGGCGGCGAGGCGAATGAGCGCACGCAGGGCGGTGCTGCCAGCTTCAATGCCCTGCAACAGCGGCTCGGCCGCAAGACCGTCAGCCGCAAGATGCGCGAGGAATATCCCGCCTTCGTGCGCCTTTACGACGTACTCATCCTGGAAGGCGAGGACCTGCGCGCCCTGCCATGGACCGTGCGGCGCGCGGCGCTGGAGGCCCTGCTCCCTCGCCTGGAGCCCGACCGGTTCGACCTCTCCACCGTCATCCCGGCGGCCGACTTCGCCGAGCTTTCCGCCATCCGCGAGCGCGCGCGCGACGATGCGATCGAAGGCGTCATGCTTAAGCGGCGCGACAGTCCCTATGTCGCGGGCCGGAGGACGGGCCTGTGGTACAAGTGGAAGCGCGATCCGCTGCTGATCGACTGCGTGCTGATGTATGCCCAGCGCGGCTCCGGCAAGCGCAGCTCCTTCTATTCCGACTATACGTTCGGCTGCTGGGACGGCAATCCCGATGAAGGCGCGGAGCTGCTTCCCGTCGGCAAAGCCTACTTCGGCTTCACCGACGAGGAGCTGAAGTGGCTCGACCGCTATGTGCGCAACCATACCGTCAACCGCTTCGGTCCGGTGCGCGAGACGGACCGCACGCTGGTTTTCGAAGTGGCGTTCGATTCGGTCCATGCGAGCAAGCGGCACAAGTCGGGCGTGGCGATGCGCTTCCCGCGCATCAACCGCATCCGCTCCGACAAGCCGGCGCATGAGGCGGACCGTCTGGAGACGCTGCGCGGCCTCATTCGCGATTGACCCCGATCAAGGTTCCACGTGAAACATCCTGGATAGAAGGGTAAGCTGAACCTGCCTGCCCCCGGAGATCGATGTTGTCCGCCCCGTCCGAAGCTTCTCCAGCCGCCAGCGCGCCATCGCCGTTCGAGCGCCTTGGCGGCGCGCCCGTGTTCGAGGCGATCGCGGCGCGGTTCTACGACCTGATGGACACCGATCCGGCCTATGCCCGTCTTCGCGCCATGCACGCGGCCGATCTCGCCCGGGTGCGTGCCTCGTTGCCGCGCTTCCTGGCCGGTTGGGCGGGCGGCCCGCGCGACTGGTTCGAGGAGAACCCCGGGCGCTGCATGATGAGCCTGCATAGCGCCATGCCCATCGATGCCGAGACTGCGGGCCAGTGGGCCGAGGCCATGGAGCGCGCCATCGCCGACGTGGCGCCGCAGCCCTCGCTGATCGCGGCCAGCATGAGCGACACGCTGGCAAGGCTGGCGCGCGGGATGGCACGCTGAGGGCCACTGCTGCGAGACCGGTGTCCAGGCCGCTGCCCTGCCCCACCGACGCGGCTTAGCCGATCCGGAACTGCTTTTCGCGCGATGTGGCGCCTTTCACGAGCACGACGCGCGTAGGCGCGAGGCCAAGCGCCTGTGCAAGGAGTTCGCGAACGGCGTCGTTCGCCTCGCCATCCTGCGGCTTGGCACGGACCTTGGCCGAAAGGCGGCCGTCCGCGATCTCCAGCGCCTGCATGCGTGCGCCCGGCGTGACGTGCAGCGCAAGCCGCCCTTCCGCATCGACCAGGCTGCGCAGCGCCTCTGCTGGCGGCAGCGCAGTCCTTGCCCTCGCCATCAGGACGTGAGACCCAGCGCCTCGGCATGCATGCGCCCGTTGGCGACATAGCCCGCGACCCCCGCGCGGTTTGCTGCCATGGCCGCATCGTCGAGATCGCGCACGTACTTCGCGGGGCGCCCGATCCAGAGCTGGCGCGCGCCGATGCGCTTGCCGGTGAGCTGCGCACCTGCCGCCAGCATTCCGTCTGCCTCGATGTAGCTCGCGTCCATCACGATCGCGCCAAGCCCCACGAAGGCGCGGTCCTCCAGCGTGCAGCCATGCACCATGGCAAGGTGGCCGATCAGCACGTCGTCGCCGATGATGGTGGGAAAGCCATCCGGGTTGGACGGCTTGGGGCTGTCGCAATGGACGATGGAGCCGTCCTGAATGTTGGTGCGCGCGCCGATCACCACGCGGTGGACATCGGCGCGGATCACGCAGTTGTACCAGATGCTGGCATCGGGGCCGATCTCGACATCGCCGATGATCCGGCAGCCCGGCGCGATGAAGGCGCTGGAATGGATCTTCGGCGCCTTGCCGTGGATGGCGGCGATGGTGATGTCGGTGCGCGTCGCAGTCATGGTGTGCCTGTCAGCCTGTCCCAGCGCACGTAGGGGAGGATGGACGCGTGATCGTCCGTCCAGGGCCTCGGCGCCTGTTCCTTGAGCGGCGACCATGGGCTATCCGCCTCGCCCTGCGCAAGCCCTGCCAGAACCCCGCGGTCGGCCGAAAGCGCGATCCAGCGCGAGGGGGTGTAGCGGGTAGTGTCTCCCGGGTAGTCCAGCCGCGACAGCGCGTGCAGGGCCCCGTCGCGCGCATTCGCCCCGATCACGGGCGCAAGGTCGATGTAGCGGTTGGAGATGTGCAGCACCAGCAGCCCGCGCGGCGAAAGGGCGCGGCGGTAGACCTGCAGCGCCTCGCGCGTGAGGAGGTGCATCGGTATCGCGTCGGACGAGAATGCGTCGATCACCAGCACATCGAACGAGGCGGGCGGAAGATCGGCGAGCTTCAGCCGCGCATCGCCCAGGATCACCCGGGCTTCGGGCGTGCACTGGCGCAGGAACGTGAACTGCCCCTGGCGCGAGAAGGCGAGCACGACCGGGTCGATCTCGAAGAAGGTCCAGCGCTGTCCCGGCTGCGCCTGGCAGGCGAGCGAGCCGGTGCCCAGCCCGACGACGCCCACTTGCGCGCGCTGCCCGAGGATGCGCGGCACCGCCCGCAGCGCCAGCGCCACGCCGGAGGTCGGGCCGTAGTAGGTCAGCGCCTCGCGCGAGCGGGCGCGGCTTAGCGACTGCATGCCGTGCAGCGTGGTGCCGTGCGCCAGCGTGCGCACCTGCTCGTCGGGATCATCGCGCAGGGTATAGATGCCGAAGTAGCTGCGCGTGCGCTCGCCCCTTGCGCTTGCCTGGATGGTCCAGGCGCCGCCCTGCCCCACCATGGCCATCGCCAGCACCGCCACGAAAGCCGCGCGCCAGGCCATCACCATCAGCCCCGATCCGACGAGGAAGATCGTCAGCGCCAGCGCGGTCAGGTTGCTTTCAGGGCGCATGGCGTATTCGCTCAGTTGCCACGAGAGAAACCCCGCGAAGGCAAGGATCAGTCCAAGCGCGATGCGCGCCATGCCGGGGTCGGTGTCCTCGCCGCGCCAGCGCAGCAGCGGCTCCAGCGGCATGAGCAGCGCTGCGGAGAGGACCAGCAGCGGGTGCTCCCAGGCCCAGTCGAACACCAGCGGCGCGGCCAGCGCGGTGAACAGGCCGCCCAGCGCGCCGCCTGCGGACATCACGAGATAGAACCGCGTGAGTTGACCGGGGCCGGGCCGCAGATCGTACAGCCTTCCGTGCAGCGACACCGCCACGCAGAAGAGCATCAGGCAGGCCGCGCCCGCCATCCACAGCGTGCCCGAACCGGTGGAGAGCATGGCGAAGCTGCCCGCATAGAGCACCACCACCGGCGCGCCCCGGCTCACCATGGAAACCGCCCCGCACCCGTCCGCAAAGGCGATGACGAAGCTCAGGAGATAGAGGCCGAGCGGGATGACCCAGATCAGCGGCATCGCGAAGATGTCGGTGGTGAGATGCGTCGTGGTCGAGAGCATGAGCCCGGACGGTACGGCCGAAAGCAGCAGCCACAGCCCGACGGTGCGGGCGGGGATGGGCTCCGAACCCGACCCGCCGTCGCTCCCCCGCTCTCCCGACGAAGCGGTGAGGGTGGACTTCGCGGCGCGGCGGGTGAAGGCGGCGCAGGCGACGAGCAGGACCAGCAGGCCGAAGCCCGCGCTCCAGGCAAGGCTCTGTGCGCGCAGGCTCAGCAGCGGCTCGGCCAGCAACGGATAGGCGAGAAGCCCCGCGAAGCTGCCGAGGTTGGAAGCGGCATAGAGCGCCCATGGCTGCCCGGCGCCGTCACCGGCGGCATACCAGCGCTGCATCAGCGGCGCCTGCGCCGATACGACGAAGAACACAGGACCGATGCTGAAGCCCAGCAGCAGCGGCACCCACAGGGCTTCGGGAAGTCCCGCAGGCTGCGCAAGCGTGGCCAGTCCCACTGGCAGCGTCAGTGCGGCGAGCAGCAGGAGAGCAAGGTGGATGACCGCCTGTCGTCTCAGCGAGAAGCGGCCGAGCAGGTGCGCGTAGGCGTATCCTGCAAGCAGCAGCGCCTGGTACACCAGCATCGCGCTGTTCCAAACGTTCGGCGCGCCGCCAAGACGGGGCAGCGCCATGCGCGCGACCATCGGCTGCACGAGGAACAGGAGGAAGCTGCCGACGAGGATCGTCGCCACGAACAGCGGCCTGGCTGCCCGGGTGCCGCCCGCCGCCGGGCTCACGGCGCAGCGCGGCGATTGTGTCGGGTGAAGCGGCCCTTCACGCGCTTTCCCCTCATGCCGCCCCTCACGCGCTTGCCCCTCATGCCATTGCCCCGCTCCAGTCGGCGGCGGTCAGCGAATGGACGATGACGTCCCCGATCGGCGGCTCGAAGCGCGGATCGACATAGGCCAGCTCGTCGCGCCGCCGCATGCCAAGCCACAACATCAGCCCCCAGCTGGCGGTGTTCAGGATGTTGGTGAGCGCGAATATCTCACTCGCGCCGAAGCGGCCGAAGCCAAGGTCCAGCGAGGCGCTGGCGGCTTCCTTCGCATAGCCCTGCCCCCATGCGTCTTCGCGCAGGCGCCAGCCGATCTCCATCTCGCCCGGAAAGCTCGCGCCCGGCGCATCGATCTGCTTGAGGCCGCAGAAGCCCAGCATCGCGCCGTCTTCCTTGCGCTCCACCACCCAGAAGGTGTGCCCCAGCCGCTCCTGCAGGCGGGTAACGCGCTCGCCGAAAGCGGCAAGCCTGTCCGCGTCCATCACCCCGCCGAGCCAGCGCATGACGGCAGGCGTATTCGTCACCTGCGCGAAGCGGGCAAGGTCGCCTTCCCGCCAG
Organism: Novosphingobium silvae; assembly: GCF_009856825.1. Classification (GTDB taxonomy): domain Bacteria; phylum Pseudomonadota; class Alphaproteobacteria; order Sphingomonadales; family Sphingomonadaceae; genus Novosphingobium; species Novosphingobium silvae. The sequence continues at coordinate 522,683 of NZ_WVTD01000001.1, read as the reverse complement.
TCGCGCAGGAGGAGGCGGGATGTTTCCACGTGGAACATCTCAGCTGGCAGGTCGATGGTTCAGCAGGCGCGCGGCATGGGCCGCGTGGTAGGTCAGCACGCCCGAAGCGCCCGCGCGCTTGAACGCGGTCAGCGTTTCGATCACCATCGCGTCGCGGTCGGCCGCGCCTGCCGTTACGGCATGCTCGATCATCGCGTATTCGCCCGAGACCTGATAGGCGAAGACGGGCACCTCGAAGGTGTCCTTCACCCGGCGGATGATGTCGAGATAGGGCAGGCCCGGCTTCACCATCACCGTATCCGCGCCTTCGGCAAGGTCCATCTCCACCTCGCGCAGCGCTTCCTCGGTGTTGGCGGGGTCCATCTGATAGGTCTTCTTGTCGCCCTTGAGCAGACCGCGCGATCCCACCGCATCGCGGAACGGGCCATAGAACGCAGAGGCGTACTTGGCGGCATAGCTCATGATCTGGACGTTGACGTGGCCCGCATCCTCCAGCGCGTCGCGGATGGCGCCGATGCGGCCATCCATCATGTCGGAGGGGGCGATGATGTCCGCGCCCGCGTTCGCCTGGTTGAGCGCCTGCCCGACCAGCGCCTCCACCGTCTCGTCATTGAGGACATAGCCCGCCTCGTCGATCAGCCCGTCCTGCCCATGGCTGGTATAGGGATCGAGCGCGACATCGGTGAGGAGGCCGATCCGGTCGCCCAGGTCTTCGCGCACGGCGCGGATCGCGCGGCACATCAGGTTGTCGGGATTGAGCGCTTCGGCCCCGTCCTCGCTGCGGCGTTCGGGTTGGGTGTGCGGGAACAGGGCGAGCACGGGAATGCCAAGCTCGACCGCTTCGCGCGCGCGCGCGACGATCCCGTCCACCGACCAGCGTGAGACGCCCGGCAGCGCGGCGATCGGCTGCTCCACGCCTTCGCCCTCGGTGATGAACAAAGGCCAGATGAGGTCGGCCGCGGTCAGCGCGGTCTCGCGGTGGAGCGCGCGGCTCCATGCGGTGGCGCGGGTGCGGCGAAGGCGGGTGTGGGGATAAGTGCCGGTCATGGCGCGTTGCTTGCCGCAAAACCGCCCCGCGTTCAATCGCGAGGGCGTTGCGAAGTACGACGCGCGCGGGGTTTCCCGCGCCGTCCTCAGTCAGCCAGCTTGTCGATCTCGCGCCGGGGCATGTCGGCCTCTGCCCCGCTCTCGGCAATGGAGGCAAGCGCCGCGCCCGGAGCCACGCCCATCAGCGCGCGGAGCCTTGCCTTGAAGGCATCGCGCTCGCGCCCGTCGATCTGCGGTCGCTGGGTCACCGCTATGCCTGCGGGATTGATCGTGCGCCCGCCGCGATAGGCCTCGAAGTGAAGGTGCGGCCCGGTGGAAAGCCCGGTGGAGCCGACATAGCCGATGACCTGCCCTGCCCGCACCCGCGTGCCGCCGGAAACCGCGATGCGGCTCATATGGCCATAGCCTGTATCGAGCCCGCCGCCATGGCGCAGGCGCACATAGTTCCCGTGGCCCCCATGCCGACCGGCGAACGCGACGGTGCCGTCCGCCACGGCATAGATCGGAGAGCCGTAGCGCGCGCCGAAATCGATCCCGGCGTGCATTCGCACATAGCCCAGGATCGGGTGCCGCCGCGCGCCGTAGGGCGAAGTCACGCGTCCCGCCACCGGCTGGCCGATCGGCACGCTGCGCGCCTGGCCGACGGCGGTGGCCGGAAACATGCCGCCCTCCCCGCCCCAGCGCACCAGCTGCAAACTGGGTTTCCCGCCCCGCTCGACCCCGGCGTAGAGTAGATCGCCCACCTGCTTCTCGCCCTTGGCGGAGCGCTTGTAGGCAACGATGATGTCGAACTGGTCCTTCGCGCCGAGATCGCTTTCGAGGCTGACGTACTTGTCGAGCGCGCGCAGGTAGGACTGGATGGCCGCTACCGGCGCCCCGGCATTGCGGGCGGATCGATAGAGGCTGGAGCCCACGGTTCCACGGATCCGCAACGGCGTCTCGTCGACGCGGATGGGATGGCGCTCCAGCGCGAGTGCGCCGCCCTTGCGCTCGATCGAAAGGTCAAGGTCGAAACGGGCCCGGAAGGCCAGCGCCTCGAGCGCACGCGGCGCGCCGGCTGCCGGGCGCTTGCCCAGCGCGATGTCGAACTGCGTGCCCGGCGTGATGCCGTCTGCGGGCACGACACCGCCCACGAGGCCGGAGACCTGCGCGATGTCCGCCGCGCCCAGCCCCGCGCGCCCGAGCATGCGGGCCAGGCTATCGCCGCTGCCGAAGGTGGACACCATCTGAATCAGCGGGCGCTCCGGCACGTTCGCCAGGGGGCGCACCAGCGGCGTCGCACCCATGCGGCGCCCGCTGTCGCCGCCGAGCGCGAGCGGCGCGATCGACTGGCTGCGAAACTCGTCGCCTGCAGCCGTGTCGAGCGGCATGGCGCTCGCGACATCGACCGCGGTGAAGTCCGGGCACAGGGCTATGGCGGCGGCGCCAAGGCCCAGCATGGTGGCGAGGCCGCGCAGCCATCTGGCGCTGCCGATGTCCACGGCAAGGTCGGGAGCAAGGTCCCTGCCTTCGCACCAGCCCTCGATGGCGGTGCGCCAGCGTGCGAGCCGTGCCGGCGCCGCGACAGCAGCCGGCGGCGTCTGGTGGATCGGCTCGGCAGTGTGCGGGGCGGGAAAGGCCAGGACGAGCGAGGCCTCACGCGAGGAGCGCGCAGTTGCCCGCGCGGCATCGACCGCAGCCGTCGGTGCCTTGTCGACATCGCCGGCATGCTCGCCGCGACGATCGGTGCTGTCCTGCTTGAGCGCCCTGAACAAACGCGCGGTCCTTCACAACCCGTCCACCCGCCGGAGCGGCCTTGCGCGTTTCCCATGGCGATACAAGGTTAAGACCCCCCTAAGATTGTGGATTTGCGCGCAGACTTTCGTCGGGGCGAGTCTTGCGGGCGGCGGGCTGCGGTGCCACATTCCCCAGTGCAATGGCTCAAGATCGGACTGCCTCGGCCCGAAGCGAAACCCCTACTGGGGTAAAGGCCGTGCTCGGGCCCACGAACACGGGCAAGACCCACCTCGCGATAGAGCGCATGTGCGCCCATTCCAGCGGCATGATCGGTTTCCCGCTGCGTCTCCTCGCGCGCGAGGTCTATGATCGGGTGGTGAAGATCAAGGGCGAGAAGAGCGTCGCCCTCATCACCGGCGAGGAACGGATCGAGCCGCCGGGCGCGCGCTATCTCCTGTGCACCGCCGAAGCCATGCCCGTAACCGAGCGCTCGATGGCCTTCGTCGCCATCGACGAGGCGCAGCTCGCCGCCGACCGCGAGCGCGGCCACGTCTTCACTGATCGCCTGCTCCATGCGCGCGGACGCGAGGAGACGATGATCCTGGGCTCCTCCACGGTGGAGCCGCTGGTGCGCGCGCTGGTGCCCGGCGTGGAGGTCGTCACCCGTCCGCGCTTCTCCACGCTCAGCCACGCGGGCGCGAAGAAGCTGAGCCGGGTGCCGCCGCGCAGCGCCATCGTCGCGTTCTCCACCGAGCAGGTCTATGCCATCGCCGAGATGCTGCGCCGGTTCCGGGGCGGCGCCGCGGTGGTGATGGGCGCGCTTTCGCCCCAGACCCGCAATGCGCAAGTGGCGCTCTACCAGTCGGGAGAGGTGGACTATCTCGTCGCCACTGACGCGATCGGCATGGGTCTCAACCTCGATGTGGAGCATGTCGCCTTTGCGGGCCTGTCGAAGTACGACGGGCGCCGCCACCGCCGCCTGACCCCGCCCGAGATGGCGCAGATCGCCGGGCGCGCCGGGCGCCACCAGAAGGACGGCACTTTCGGCACGCTGACCGGCTCGGGCGGTCACGATTCCGAGTTCGACGCCGAGGAAGTCTATGCGATCGAGGAACACCGCTTCGCGCCCCTGACGCGCCTGTTCTGGCGCGAGCCCGAACCGCGCTTCGACAGTCTCGCCGCCCTCATCGCCGACCTGGAGACGCCGCCCCTCCGGCCCGAACTCGCTCCTGCGCCCGAGGCGATCGACCTTGGCGTGCTAAAGCGCCTCGCCGACGAAGGCGCGGTCGCCGATACGGTGCGCGGGCACGGGCAGGTCCGCCGCTTCTGGGACGTGTGCCGGCTGCCCGATTTCCGCCAGCAGGGCGTGGAGACGCACTCGCGCTTCGTCGCCCGCCTGTGGCAGGACCTGAGGCAGGGCGAACTCGGCGCCGATTTCGTCGCCGGCCAGATCGCCCAGCTCGACCGCACAGGGGGTGACATCGACACGCTGCAGGGACGCATCGCCGCCATCCGATCCTGGGCCTATATCGCCCAGCGACCGGACTGGGTCCTCGCCCGAGACGAGATGGCCGCCCGCGCCCGCGCGGTGGAAGCGCGCCTGTCCGACGCCCTCCATGGCAAGCTGACCGAGCGTTTCATCAACCGGCGCACCGCCGTGCTGATGAAGAAGCTCGGACCCGATGCCGGGCTGCTCTCCGTGCGGCTCGAGGACGAGGAAGTGCTGGTCGAGGGCGAGCACATCGGCTCGCTGCGCGGCTTCGCCTTCCAGGTCGATCCGGGCGCGCGCCTCACCGACCGCAAGCTGCTGCTGGCTGCGGCCGAAAAGCACCTCGCGCGTCTGCTCCAGACCCGTGCGGACGCGCTGGTGGAAGCCCTTCACGAAGGCAGCGCCGATGTCGCGCTTCGGGATGGGGCGATCGTGTGGGATGGGCAGAAGCTTGCCGTGCTGGCGCCCGGCCGTTCGCTGCTGGCGCCGGTGCTGGTCCCCGACCGCACGCTCGATGCCGTGCCCGGCCCGTCGCGCAAGGCGCTTGTCGCCGCTCTCGAGGCCTGGCTGGAGGCCGCGCTGGAGCCACTCGCACCGCTGCGCAAGCTGGACGACGCCAGCCGCGCACAGGAATCCGGGCCCGAGCTTCGCGCGCTGCTGATCGCGCTTGTCGATCGCGGCGGCATGGCCCCGCGCGAGCAGACCGGGGTGGACCGGCTCGACAAGGCACGCCGGACCATGCTGACGCGGCTCGGCGTGCGGGTGGGCGCGCTCGATCTCTATGTGCCGGCCATGCTGCGCCCGCAGGCGATCGGCTTGTGGCGCCAGCTTGCAGCCGTCGCCGGCAAGCCCGCCGCGGCTGCGCCCGATCCGCGCATGGCCCCCGCCCTTCCCGCCGGCAACCGCCGTCCGCCCCCCGGTTACCGGAATCTTGGCAAGCAGCTCCTGCGCCTCGACATCGCCGACAAGCTGCTGCGCGAGGCGCACGATGCCCGCACCGGCACGATCGCGGCGGCCGACAGGGCGACTGGCGGCAAGGGCCCCCGTGGCAAGGGCCGCAGCCGAGGCGGCGCAAGCAGGAAGGAGGCGGAGCAGGCGCGCACCGGTTTCACGCTCGAGCCGGCCCGTGCGGTATCGATGGGGCTTACCACTGTCAGCTATGCCCGGCTGCTGCGGATGGGCGGCTTCCAGCCTATCGCGCCGCGCCCCCTGGCGGACGGCGCGCATGGCCCGCCCGCGCCGCTGCGCTGGCGCTGGCGTCCGCCCCGCCGCCACGTGGAGCCCGAAGTCGCCGCTCCCGCCCGGCGCGACGGCGCTTTCGCCGCGCTCGCGGACATGGTGCGCTGATGCCCCGCCGGACCGCCGCGTGAGGATCGACAAGCTCCTCTGGTTCCTGCGCCTCGCAAAGACCCGCCCGCTCGCGCAGGCCCTGGCCGAGGAAGGGCACATCCGCCTCAACGGGCGGCGGGTGGACCGGGCTCACCAGAAGATCGCCGTGGGCGATGTGCTCACCGTTCCGATAGCTGCGGGAGTGCGGGTGATAGAAGTTCTTTCCATTCCAGTCCGCCGTGGCCCCGCCGGCGAGGCCCAGGGCTGCTACAGAGTGCTTGACGGCAGGCCCGTCGATCCCATAGCAGCGGCCCACTCGAATGGTGCCTGAAGGAAGGATTGTGCACTCATGACGTATGTCGTCACCGACGCCTGCATCAGGTGCAAGTACACTGACTGCGTGGAAGTCTGCCCCGTGGATTGCTTCTACGAGGGCGAGAACATGCTCGTCATCAATCCCAGCGAGTGCATCGACTGCGGCGTCTGCGAACCGGAGTGCCCGGCCGAGGCGATCCTTCCCGACACGGAAAGCGGTCTCGAGCAGTGGATGGAGATCAACGCCAAGTACTCGGCGGAGTGGCCCAACCTCACCACGCGCAAGGATGCGCCGGCCGATGCCGACGAGATGAAGAGCGTGGAAGGCAAGTTCGAGAAGTTCTTCTCGCCCGAACCCGGCGAGGGCGACTGAGTTTTTCCGCGCGCGCAGCGGCGGAGTCCCGCTCTGCGCAAAGGCGCGGCTCGCGCGAACAGCATCGATTTGAGGGCCTTGAAGGCCCGTCCGGAGGCGCGACGTGAAAACGTTTTTGCGCCTCTGGCAATTTTCGCGCATCGGTGATATATAAGCGTGCAACTGCCCGGGCCCTCTGCTCGTTCGGCAGGCTTTTTCATATGTGAGGCAGGGTTCGAAAGCAGACGGTTGGGAGAGTGATCTGACCGGGCGGCGAGGGCTTTCATGTGCCCTCATGTCGCACCTCCCGGTTTTCTCCCAGTTCGGGACAACGGGAACCCTGCAGGTGAAAGGACGATACATGGCAACCAGGGCCGATGCCTTCGATGTTGGAGATTACGTCGTTTACCCGAAGCATGGCGTAGGTCGGGTCATCGAGTTGCAGAAGCAGGAAATTGCCGGGATGCAGCTCGAACTCTATGTGCTGAGGTTCGAGAAGGAACGCATGACCCTGCGCGTTCCGGTGAACAAGGTCGAGTCGATCGGGATGCGCAAGCTATCGTCCGACAAGACCCTGCGCGAAGCGCTGCAGACGCTCACCGGCAAGCCCAAGGTGAAGCGCACCATGTGGTCGCGCCGTGCGCAGGAATACGAAGCCAAGATCAACTCGGGCGACCTCGTGTCGATCGCCGAAGTCACGCGCGACCTGTTCCGCGCCGACGATCAGCCCGAGCAGAGCTATTCCGAGCGCCAGATATTCGAGGCTGCCTCCTCGCGCCTGGCGCGTGAGCTTGCCGCCATGGAAAAGACCGACGAACCCGCCGCGCTCAAGAAGATCCTGGCGATCCTGAACGAGCACGCGCCCAAGTACTACGACACGGCCGAGACCGCCTGAGGCGTTTTCACCGCCGCGTTCCACGTGGAACAATGAAGGCCGCTTCCCACCCGGGAGGCGGCCTTTTTCGTGATCCGGCCCGCATGGTGCCCCGCATCGCTCCCGGCCCGCCGCATTCGGTCGTTGCACCTTTGCCTCCGGCGTGGGACGGTGGTCCCGCCATGAACCGCCCTGCCCTTCTGCTGGCCGCTGCCGCCAGCCTCGTCACGCTCACCGGCTGTGTCCGCACGGTCGCCAGCGTCGTCACCGCGCCTGTCCGCGTCGCAGGCAAGGCGGTGGACTGGACGACCACCAGCCAGTCCGAGGCCGACGAGAAGCGCGGCCGCGAACTGCGCAAGCGCGAGGAGGAGATCGGCAAGATCGATCGGCGCTATCAGAAGAACCTGCGCAAGTGCCGCGAGGGCGACGAACAGGCCTGCGACGCTGCACGCGACGATTACGCCCGCATCGAAGACCTTCGCCGCTATTGAGTGCAACCGCGTCTGCCGATCAGGCGGCGGCGCGCTTCAGCCGGTCGTTGATGGCCGCGCCGATGTCGCCCCCCGGGATCGGCGCCACCGCGATTCGCGGCCGAGGCGCAGCCGCGGCCTCGTGCAGCAGCGCGTAGAGCCGCGCCGCCGCCTCTACCAGGTCGCCGCTCGCCGACAGGGATGCATCGCCTGCCACCGGGCCAAAGCCAACGTGGAACTCGTCCGGCTCGGCCGAGAGCGCGTTCAGGCGCACCGGCTTCCCCGGCGCATAGTGGCTGGCCAGCTGGCCCGGCGCTTCGATGGCCTTTGAAAGGACTGGCTCGCTTTCAATGCCCAGCACGGCTGCGATCCGCGCTTCGGCGATCGGTCCCGGCCGCAGGATCTGCCAGCGGCCATCTTCGCGCAGGGCGACGATGGTGGATTCCAGCCCCGCCTCGCAGGTGCCGCCATCGATCACCGCATCGACATTGCTCCCCAGCGAGGCGACGACATGCGCGGCCTCTGTCGGACTGACACCGCCGCTGCGGTTGGCCGAAGGCGCGGCCAGCGCAACGCCTGCCGCCGCGATCACCGCCTGCATCACGGGATGCGCGGGGCAGCGCAGCGCCAGCGTGGGAAGCCCTGCCGTCACTGCGGGCGCGATTGGCGCGCCTTCCCGTAGCGGCAGCACCATCGTCAGCGCGCCCGGCCAGAACGCCCGGGCAAGCGCGTGCGCGCGCGCGTCGAACCGGGCCAGAGCCTGTGCCGAGGCAATATCCGCTACGTGGACGATCAGCGGATTGAAGCTTGGCCGCCCCTTGGCGCGGTAGATCGCCGCGACAGACTCGTCCCGGTCCGCCCGGGCGGCGAGGCCGTAGACCGTTTCGGTGGGCACTGCCACGAGCCGTCCGTCCTGCAGCATGCGGCCCGCGGCGCTGACGCCTTCCGGACCGGTGTCGAGCATGATGGGCTGGGTGGCGTGTTCCATGCCTCGCCGCTATAGCCGCCCGCGACGAAAGCCAAGGAAAAGCGCATCGATGACGTCCGCCCCGAATGCCTCCGGCGACAGCCCCGAACTCCTGACTCGCATCGCGCAGGCGCTGGAACGCCTGGCTCCGCCCGCGCCCGTGCGGACCGACTGGCTGGCCCACCCCGCCTATGTGTGGACGGGCGAGGCGGCGCGCGGGGTGGAGAAGCTGGACGCCCCTGCCCTTTCGCTGCTGCGCGGCATCGACACCCAGAAGGAGCGCGTGGTCACCAACGTCGAGCGGCTCGCTGCGGGACATGCCGCGCATGACATGCTGCTGTGGGGTTCGCGCGGAATGGGCAAGTCGGCCGTGCTGCGCGCTGCGGTAAAGGCCGCAGACCAGGCGCATCCCGGCCGGATCGCGCTGGTGCAGGTGGCGCAGGAAGCGCTTTCGGGCGTCTCCGCCCTTTTCGCCGCGCTCGGCACGGTGGAGCGCAGCTTCCTCGTCTTCATCGACGATCTCGGCTTCGAGGAAGGGGACGGCGCAGGCCCGCGCATCCTGCGTTCATGGCTGGAAGGCGGTGTCGAGGCGCGGCCCGCGAACGTGCGCCTTGCCGTCACTTCCAACCGCCGGGCGATCGTGGGCCGCACGATGGCCGAGCAGGACGACCCGATCAACGCCCGCGACATCGTGGACGAGAAGCTCGCGCTGGCCGACCGCTTCGGCCTTTCGATCGGCTTCCACAACTGCGACCAGGACGCCTATCTCGCCATCATCGGCGGCTATGCGCAGGATTTCGCCCTTGACTGGGACCAGGCCGACGCGCTCGAATGGTCGCGCCGCCGCGGAGCCCGCTCCGGCCGTGTCGCCTGGCAATACGTCAACGAACTGGCGGGGCGGGCCGGCAAGGCGATCTGACGCCACGGACCGTCGGCAAAGAGGGACGCCCGGAAAGGCGCCCTTCGTCCGAATACCGCCTCACGGCAGCAGCTTGTCCACTTCCTTGCGGAAGCCGCCGATCATCTGCCCGGGCGCGGTGGGATCCTTGATTTCCTTGAGCGGCTTCATGTGCTCGGTCTCGACCGGCCGGATCGCGGCGGATGGCTGCGCGCCGGGCGACACCACGCGCCAGACGATCCCGGCGGTGTCGTCGCTCACCAGCAGCGCGCCGCCCTTGTCGAAAGTGACCCAGGTAGGCCGGCCCCGTGTCTCGCCGTTGTCCTTCAGGAAGCCGGTGAGGACCGGCTGCGGCTTTACGTCCCGTGGGTTGCCGTTGGCGTCGAAAGGCACGAATACCACGTCATAGCCTGCCGCCGGACGCCGGTTCCAAGAACCGTGCCGCGCGATGAACGCCCCGTTCGCGTACCCCTCGCCCATGCGGTTGCCGCCGTTCGCGAAAGCCAGCCCCAGCACCGAGACATGCGCGCCCATTGCATACTCGGGCTTGCGCGTATATTCGATCATGTAGGTCTGCATCGGCCATTCGACCCGCTCGTCGAACGTGTTCTTCCAGTAGACCCAGGGCCAGCCGTACTGCGCGCCAACCGGCACGTTGGTCAGGTAATCGGGCACGAGATCGGGGCCGAGCATGTCCCGCTCCTGCACGGTCGCCCACATCTCCCCGGTGGAGGGGTTCCACGCCATTCCGTTGGGATTGCGCATGCCGGCGGCGAACTGGCGGCGGCGGCCGGTGTCGATGTCGACCTCCCAGATCATCGCGCGGCCTTCCTCGGCCTCCATCCCGTCGTCGGCGATGTTGGTCTTCGATCCGACCGCCACGTAGAGGTGCTTGCCGTCCGCGCTCAGCAGGAGATTGCGCATCCAGTGGCCGCCGCCCGGCATGTCCATCAGCTTGCGCAGCGGCTTGCCTTCGATCGAGACGGCGCCCGGCTGGAAGGCGAACTCATAGACCGCGTCGTGGTTAGCGACGTAGAGCCTGCCATCGCGGTAGGCCATGCCGGAAGGCGAGTGCAGGTCCGCGCTGCGCAGGGTGAAGCGCCCTTCCGCGCGGCCGTCTCCATCGACGTCGCGCAGCAGGACGATCCGGTCGGGAGAAGGCTCGCCCGCGCCTACCCGGCCCATGACGAGGTCCTTCACGAAGCCGGTGAAGCCCGGCGATCCTTCGCGCGGGGGTGCGTTGGTCTCGGCCACGAGCACGTCGCCGTTGGGCAGCGTCAGCATCGTGCGCGGATGGTTCAGCCCTTCCGCGAAGCGCCTGACGGCCAGCCCCGGCGCGGCTTTCGGCGCTTCGCCCTTCGCCCAACCGACGGGATTGGCGAGCTTCATGCTGGGGATCCACTGCGGGTCCGGCTCCACCAGCTGCGGATCGCGGCCCGTGGTGGCGTCGCTCGGCAGGTCGGAGGTGTTGGAGTGGATGCCCCAGTAGACGAACCCGGCCGCGGCCAGGACGATCAAGGTGGAAGCGATGGCGGTCTTCTTGACGATCGGGTTCATGCCCATCGAGATAGGCGAGCGCCGCCTAGCCGACAACAGCGAGTTGCGCTAACGCAGCCGCCATGTACGACTTTGCTCCCGCCGCGAACGCGGCCAAGCCCGAACTCTACAGCTCCCTTGCCCGCGCCGCCGATGCGCTGGTGCAGGGCGAACCCGACGCGGTCGCCAACATGGCCAACATGGCGGCGGCGATCTGGCAGTTCGTGCCCGATCTCAACTGGGCGGGCTTTTATCGGGTGGTTGCCGACGAACTGGTCCTGGGGCCTTTCATCGGCAAGCCCGCCTGCATCCGCATCCCCTTCGGCACGGGCGTATGCGGCACGGTCGCCGCGCTCGGCACGACGCAGGTGGTGCCCGACGTGCACGCCTTCCCGGGCCACATCGCCTGCGACGCGGACAGCCGCTCGGAGCTGGTGGTGCCCGTCCTGCGCGACGGCAAGGTCATCGCGGTGATCGATCTCGACAGCCCGACGCCGGGCCGCTTCGACGATGAGGACGCGGCCGGAATGCAGCTGCTGGCACAGGTCGCCGCGCTGGCGATCTGAAGGCGCGCGCGCCAGACTGCGCCGAAACGGGACAACGCCAAGGCCGCCCAGCCCGGCCCTTGGTCTCGCGGGCAACAGGATGCTAGACAAACCGTTAGCTAACGGGACTGATCCAGTGTCCCGGCCGCGAAAGGGTGTCCCATGCGTCTTCGTCTTCCCCACGCCGCACTGGCGGCGCTGTCCTTTGCCGCTGTGCCTGCCCATGCGCAGGACAGCGCCGGGGCGGACTATGCCGCGCAGGGCTATGACGAGGCCGATGCTGGCTACCCCGAGGCGGAATACATGCCTCCCCAGCCTGGCACCTACCATCCGGCGGACGCACGCGAGGCATGGCTGGCCGATTGCCGCCAACGCCTCGCCGCGCGCGATCGCGGCGTGGGCGGCGCTCTCATCGGCGGCGCAGCGGGCGGCCTTGCCGGCAACCGCATCGCTGGACGGGGCAACCGCACCGTGGGCACCATCGCGGGAGCCGCCGTCGGGGCGGCGGCCGGGGCCGTGATCGACAAGGCCGAGGACAGCGGCCGCGACCGCGACGAATGCGAAGCCTATCTGGATGATTACTATGCCCGCGCCGCAGGGGGCTACTATCCCGGGCAGGGATACCCGCAGCAGGGCTACTATTCCGTGCCCACGGGCGGGGCGGGCTATGCGCCCTACGCGGGTGGGTATGCCCCATACGGCTATGGATACGGTGCGCCCGGGTGCTGCATGGCGCAGCCGATGATGATGGTCCCGGTCCGCCGGGCCGAGCCGGAATGCACCGAGACCATCGAATACGTCTACGAGGATGTGCCGGTCCGCCCCGCCCGCCGTGCCGCCCCGCGCCGCAAGGCAGCGGTGGACAAGCGGGTCAGGATCGCTCCCGGCAAGCGCGTGCCGGTGCGCTGACCGGAAGGCGCGAGCCGGAAGCGCGTAGCTCCGGCAGGTGCGCTTCAGGCCCCCGTCAGATCCCGCCGCCCGTCAGCCGCTGGCAAACGAGGTCGAGCTGGTCGAGCGTGGAATAGCGGATCGTCACCGTGCCCGATGCCAGATCGGCGTTGGAGTCGATCTTCACCGGAAGGCCCAGGAACTCCTCGAGGTGGTTCTGCACCGCCTCGATGTCGGCATTGCCTGCCCCGCCCTCGCGCGCGGTGCGCGGACGGCGCGGCCCGGTCTCGCCACGCTGCTTTCGGCGCACCAGCTTCTCGACATCGCGCACGGACATCTGCCGGGTCACGGCAGCCTCGGCGATGTCTTCCGCTCCATCGCAGCCGATGAGCGCGCGGGCATGACCCATCGAAAGGTCGCCCTTCTCCACCAGCGAGATCACTCCGTCGGGCAGGGCAAGCAGGCGCTGGAAGTTGGCGACGTGGCTACGACTTTTGTCGACCATCCGGGCGATCTCGGCCTGCGTCATGCCTTCCATCTCGGATAGGCGGTTATACGCGCGCGCTTCCTCGATCGGGTTCAGGTCCTCGCGCTGGAGGTTCTCGATCAGCGCCAGCGCCATGACCTCGCGGTCGGTGAGGTCGCGCACGAGCGCGGGAATCTCGTGGAGCTGCGCCTTCTGCGCCGCCCGCCAGCGGCGCTCGCCCGCCACCAGCTGGTAGCGCCCGTTATCGAGCGGGCGCACGATGATGGGCTGGATCACCCCCCGCTGCGCGATGGAAGCGGCCAGTTCCTCCAGCGCGGCTTCCTCGAAGTACCGCCGCGGCTGATGCGGGTCGGGCTGGATTTCGGCGATGGAGAGCACCGCCAGCCCACCCGAGCGCGAGGCCGGGCCGCTGCCACCGCCGCTCGCAGCGGCAACGGGTTCCTCGCGGCGGGTTTCGCCCAGCAGCGCGCCAAGGCCGCGGCCAAGCCCCTTGGGCTTCTGCCGGGGCGCCGGGCTGGCGCCCGCGCCAGGCACGCTGAAGCGGACAATGGGGTCGTCGTTCATGCCGCTATCCTCTTTTCGGGCAGCCTGGTGATCAGCTCACGCGCGAGCGCCATGTAGGCGCGGCTGCCGGCGCAGGCGTGATCGTAGATGAGCGCCGGGACTCCATGGCTCGGAGCCTCCGAAAGGCGCACGTTGCGCGGAATGGTAGTCTCGAAGATAAGCTGGCCAAGGCACGAGCGCACGTCCTCGGAGACCTGCTCGGTCAGGCGGTTGCGCCGGTCGAACATGGTCAGCGCGATGCCGATGATGCCAAGGTCGGGGTTGAAGCGCTGCTGCACCCGCTCCACGGTGGTGAGCAGCTGGCTCAGCCCCTCGAGCGCGAAGAACTCGCACTGCAGAGGCACCAGCAGGGTATCTGCGGCGGTCAGCGCGTTGAGCGTCAGGAGCCCCAGCGAAGGCGGGCAGTCGATCAAGCACACGTCGTAACCTAGATCGGGCGCGCGCAGCGCACGCTGCAGGCGGTGCGCCCGGTCATCCGCGTTCACCAGCTCCACTTCCGCGCCGGACAGGTCCACGGTTGCAGGCAGCAGGTCGAGCCCGGGGATGCGCGTGGACATCACGCACTGCGACACCGGCACCCGATCGACCAGCACATCGTAGGAGGAAGCCTCGCGCGCAGAGGCGGAGACGCCCACGCCAGTCGAGGCGTTGCCCTGCGGATCGAGATCGATCAGCAGGGTCTTCCACCCGGTCGCCGCCAGCGCGGTGGCAACGTTGATGGCGGTAGTCGTCTTGCCGACGCCGCCCTTCTGGTTGGCAATGGCGATGCGGATCATCTGCTCTTACCCTTCCCGCCGGCTAGCGTGCCGACAATGATGCCTGCCTGCGGGTCCGTCAAAGACTGTTCCACGTGGAACACATGCCGCCAGTTGCGAAGGTCTGCCAGTTCTTGGCTGGCAGACTGCCCTTTGGGCAACAGCCAGATCGTGTCACTTGTGGAAAATCGCGACGATAAGGCGAGCAATTTGTCCAGCGGCGCAAATGCGCGGGCCGAAATGACGCTGCAGGGCTGCGAGGCGACTAGTTCCAGGCGCTGGCCGATCACCTGCGCCTTCCCGAGCCCCATCGCCACCCGTGCCCGGTCCAACCATTCGATCCGCCGCGTGCGCGATTCGACCATCAGCACCTCGGTCTCTGGCCGAAGCGCTGCCACCACGAGGCCGGGGAATCCGGCGCCGGTACCAAGGTCGATCCATGGCAAAGATGTTTCACGTGGAACATGCGGGAGCAGCTGCGCGCTGTCGAGGATGTGCCGCAGCCAGACCTGTTCCAGGCTCCGGCTTGAAACGAGGTTCTGGCGGGTGTTCTCCTCGCGCAGCATGTCGACCAGCACGCCGAGCCGCGCCATCGCCGCCTCGTCGCATCCCGGCAGCGCCCGCAGCCAGTCGCGGGCCTCGTCTTCGGTCGTGATCACGCAGCCTCCCTGCGGGCATGGACAAGCAATGCGGCAAGCGCTGCCGGGGTTATGCCGGGCAGGCGCCCGGCCGCCGCCAGCGTCGCGGGCTGGGCGCGGGTCAGCCGCTCCACCATCTCGCGCGAGAGGCCGGGCGTGCGGTCATAGGGGAAGCCATCGCCCAGCGGCAGCGATTCGCTTGCGCGAAGGTCGCGCAGTTCCCGCTCCTGCCGTTCAAGGTATGGCGCATAGACCGCGTCCTCCGCCAGTTCCTCGACCAGCGCGGCACCCTGACGCAGCGCGGGATCGATCCAAGGCGACAGCGCCGCGATCTCCACACCGCCGAACCGGAGCCATTCGCGCAGCGGCAGGCGCCCCGCGTCCGTACGGACAGGCAGGCCTGCCGCCGCCAGCTCACTCGCCGGAGCGACGGTGCCAAGCGCCGCGTCGAGCTTGGCGCGCGCCTCTTCCCTCTTCGCAAACCATGCGCGCCGTTCGGCACCTACCGCTCCGGCCTGCAGCGCCAGCGGCGTCAGGCGAGTGGAAGCGTTGTTGGCGCGAAGGCGCAGGCGGTACTCGGCGCGGGCCGTCAGCATGCGGTAAGGCTCGCTCACCCCGTGAAGCGTGAGGTCGTCGATCATCACCGCCATGTAGCTGTTCGCGCGGTCCAGCGCCGGCGCCGCGCGGCCCAGAACATCCGCAGCCGCGTGGAGCCCGGCGACGAGCCCCTGCGCCGCCGCTTCCTCGTAGCCAGTGGTCCCGTTGATCTGACCGGCGCAATACAGGCCAGGGATGTCGCGAAGCTCAAGGCTGGTTCTCAGCGCGCGCGGATCGATATGGTCGTACTCCACCGCATAGCCGGGCACTTCCATCTCGACCCGTTCAAGCCCCTCCATGGTGCGCAGCATGGCAAGCTGCACATCGGCGGGAAGTGAGGTGCTGATGCCGTTGGGGTAGACGAGGTGCGTGGAAAGGCCTTCCGGCTCCAGGAACACCTGATGCCCGTCGCGGTCGGCGAAGCGGTGGATCTTGTCCTCGATCGAGGGGCAATAGCGCGGACCCTGCGCGCCGATCGCGCCCGAGAACAGCGGCGAGCGGTGCAGGTTGGCGCGGATCACGTCGTGGCTGGCGGCGTTGGTCCGGGTGATGGCGCAAAACACCTGTGGCACGCGCCTGCCCTTCCCCATCGCCGACATCGTCCAGTCCTCCCCGTCGGAGGGCTGCTGGTTGAGGCGCGACCAGTCTATCGTGCGGCCATCGAGGCGCGGCGGCGTGCCGGTCTTGAGCCGGGCCATGGGCAGCGCCGCCTCGCGCATCTGCGCGGCGAGGCGCTGCGCCGAGGCTTCGCCGATACGCCCGCCGACAAGCCGTTCCTCGCCCCGGAATAGAGTGCCGCCAAGGAACGTCCCGGTGCACAGGATCACCGCCCGCGCGCCGAGGCGAGTGCCGTCCGCAAGGTCGATGCCGACCGTCCGTCCGCCCTCCATGACCAGCGCCGCCGCCTCGCCCGCGACGAGCGTCAGGTCGCCCTGGTGCTGGAGGAGGCGCTGGATCTCGGCCTTGAACAGGCGGCGGTCGGCCTGCACCCGCGGCCCCTGCACAGCGCTGCCTTTCGAGCGGTTGAGCATGCGATAGTGAATGGCCGCCGCATCCGCTGCGCGGGCGATTAGCCCGTCGAAGGCGTCCACCTCGCGGACCAGGTGGCCCTTGCCGAGGCCGCCGATGGCCGGGTTGCAGCTCATCGCGCCCACCGCATCAAGGTCGAAGCTGACGAGTGCCACGCGTGCGCCCATGCGCGCAGCGACAGCTGCCGCCTCGCAGCCGGCATGGCCGCCGCCGATCACGATAACGTCGAAGGAGTGCATTCGCGCGCCTTTATCGCACAGCAGGATTCGCGTCAAAGCACCATGCGCCAGTCCGGCAATGTTTCACGTGGAACAAGCGGTCTACTTGCCGATGCAGAAGCGACCGAACAGAGTGTCGAGCATGTCCTCGGTCGCTGCCCGGCCAATTAGCGCGTCGAAGGAAAGACGGGTGCGGCGCAGGCACTCGGCGACGAGAAGCGGATCGCGCTCTTCCATGCCATCGCGCAGGGCCTGCATGGCATCGGCCAGCAGCCCATGTTGCCGCGCGTTGAGAGCGGCGTCGCCGGGCCGTGGCATGGCCTGCCTTGCAGTCTCCACCATGTCGCGGCGCAGCCCGTCCAGCCCTTCGCCGGTCATGGCCGAGACGGCATGGCGAGCCGCGCGCTTGCCCCTGCCCCCACGGTCGATCTGGGCAGCGATCTCCCAGCTGCCGTGCGGCCCCTGCCCTTCATAGCCCAGCCACAGAACGAGATCGGCCCGCTCCAACGCGGCTCGGGCACGGTCGATGCCGATGGCCTCGATTTCGTCCTGAGTTTGATCGCGCAGACCGGCGGTATCGGCGAAGACGAAAGGGACGCCGGTGATGGCAACGGAGCGGGTCAGCACATCGCGAGTGGTCCCGGCGAGCGGGGCGGTGATCGCTGCCTCGTCCTCTACCAGCGCGTTGAACAAGGTGCTCTTGCCCGCGTTCGGCGGTCCGGCCAGCACCACGCGAAAACCATCGCGCAGGGTCTCCGCACGCGGCCGCGACAGCCATGCCGCCAGTTCGCGGACGAGGCCCTCGAGGCGAGGCATGAAGTCATCCGGCAGGTCGGCGACGTCATCCTCCTCCCCGAAATCGAGCACGGCTTCCACCGCTGCGGATGCGGAAAGGACAGCCGCGCGCCAGCCCTCGACTTGCGTGGAGAAGGTTCCCCCGGCCATGGCGATGGCGCTGCGGCGCTGCAGTTCGGTTTCGGCTGCCAGCAGATCGGCCAAGCCTTCCGCCTCGGCAAGGTCTATGCGTCCGTTCGCGAAGGCGCGGCGGGTGAACTCTCCCGGAACCGCCGGTCGCAGCCCCGGCATCGACGCCAGCGCCGCTTCCACCGCTGCGACGACGGCCCGCCCGCCGTGCAGGTGCAGCTCGGCCAGGTCCTCGCCCGTGGCGGTCGCAGGGCCGGGGAACCACAGCACCAGCGCCCGGTCGAGCTCTGTTCCACGTGGAACACGCAAGGTCCGATAGCTGGCCCGGCGCGGTTCCGGAAGGCGGCCACTCAACGCGGCGAGCGCCTCGCCTGCCTGAGGGCCGCTTAGCCGCAGAACGGCGATGGCGGCAGGCGGGGCCCCGCTCGACAGGGCGAAGATCGTATCGGTCATCGGCTTGATGGATGCAGCAGGTAACGGCCGGCCTTGCGAGGAGCGCTTATTCCGGATCGTTCCTGGGCTTGGTGCCTGCCCCGGCGCCGGACATGCCCATGGCTACGCCGCTTTCGATGAACTGCTGGAACAGCTTGAGACCGAACTGGCCCATCGGCGCGATCTGCTTCGTCAGTTCGTTGAGCTGGTCGAAATTGCCCGTGCCCTTCATCGCTGCCGTCAGCGCATCGACGTAGACGTCGTTGGCACGGGTGACATCGGGAAGGCCCAGAAAACGCCTTGCTTCCTCCGGGGAGCATTCGACCTCGACATTGACCTTCATCCGCGCGGCCTCCCTTTATCCGGAAATTCGCAGCATGGGTGACACATGCGCTTGGCAAAGTCCATTGCAAGTGCCTAACTCCGCCACTCACCGGCACGCCACAGGAGAGACCTGCATGTCCACCAACACCGAAATCCCGACCCTTGAGGCAGACGGCATGATCCCGGCCTACGTCGCGCGCCCGGAAGGCCCGGCCAAAGGTGCGATCATCGTCCAGCAGGAGATCTTCGGCGTCGATGAAGGCATCCGCCGCAAGGCCGATCACTGGGCATCGCTCGGCTATCTCGCGGTCGCGCCCGACACCTTCTGGCGCCAGAAGCCCGGGGTCGAGCTGAGCCCGTACGATGAAGGCGAGTTCAAGCAGGCCATCGACTACATGAACGGCCACGACTTCGACCTCGGCATCCGCGACATCGAGGCGGTAATCCACTGGATCCGCCGCGAGCAGGGCGTGGCGAAGGTGGGCTTCGTCGGCTTCTGCATGGGCGGCAAGATCGCCTACATGGCTGCAGCGCGCACCGACGTGGACGCATCGGTCGGGTACTACGGCGTCGCGATCGACCAGATGCTGAACGAGAAGCACGCCATCGCCAGGCCGCTGATGCTTCATATGCCGACCGCCGATCACTTCGTGGACGCCGCCGCGCAGAAGGCCATGCACGAGGGGCTCGACGATCACCCCAAGGTCACGCTCCACGACTACGAAGGGCTCGACCACGGCTTCGCCGCCGAGATTGGCGAGCGCCGCGACGAGGCGGGCGCGCAGCTTGCCGACAGCCGCACCGAGGCGTTCTTCGCCGAGCACGTGGGCTGAGGGAAACGGGAGCCGGGACGATGGCGCAGGCATACAGGATGATCGTGCGCTCGCACGGCGGCCCCGAAGCGATCGAGCGCGAGGAGATCGACATCCCCTCGCCCGGTCCCGGCGAGGTGGTGATCGAGACCGAGGCCGTGGGCCTGAACTTCATCGACACTTACTATCGCAAGGGCCTCTACCCCGACGCCCTGCCCATCGCGCTCGGATCGGAAAGCGTCGGGCGGATCGTCTCGGTGGGCGAAGGCGTGGAGGACTTCTCCATCGGCGAGCGCGTGGGCGCCACGCAGAACGGCGGCGCCTATGCCACGCACCGCGCATTCCCGGCCGCCAAAGCAATCCGCATCCCCGAGGAGATCGCGCCGCAGGTCGCCGCCGCCGCCATGCTGAAGGGCCTCACCGCCTGCTACCTGGCCGAGGAGACCTTCCCTGCCGAAGAAGGCGACATCGCCCTCGTCCACTCGGCGGCGGGCGGCGTCGGCTCGCTGCTGGTGCCCTGGCTCATCGACAAGGGAGTGACGGTGATCGCCCATGTCGGCTCGCCCGAAAAGGCCGCGGGGGTGCCGGGGCCGCACGTCCTCACCTGCCCCTTCGACGAACTTGCCGAGGCGGTGCGCGCGATCACCGGGGGAGAGATGTGCAACGTCGTCTACGACGGCGTGGGCGCGGCAAGCTGGGATGCCTCGCTTGCCTGCCTTGCGCCGCTGGGCCTGATGGTAAGCTACGGCAACGCCTCCGGGCCGGTGCCTCCGGTCTCCGTGCTCGACCTGATGCGCGGCGGCTCGCTGTTCCTCACGCGCCCCACGCTGGCGCACTATGTCGCCACGCCCGAGGCGCTGGCGGACAGCGCCGAGGAACTATTCTCGCGCATTGCCGACGGCGTGCTCGAGGTAAAGATCGGGCAGACCTTCGCCCTGTCGGATGCGGCCGAGGCGCACCGGGCGCTGGAGAGCCGGAGCACGACCGGATCGACGATCCTGCTGCCGTGACCGGCGGATAAAGAAACGGCCGGGATCGCGTGTCCGGCTTTCTCCGCAGGCGCCCTGATGCAAGAAGGGCCCGGATCGCTCCGGGCCCTTCCTTGTTTCAGAACAGCGACACGATGCCGAGCGCCGGGTCGGTCCACCCGTCGTAGATCATCTTGCAGGCCACGTAGAGGATGACCGCCAGGCCGATATAGGCGATCCAGCGGTAACGCTCGATGTAGCGGGCGATCAGATTGGCCGCGACGCCCA
The DNA here is from genome assembly GCF_009856825.1 of Novosphingobium silvae. Lineage (GTDB taxonomy): Bacteria > Pseudomonadota > Alphaproteobacteria > Sphingomonadales > Sphingomonadaceae > Novosphingobium > Novosphingobium silvae. The sequence continues at coordinate 502,221 of NZ_WVTD01000001.1, read as the reverse complement.
TCAGCACGACGGAGAGCAGCAGGCCGACGATGAGGATCCCCGGATGCTCGCGCGCCGCACCGGCGACCGCGAGCACGTTGTCGAGGCTCATCGAGACGTCGGCCACGGCCACGGCCCAAGCCGCGGCGGCGAAGCTGCGCGCCGGCCTCAGCCCGCTGCCTTCATCTCCCACAATCTCGGGCGAACCCTCGCTCTGGCCGGTGTGACGCAGTTCGCGCCAGAACTTCCATGCCACCCACAGCAGCAGGAGACCGCCCGCGAAGATCAGGCCGACGATACCGAGCAGCCATGTCACCATGAGCGCGAAGGCGATGCGCAGCACCAGCGCGGCGCCGATGCCGATGAGGATGACCTTCTTGCGGTCTGCCGTGGGAAGGCCGGCGGCGAGTGCACCCACGACGATCGCGTTGTCGCCCGCGAGCAGCAGGTCGATCATCAGCACCTGGCCGAACGCCGACAACGCGGCGGGCTCGGAGATGTTCGAGAAGTCGGCGATGATGTGCTGCCACACATCGCCAAGACCGCCGACCGGCGCTGCGGCAGCGGCGGCGAGAATCGAGATTAGATCCATGATCCGCGCCCCTCCTTACTGGTTCATGGTCGAGAAGAAGTCCTCGTTGGTCTTCGAGTCCTTCATCTTGTCGAGCAGGAACTCCATCGCATCGACGGTGCCCATCTGCATCAGGATGCGGCGCAGGACCCACATCTTGGTGAGCTGGTCTTTGGGAACCAGCAGCTCTTCCTTGCGGGTGCCGGACTTGCCGACGTCGAGCGCGGGGAAGATGCGCTTGTCGGCCACCTTGCGGTCGAGGACGATTTCGGAGTTACCGGTGCCCTTGAACTCTTCGAAGATGACTTCGTCCATGCGGCTGCCGGTATCGATCAGCGCGGTGGCGATGATGGAGAGCGAGCCGCCCTCCTCGATGTTGCGGGCAGCGCCGAAGAAGCGCTTGGGGCGCTGCAGGGCATTCGCGTCGACACCGCCGGTCAGCACCTTGCCCGAGGAAGGCACCACGGTGTTGTAGGCACGCCCAAGGCGCGTGATCGAGTCCAGCAGGATCACCACGTCGCGCTTGTGCTCGACCAGGCGCTTGGCCTTCTCGATCACCATCTCGGCTACCTGCACGTGGCGCTGCGCGGGTTCGTCGAAGGTGGAGGAGATGACCTCGCCCTTCACGCTGCGCTGCATGTCGGTGACTTCCTCGGGGCGCTCGTCGACGAGCAGGACGAGGAGGAACACCTCGGGATGGTTGTCGGTGATGGCCTTGGCCATGTTCTGCAGCAGCACGGTCTTGCCGGTGCGCGGCGGCGCGACGATCAGCGCGCGCTGGCCCTTGCCCTGCGGGCTGATGAGGTCGATCACGCGCGCGGACTTGTCCTTGACCGTGGGGTCGAGGCAGTCGAGCTTGAGGCGCTGGTCGGGATAGAGCGGCGTCAGGTTGTCGAAGTTGACGCGGTGGCGCACCACGTCGGGATCGTCGAAGTTGACGCTGATGAGCTTGGTGATGGCGAAGTAGCGCTCGCCGTCCTTGGGCGCGCGGATCTCGCCTTCCACCGTGTCGCCGGTGCGCAGGCCCCATTTGCGGACCTGGTTGGGCGAGACGTAGATGTCGTCCGGGCCGGCGAGATAGTTCGCCTCGGGGCTGCGCAGGAAGCCGAAACCGTCGGTCAGCACTTCGATGGTGCCCTGCCCGATGATTTCCTCGCCGTCCTCGGCCACTTCCTTGAGGATCGCGAACATGAGGTCCTGGCGGCGCAGCGTGGAGGCGCCCTCGACGCCCAGTTCCTCTGCCATTTCGACCAGTTCGGCCGATGATTTCTTCTTGAGTTCTTTCAGGTGCATTCTTGTGGATTCCAGATGGATTTGGCCAGATGGATTTGGAGTGTCGGCCGGCGGGATCGGAGGGCTTGGGGAAAGCGGATCCGGGCAGGAGACAAAGGCTCGCGCCCTGTTGCCGGAACGCTGCCGTCGATAAGCCTTCGCGAAGACGCGGTCAACGAGTCAATCTGCGAGACGAGGCCTCGCAGCGCCCGGTCGCCACGGCGCCACCGCTGCCGTCATTTCACGAGCGGGGACCGTTCGCCTCCGCGACCTTGGACATCGCCTCGCCAAGGGCGCTGAGCGCCTCACCGGTGGCTGCCATCTCACCCGCGCAGCGCAGGCCGTGCGATGGAAGCGAGTCCAGGAACTCCTGAGACTGCACCAGCTCGACGAGAAGCTCGTTGAGCGCAAGGTCGGGTTCGCGCGCCTTGATGCGCCCGAGGTAGTAGAGCAGCCCACCCACCGCGCCCGAACGGTCGGCTTCCTTCGCGTCCTCGCCCGCGATGAAGGAGAACACCGAAAGGCATTCCACATCGGCCCTCACTGCGGGTGACAGGGCCGAGAGGCTAGCGGACAAGGCGATCGCGGTGAACATGACGGGCCAACTCCGCTGGCGGGACGAACCGGGCGCTAACCCCTCAGAACGGCTTCACGATCACGAGGATGACGATCACGACGGCGGCAAGGCCGGGTACTTCGTTCAGCAGCCGCAGCTTTCGCCCGCTGAGCGGACGCTCGCCGCGGGCCAGCTTCTTCCCGTAGGCCACGAGCCAGCCGTGGTAGCCCGAAAGCAGGATCACGAACAGCAGCTTGGCGTGGAGCCAGCCTTCGCTGAAGGCGCCGATGGCAAGCGCCGTCAGCACGCCGAGCACCCAGGTCAGGATCATCGCCGGGGTAAGGATGATCCGGCGCAGCTTCGCCTCGCGGTCAACCCAGCGCAGCGCCTCGGCCGAGCCCGGCTCGGCTTCCTGGTGGTAGACGAAGTAGCGGGGCAGCATGAACAGCCCCGCCATCCAGAAGATTACGAAGATGACGTGCCCGGCCTTCAGCCAGGGATAGAGAGTCGCAAGGATGGCCATGGTTCCTGTTCCCTAGCGGACCGGGCGCCCGCGCTCAATGATCCGTGTCAACGCCGCCAGCCGCGAACGGTGGCAAGCAGCCGCTCGACATGGGCGATGGGGGTATGCTGCCCGATGCCGTGGCCAAGGTTGAAGACGTGGGGACGGTCAGCGAAAGCATCGAGCACCGAACGCGCCGCGCTGTCGAGTTCCCCGCCGCCGGCGAGCAGGAGCAGCGGGTCCAGGTTTCCCTGTACCGGTAGCCCTTCCGGAAGCGAGCGTGCCGCCCACACGGGGTCGATGGTCTCATCGACGCCCACGGCATCGACTCCGGTCTCACGGGCATAGGCAGGCAGCTTTTCGCCCGCGCCCTTGGGGAAGCCGATGATCGGCGTGTCCGGGTGGCGGGCCTTCACGGCGGACACGATTGCGGCATTGGGCGCGATGACCCAGCGTTCGAACTGCGCGGGGCTGAGCGTGCCGGCCCAGGAATCGAACAGTTGCACCGCCTCCGCGCCCGCTTCGATCTGGCCGCACAGGTATTCGACCGTGACTTCGCTGACCGCCTCGATGATCGCCTGGAAGGCCTGCGGATCGCGATAGGCCATGGCGCGCGTGTCGTGCTGGTCGCGGCTGCCCTCGCCCGCGACCATGTAGGTGGCGACCGTCCAGGCTGATCCAGCGAAGCCCAGCATGGTCTTGTCCGCCGCCAGCGCGCCGCGCACCTTGCGCACCGTCTCGTAGATCGGAGTCAGCCGGGAAGGCACCGCGACCAGGCTCTCCAGCGCGCTGTCCACGAGACGGGGCGAGAGCCGGGGGCCTTCGCCGGCGAGGAACTGCAGGTCCTGGCCCATCGCATAGGGCACGATGAGGATGTCCGAGAACAGGATCGCGCCATCGAATCCGAAGCGGCGGATCGGCTGCAACGTAATCTCGGCGGCGGCGTTGGTATCGTAGACGAGCGCCAGGAATCCGCCCTTCTCGGCCCGCAGCTCGCGATATTCGGGGAGGTAGCGTCCCGCCTGTCGCATCAGCCAGATCGGGCGGCCTGAATCAGCCTCGATGGGAGCGCCGCGCAGGGTGTCGAGAAGCAGGCCGGGCATCGCGTTTTCGTCCAATCCAAAAAAATGAAGATTTTATATAAGGATGATGGAGTCTGTTGGTCCTGTGGATACTGGGGACCACGGCGCATTGCCCGAATTGTACCCGGTTGAACAGACCCGAGGGCGGGTCGCGACTCTGGCTCGGCCTTGAGTCAACGAAAGCTTGTTCGCCTTGTCCACAGGCTGTGGACCGACTCCCGCAACCTGTCCAGAACATGACTCGTTGAATCCCGTCAGCGGGCAGGAATCACCGTGCCCGAGTTGTCACCGGGTCCCTCCCGTGGTTTATGCCGCCATATATCCACAAGCGGCACCCGCGCCGACGACAGGCCCGCCAAAGGACCCTCATGGCACGTTTCCACCTCCACCTGCTCTCTGACTCCACCGGCGAGACGCTGGAGATGATCGCCAAGGCCGCTCTCGCCCAGTTCGACGATTCCGATGTCCTGCGCCATTTCTGGCCGATGGTCCGCTCGCAGCAGCACCTCGACCGGATCATGGGCGAGATCGCCGCGAACCCGGGGCTCGTCTTCTTCACGCTGGTGAACGAAGAGACGCGCGGCCGCCTTGAGGAGCGCTGCCAGACGCTGGGCCTTCCAGCCATCGCCGTGCTCGACGGCGTGACCGATGCGCTGGAAGCGCTGCTGGGGCAGGAAGCGAAAGGCCGCCCCGGTCGCCAGCACCGGCTCGACGATGCCTATTTCGCGCGAGTGGACGCGATCCAGTTCACCATCGCCCACGACGACGGCATCGCCTGGGAAGAGTGGGAAGAGGCCGACATCGTGCTCGCGGGCGTATCGCGCACGAGCAAGACCCCCACCTCGATCTATCTCGCCAATCGCGGGTACAAGGTGGCGAACATCCCGATCGTGGTGGAAAGCCCTCCGCCGCCGTCGCTGTTCGGATTGAAGCGGCCGCTGGTGGTGGGCCTCACCACCGCGCCCGACCGGCTCATCCAGATCCGGCGCAACCGCCTGCTCTCGCTCAGCCAGTCACCCGATACCGACTATGTGGACAACGAGAAGGTGGACCGCGAACTCAAGTATGCGCGCCGCATGTTCGCGGACAATTCCTGGCCGGTGATCGACGTTACCCGGCGCTCGATCGAAGAGACCGCAGCGGCCGTCATCAACCTTTACAACGAACGCCGGGCTGCGGGCGAAAGCGGCCAGGTCGGCCCCAAACCCATCTGAAAGAGCCCATGATCGTCCTTGCTTCCAAAAGCGCCTCGCGGCGCGCCATGCTCGAAGGGGCCGGCATCGCTTTCGAGAGCCGCCCGGCCGACGTGGACGAGCGCGCCATCGAGGCCGGGCTTGGCGACGCCTCTCCCGCCGCTGCCGCGCTCGCGCTGGCAGTCGCCAAGGCGGAGCATGTTTCACGTGGAACACCCGAAGCGCTGGTGCTCGGCAGCGATTCGCTCGTTTCATGCGGTGGGCGTCGCTTCGACAAGCCGGAGAGCCGCGCCGATGCGGCCGCCCACCTCGCCTTCTTCTCGGGCAAGATCATGGAACTCCACAGCGCCGCCGCCCTCGTGCGGAACGGCGAAGTGGTCTGGGTCGAAGCGGCACGCGCCGATCTCCACGTGGCGCAGCTTTCGCCGGATTTCATCGACCGCTATCTTGATGCCGAGTGGCCGCAGATCGCGGCTTGCGTAGGATGCTTCCGCATCGAGGCGCGCGGCGTCCAGCTGTTCGAGCGGATCGAGGGCGACTATTTCACGATCCTCGGCATGCCGCTGCTCAAGGTGCAGGCGGCATTGCGCAAGCTGGGAGTGCTGGAAACGTGAGCGTGCCTTATGCCGAAGTGATCGGCGACCCCATCGCACAATCGAAATCGCCCGCGATCCATGGCTTCTGGCTTTCCGAACTGGACATGGAAGGTCGCTACGATCCGTGCCTGGTGCGGCTCGACGAGCTGGGTGGCTATCTGGAACAGCGCCGCGCCGACCCGAACTGGCGCGGCTGCAACGTGACGATGCCGCACAAGCTGACGATCGTTCCCCTGCTCGACCGGCTCGATACACTGGCAGCACGGATCGGCGCGGTGAACACCGTGGTGCGGGAAGCAGACGGCACACTGACCGGCTACAACACCGATGCGCCCGGCTTCCTGGAACCGGTGCGGGCAGAGATCGAAAAGGTCCACCTGTTCCGCATGGCACGCGTGCTGGGTACCGGCGGCGCCGCGCGCGCGATCCTGGCCGCGCTTGCCGACGCCAAGTTCGTCATCGTTCTGGCCGGACGCGATCCGGCGAAGGCGCGCGCCATGCTCGACGAACTGGCGCCCGGCGGAGAGCATCATGCCATCGCTCTCGATCACTTCGCGCAACCGACGGACTTCGCCTTCGACGACAGGGAGCACTGCCTCGACCTGATCGTCAACGCCAGCCCGCTCGGCATGGACGGGCAGCCGCCCCTGCCCTTCGACTTCAGCCACGCGCCGCCGCGCAGCGTCGTCTACGACATCGTCACCAGCCCGCTCGACACCGCGTTCCTCCAGCGCGCGCGCGCCGCAGGTTTCGAGACGGTGGACGGGCTTTCGATGCTCATCGGGCAGGCGGACATCGCCTTCACCCACTTCTTCGGCGCCCGCCCTCCCCGCGCGCGCGATGCGGCTTTGCGCGAACGGATCATGGGATGAAGATCCTCGGCCTCACCGGATCGATCGGCATGGGCAAGTCCACCGTCGCCGCGATGCTGCGCGACATGGGGGTGCCGGTCTTCGATGCGGATGCGGCCGTCCACGAACTGCAGGGGCCGCGCGGCGCTCTTGTGCCCTCGATCGAAGCGGCGTTTCCCGGAACGACGGGACCGGACGGCGTCGACCGGGCAAGGCTTGGCGCTGCGGTTTTCGCGGACAAGGCGGCGCTGGAGCGGCTGGAGCGGATCGTCCATCCCGCCGTCGCGGCGATGCGCGGCGATTTCCTGCGCGACAATGCAGGGGCGCCGCTGGTCGTCTTCGACATACCGCTCCTCTATGAGAAAGGCGGCGACAAGGGCCTCGACGCGGTTGCCGTCGTGTCCGCCCCGGCCGAGCAGCAGCGCGAACGGGTGCTGGCAAGGCCCGGCATGACGGCGGAAAAGTTCGATCGCATCCTGGCCCTTCAGGTCCCCGACGCTCAGAAGCGCGCGCGCGCCGATCATGTGATCGACACCGGTGTCTCGCTCGAGGGGACGCGCGAACAGGTGGCCGGTATCGTGCGGGCGCTGACCCGAGCGGATTAATAGACGGCAAACCCTTGCGCTCCCCCCCTCCTAGGCAGATATGGAGAGGGATGAGAGAGATCATCTTCGATACCGAAACGACTGGCTTTGACCCCAGGAACGGGGACCGCATGGTGGAGATCGGCTGCATCGAGATGGTCAACCGGGTGGCCACGGGCCGCACTTTCCACGCCTATTTCAATCCCGAGCGCGCGATGCCCGCCGAGGCGGAAGCAGTGCACGGCCTGTCCGACGCCTTCCTGGCGGACAAACCGCTGTTTTCCGCCCTGGCGCAGGACTTCCTCGACTTCATCGGTGACAGCCCGATGATCGCGCACAACGCCTCGTTCGACTTCAACTTCATCAATTGCGAACTGCAGTCCTGCGGCCATCCCGAGGTGGAAATGCACCGCATGGTCGATACGGTCGCCCTCGCCCGCGTGCGTCATCCGGGCGCCAAGCTCACGCTCGATGCCTTGTGCTCGCGCTACGGGATCGACCGCAGCCATCGCACCAAGCACGGCGCCCTGCTCGACGCCGAATTGCTCGCCCAAGTCTATGTGGAACTGCGTGGCGGCCGTCAGATCGGCCTCGAACTTGTCGCAGAAAACACTGAGATCGTGACGGAAATCAAGGTCCTCAGCACGAAGAACCGTATTTTCCGTCAGCCGCGCCCCCACGCGGCCACCGTGGAGGAACTTGCTGCCCACGCAGCGTTTCTCAAGTCGGTCGATACCCCTCTCTGGGGTGCCTGAACTCTAATAAAGGAGAATACGCCCATGGATATCCGCGTCTCCGGTCACCAGGTCGAAACTGGCGAGGCCCTGCAGGCCCACGCCAACGAGCGGCTCACGGCGATCATCGAGAAGTATTTCAACAGGGCGCTGTCCTCGCAGGTCACTTTCAGCAAGGCGCCGGCTGGTGCCTTTCGCTGCGACATCGTCATGCACGTGATGCAGAACCTGGTGCTGAAGGGCACTGGCAGCGCGCAGGACGCCCATGTCTCCTTCGACCAGTCCGCCGAGAAGATCGACAAGCAGCTGCGCCGCTACAAGCGCCGCCTCAAGGATCGCCACGAGCAGGCCGCGCACAGCGCCGCCGTCGAGGAAGCGGCATACATCATCTTCGAGGAATCGCAGGCCAACGACGACGATGAACCCGAAGTCGATGCTCCGGTCGTCATTGCCGAGACGCGCGTCGACGTTCCCGAGGCGACCGTTTCTGATGCGGTGATGATGCTCGACTTGCGCAATACTACGGCGCTTCTTTTCAAAAACGCTGGCACCGGTCGCCACAATATGGTCTACCGCCGTGGAGACGGGTCGATCGGGTGGGTCGAACCGCACTGATCGACGGCCCTTGGTTGACGTCCCGGGCCAAAGGCCACACGGGCGTTGCCGCTTCCGGACTTCGCTGAAAGGAAGAAAACCCCCGGTTTCGCCGGGGGTTTGGGGTATGCAGCACTTGGAAACCGGTCGAACTCTAGTATCAGAAAAGAAATGAGCGGGCTTTTTGCACTGTTGCCCGAGGCCGTCATCACGGTCGACGCGGACAGCAAGGACATCATTCTGGACAGGCTCGCGGGCCTGTTCGCCAAGGTCTATGGCCTCGATCCCGCCGCCGTTCTGGCGCGCGTGGCCGAGCGCGAGCAGCTGGGCAGCACCGGATTCGGCCGCCGCATCGCGATCCCCCACGCCCGCCTTCCCGGCCTCACGCGGCCGGTCGCCGCGTTCATGCGGCTCGATTCGCCGGTGGACTTCGATGCGGCCGATGGCATGCCGGTCGATCTTGTCTTCGGCCTGCTTTCTCCCGAGGGCGCAGGCGCGACGCATCTTCACGCCCTCGCCGCGATCTCGCGCATGATGCGCGACGAACGCATGCGCGACGCGCTCCTCGCCGCGCCGGGGACGGAGGCCATCTACGCGCTTCTCAGCAATGTCATCGACCGCGATGCCGCATGACCTGACAGCGGGGCCGGAGAGTGCCGGCTCGCACGGTGCGGCCCTGCACTGGCGCGCGCTCGAAGGGCTCTATGCCTCGGCCCCGATCAACCACTTGTTCCGCTCCTCGCTCGAGATCACCGGAGAGGGGCAGTCGCGCATCACTTTCACGGTGGAGCCGGACTGCTTCCATGCGGCGGGCGCGGCGCATGGCACGATATACTTCAAAATGCTGGACGATGCGGCCTTCTATGCCGCCAACACCCACGTCACCGATCGTTTCCTGCTGACGACATCGTTCAACATGCACCTCAGCAAGCCGATCCGCGGCGGGCGCATCGTCGCCGAAGGCCGCTGGGTGAGCGGCAGGCGGCGGGTGCTGGTGGCCGAATCCTGGCTGCTGGACGAGGACGGGGACGAGTGCGGACGCGGCACCGGCACGTTCATGCGCTCGCGCATCGCGCTGTCCGGCCTGCCGGGCTACTCCGTCCTTCCGCCCAAGGCCTGAAGGAATGGACGCACGCCTTCCCGCGCACCTCGAAGTTTCCGGACTGATTCGCCGCGTCAATGCCGAAGGCGGCTTCGCGGCAGTGCTTGCGAAAGGCGAACGCGACGCCGGGACGATCCTTGCGGTGCTGACGCACAACGGTGCGTCCGGCCGGATCTACGAGCGCATGCCCGATCTCGACGGCGCGCGGAAGTGGCGCTGCACCCGCCGACACGACGCTGAAAAGCCGGATGAATTCCAATCGTACCTGGACCGGCGGCGTGCACAGGATCCCGACATGTGGATCGTGGAACTCGACAGCGCGGACGCGGAACGCTTCATCGGTGTCGAACCCGACAAAGGTTGACTTGCACGGCGTGCAAGGTAAGTGCGCCTTCGCAAGCGCGAAAGCGGCATGGGTGGCACTGCGGTCGCCCGGCTAGCACGCAGACGGGGAATCGTCGGCAGGCTCGTACGGAAACTGAACGTCCTTCGCGGGCATTCCGTTCCAGCCTGTGTCGGACCGGTTCACCGCCCTTGATATGATTACATGCGAAGCAAGGTTGAGTGGGCAAGCGCGATGGCGCTCGCCGCGACGGTACTGACCGCCCTTTTGAGCGCCCAGGGTTCGGGCGCGGCCGCATCGGACCTCATTCCGATCCTCACCAATCCGGTGGCCGAAACGAAACCCGCCGTCACGTTCGAGAACCACCCCGTGGTTCAGTCGCTGCCCACCGTCGAGCGCGCGCAACCGGCCGATGCGGTGGACGCCGATGGGGATGCCGACACGCTTCCCGAACTGGTGTCGCAGCAGGCCATGCCCGATCAACTGTCGAGCGAAATGCGCTGCCTGGCTGGCGCGATCTACTTCGAGGCGCGCGGCGAGACGCTGGAAGGCCAGCTTGCGGTGGGCCGGGTGATCGTCAACCGTGCGAACTCGGGCCGCTTTCCAAGCAGCTACTGCGGCGTCGTCTACCAGCCTTCGCAATTCTCCTTCGTGCGCGGCCGCTCGATGCCGTCGGTGCGCGAGAACTCCGATGACTGGCGCGAAGCCGTCGCGGTCGCGCAGATCGCCAGCGAAGGCCGCTGGCACAGCCCTGCCCGGGGCGCGCTGTTCTTCCATGCCACCCGCGTCTCGCCCAAGTGGCGGCTGACCCGTCTGGCACGCGTCGATAACCACGTCTTCTATCGCTGAACCAACCGATCCGGCGCGCCCTCCGTCGCGGGCGCGCCGCTGCCGCCGGGCGCCCGCTCCGCCCCCGTGCGCTATCTTGCGTGTCCGCTGCTCCAGATTTCCCAAAGCACGCATAATGTAATGCCGATGCTGGACAGTGCTGCGGCACCGTATTCGCGTATCCAACGGACCGTTTCGAAGGGCGGTTGTGCCGGGAAGGCCGGAACACAACGTCAACTTACATCAAAAGATGTCTGTGAAATTCCGCAAAATACCAATGGGTTTTACGGCATTGTCAAAATTTTCACCATGACACATGTTGAAGGCCCTGCCGCATGGCAACCGGAGAGAAGGCCTGATCACCGACATGCCGGCATCGATTTCAGTCGCCATCAGAAGTTCGATCATTCGCGAGGGATTGCGCCGCATCCTCTCCGATTCCCTGTTCGATGTCAGTGAATCGGTCTCCAGCCTTGAGGAACTGCAGCTGGCGGAACATTCCGGCGGCGAACAGCATCTTCTGGTCGTGGAGCGCGACCTGCTGCGCCCGCCGCTGAGCGCCGATCTCGAAGCCCTCGCCTCCGAGCATCCCGGCGTGCGGGTGGTCGTGCTCACCAGCGCCTTCACTTTCGACGAGATGATCGCGGCCTACTCGGCAGGGGTCTATGCCTACTTTCCCGACGATGTGCCCTACATGTCGCTCGTTGCCGTGCTGCAGATGGTCTCAAACGGGCAGAAGGTGGCCTCGCACGAGGCGGTGAACTACCTCGTCAGCCTGCCCTCGGCCTCGCTCCGCACGGTCGATTCGGCCAGCGCCAGTCTCTTCAACTTCCGCGAGCGCGAATTGCGCGTGCTCGAGTTCCTGGCCCTTGGACAACCGAACAAGGCGATCTCGCGCGAACTGGGCATCAACGAATCCTCGGTGAAGGCCGCGGTCAAGGCGATCCTGCGCAAGCTGGGGGTGGAGAACCGCACCCAGGCGGCGGTGATGGCGCGCGAGCTGATCAGCCAGCGGCGCCCTCCTACCGGCAAGACGCAGCATGACAGCGCGCGCGCCTCTTCTCAGGCGTCGGTGGCAGCGGACTGAACCGCCCTGCCTTTCCGGCTTGATGCCGGCAGTCCCAAAACTGTAAAGCAATGATCCCGTCCTAGAAAGGACGGGTGAGCTAATCCGTCTGTAATGTGGGGCTTTCGAAACAGTTCGTTACAGAAAACATCATTAACATAGGGTGATTTTCATGGGCGTTACGAACACCGTTAGATTCGCATATACAGAGTTTTCGGAATCCCATTTTAGTGCACCAGTTTACCCAAGTTGGCAGTCTTATAGGTAGAATCCCCAAAATTTCGCGTGACTCTCGCATGGGGTGATGCGACATTCAATTTATGGGGTTAACTTACTCCATTTTGGTAAAGGGGGAGTTCAATGTATCGAGTTGGGGTAAATGAGAACGTCCAGCTGACATCTCGGGAACTCGATGTACTTCAGTACGTCGCGATGGGAAGGTCGGCTAAGGAAACGGCTATTGAACTCAATATTGCACCATGCACGGTCGAGCGGCACGTCGAGAACGTGCGGCTGAAGACCAGGACACGCAATCGCGCGCACATGATTGCCTATGTCATTCGTGAAGGGCTGCTGCAGCCTGCCACCACCTGAACACGCAGCAGATCCGTTCTCGTACAAGATTCCTTACGTTACTACCGGCCCCTCCGGGCCCAAGCCGCCAACAGGCCGCCCTTCGGGTTCAGCACCTCACTTTCGACGACCTCCTGTTCGATGAGAACGCTTCGGATGCCGCATCCCACGCCGCATTCGTATGATGCAGGGGAAATCGTCAGCCCTTTGCCAAGGGCTTTCGAGCACGCCTCCTTCCTGACCCAGACCGTCAGGAACGCCGGGCCTGCCTCCTCCGGAGAAATACCCGCCAGTTGCGCGATCTCGCGCCGGGTATAGTACATCGACGCCAGCCCCGCCGCGTCCGCGATCGGCTGCACCACTTCCAGATCGACGCCGATTTCCCTTGCCCCGTCCACGCCCACCAGCGCGAAGTCGCCGCTGTAGCTCAGGCTGCAGTGGACAGCGGGCGCATCCACGAGCACCGGCTTGCCGTGCTCGCCCGGCAGGTAGGTCTGTGCGGCAGCAGGGATGCCGGTGATCGTTTCCACAAGCAGCCTGAGCGCGCAGTGCGCGGCCTGGTAGCGATGGCGCAGCGCCGCGTGGGCGAAGCGCTCGGCACGCTCGTGCTCGGCCGCGCTCAGGCATTGAAGCAGTGCAGGGCGGGGCTGGTGCCCGGTTTCGATCAGCCAGAGCGGGAAGGGCGCCGGGATGCGCTCCGCCGTCTCAAGCTCGCCCAAGGCTGCGTCGGCAAGGGTCTGCACCGCGCCCGGCCCGTCAGGCGCGGCCCGACACAAGCAGGCTGTGGCGAAGGAAATCGCTCAGCAGCCGGGGCGGATCGGAGCGGGGCGCACGGCGCAGCGCCTGTTTGCCAAGGTGGAAGGCATGCCCGCAGATCCACGCAAGGTCCGCCGCCAGCGCATAGCCGCGCCCGTGGTTCTTGCGGAAGTAGCGCGCGCGCGAATCGAACCAGTAGCGCGGGACGCGCCGGCGCGCCGCATCGGCGCCGGTGACGCCGGTGCTTTGCCCGGCGATGTGCAGCACGACAGCCTGGGGAACGTACCAAGTTTCCCAGCCCCGCTTTCGGGCGGCACGGCAGAAGTCGGTCTCCTCGTAGTAGAGGAAATAGCCTTCATCGAAGCGCAGCCCTTGTTCCAGCACTTCGCGGCGCACGGCCATGCTGGCGCCCGAGACCCAGTCGGCGCGGGCAGCCTCGGCGCCCATGGTGCGCAACGTGGAATGGCGGGACAGCAGCCGCGAGGCCGGGGCCCAGCGCAGCGCGCGCTCCAGTTCGCCAAGGACGGTCGGGAAGCGGAAGGCATGCGGCCAGGGCGTTCCGTCGCCAAGCAGCAGGGCGGTGCCGGCGATCCCGGCGGCGGGATGGGCATGCAGGAAGCCGGCGAGCTGCGCCGCCGCGCCGGGCATGACGCGGGTGTCGGGGTTGAGCAGCCAGACCGCGCGGGCGTCACTCTCCCGGTCGAGGGCGTGGGCGATCCCGAGGTTGCAACCGGCTCCGAACCCGCCGTTGACAGGCGAGGGGATCAGGCGCGCCCAGTCCCATCCCTCGCGCAGGATCGCCGCTTCGATGATGGCTGCCGATCCGTCCTGCGACGCGTTATCGACGACGATCGCCCGAAGGCTTGCGCCGCGCCCCCGCTCGGCGGCGAGGCTGGCCAGGCAACCGACCACCAGCGGACCTGTGCGGTAGTTGACGATCACGACGTCGAGGGGGAAGTGCGGCGCGGTAGCCGGATGCTGGTCGCTCACTCCGCCGCCTCCACCAGCACAGCGAGCGCATCGTCGTCGTTCCCGCCCGCAGCGCCGTGCCATGCGCCATGTTCGGCGATCGCCTCGTCGAGCGCGGCCTGGAACAGCGGGGCCAAAGTATCGACGTGCGGTTCCTGCAGGTTGCTGCTGTGGCCACCCGGCACGTCGAGGATCACGATGTCCTCGCGCACCCGCTTGCCCCAGCCCAGCGCAAAGTCGCGGTAGACCATGCGATAGGGCGTGTCGTCGGTGATGCCGGTATCGTCGGCCGCCTTGAACAGCGCCACGCTGGCCGAGTGGAGGATGCCCATCGGCCGGTGTTCCTTGTGGGCGACCTCGTAGAGCTTGAGGAACGGGATCGCCGGTTCCTCGCCGTTCGCCTGCGGGGCGGCATCGCCGGGCTGCTCGCCTGCGCGCAGGGCACGAACGGTTCGCCGGTCGCGCGCTTCGCGCAGCCGCGATTCGACTTCCCAGCGCGCCAGGTTCCAGGCCTTGCGGGCGAGGTCGGGCACCACCTGTGCGAGATCGCTCGATCCCAGCATCGCCGCCACCCGGGCGAGGCGCGCGCGCGATTCGCCGAAGCGGTGCTTGCGTGCCTCCACGTCGGCCGCGTCGATGATGCCGACGAACGCCACCTGCTGGCCTGCGCCCTGCAGCTGCTGCGCCATCTCGAAAGCGATGACGCCGCCCGCGCAAAGCCCGGCGAGAAGATAGGGCCCATGTGCCTGAACGGCGCGCATCTGCTGGATGTAGTGGCTTGCCATCTCGTCGATCCGAGTGTGGGCGTAGTTGCCGTCCGCCTTGCGCAGCGGCTCCAGTCCCAGGATCGGGCGCGCGGGATCGAGCCTCAGGGCAAGGCCGCGGTAGAGCAGCGTCTCGCCAAGGCCGTCATGCACGAAGAACAGCGGCGTGACCTGCGATCCCTTGCGGATGGTGACGACGCCCGAGGGCAGCTGCTCCCCGCCGGCGGCGGCGATGTCGGGCGCGCGTCCCTCGGGGTCGATCACGGCAGCGAGGTTTGCGACGGTGGGCTGGCCCAGCATCGTTGCGAGGGGCAGGGTCTTGCCCGTCTTGCGGCGCAGGCGGTTGGTGAACTGCACCGCCAGCAGCGAGTGCCCGCCAAGGTCGAAGAAGTTGTCGTGACGGCCCACCGCTTCCATTCCCAGGAGCTCGCACCAAAGGTCGGCGATGACCTGCTCGACCGGGGTTGCCGGCAGGTCCGCCGCTTCGCCTGCCGCCCCGCCACCCGCGCCGTCCCGCCGCACGGCGCGTGGTGGCGCGCGCAGGCGGGAAAGGACGCCGTCCAGTTCATAGGGCGAGATCACCGTGTGCGATCCGCTGCGGCCCGAGAGCAGGCGCGCGACGACCTCGACGCCTTCCTCGGGAAGGATACCTTCTGCCGCGGGGGCCCATCCATCGCCGCTCGTCGCGGCGGTGGCGGCCGGTGCTTCGGCAAGCGGTGCCGCCCGGGCAGAGAGCAGGGCCGCATCGGCCATGCGCATCATCGTGAACTCACGCACTTCGGCGAGGACCAGCCCGTCGGCATCGGTGATGGTGACGTTGAAGACCGCGGTGTGGCCGGTCTCGTCGCCCGAGACCAGGCGCACGTGGCTCCAGATGCGGGCGGGCAGCGGCGCGTAGGCCAGGAAGCGGCGGTAGGTGAACGGTGCATAGAACGCGCGCGAGGGGTCGCGGCCGGGGATCAGCGTTTGCGCACCTGCGGTCGCGAAGTCGAGCAGGGCGGGGTGAAGGCCGAAATCCGCCACTTCGCCATGGAACGCCTCGGGCAGGTCGAGCTGGAGCAGTGCTTCGGGGCCCTGTGCGTTGGCAAGGGCTTGCGAGACGGTGTTCCAGCGTGGGCCGAATGCCATCATCGGCTGGTCCTGCGCCCCGCAGCGTGCAGGCGCGCAGCGCTCGGCAATGGCGCCAAGGTCGAGCGAGGCGCGCAGTGGGGGGAGCGCGTGAGCGCGCACGAGCCCGTGGGCATGCTCGGTCCAACCGGCGGGCCCGGGCTGGACGGGGCGGCCGAGAAGCCGCACCCGCCAGCCCGCGCCTGCGCGCCTGCGCACATGGATGCGCAGTTCGCGCGCGGTACCGTCCGGGACCGCGAATGGCTTGAGGAACGTGAAGTCCGACAGCTCCAGCGGCCCTTCGCATACGAGCGCAACTGCTGCCCGGGACATCTCCAGCAGGGATGTCCCGGGCAGCAGCGCACCGGCATCGACGACGCGATGCTCATCGAGCACCCAATGCCGTTCGGGGGTTAGGATGCCGGTGACCACGAATTCATCATCGGAGATGGTGCAGACCCGCTCGAGGAAGGGGTGCGCCACCGTCTTCCCGGTGCCGAGGTCTTCGGGAAGAGCGCTCGCGCAGCCGTCGCGGCTGCCGAGCGAGGCGGCCATGCCGACTTCGGCCCACTGGCTCCATCCGACCGACTGCACGCGCGTCAGCGGATCGCCTCGCCGCGCCTGTGCATAGGCATCAAGGAAGGCATTGGCGGCCGCATAGTCCACCTGCCCCGCGATGCCCGCAAAGGCGCTGATGGAGGAGAACAGGAGCATGAACCGGGGCGAATGGCCGGCCAGCGCCGCTTCCAGCGCCAGCGTGCCTGCGACCTTGGGGCGCAGCACCGTTTCCACCGCAGCGCGAGTCCGCGTTTCGATGAGGCCGTCGTCCAGTGTGCCGGCGGCGTGGAACACCCCGTCGATGCGGCCAAGGCGCTCGCACGCGCGGCGAATGCCGCGTGCGAGTGCCCGCTCGTCCGCCACGTCGGCCTGCAGCAGCTCGATCTCGGCGCCTGCCGCCTCGAGCGCGAGGAGCCTGCGCACCTTCTCCTCGATGCCGAGCGCAAGCTCTCCGCGTGAGAGCATCTGGGCCCACTGGTCGCGCGGGGGCAGGGCGCTGCGCCCCACCAGGATCAGGCGTGCCTTCCAGCGGTGGGCGAGGTGGTCGGCGATGGCAAGGCCAAGGCCGCCGAGGCCTCCGGTGACAAGGTAGGTGCCGCGCTCCTCCAGCCATGTCTCCTCAGCCGGGGAGAGGGGCCCGCGCACGCCCTGGTAGCCGAGGCGCCAGCGCTCGCCCGCGCGCAGGGCCACGTCTCCGCCCACAGCGCCGCGCGCCTCGCGCCCCAGCGAGATCTCGTCGATCACCGCGTCCGCCTGCCGTGCCGTGAGGGTGGGGGAAGCAGCGGCCGAGGGGTCGATGTCGATGGCGCGCACTTCGATGCCGGGGTACTCCGCGCCAACCGTGCGCGCAGCGCCGAGCGCCGTGGCCTTGAGCGGAAGCAGGCCGGTCTCGCCCGCCACGCGCTGGGCGTTGTCGGTAACGAGGCCGAGGACGATCGCGTTCTCATCCGTCAGTGCGGCGAGTTCGGGAGAAAGCGCGATCAGGGCATGAAGCCCGAGATCCAGCACCGTCTGCTCGGCTAAAGCGGGCCTGCGGCGGGTGCCGGAACCGTTGGCGAGCCAGGCGTGGTAAACCTGCCCGGGCATCCGCGCAGTGGTGGCAAGCCGGGCGAACAGGCGCGCCCAGTCTTCGCGCCGGGTGGGTTGCAGGCAGAAGTGTTCGCCGCTTTCGCCGTAGCGGGCGGCGACGCTGACCGTCACCGTCGGCACGCCGCGATCGCGCAGGCGACGGGCGAGCGTCTCGCCAAAGCCGTCGCTGCCGCACAGCACCAGCGCCGGGCCGGTGGGTGGGGGTGCCGGGGGCAGGTTCTCGCGGCTCCAGACCGGCTCATGAGCCCAGTCCTCCAGCGCGAGGCGTGCATCGCTGTCGGCCTTTGTGCCCGCGTGGTGCAGCGTGGCGCCCGGTTCCACCCAGTGGCGCTGGCGATCGAAACGATAGGTGGGAAGCGGCAGGCGCAGGCGGCGCTCCTCCCCCCAGAAGGCCTGCCAGTCCGGATCGACGCCGAGCGCCCAGAGCTCTCCCAACGCTTCCAGCAGGCGCTGGTCGTCGGCTACGTCCTCCTGCGGGTGGCGCATGGAAGCGACGAGCGGCTGGGAAGGGCGCCGCGCCGGGTGCTGGCGGGCAAGGCTCGTCATGCTGCGCCCCGGTCCCACTTCGAGAAGCACCTGCTCGCCTTGTGCAAGCAGGCACTGCAATCCGTCGGTGTAGCGAACCGGTTCGCGCAAGTGGCGCACCCAGTATTCCGGATCGGTCGCCTCCGAGGCTTCCACCCACTTGCCCGTGAGATTGGAAGCGAAAGGGATCTGCGGCGGGCTGAAGGTCAGGCTGCGCAGCAGGGCGCGGAATTCCGGCAGGATCGGGTCGAGCATGGCAGAGTGCGCGGCGACCTCGATCGGGATCGCCTGCGCCTCGATCTCCTTCGCGCGCAGCTGGGCGAGGAAGCTCTCGATCGCCTGCGCAGCGCCGGAAACCACGCAAAGGCCGGGCGCATTGATCGTGGCGATGGAAAGCTGGGGGGGAAGCAGCGGGGCAAGCTCCGCCTCCGACAGGGGCACGCTGATCATGCCGCCGCTTGCCGTCGTCTCGAACAGGCGGCCGCGCGCGTGGACGATGCGAAGACCGGTTTCCAGGTCGATCACGCCCGCGATGTGGGCTGCGGCATATTCCCCGCAGCTGTGGCCGATCATGGCCGTGGGAACGATGCCGAGCGACATCCACAAGCGCGCCAGCGCCGTCTGCACCAGGAACAGCGCGGGCAGGGCGTTGGAGGGCCGCTCAAGCTGCGCGGCGGCCTCTACGCGCTCGCTCTCGGCGGGGAACAGCCAGCGCTTCAGTTCCGGCACGCCGATGCGTGCAAGAACGGCAAGGCCGCGGTCGATGTCGGCGCGGAAGGCGGGCTCGCTCTCGTAGAGGCCGTGCGCCATGTCGACATGCTGCAGCCCGCCACCGCAGAACTGGAAGGCGACCGGGCGGCCGGGGACCGCCGGCTGCCGGGCCGAGGCATGGCGGCTGGCAGCGGCGAGGGCACTGGCCGCGCCCTCTGCGTTCTGCGCCACGGCGAAGCGGCGCCAGGCAAGATGGCGGCGGCCCTGCGCGAGCGTGAAGGCGGCATCGGCCAGCCCGGTCCCGGCGTGAGTGGCGAAGTGGTCGGCAAGCGCGGCGGCGTTGGCGTCGGCCGCGGTTTCGCTGGCGCCGGACGTCACGAGGAGCTGGCGCCGCCGGCTTGGCCCGCCGGGGGCCCGCACGGGGGCTTCCTCCATGACGACGTGGGCATTGGTGCCGCCCACGCCCAGGGAGCTGACCCCGGCGCGACGGGGGCGTTCGTCGCGTCGGGGCCAGCGCGCGCTGGCGGCCTGCACCCGGAAGGGGCCGGCATCCAGTGCGCATTCGGGATTGGGAGCGGTGAAGTGGGGAACCGGCGGCAGCTCTTCGTGGCGAAGGGCGAGCGCCACCTTGATGATGCCCGCCGCGCCCGCTGCGGTATCGGTATGGCCGATGTTCGCCTTGACCGAGCCGAGCCCGCAAGGCGCGTCGCGGGGGCCGCCTTGCGCGAAAGCCTGCCGGAGCGCGGCGACCTCGATGGGATCGCCGATGGGGGTGCCGGTGCCGTGCGCCTCGACATAGTCGATGCCCGAGGGATCAACGCCCGAGACGGCAAGCGCCTCGGCGATCACCGCGGCCTGCCCGTCGACGCTCGGGGCCAGATAGCCCACCTTGCCGCTGCCGTCGTTGTTGATCGCGGAACCCCGGATCACCGCATGGATGTGGTCGCCGCTCGCGATCGCGTCCTCGAGCCGCCGCAGCGCCACGACGGCGACGCCGCTGCCGAACACGGTGCCTTTCGACTGCGCATCGAAGGGGCGGCAGTGCCCGTCTGGCGAAAGGATCTCGCCTTCCTCGTACAGGTAGCCCTGGCGATGCGGCAGCTCGATCGAGGCGCCGCCCGCCAGCGCCATGTCGCACTCACCCGAAAGCAGGCTCTGGGCCGCCATGTGGATCGACACCAGCGAAGTGGAGCAGGCGGTCTGCACGTTGATGCTCGGCCCCTTGAGGTCGAGCAGGTAGGAGACGCGCGTGGTCAGGAAGTCCTTGTCGTTGCTGGTGTGGCGCAGCAGGAACAGGCCGACCTCGTCCACCAGCTTGCCGTTGGTGAGCAGGTTGTAGGGCATGTAGGCGTTGTGGCCAGATCCCGCGAAGACGCCGATGGGCCCCTCGAAGCCCGCGGGCGTGTGGCCTGCATCCTCCAGCGCTTCCCACGCGCATTCCAGGAAGTGCCGGTGCTGCGGATCCATGATCGACGCATCGCGCTTCGAAAGGCCGAACAGCGCAGGGTCGAAGCATTCCATATCCGCGAGAGGAGCGCCCCGCCGGACGTAGGCGGGGTTGCGCAGCAGGGCTGGCGGGACTCCGGCGGAGAGAAGCTCGTCTTCCGGAAAGGTCTCCACCGCCTCGCGCCCTTCGCGCAGCAGCTGCCAGAAGGTGTCGGGGCTGCGCACGCCGGCGAAGCGGCACGACATTCCGACGATGGCGATGGCGTTCTCCGTGCCGGGGAAGTTGTCCCCGTCGAACGATCCGATGGGCTCATGCATGGTTCAGACCCTCATCCCGGCGCGGGCCATGCTGCGGCGACGGTTCATGTCGCGGCGCATCTCGGCGCGGTTCTGGCCGCCGAGCGCGGCGGCGTTGCTGGTGCCATCGGCCGCGCTCGCACCCGAAAGGTGCGCACCGAGCGAGGCGATGGTGGGAAAGCGGAAGATGTCGGTCAGCTGGACCGGCTGTTCCAGTTCGGCGCAAAGGCGGCGGTGGACCTGGATCGCAAGCAGCGAGTGACCCCCGATGTCGAAGAAGTTGTCGGTCAGGCGCACTTGCCCCAGCTTCAGCAGGTCGCACCATATGCTGCGGATCTGCGCCTCGATCCCGTTGGCGGCGATGGCGGCCTCGGCCTCGAGGTTATCGACCACCACGGAGACCGGCTCGGGCAGCGCCTTGCGGTCGATCTTGCCGTTGGGCGTGCGGGGCAGCGCGTCGAGCAGCACGAAGTTGCCGGGCACCATGAAGTCGGGCAGGCTTTCGCGCAGGTACGTCCGCAGGTCTTCCACGGCAGGGGCATCGTCGCGGGGCGCAAGGTAGGCGACGAGGCGGGTGGCCGTGCCTTCCCGGCGGGGCACGACCACCGCTTCGGTGACACCGGGGTGCGCGGTCAGCGCGGCCTCGATCTCGCCCAGTTCGATGCGGTAGCCGCGGATCTTCACCTGGTGGTCGAGACGGCCGAGGAATTCGAGAGTTCCATCCGCGCGCTGGCGGGCAAGGTCGCCGGTGCGATAGGCCCGCTCGCCCGGGATAAAGGGATGGGCGGTGAAGCGCTCCGCCGTCAGTTCGGGCCGCGCGTGATAGCCGCGCACCACGCCCGCCCCGCCGATCACGAGCTCTCCCGGCGTTCCCTGCCGTACCGGCTGTCCGCGCCGGTCGAGGATGTAGATCTGCTGGTTGAGCAGCGGACGGCCGAGCGGAGGAGCCGTGTCGCTCGCGTCCAGCACGTGGACGGCGGACCACACGGTCGTCTCGGTGGGGCCGTACATGTTCATGACGCCGCCCTGGACAAGCCCCGTCATGTCCTGCGCCAGTTGCGGCGGGAAGGCCTCTCCTCCCACCATCAGGCGCTGGAGCCGCGCCAGCTGGGCGCGCGATGTATCGTCGGCGGCCAGCACCTGCAGCAGCGAGGGCGTGCACTGGAGGTGCGTGACGCCGTGCCGGGCCATGAGCGCGTGCAGCGGGCATTCCTGCGCCGTGGCGGCGCCCTGCGTCAGCTCGCGCAGGCGGGCGATGGCGGGCAGGTGCGCGATCACCGTGCGGGTATCCACCCCGAAGTCGACGAGGCAGCCGATCTCGTCCACGCCCAGCCCGGCAAGGCGCTCGACCAGCGCCACGTTGTCGTCCGGGGTGCCGAACAGGCCGCTGGTCTCGAAGTAGCGGTTGAAGGCATGCTCCAGCAGCGCATCGGTTTCCGCGCCGCTGAGATCGGAAAGCTCCAGCCGGTTGCCTGCGACCTCGACGGTGCCGTCCGCTCGCTTGAACGTGGGGAAGGACCAGGCGTATTCCTTCAGGAGATTGGTGGACGTGCGAAGGTACTCGATCAGCGGGCCGCGCACCGCCTTGCGCACCGCAGCCTCGCTGTCACCCAGGAAGGTGTGCAGCATGAGCGTGACGCGGCCTTCGCCGGCATGGCCCGCCTCGGCCCAGGCGGCGCGGTAGGCGGCGATCTTCGCGGCCACTTCCTCGATCGACTGGCCAAGAAGGTGGGTAAGCACGTTGGCGCCCGTGCGGCCCGCCTCGCGGAAGGTGGAGACACTGCCCGCAGAGGTGATCCAGCAGGGCAGTTCGGGCTGCACCGGGCGGGGGTAGGTCAGCACTTCCACGTCGTGGCCCAAGGGCCCGGGATAGCTGCGCGGCTGGCCTCTCCACAGGGCGCGCACGTCGTCGATGCAGCGCGCCAGCGTGGCAGGACGGTCGGCAAAGGCGGCGGGGTTCAGCACGAAGTCGTTGGGCTGCCAGCCCGAGGCGAAGGCGATGCCCACCCGCCCGTTCGAGATATTGTCCACCAGCGCCCATTCCTCGGCGATGCGCAAGGGGTGGTGGAGCGTTCCCACCACGCTGCCTGCGCGGATGGCGATACGCGAGGTCGTGGCGGCGATGGCGGCGGCGGTCACGGCCGGGTTGGGGTAGGGACCGCCGAAGTCGTGGAAGTGGCGCTCGGGCGTCCAGATCGCCTCGAAGCCGTTGGCATCGGCGAAGCGGGCGCCTTGCAGCAGCAGGTCGTATTGCTCGGCCGCGCTGCCGGCGTTGGAGCTGGCGAAGTAGAACAGGCTGAAACCGACGGGGCGGCTCGTTGCCGTGGCTGAGGCGACGTCGCCGCGCACCTCGCGCTCGCTGGCGATGACCACGTGGTAGCCGTGCATGAGCGGCCACATCAGCTCCAGCGTCGAGATGTCGAAGCTGAGGCTGGTCACCGCAAGCCAGGTCCCCTCCGGCTCGATGTGGCGGTCCATGCCGGCATAGAAGTTGAGGAGGGTATGGTGTTCGACCATGACGCCCTTGGGCAGCCCGGTGGAGCCCGATGTGTAGATCATGTAGGCAAGGTTCCCGCCTGCCACCGTCGCGCCGACGGGCGAGGCGGGCTGCCGGGCGAAGTCGGCCGCCATGGCATCGACAAGGAGGACCGGCGCCGCCGTCTGCGGCAGGTCGGCGGCAAGGCCGCTCTCGCTCAGGATCAGGGCAAGGCCGGAATCCGCGATCATGTGGGCGATGCGGTCTGCCGGATAAGAGGGGTCGAGCGGGACATAGGCGCCGCCCGCCTTGTGCACGCCGATCAGGCACGCGAGCATCTGGACCGAGCGCGAAAGATGAAGGCCGACCAGCACTTCGGGGCCGATCCCGCGCGCTGCCAGTTCATGGGCGATGCGGTTCGACAGCGCGTCCAGCTCCGCATAGCTGAGCGAGGTGCCCAGCGCGGTCACGGCGGTGTGCGCGGGCGTGCGTGCCGCCTGCTGGGTGAAGTGGTGGTACCATGCAGGGCCCGTCGGGACGGGGCCCGAAGTGGCGTTCCAGTCATGGAGCACGCGTTCGCGCTCGCGCTCATCCAGCATGGAAAGGGTGCCCACCGGCGCGGTCGGCGCGGCGATGGCGGCGGCGCAGAGGGCATCGAAGCCGCGCGCCAGGTCCTCGGCATCGACGCGGTCGATCCGTGCGGCATCGAAGCTCCAGCGCATCGCGCCGTCTTCAAGGCAGATCGCGAGGTCGAGCACCGCCTCGCCGGCGGGGATGGCGTCGCCCAGGCTCTCGACGAGGCGGACCCGGACGGGATGGCCGAATCCCACGCGGCCGCGCAGTTCGGGGCTGCGGGCGATGAGGTCGCCCGCGATGGCGACGTGGCGGTGAAGCCCGGCCACTTCGGCCTGAACCGCGTCGCGCAGCTGCGCGAAAGAGGCGGTGAAATCGACGTTCAGCCGCAGCGGAACTTCGGGAGCGAACCAGCCCGCCACATCGTCGAGCCGAGCCCGGCTCACCATGTCGGCATAGCCCACTTCCACGCTGTCGCGGTCCGCCGCGCGCGCCAGCCACAGCAACGTGGCGGCCAGCACTTCGGAGCGGTCGAGGCCGGCGGGCAGCGGCCGGTCGAAGGCGATGTCGAAAGCGGGGCGTTCCCCTTGCGCGCTGGCCGCGCCGGGGCGGAACTGGGGCAACTGCAGGCTTTCGCGAAGCTGCAGGCGCCGGCGCCACCATGCCTCATGACGACCCGCCGCAGCGTCGAGCGCGTCGAGCTGGCCGCGCAGGAAGGCGAGGGGGCCGGTGTCGAGGGAGGTGAAGCTGCCCGCCTCGATCAGGATCCGGGAAAGCTCGCCGCCGGAAAGTTCCGCGCCGTCGAGCGTGGCGAGGCTGTCGATCCTCAGGTCTGCATCGGCGGTCGCCACCACCGGGGTGGGGCCGGACAGCACCATCGTGCCGGGCGCCTGGCCCGATGCGCTCGCCAGCGGCGTCACCTGCCGCACCAGCAGCAGCCGATCGCCAAGGAGCGCCTTGGGCGCGCCCAGCGGGTTGGCATAGAGCCCGAAGTCGAGCGCGCGCACCATCGCGGCGATCTCTTCGGCGGGGCGGTTCCAGTCGATCGTGGCCGCGGCCGCAGGACGGCTGGCGCGGGTATACATCCTGTCGGGCGCACGTTCCTGGGGCCGCGCCTGCGCGATCGTGCCGTCGAGGTTCCGGATCATGGCCGCAAAGCAGCGCAGCCCGGCCTCGAAGCAGCGGGTGTTGAGCGAGAGCGCGGTTTCCTGCGCGGCGATCTCGAAATGCTCGCAGATCAGGACAGCGCCCTCGTCCACCGCTCCCGTCATCAGGTGCCAGGTCACGCCGTGGCTTTCGGCACCCTCGAGCAGGGCCCAGGCGGGCGTGTTCAGCCCGGCGCGCTCGGGCAAGGGACCGTCGTGGAAATTGATCGCCGCGCGCGAGGCGAGCGCGAGCACATCGGGACCGAGCACCGACAGGTTCGAGATGCTGAAGAGGTAGTCCACCGTACCAAGGCCGGCGGCCGGAAGGTCGCGCGGTTTCTCGTGCAGCGGCAACCCTGCGCGGCGTGCCCAGTCGGCGGCGGGGGAACCGGGGGCGGCGACGACGGCGACGATCTCGTGACCGTGATGAAGCAACAGCTTGCCGCACTCGGCAAGAAGTGTCTCGTTACCGATTATAACGGTTCGAAAAGGACGATGGTAGTTATTGTCCAGGTCGAGTGAAATAGCGGTAGGATTTTCTGTCGCCGTCATGCTTTGCCCCATGATCATGGACTTTTCAGTCCGGTGGCAAAGTATTTGAACGACGCTGCGATAGCTATCTTTCGAACACAGTCCCTATTTTTCGGGTGGTTCGTTTTCGTTTCGTAAGAGCAGGCGCTATTTGTACTCGATCAGCCGCGTCTTGCAGGCCTCGGGCCGTCTGGAGCGTGCATGGGCGCGGCGCCAGTAGTCGATCTGGCCCTGAAGATGCGGGACCTTGCCGATGGTCATCCATGTGGCCTGCAGCGCGTCCCGGCTGATCCGGATGCGCAGCCACAGGAAAGGCCAGAAGGGCCAGGCCAGCGGCATGCCCCAGACCACGTTGCTGACCACCTGGTGCCTCAGGACGCGGTTGTCGCCGCCGCGCATGGAGACGGCCTCTGCCGTGGCGTAGCCGCTGCGGCGGTTGCGCTGCCACCACTGCCCGAAGCGCGTCATCGCCGCGTCGTGGAGCGTCATGTCCCCCTCGATCCGGCGGATCAGCCAGCCTCGCCTGCGTATGCGGTGGCACAGCTCCGGCTCCTCGCCGGCGATCAGGCTCTCGTCGTAGCCCCTGACGGCCTTGAGCGCGGCGGCGCGGAACAGCGCGTCTCCGCCGACGGTGAGCGCCAGCCCTACGGGAGTGTTCCACTCGTCGTCGCAGAGCCGGTTGTAGGGGCTGGCGCCCGGATAGCGTTCGCGCCGCCGCCCGCATACGGCGGCCAGCCGGTGATCGGCGGCGAGGGCGGCCACGGCATGCTCGACCCACCCGGGGAAAAGCTCGCAGTCGCCATCGATGAAGTGGACGAAGGCCAGCAGCGGGTCGTCCCGCAGGAGCCACTGGAAACCGGCATTGCGCGCGCGCGCCGCCGTGAAGGGCAGGGCGGGGTCGAGTTCCACCACGGCCACCTGCCGCGAGCGTGCGAGCGCCACGCTGTCGTCGCTGGAGCCCGAATCCACGTAGATGGCCTTGTGACCGGTGGCGAGCACGCTGTCGATGCACGCGGCGAGCCGCGCGCCTTCGTTGCGGCCGATGATGACGAAACCTAGGTTCTTCATGGGAGACGTTCCGTGCGGGTCCATTCGCGTTCGCGGCGAGTCACGAACTGGAGGATGAGCGGCAGCTTCCACAGGAAGTAGCCGGGCAGGTCGGCAAGGTTGCGCCAGGGCAGCACGCCGCGCCCGTGCGTCCACCAGGCGCGGCCCACGCCGAGCAGGGCCGCGAGCTGCGCCGCCACCAGCACGCCGAAGGGAGCGCCCGCGCCGTCCAGCGCGAACACCACCACGCAGGCCGCCAGCGAGGTGAGCGCGAGCAGCACCGTTGGCGGTACTATCAGGTCCAGCGCCACCACGGCGAGCCGCCATCCCCCACGCCCCGGCCGGGACAGGGCACGGGCGAGCAGGCGCGGGACGTAGCGGGCGGCCGTCTGCATCATCCCGTGCTCCCACCGCCGCCGCTGGCTGCCGGTGCCCGCCACCGTGCTGGGCGCGCTGACCACGCGCGCGGCAGGCTCCACCACCACTCTTTCCCCGGCTAGCAGCAGGTCGAGTCCCATCTCCAGGTCCTCCACCAGGGAAGTGCCGGGCCACCGCATCGTCAGGAACAGCGCGCGCGGAAAGGCCATCCCCGATCCGTGTAGCAGGGCCGCTCCCGCAAGCCTGTCGAGCGCCTGCTGGCGCACCAGGTTCTTGATGAGGAAGGCGAAGCTTGAGATGCGCACGATGGGGCTCGGCGCGGTGGACCGCGCTTCTTTCTGCGGCTCGAACAGGAACACGGCCTGCACTGCGGCGTGCCGGTGCTCGGCCGTGGCGGCCAGCGCCGGGAGCGCACCCGGCCCGGGGTGGCAGTCCGCGTCGACGACGAGAACGGCACCGGGCCGCTCGCCGGGCGCAGGACGGTAGGCGGCGATGAACAGGCGTCCGAATTCCAGCGCGTGGCCTTTTCCCCGAATGGCGGGTTCGTGCCGCTCGATCACCGTCGCGCCAAGCGCGCGGGCACGCGCGGCGGTGTCGTCCGAGCAGTTGTCCGCCACCACGACCAGCTCGTCCGCAGCGCGCAGCTGCGCCAGGACGGCGCGGACCGAAGCCTCGATGCCGCTCGCTTCGTCATGGGCGGGCATGAGGACGATGAAAGGCGATGCCCGGACGGCGGCTCGCGTCGCCACGCGGCCGCTGCCCACGAGGCACTCCAGTGCCAGGGTCAGCAGGGGAACGCTGGTCGCCAGCGCGGTGCTCCAGGCAAGCATTGAGGGCAGGGCAATTGCCGGCATCACGGCCGCGCGGCAGACTGCTCGGCGACGAGCGGCGCGAGCGGCTCGCGGCCGCGCCGCTGGAGGATCGGCGGCATCCAGTCGGACTTGAGGTTCTGGAAGCGGATGCGCCAGTCCGTGCGGTCGGTGGTGCCGGGCCTGACGCGGAAGTCGGTGGTCCGCTCGATCTCGGGCAGCGGCGCGGCGATGGCGGTGTAGTAGTAGGTGGCAATCGAGCGGCGCGACCGGCCCTGCGGGCACGCGAGCGGCTCGGGGTGGCCGTGGAAGGTGTCGCGGTCGGTGCTGAAGATCACCGCGCGGCCAAGTTCGGGCAGGACCGAGCGGCGCGCCTGCTTCATGTCCTGGTCCCACAGTTCCAGCGCCCCGCCATAGTCCGGGTCCCAGTCCTCGTTGAGATAGATCAGCAGGTTGAGCCGCCGTTCCACTTTCATGCGGCCGTGGTGCGGGAAGTCGGCGTGGATGCCCAGGTGTCCGCCGCGCCGCGTCTCGTGAAGCCCGGCGCCCGAGTGATAGGGGTCCGCGATCAGCCCCCGGATGCCGGTCATCTCGCTGAGAAAGGCCAGGAACGCGCGCGAGTTCAGCTCGGCGAAGAGCATGCGGGTGTGGGCGCCGGTGCACTGGTCGGGACGGAACTGGAACTTCAGGCGTTCCTGGTCGCGATCGAAATAGTCGCGGCCCGTGCTGTCGGGGAACTCCGCGAGCACGCCGCGCAGGAACGCGGGATCGAGGAAATCGTCGATGACGACGTGCGGGAACGGGTCCGCCGCGCGATACTGGGCCGACTTCTCGGCGCCGGCCGCGCGACAGGCATCATGGTCGAAGCAATGGTAGCCGCCCAGATCGGTCAGGCCGAGAAATGCCATCAGGTCCTCCTGTCTTGCGCCGACGCGCAAGGGGCGCCCCCGTGCAGGGGCCGTTCGCAGGCAGGATAGGGCCGGGCACCCCCGCTGGGGCAGACCTGAAAACCCCTAGGATGTTCTCATGATCGACACCCACCACGGCGCGCCAATAGACTGCCGGGCAAAGCTGCCGCTGCGGCATGCAAGGAGATCCGGCACGTGCATATCGGGCTTTGCTCACCCCATTGGCCCCCCTCGCGCGGGGCCAATGGGATCGTCAGCTACGTCGCCGAAGTGCGACGGCACTTCCTTGCATGCGGGCATGACGTGTCAGTCGTTTCGGAAGGGAACCTGATCGCGGCGGACGAAAGCGTCACCCCGCTTGCCCCGCGCACCAGCGCCGGCAGGGCCCTGGCGCGTGCGGGCGAGAGCATCGCCTGGCGCTTCGACCGCTCCTCGGGCGCGCTTGCGCCGCTGGGCCGCATCCTTGCACGGGAAGTGGCCGCCGCCCATCGCATCAAGCCCTTCGACGTGTTCGAGATGGAGGAAAGTTTCGGCTGGTGCGAGATGGTGGGCAAGGCGATCGACGTGCCCGTCGTGACGCGGCTGCACGGGCCTCATATCGTCAAGCCGGTGCGCACGCTCACCCCGGCGCAGCGTCGCTCGGACGAGGCGCGGTGCCGGGCGGAGGCGCGCGCAGTACGCGCCTCGACGCTGGTGACCTCGCCCACCCGCGCGATCCTGAACGAGACATGTGACAAGTACGGGCGGGAGGCCGGGAAGCTCTCGCTCGTCATCCCCAATCCCATCGGCATGGACCCGCAGGCACCCCGCTGGAAGGTGGAGGCATGCGAGCCGGGTCACATCCTTGCGATCGGGCGGTTTGACTTCTGGAAAGGCGCGGACACCATGCTGCTCGCCTTCGATCGGCTGCTGCAGACGCGGCCCGATGCCCGCCTGACGATGGTTGGCCCGGACGAAGGGCTGGAAACCGTGCCGGGCGAGAAGGTGGGCTTCGCGCAGTTCGCACAGGGCCGCCTTTCGCCCGAGGCGCGAGAGCGGATCACCTTCACCGGCAAGCTTTCCCCGGCGCAGATCGCGCCGCTGCGCCTCCGGGCGATGGTGCAGGTCTGCGCCTCGCGCTGGGAGAGTTTCCCCTATGTCCTGCTGGAAGGCATGGCGGCGGGGTGCCCGCTGGTGTCCACCGCATGGCCTGCCGCCGGGGAAGTGATCGTCGATGGAGAGACGGGCCTGCTCACCCCCGTCGCCGATCCGCAGGCGCTGGCGGCGACGCTGGACCGCCTGCTTGGCGACCCGGCCCTTGCGGCGCGTCTCGGCGCCGCCGCGCGCAGGCGGTGCGAGGATGTCTTCGCGACAGAGGTGGTGGGGAAACGCCTTCTGGAGCTTTACGCCGCCGCGATCGGGAACGGTCCGCCGGGGCCGAAGCCGGACGCGCGGGCAAGGGAACTCGAACTCCAATGAGCACGCAGGCAGCCGGCGCCGACTGGTCGCCGTCCACACCCTCCCATCTCCCGGCGTCCGTTCCTGCACCTCTCCCGGCGCCTCCCACTGCACCGGGACTTGCCGAACGCCTGCGCGGCGTCCTGCTTCGCGACACCAACATCGTCGTCGCCTCTGTTATTGCCAACAACCTCCTGCGCGCGGTCAGCAGCATGATCCTGACGCGCCTGCTGGTGCCGGAGGTGTTCGGCATCTCGGGCGTCATCGCCTCGCTGCAGTTCACCGTCGCGCTTGCCAGCGACCTTGGCTTCCAGGCCTTCGTGGTGCGGCAGAAGGATGGCGACAGGAAAGCCTTCCTCGACACCGTATGGACCGTCTCGTTCCTGCGCTCGCTGCTGCTGGCGGCGGTGCTGGCGGCCATCGCCGTTCCGGCCTCGCACGCGCTCGGCCGCCCCGAACTCGCCGCGGCGATTGCGGCTTCGGGCCTCGTCTTCGCGGTCGACGGGTTGGCCTCGGTCAGCCTGCTGAGCGCGCTGCGACACCGCCAGATCCTGCGCCTTTCCACGCTGGAGATCGCCGCGCTCGTGGTGCAGATCGCCGCCAGCGCGCTGCTGGCGTGGGCCTGGGGCAACTACTGGGCGATCCTGGGCGGGATGCTGGTGGGCAGTACGGTCAAGGCCGTGCTCAGCTATGCCATGTTCGGGCAGGGCCTGCATCGCTTCACGCTTGAGGCGGGAACGCTGCGCCAGCTGTGGTCATTCGCCCGCTACGTGACCGGCTCCAGCCTCATCTACCTGCTCGTCACCCAGTGCGACAAGCTGGTGCTCGCCAAGCTGATGCCGCTGGACCATTTCGGCTTCTACGTGCTCGCCGGAAACCTGGCGTCAGCGCCGCTGGGCTTTGCCGCCAACTATGCCAGCCGGGTGCTCTACCCCGCCTACGCGCGGTTGTGGCACGAGGAAGCACCTGACCTGCGGGCGCAGTTCTATGCGCGGCGACGCGTGCCCTCGATGCTCTATGCTCTGGCGACCGGCGGGATCATCGGCAGCGCGCCGCTCGTCATCGGCGTGCTCTACGATCCGCGCTATGCGCAGGCGGCACTCTATCTGCAGATCCTGTGCATCTCCTCGCTCCTCGCGCTGCCCTCGAACGCTGCGAACGAAAGCCTGACCGCCACCGGCCGCGTGCGTGCCACGCTGGAGGCGAGCATCGCCAAGCTCGCATGGCTCGCCAGCGCGGGCACCGCCGGGTATCTCGTGTGGGGGCAGTTCGGGCTGGTGCTGGCCGTCGGCCTGATGGAAGGTTCGGCGCTGGCCATCAAGTGGCTGCGCATGCACCAGGCCCATCTGCTGGACCTGCGGGAGGAAGCGCTGTTCCTTGTCGCCGGAGCGGCGGGGGCAGCCACGGGCTTCGCGACTGACGCGGTGCTCGCCCCGGTGCTGCTGCACTGACCGACGAAGGACTAGCGGACTAGCGGGTCCTGAGGCCGCCCCGGCAGTCCTGCGGCAAGTTGCGGCCATACCGGCTGCGCATGTTCCTCCGCCTTCTCCTCCTCCTCGTGCCAGTAGGTCCGGCAGGCGGCGCGCAGGGCGGCGGCAAAGCCGAAGAAGCCGAACGCGAGGAGCGAGGGTCGCAGGCCGAACGAGGTGAACACCAGCGTCATCCCCAGCATCGCCACGCAGCCGAACACGAAGGCGGCGGGCGCGTAGGCATCGATCTCCACCAGCGTCCAGCGCCTGCTCCACAACATCGCCAGCGGCGAGAACAGGTTGGCGACGAACACCAGCAGTCCCGGCAGCCCGGCGACGAGGCCGAACCACAGGTAGCTGTTCACATAGTCGATGATCCCCTCGCCCTGCCGCATGTCGTTCAGCCGGCTTTCGAGCTGGGCCGAGGAATAGCCGATGATCGGGCTTTTCCAGAACTCCTCGCTGCCGCGCTGGAGGAGATTGCGCCGGTATTCCGCAGTGTCGCTGCCCTGCCCCGAAAGGCCGAGCGATTCCGACCAGTCGGGCGAGGAACTGGCGACGAACACCACCATCGTGATCGCCGCCGCGGTCGGCACCAGCTTGTGCAGCAGGGCGCTCCAGCGGTCGACGAAGATGTCGGCCAGCGCGATCGCCAGGCCAAGGCCGACCCAGGCGTTGCGCGATTGGGGGCTGGACAGGCCCGCGAACGTCACCGCGAAGAGCAGGGCGTGGCGGGCGCGGGTGCGGAAATCGTCGCGCAGCAGCCATAGGGCGAAAGCGCACATGGCAAGGACGAGCGCCATCGAGGTCGGCTCGTTGAACGGCCCGCCCGCCCGCAGCATGGCGCCGCGCATCTTGACGATCAGGAGCATCGGCACGTTGTGGCGCCAGTACAGCTCGTTGTAGATCGGCCAGGTCTGCGACACCTCGAAGACCAGCACGGGGGCGATCGCCGCTCCCGCGCAGGCCAGCCAGCGCAGCGCCGAGCGCATCGCCTCGACCACCGGCAGGCTGCGGCTGAGGATGAAGTAGGGCAGCCCGTAGTCCAGCGCGACGTTGATCGCGGTGCGCATGAAGTGCGTGAAGCTCGTTTCCCGAGCGAGCCCGAAGACCAGCACCACAAGCAGCAGGCTCACGCGCCGGTCGTCCGCACCCGATATCCGGCAGCGGCGCGGGTCCCTGAGGACGAGGAGGGCCGATCCGATCGCCAGCGCATCGTGGACGCCGAAGTCGAACAGCCGGGTGCCGCCGAACTCGAACGTCATGTCGAGGCCGGGCAGCAGCAGCAGGCTGAACAGGTAGATGCCCGCCACCCGTTCCAGCCGCCCTGCGAACAGCGGCACCCAAGCCAGCATGACGAGATAGACGAGCCAGATGTTGGGCAGCATCCATGCCGTCACGGGCATGAAGAAGGCCATCGCGACCGCGCGGGTCGCCATGTCGCGGCGCAGCGGTGCCCGCAGCGCCCACACGAACAGCAGCACGCCCAGCATGCTGATGCAGCCGGCATAGAACGCGGGCTTGTACAGGAAAAAGCAGGCGGTTGCAGCGATGGCCACGCCGAGCGCCAGCAGCGGTGCATTGCCCCCGCCCCCCTCGTGCGACCAGTCCTCGTCTATCCTGCCGGCCGCAGTCGCGCCGATCACGTTCCCGCCGACCCGTTCGATCGCGCCCTCGTGGTCCTTCACTTATGCCCCTCCAGGAAATGACGCACCGCGCGGTACTTGGGCGCCTGCGCCAGCGGCTGGCCGCCATATTCGCGCAGCCCCCACGAGCCGTATTCGGCGATGGGGGCGGTCGATGCATAGAGTGTCAGCGTATCGCCGAAGCCCTCGCGCCAGCCCGCGAGGTAGCGGGCGTAGGCATCGCCCATGCGCGGGTCGCGCTGCAGCGCGCGGGCAAGGGCCAGGTCGCGGGTGACGAGATGCTGCCCGCCCTCGTAGGCGATGTAGCGCTTGCCGTGCGCGGCGGCGATGCGGCGGTTTTCGCGCGCCATGGCGAAAGTGCGCTCGATGGCGGCGGGAAGCTCGGCCAGGATGGCGTCGGCATCGGCGGCCTTGCGGCCCTCCACCTCCAGCCAGAAGTAGGGCGCGGTCGCCAGCGCATCGACCCATTCGGCACTGTCGCCATGACCAAGGACGATGGCGGCGAGGGCGGGATTGGCGTTCTGGGTGGCCGCCACCCGCACCAGCGCTCCGGGGCGGTCGGCGTAGACCTCGCTCCAGACGCGCATCGCCGCGACCATGCGCTGGGCATAGCGTTCCATCTGCGCCCGGGCGGGGTCTCCGCCGCCAAGGCCCATCGCGATCCCTTCCGCCCGGGCATCGCGGGCGGCGGGGAACAGGTCGTTCCACACCTCGTTCCCCAGCTCCACGTAGACGCGGCGCTCCGGCCCCAGCCGATCATGGACGAGCCGGGCGAATGCGCGCACCCATGCTTCGTCGGCATGGTAGGGCATCGTGAACCAGGGATCGGCGCCTGCCGCCTTCGCCAGATCGACCATGTCCTCCACCGATACGCCGCCCGCTCCGACCTGCGAGGACGAGCGCGGCAAGGTGCGCGCGCTCCAGTCGCTTCTCGGGTTCTGGTTGGTGTGCTGCCAGTCCATGAACCGGATGACCGCGAAGTCCGAGGCGAACGCCATGAAGGCGGGATCGAAGCGCGCGGCGGGCGAAGTGCCTTCGCGGCGGCAGTCGAGGTCGCGCAGCGGGTCGGCCCGGTCGGTGTCCATGAGCGTGAGCCATGCGCCTTCGCCTTCCGCCCCGGTCGGGGCCAGTTCGAGATCGAGGCTGCGCGCATCGCCTGAGACCACGCGCGCCACGCCCCCGGCGCCAAGCTCTCCCTTTCCCGCGAAAGTGCAGTGCACGCGCACCGTGCGGAAAGGCGCGGGCGGCAGGACCAAGGGGCGCGGCGCCGTCTGCCCGGGCTCAAGGTAGCGGATCCAGCCGAGCGGATCGAGCTGCGCGGGGGGAAAAGCCTTCCAGCTGCCCGTGCGCGCTTCGAACCATTCGCTCTGCGCGATCATGTTGGCGAAGACCTGCTGCCGGTTGCCGGTGTCGATCCCGAACAGGTTGATCCCCAGCTGCATCGCGCGCCGGGCGGGTAGGGGCGAGGGCTCACCGGCAGGGAAGGCGAGGCCCGTCGCCCCGCGCAGGGCGCCGGCGCGCGGGGGATCGGCGAAGTGCGCACAGACCGGCAGGGACACCGCCGCTGCCGCAAGGCTGGCCAGGATCGTGCGCCTCACCTTCAGCGCTCCGCTCCCTGCCCGGGCCATCTCTCACCCACCGAGCGGGACCCGCGCGGCGCTCCCCGCAGGCATGGGCGCGCGGCGCCGCCAGTCCTGATGGATGCGGAAGATCTGCGGCCCTTCGATAAGGTAGCGTCGCCACATTCGCTGCGGGTTCGAGCAGAGGCGGAAGAACCATTCGAGCGACATCTGCTGCATGACCGCAGGCGCGCGCTCCTGCTCGCCCGAGAGGAATTCCAGGCTCGCCCCGATACAGAAGCCGATGCCCCTGCTGCCCCGGGCCTTGGCGACGCGGCGGGCCACGATCTCCTGCTGCGGCGAACCGACCGCGAGGAACGAGTAGCGTGCCCCGGCATCGACCAGGAAGCGCACGGCACGGGCCGTCTCTCGCGGGTCGTGGATGAAGCCCATCGGCGGATTGTAGTGCTTCACGTCGACAAGCCCGAACCGCTCGACGATGCTGGCGACCGTCGCTTCGCTGCCGCCCAGGATGGCGATCGGATCGCGAGGCGCGATGCCTTCCTGGAACAGCCGAAGCGTCAGGTCGCTGCCCGTCACCACCGGCAGTTCGCGCCCGTCCCCATGCGCGAGGCGGGCCAGGATGCGGCTGTCGCACAGCGTCATCCAGGCGGCGCGATAGGCGGGCCACAGGTCGGACCGGCGGCGCAGCAGGCGCACGACATGGTCGACGTTGGGCGTGACGACATAAGTGAAGGGAGCCGAGGCGGGGCGTTCGATCACCGCCTCCAGCGCCAGCGTCAGGTCTAGCGGCGTGAAGTCGAGTTCGAGGAACTCCACGTCCGCTCCGCGCGGCGCAGGTGACGGTGTGGTCTGCACGGCCGCCGTCACCCGCACGGGCGCTTGCCGCGTCAGCGCCGGCGCGAGCACCGGCGGCAGGCCTGCGACAACGGGCGCGGGCGCTAGGATCGACGTTTCCAGATTTGCAAGCGACATGGCTGTGCCTCCCCGTCGGCACTATGGCGCACGAGGCGGCCTCCGGTCTTCCCGAGGAACACCGATGGCCTTTGGACCTGCGGGTTTTTGCCACCCGGATTTCCCTGCTCTCATGGGCATGGTCCCATGCGCATTTTCCCCCACGGATAAGGGAGCCCCCCTTTGCGCGAATTACACAGCGCGCCTCCTCCGGATAGTTTTCGGGGCAGGTCGGCATCTCATG
The DNA here is from genome assembly GCF_009856825.1 of Novosphingobium silvae. Classification (GTDB taxonomy): domain Bacteria; phylum Pseudomonadota; class Alphaproteobacteria; order Sphingomonadales; family Sphingomonadaceae; genus Novosphingobium; species Novosphingobium silvae. The sequence goes on along the minus strand of NZ_WVTD01000001.1, from coordinate 466,376 downwards.
CGGGCCGAGGGGGTGAACGTGAATTCTTCAACGCTTTCAAGGGACCGCGATCCCGGTCCGGCCAGGAACAAGCGCCGCAGCCACGTCCTGCCGCGCGCCGCTTTCGGCCAAGTCGCGGCGATGTTCATGCTGGTCGCGTCCGGGACGATTTCGGCCACGCCCGCCAGCGCCGGGACGCAGGTTCCGGCGCAGGCCGTGGCGCCCGCCGCCGCCGCCGCGCCTGCGCGCTACACGATCAACACCGGCGACCAGCTCGACGTCTTCGTCTGGGGCGAGGAGCGCATGCAGCGCCAGGTGCTGGTGCAGCCCGACGGCACGTTCGCGTTCCCGCTCGCCGGCACGATCCGCGCCGCGGGCCGCAACGTCTCCGACATCGCGGACGAGATCCGCGAGCGCATTTCGCTGAACTACACCTCGGCTCCGCCCGACGTGACCGTCTCGGTGCGCGAGACGGAAGGCACCCGCTTCTATGTGCTGGGCAAGGTGAAGCAGCCCGGCAGCTTCGCGAGCGGAACCCGCCCCAACGTGCTCCAGGCGCTCAGCATGGCGGGCGGGGCGGACGAGTTCGCCGACATCGGCAACGCCGTCATCATGCGCCAGACCCCGCAGGGCGAGATCGTGGAGCCGGTGCGCCTGAAGCGGCTGCTCAAGGGAGGCCGCTCGCTGAAGTCCGGCGCACTTTCCAATCCGTTGCCGACCCTTTCGAGCGGCGACGTCCTCATCGTCCCGTGACGGGGCGGCGCCGTGCTTCGCTGCCTGTCCCCGCTCCCGCCGTTCTGGCCCGAGCCATCCTTGCACCGGTCGTGCTTGCTCCTGCCGTCTGGGCCTCCGCTCCGGCGGCGGCGCAGGAGGCGCCTTACATCGAATTCGACATGACCGTGGTCACCGGACGAAACCCGTTCCTGCTGCCCGGGGACGATGCGATCACCACGGCGGGAGAGATGGGCGCGCGGGGCGCGGCCACGATCGATGTCGACCATGCCAGCACCCTCGCGCTCGACGGGCGCGTGGCCTATCGCAAGTACGATCGCAGGTTCGGCTCCTTCGTGCTTGGCAACGCCCGCGCCGATTTCGACCACCGCAGCGACGAGCACCTCTCGACGCGGACCGGTGCATCCTACGAGCGGTATCTCCCGCTGGAGGGCATGGTCGCCAGCATCGATGCCGCCATCGACCCGGTCAGCCTGCAGGAACGCTACGTCGTCGATCAGGACGTGCGCTGGCGGCCGGACAGGCAGACGACCGTTACCGGCATGGCCATGTGGAGCCGCATCGCTCCGCAAGGATCGCTTCTCCTTTCGCGGACCGATGCCGTCACTCTGGTGCTGAGCGGCGAGCGCCGCCTGGCACGCTTCACCTGGATCGGCCTTGAAAGCCAGGCGACCTTCAGCGACACGGCGGACGGCAGCAACTCGCGCGCGGCCACTGTCCGGGTGAAGGGCGGGGCGCGGCTGGCAAAGGGCCTCACCGCCGACATCTCGCTCGGCCTCGCCACGATCTCGCAAGGCTATCCCGGTCGCCCCCGCAGCGGCGGTTCGGGGCAATTCAGCGCCCTCGGCTCGATCTGCTACGATCCGCGCCGCTTCCGCCTGTGCGTCACCGGGCGGCTCGCCCCCACGGTCACCAGCTTCGAGGGCATCCGGCGCGAAAAGTCGCTGAACGCGCGCTTCGACCTGCGGCTCATGCCGCGCGCCGAATTCAGCCTCGAGGCGGACTACCGGTCCATGCCCGGGGTCGGCCAGATGACCGACCCGGAAGTCATGCGCGCGTCCGCCCGCTTCCAGCGCCAGATCGGCAAGTACGTGAAGCTCCAGCTCGGCGCGGACTACGACCGCCGCACCGGCATCGCCAGCCAGAGCCTCGATTCCTGGACCGCCAGGATCGGCGCCACTTTCCGGATACCCAGCCTATGAACAGCACGATCTCTCCATCCGGGCGGCTTCATCACGCAGGGATGCGCCCCGAGCCCGAAGGCTTTGCGCTTCACCCCGCGGAAGTCCTGAACATGCTGCGACGGCGCTGGCGCTGGCTGATCGCACCCACCGTGCTGGGGGCTGTCGCAGGCGTGGCGGTGATCGCCACGCGCGAGCCGGTCTATCGCTCCACGGCGACGCTGCTGATCGATTCGCCGCAGATCCCCACGAACCTCGTCGCTTCTCCGCTGACCGACATCGCCGACGAGCGGATCGCCAAGATCCGCCAGCAGATCGTCAGCCGCGACAGCCTGACCGGGCTGATCGACCGTAACGGCCTCTACCCCGAGGAACGGGCCGGCATAGAGGAGCCCAAGCTCCTCGACCTGATGCGCGGCGCTGTGGGCGTCAATCTGGTGGCGGCCAACCAGAACCAGGGCCGGGGCGGCGGGACGATCGCCTTCAACCTCTCGTTCGACTACAGCGACGCGCAGAAGGCCCGCGCGGTGACCGAGCAGCTGACCCGGATGTTCATCGTCGAGGACAAGCGCTTCCGCACCGAGCAGGCGAGCGGGACCGCCGCCTTCCTTGCGCAGCGTTCGGGGGAGATGCGCCGCCAGCTTGCCGAACTCGACGCGCGCCGCCGCGGCGTGGAAGCCCGGTATGCAGGCTCCCTGCCGAGCGACGTTTCGCTGAGTTCGCAGTCCAGCTCGGCGCTGCGGGCCGAAATCTCGCGCACGGATGCCGAAACGCAGGGCCTCGTCCAGCAGAGCGGCCTCCTTGCCGCGCGTCAGCAGGAACTGGAGCGCAGTCCTCCCGCCGGGGCGGAGAACCTGCACCGCGCCGAGGAACGGCTCGCCCGCCTGCTCGCCACCCATTCGGAGAAGTTCCCCGATGTCATCGCCGCCCGGGCCGAGGTCGAGCGGCAGAAGGCCTCGCTCAGCCGCCAGCCCGCCAGCAGCACGATGCTGATCCAGGCCGAGATCGCCGCCAGCCGGGAGCGCATCGCCACTCTGGCCTCGCGCCGGGCGGAACTGGTCGGCACGCTGGGCGAACTCGACCGGCGCATCGCCATGGCGCCGCAGTCCGCCTACGAACTCAACCAGATCGGCCGCGACTACGACAACATCAAGCGCCAGTACGAATCGCTGCGCGACAAGCAGCTGGAAGCGCAAGTCGCCGCCAATCTCCAGTCGGAGGACAAGGGCGAGCGTTTCACCGTGGTGGATCCGCCGAACCTGCCGCTCCATCCGCTAGGCTCACCGCGCTGGATGGTGCTGCTGCAGGGGATCGCGGCGGGCTTCTTCCTCGGCCTTGCGCTGGTGGTCGGGCGGGAACTGTTCGCCGGGATCATCCATGGCGCCGAGAGCCTGCGCCGCGCCGTCCGCGCGCCGATCCTTGGAACGCTGGGCACCACCAGCACCACTCCCGCCGGCGCCTGGCTGCCAGGCCTTGGCGGAGGAACACCCTCGATCACGGGAGCAGGCCGATGAACGCCGAGATGCAATTCTTTCAGCAAGGCCGGCCGCAGGGCCGAATAGAGCTGATGCCCGCCCTTGGCGTGACGCTGGAGCCTGATCCCCAGCACCTTGCCGCCAACGGGATCGCTGGCTTCGGGGCGATGAGCGATGCGATCCAGCCACTGATGATGGCGCGCTCGGCGCTTCTCGATCATGCACGCAGCAGCGGGCACCGCCGCTTCGCGATCACCTCGGCCGAGCCGGGGAACGGAAAGACCCACATCGCCGCCAACCTTGCCGCGGTGCTTGCGCGCGTGCACCCGGCGGTGCTGGTGGAGCTCGACCTTCGCCGTCCTTCGCTGGGGGAGCGGCTGGGGCTGCCCGCCGACGCCCTGGGGGTGGACGATTTCCTCTCCGGCGAGTGCCCCTGGGGCGCGACCGAGATGCGCTTCGAGGGGGTGGACCTTGCGATCCATCGGGTGCGGCGGCAGCGGGCGGGGGCCGAGAGCCTGCTCGCCTCGCCGGCCCTGCCGCTCGCGCTCGACCGCGCTAGCGAGAGCGGCGCGATCTGCATCGTCGATACCCCGCCCGCCATCCTCAGCGACGACCTGCTGCTCATCGCGCAGGCCGTCGACGGCGTGATCGTGGTGGCCGAGGAAGGCCGCTCCAGCAAGCGCGGCCTCCAGGAGATCGTGCGGGTGGTGAGCCCGACGCCGGTCATCGGATCGATCCTCAACCGGTCGATCACGCTCCCTCGCCGCCGCGAGGGCTACGACTACTACCAGGCCGCGACAAAGAACGTCGCGCCGGCCTGATCGCCGCGACCGGAGAGAACCCATGCCAGCCCTGATTTCCGAAAAGCGGGCGCGGTGGCTGCGCGACCTGCCGGCCCGCACCGCGCTCAAGGCCTTCAACCAGCGGCACGTGCGCCGCTGGCTGGGCCAGCGCCATGCCGCCGCCGTGGACCGCCACGCGCCCCGCCTGCCCGACACGGACGAGGTGGCCGCCGGGATCGTCCAGGCGCTGGACCGCAACGGCGTGTGCGTCACCTCGCTCGACGCGCTTGGCCTGGGGCTGCAGTCGCTCGCCGTCCTGGATCTCGCCAACAGCCTGGCACAGGCCTTCGCGCCCGAAGCGCGGGCGCTCTCGCAGGCCGGGCAGCAGTTCATCATCGTCCCACCGGCCGAGATCGTGCGCAATCCCGCGATCTTCCATTGGGGGCTGCAGGACCGGCTGCTCGACATCGCGGAAGCCTATATCGGCCTACCCGTCGCCTATGACGGGGTGGCGATCAACTATACCGTGGCGGATGGACGCGAGGTCTCCACCCGCAAGTGGCACCGCGACTGGGAAGACCGGCGCATGCTGAAGGTCGCGCTCTATGTTCATGACGTCGATGCCGAGGGCGGGCCGTTCGAGGCCATTGCGCGGCACGACACGGTGCAGAGCGACCACGAAGGGTACGACTACGAGCTGGCCGACGATGCCGAACTGGCGCGGCGGCTTGGCGCGGACTTCGCGGACGACGTGGTGAGCTGCACCGGCAGGCGTGGCACCGTGGTGTTCTGCGACACCGCGCGCTTCTTCCACCGCGGCAAGCCTGCCACCGCGCGCGACCGGGCAGCGGTGTTCTACAGCTATTTCGCCAATCCGCCCCGCCATCCGTTCCTGTGCGAGCGCACCGGGATGGACCGCGCCGATGCGGTCCGCCTCGCAAGCACGCTGCCCGAGCGCCAGCGCCGCGCCGCCAACTGGCGGCAGGAGCTTTCGCCGGTGCTGAGGATGATCCCCTCGGCCAGCCTCTGACGAAGCGGGACGGGGGAGCGGGCGGCTTAGCGTCGCCCTGTTCGCCGGCCCGCCCGGCGTTCTGCCAGCGGCTCCAGCAGCGCGGCGAGCAGCGCTCCGCTCCGGGTGGGATCGTGCCGCTCGCCAACGCGCAGCCGGGCGCGCTCGCCCATGGCGGCGAGTTCCTCGGGCCAGGCGTCGAGCGCGGCATCCATGGCTTCCTCCAGCGCCGCGACGGAGCCTGCGGGCACCAGCCAGCCGACCGATGCGTCCACCAGTTCGGGGATGCCGGCGATGGCGGTAGCGATCGCGGGTACGCGCATGGCCATCGCTTCCATGAGCACGACCGGCAGGCCCTCTGCAAAGCTGGGAAGCACCAGCGCGCGAACCCCGCCCAGCGCTTCGCGGATTGTCTCGGGCGAGGCCCAGCCGCGCAGCTTCACCACCTCGCCAAGTCGCAGCCGCTCGATATGGGCCTCGATGATCGCGCGGTCCTCGCCGTCGCCCACGATGTCGAGCAGCACCGGCCGCCGCGAGGCGACACGTGCGATCGCCTCCAGCAGCAAGGGCAGCCCTTTCTGCGCGCTGAGGCGGGCCACGCACAGGAAGCGGACGGTATCCCTTTCCGCGACTTTCCCCGGCGTCTCTCCCCGGTGCAGGAACAGCGGATCGGGCGTGCAGTGGACCACGTGGATGCGCGGCCAGTGGTCCGGGTGCGACCATCGCATCAGCTGCGAGCGCCCGAAGCTCGACACGCCCACGACGAACGCGGCCTCGGCGATCTTCCCGGCAAGATCGAGCGCGCGCGGCGCATCGAATTCGTCGGGGCCATGCGCGGTGAAGCTGTAGGTGAGGGGGGCCATTCGCGCGGCGAGGCGGACGACCGTGGCCGGGTTGGTGCCGAAGTGCGCATGGACATGGCCGATCCCGCGCCGCTCGCAGTGCCGGGCGACCAGCGCGCCTTCCGCGAAGTAGGCGAGCGCGCGCACGCAGCCCGCGATCCCGCCGCGCCCTGCTTGCCTGCCCCGCCATGCCAGAGCCAGCGCGCCCAGCGCTGCACGCGGCCGGGTGCATACCTGCCCCGTCACGGCGGAGACGAGGGCGAACGGCCGTTCGAGGATCGCGCTCGTCCGCTGCGCCTCGGCCCGGTCGTCCGGAGCGAGGTCGCCGGTGCGGCGGATGGTCAGCCGCTCCACCGCGATCCCGCGCCGCTCCAGCGCGGCGATCTCGGTGCGGATGAAGCTGTGGCTGATCTTGGGATAGACGTTGCTGAGGTAGGCGACGGCCATCCGTTCGCCCGCAACCGGATGGGAAACGCGGGCCCTGCGCGCGTCGATGAAGGGGGCTGCGCGGGCCGCATCGCTCCACTCGTCGCGCAGGAACGCCAGGGGGCCGGGCAGCACCTGTTCCGGGTTCTCGATTGTCGGGCGATTATGCATCGGGCCATTATGCGGGGCGCTTGCGGTGCTTTGCATTGCGTGTTTCCCGTATGAGATTTGGCCTGTGGCGCGTGGGAGCGGGATCGCCCGGATGCACGCGTGCCCGTGCGCATGGGACAAGGGCGGCTCGATTGGGAGACGGTCCTTGCCGGTGCAGCCACAGCCATGAACGCCGCAGATCGCCTGCTTGGGGCCGGGAAGGCCATGGCGGGCGGAGCCTTGTGGTTCGTGCTGGGAGCGACAGTGCCGGCTGCCGATCCGCTGGTCGGGGTGGCACCGCAAGCGGCAGCGCTCGCCGGGCCCTTTGCTGCCGGGCCCCACCTTGCCATGGGGCTGCCGGTTGGGCCGGGCGCGATGGACCCGCGTGAAAGCGCCGAGGGGAAGCTCGCGCTGGCCCTGAACGCGGCCGTTCCGCTGGCGCGCGGGCCGCTGGTGCCTGCACTGCCGTTCTTCCCTTCGGCTCAGGCGCAGGACCTTGCCCGCGCCGTCGATTGCCTGGCCGCAGCGCAGTATTACGAAGCGGGTCGGGGCGCGAGCGACCAGCGCGCCGTGGCGCAGGTGGTGCTCAACCGGGTGCGCCACCGCGCCTTCCCCGCAACGGTGTGCGGCGTCGTGTTCCAGGGAGCGGAGCGCTCCACTGGCTGCCAGTTCACCTTTACCTGCGATGGCGCGCTGGCCCGGCGCGATCCTTCGGCCGAAGCCTGGGAGGAGGCGCGCCGCACCGCCGCCGCCATGCTGCAGGGGCAGGTGGAGCCCACGGTTGGCCTTGCCACGCACTACCACACCGACTGGGTCAGCCCCGCGTGGGACCGCTCGATGGACAAGATCGCGGCCGTGCGCACGCACCTGTTCTACCGCTGGCGCGGTTGGCAGACGTTCGACAAGCCCTATCCCGGCAGCGAGCCGCGCATTCCGGCGCTCGCCCGCCTCTCGGCATTCCATCGCGACCTGCCCGGTGGAGCGGGCGCGGGCAGCAGTCCGCCGCCCGAGACGGTCGTGCCCGCCCCGGCGCCATCTCCAATGCCTGCCGCGTCGCTGTCGCTGGCGAAGCCGGTCACTGCGACTGCCGGCGTCTTCCTGGCGACCCTGCCACCCGGCGCCGGGGCGGAGAGCTTCCCGGCGCTTGCCGAACGCCGCTGCGCCGGGCTGGCGGACTGCCGCTTCATCGGCTGGACCGATAGCGCCCGCACGCCCCGCGCCCTGCCGATGCCGGGCAGTTCGGTCGATACGATCGCCTTCGTCTTCACCCGGCGCCGGGGAGCGGAGACGCTGCGGTGGGACTGCACCGCCTTCGCCCGGGCGGACCCGGGAGAGTGCATCCGCCGGGGCACCTGACGGCTTGTTCCACGTGGAACGCACCGGCGCGCCCCTCCCGATTTCTCCGCCCGCAATCTGCCATCCGCTTTGCCGCGATGATGAGAAGTGGGCGGGGCTGATATTCTCCACACCGACTTACATCCAAGCCCGGAGCTGCCGTGAGACCTTCACTTTTCCCGCCGGCCAAGCTGGTCCCCACCGAGCCGGGGGAAGTGCGCCGCAATCACTTCAACGCGATCCGGCTCGCCATGGCGATGGCGGTGATCTGGTCGCACTGCTTCGCGCTCTATTGGGGAACGGAAGAGAACGAGCCCGTGTCGCTGCTGCTGGGCGGGCTCTACAACGCCGGTAGCGTGGGCGTGCGGGTGTTCTTCATCATCAGCGGCTTCCTGATCGCGCAAAGCTGGATCGCCAGCCGCAGCCGGGCAGACTATTTCGCCAAGCGGGTGAAGCGCATCTACCCGGGCTTTATCGTGGCGACGGCGGTCTGCACGTTCATCGTCGTGCCCGCCTATGCCAGCGCGGGCTGGAGCCTCGTCACTCCGGGAGCGGTGGTGCAATGGGCATGGCATGCGCTGACGCTCCACGGCGAGGTTCCCGGCGCCGACGCCTTTGCCGGCAATCCCGGGCAGGCGGTGAACGGCGCGCTCTGGAGCATCCGCTACGAGGCATGGTGCTACGTCGGCGTCGCGGTGCTGGGCATCGCGGGACTGATCCGCCGCCCCTGGACCGTGCTGGCCGTGTTGCTGGGCGTGATCGCCGGCAAGGCCCTCCTCGACATTGCCGGAAAGCAGCCCGGCGGCGGGATCATCGAAGCGGTGTTCGGCTGGCCCTATGCCTGGTTTTCGCTGGCGCCGTGCTTTCTCATCGGCCTGCTGGCGCAGGTCTATGGCAAGGCCATACCGCGCAGCCCGCTGCTGCTGGCGGGCCTCCTTGCCGCCCTGATTGCCGCCGCGCAGGCAGGCGCAGGCGCAGGGCCGCAGGGCCGTGTCGCCTTCGACATCCTGTTCCCTTTCGCGGCCGCCTACGCGGTATTCTACCTTGCCTACAGCCGCGCCGTGAACCTGCCGGACGCGGCGCGCTTCGGAGATTTCTCCTACGGCGCCTATCTTTATGGCTTCCCCATCCAGCAGATGGTGAAGGCAAGCCTGGGACTGCCCTTCGCGGTCTATGTCGTTGCGTGCCTGGCGCTTTCGCTCATGGCCGGCGTGGCGAGCTGGAACCTTGTGGAGCAGTGGTTCGTGCGGCCTCGCCCGCCGCGGCCGCGCCGCCCGGCGGTGGCTGTCGGCGGCATGGAGCCCGCCTGACGCCGCGCCGGCCCCGCGCCGCCAGCCGCGCTTCAGCGGCTCAGTTCGACCCAGACGGGAGCATGGTCGCTGGCCTTTTCGCGGCCCCTGTGCACCTTGTCGACGCCGCAGGAGACCAGGCGATCGGCCAGTTCCGGCGAGAGCAGCGAATGGTCGATGCGGAAACCATGGTCGCGCTGCCATGCACCAGCCTGATAGTCCCAGAAGGTCCATACTCCGCCGCGCGGATTGTGCGTGGCGAGCGCGTCGGTCCAGCCATCGCCCAGCAGGCGGGAATAGGCGTCACGCGAACCGGTCTGCATGAGCGCATCCGCTGCCATGGCAGGGGGGGACCACACGTCGCGGTCGGTGGGAATGACGTTGTAGTCGCCGGTGACGATCGCTGGCACTTCCTCGGCCAGGATCGCGTTCATGCGCCTGCGCAGGCGCTCCATCCAGCGCAGCTTGTAGTCGTACTTGGGGCCGGGCACGGGATTGCCGTTGGGCAGGTAGATGCACACGACGCGCACCCCCATCACGTCCGCCTCGAGGTAGCGGGAATGTTCGTCCTCAGGCTCGCCCTCAAGCCCGCGCTGGACTTCGACGGGCATTTCGCCGTCGGCCAGAATGGCGACGCCGTTGAAGCCCTTCTGGCCGTGCCAGATGCCCCGGTAGCCCAGCTTCTCGAACTCGGCGATGGGGAAGCCTTCGTCCTGCGTCTTGATCTCCTGCAGGCAGGCGACCGCAGGGCGCGTTTCCTCCAGCCATTCCAGCAGGCGGGGAAGGCGTGCCTTCACCCCGTTTATGTTGAACGTGGAGATCTTCATACCGAGAAGCTGGACCCGCAGCCGCAACCCGCCGCCGCATTGGGGTTCTCGACCTTGAAGGCCGCGCCTCCCAGCGATTCCACGAAGTCCACCACGCAGCCCGAAACAAGGTCGAGGCTGACGGGATCGACCACCAGCCTGACGCCGTCGGTCTCCGTCACGCTGTCCTCGTCCTCGGGTGCGTCGGCCAGGCCGAACCGGTACTGGAAGCCCGAGCAGCCGCCACCTTCCACCGCCAGGCGCAGGATGGCGGGCTTGCCCTGCTTGCTCGCGATGGCGGCGACCCGCGCGGCGGCCGAGGGGCTGAGTGTCAGGCTGTTCTGGTCCATGCCGCCGATGTAGGCGCGCGGTGCCCGGGGGGCAAGTTCCGAGGCTTCACGAGCGCGCTCGATGCGCCACCCGGCAGGCGGCGCGGGTCCTCACACGGCCTGGATATAGTCCCGCATCGCCGCGGCTTCCGATTCGATCTTGTCGATCCGGTATTTCACCAGATCCCCGATCGAGACGAACGAGACCATGCGCCCGCCCGAAACCACCGGCAGGTGGCGGATGCGCCGCCGGGTCATGAGCGAGAGCGCCGCCATGACCGAAGTCTCCGGCTCCACCGTCACCGGCGAGGCGGTCATAATGTGGCCCAGCGGCATGTCCAGCACCTGCGCGCCCATTTCGTGCAGGCGGTAGATCACGTCGCGTTCGGAGAAGATGCCCGCGATCTCGCCGTCCTCCATCACCGGGACCGCGCCGATGCGCCGGTCGGCCAGCAGGGCCACCGCATCGCGCACGGTGGTGGAGACGTCGCAGGTGACGATATCGGCACGGCCTTCGATGATGCGACCTATGGTCATGATCCTGTTCTCCCGGTTGAGGGCCTGTCTCTTGCGGTCTGCCCGTGGGCGAGGATACCACATGGCCGGGCGGGGTGCCACTTGGGGCATGACCCGATGCAAGCCGCGCCGGATTTGCCTGCGGGCACCCCGGATTTGCTTGCGGGCAGGGCCAGGCGGGCCCAGATAGGCGGCATGATACCGCGTTCCCCTCTCGACGATCCGGAGAAGGCCGCCCATGCTTGGGCGCGCTACCTGCGCGTCATGCGCTGGATGCTGACGGTGACGGTGGGGCTGGTGATCGGCTCGCTGCTTCTGCTCTACCGTTCGAACGGCATGGTCTCGATCCACTTCTACATCGCGACCGCGCTGGGCGTCGGCTTCACGATGCTGCTGGCATCCGCGCTGATGGGGCTGGTTTTCCTCTCCAGCGGCAGCGGGCACGACGAGGTCATGTCAGAGCCGCACGACGAGGAGAAGGGCTGAAGCCCGCGCGGAGGCTGGCGATTCCATCCGTAGCACTGGCGCTATCCAGGGTGCGCGGGGCCGTTCAGGCCGGACGCCTCAGGCGGTAGCGCTCCACCGGCGTGCCGCCGATCAGGTGCTCCTGGATGATCGCTTCCAGCACGTCCTCGGTGCAGGAATGGTACCACACGCCGTCCGGCCAGACGACCGCGACGGGGCCTGCGTGGCAGATGCGCAGGCAATCCGCCTTGGTCCGCGCAACCCCGCCACCTGTGGCCGTTCGCGGGCCGTCGAGCCCTAGCTGCTTCAGCCGCTTCTTCAGGTACTTCCACGCGGCTTGCCCTTCGGAAGGTGAGCAGCATTCGCCTTTCTGCGGCTCGGCGCAGATGAAGATGTGGCGCTCCACGCTGTCGCTGCCGGTCTTGGCGAAGGCTTCCTCGGCCTTGCGCAGGTCTCGCCCGGCGGGATGATCCCCGCTCATGGCCGCAGCCTCCACCGGTCCGCCTGCCGGGCGAATTCCCGCGGCAGGGGCGCCGGCCCGTCCTTGCCCACCGCCACCATGGTGCTGCGAGCGAAAGCGACAAGCCGGCCCTCCTGCATGGCGAGCTGGACGAGGCGATGGCTGGTGCGGCCGGTGTCCTCCAGCGCGCAGTGCACCGTCACGGGCTCGGGATAGTGCGCCTCGCCAAGGTATTCGATGGCGATGCTCGCGATCATCGAGGCCAGGCCGGCAAGCCCGTCGCGGTAGCCGCAGGCGTGATGGAAGCGCACGCGGCTGTCCTCGAAGTAGCCCGCGATGGCGACGTTGTTGATGTGCATGTTGACGTCGAGATCGCCGAAGCGCATTTCGATGTCGGACGAGAAGGGATAGCGCTGCGGTTGCAGCAGCGCGGGATCGGGCCTTGGCATGGCACGAAAGGTAGGGAGCGCGACCGCCCCGGTCCACCCCTCTCCTTGAACCCTGCTTGTGCGGTCAGGTCTTCTTGCCGACGATGCGGGCGATCTCGGCGGCGACGAGGCGCTCCACCATCGGGGGCAGGTTGCGGTCCAGCCACTCGGCAAGGGCGGGACGCAGAAGCTCGCGGGTCAGCCCTTCGAGCGAGGTCTCGCCCGAGCGGACGATCTGCGGCTGCGCACCCGGTTCGGACAGCATGGCGAGCGCCGCCAGCGATTCGCGCATGGAATTGCGGGCCTGTGCATGGACGAGCGCGGGCTCGTCCTCCGCCGTTTCGGACGGGGTGGCGGGGATCTGCGCGGTCTCGGACAGTTCCAGCACGTCGTCCTCCCCGCTTTCCTCAGGCGCGGCGGCAAACGGATCGTGGCGCGGCCGGGCGGCGGGCGCGGCATCTACACGGGCGTCGCGCGCGATGACCTGCTTGATCGACTGGAGGATCTCCTCGACCGAAGGTTCGCCGTTCTGACGCATCTGCACTGTTCCCCGTTGGTGCCCGAATATCGGAACCGCGGGATTAACCTTGGCACCGATGGCTGTGCAAGCGGTTTGTAGGCTCAGGCGGTTTGTAGGCTCAGGGTTCCTGCGCCTCGGGGATCGAGCCGTTCTGCGCCGGCGTTCCCGTGGTGCGGGTGGAGCGTGCCACCGGCGCCGGATCGTCGTCCCAGTCCAGCACCTTGCCGCGCACGCGCTCGTAATTGACTTCCGGGTCGTAGAGCGTGCCGCCTTCCAGGTTCAGATCGCGCGCTTCGGCGCGGCCCATCGCCGCCAGCACCGAGAAGCCGGCGACATAGGCGTTGCGGCGGGCCGTGACGAGCGTGACCTGTGCGTTCAGCAGTTCGTTCTCGGCATCGAGGATGTCGAGGATGGTGCGCCGCCCTACCGAGTTCTCGGCCCGCACGCCCTCGAGGCTGAGCGCGGCGGCGTCCACCGCCACCTGCGAGGAGCGGATGAGGTCGTTGGAAGCAATCCACGAGGTATAGGCGGAGCGCACTTGCGCGATGATGTCGCGCTCGGTGGCGATTTCCTGTTCGAGCGCGGCCGAGGCGGTAGCCTGCGCCTGGCGGCGCTGCGCGGCGGGAAGGCCGCCCTGGAAGATCGGGATCGAAAGCTGGGCACCCGCCTGCGCGGCGCTGTCGCTTTGCGAGACGCCCGAACTCGGCACCCCGCGTGCCAGCGTGTTGAAGTAATTGTTGTACGACCCCTGCCCGAACAGGCGGACTGTGGGCAGGCGGCTCGCGCCGGCGACGTCGATGTCCTTCTCGGCGGCCCGCGCCCTCTCGCGCGCGCCGATGAGGTCGGGGTTGGAATCGAGCGCGATGGTGGCGGCCTCGTCGGCGCTGCCGGGAAGATTGGGCAGCGGCGGCGGCGCTTCCAGCACGCCGGGCACCGTGCCGATCAGCCGGATGTAGGTCTCGCGCGCCGAAGCGAGGTTGGATTCGGCGGTGAGCAGGTCGCTCTGCGCCACGGCCAGGCGCGACTGCGATTGCGCCACGTCGGTGCGGGTGAGATTGCCGATCTCGAACCGATCGCCCGTCGCCTCGAGGTTGGTCTGCAGGACGCTGACGTTCTTGCGGTTAAGTCCGACGATCGCCTCGGTGCGGATCACGTCCATATAGGCCGCGACGACTTGCGAGAACAGCGTGCTTTCGGAGCCGCGAAGATCGGCCTGCCCGGCTTCCACGCGGATCTTGGCGGCCTTGATGCGGTTCTTGACGCCGCCGCCCGAATAGATCGGCACGCCCAGGTCCGCCCCGGCGGTGAACACGCGCGAGGGGGCGTTGAACGAGTTCTCGCTCTGCTTCAGGTATTCGGTGAAAGTGCCCTGCGCGCTTGCGGAGGGCAGCCCCGCCGCGCGCGCGATCGGCACGTTCTCGTCGTTGGCACGCTGCTGCGCGCGGGCGGCCTCGAGCGTCGGATTGGTCTGGTAGGCCGAGATCAGCGCATCGCGAAGGGTTTCGGCCTGCGCAGGTGCGCCCGCCGCCATCAGTATCAGACATCCCCCCGCAAGCAGCCCGGCACGCTTCGCGAACCGGGCCATGCTCAGAAGCTCCAGCGTTTGGGCGCTGCGAGTTCGGGAAGGACCGGAATGCCCATTTCGGCAAGCGGAAGCAGCGAGACGACGCCCGCGGCCTTGGTGCCGACTGCAAGGCGTGTGACGCCGCGCGACACCTGGCCCGTCACCAGGCGGCCGCCTTCGACGAGGCGCGCGCACAGCGCTTCGGGCAGGACTTCGATGGCGCCGTCGATGACGATCAGCGAATACCCGCCTTCGCCTTCCGCCGCCGCATCGCCGGGCGCGACGACATCGACGCTGCCCGCCAGCGGGCGCAGCAGCGCTGCAAGGTAGCCGATGGAATCGCCCACGAGCAGCACCTTGTCGGTCGCATTGGGCGCGGCTTCGGCCAGCATGCGGCCATGGACGATCGGCGCTGCAAGGAAGCGGCCATCGCCGAGCGGGATCGCACGGTCGATATAGGCGGCATCGCGCATGGCGGCCGGAACGTAGTCTTCACGGGCAATGCCGCCCATCGCCTCGAGCACCCAGGGCTCGTTCACGCCGCTGGTGCGCAACTGGCTGGTGATCATGGCGCGGCGCGCCTCGGAGATGGCGCCGGTGGTATTGAAGCCGGCAGGCGCCGACCGATCCTCGGTCAAGGTCATCAGGTGCAGTTCCCTCACTCGTTCGCAAGCAGCCGCTGTCCGGCTGGCGAAGGCGGCATTTATGGGCTGCCTTCTAGGCGAAGCGGCCGGGCACGCCAAGCCATTTGCGTATACGCCGGTCGATCAATTCAAGCACTTTGACGATAGCGCCCCTGCGGCCTATGGCACCGCCAAAAGTCACGTGATCCGCCAGAACGGACCAGAAAAAACCGGAGCCAATTCCATGACAGATATGGTCACCATCCGCGAAGAGGACCTGATCGAGTCCGTAGCCGATGCACTTCAGTACATCAGCTACTATCACCCGATGGACTACATCCGCGCGCTGGGCGATGCCTACGAGGCGGAGCAGGGCCCCGCCGCCCGCGACGCCATCGCGCAGATACTCACCAACAGCCGGATGTGCGCCGAGGGCCATCGCCCGATCTGCCAGGACACCGGCATCGTCAACGTCTTCATCGAGTGGGGCCAGAACTGCCGTCTGGAGAGCGACCGCTCGCTCCAGGATGTCGTCGATGACGGCGTGCGCCGCGCCTACAACCATCCCGAGAACCGCCTGCGCGCCTCGGTGCTGGCCGATCCCGCCTTCACGCGCCGCAACACCAGGGACAACACTCCTTGCGTCCTGTCGGTCAGCATGGTGCCGGGCTCGAAGATCTCGGTGGACGTCGCGGCCAAGGGCGGCGGCTCGGAGAACAAGTCGAAGTTCAAGATGATGAACCCCAGCGATTCCATCGTCGACTGGGTGATCGAGATGCTGCCGCAGATGGGCGCGGGCTGGTGCCCGCCCGGCATGCTGGGCATCGGCATCGGCGGCACCGCCGAACACTGCGTCAAGCTCGCCAAGCAGAGCCTGATGGAGCCGATCGACATGGCCCAGCTCAAGGCGCGCGGGCCTCAAAACGACATCGAGGCGCTCCGCATCGAGATCTTCGACAAGGTCAACGCGCTCGGTATCGGCGCGCAGGGGCTTGGCGGGCTTGCCACCATCCTCGACGTCAAGATCCTGGACTGGCCGTGCCATGCCGCGGGCAAGCCGGTCGCGATGATTCCGAACTGCGCCGCCACCCGGCACGCGCACTTCACGCTGGACGGCTCGGGCCCGAGCTATCTCGAGACCCCGAACCTCGACGAGTGGCCGCAGGTGGAGTGGAAGCCGAGCAAGGAAGCCAAAAAGGTCAACCTCGACACGCTGACGGCCCAGGAAGTGCAGAGCTGGAAGCAGGGCGACCGGCTGCTGCTCAACGGCAAGATGCTGACCGGGCGCGACGCGGCGCACAAGCGCATCGCCGACATGTTGGCGCGCGGCGAGGAACTGCCCGTCGATTTCCGCGGGCGCGTGATCTACTATGTCGGGCCGGTCGACCCGGTGCGCGAGGAAGTCGTCGGCCCGGCGGGCCCCACCACCGCGACGCGCATGGACAAGTTCTCCGACACCATGCTCGACCTCGGCCTTCTCGCCAGCATCGGCAAGTCCGAGCGCGGCCCGGCGGCGACCGCCTCGATCGCCCGGCACAAGTCGGCATACCTGATGGCGGTCGGCGGTGCGGCCTACCTCGTGGCGCGGGCCATCAAGGAAGCCAGGATCGTCGGCTTCGAGGACCTCGGCATGGAAGCGATCTACGAGTTCACCGTGCAGGACATGCCGGTGACCGTGGCGGTCGACAGCGAGGGCAACAACGTCCACACGCTGGCCCCGCCGGTGTGGAAGGCGAAGATTGCCGAGGAGCACCTGCTGGCGGACTGATCCGCCGACGCCTTGCCCGGTGGCGACTGCGCCTTCGGGGCTGACGGGCCCCGCCTGTCCTTCTCTTTCCAGGAGCGGGATGAGCGGGGCCTTCGTGCGTCGGTATCACCAAAGACAGCAGCGGAGCCGCCCCGACGGGGAGAGCCGATGTTCCACATGGAACATTGCCGTTGCCATACGGGCATAGCCTCGTGCGGGATGTTCCACATGGAACATTTTTGTGCCCTGCTCGACGAACCGCTTACTGCTGCCGATCGGGGAACTGGCGTGAAAGGCGGCTTTCGCGCTATCCCGGGGCATAATGGCAACCGTCGCATCCACTCCGCGCGTTCCGGCGCGGCTCGTCCTTCTGTCGCTCGCTGCCCTGTGGGCCTGCTACTTCATCGTGGCGACGCTGCGAGGCGTGGTCATGGGGATAGACCTTGGCTGGCCGATCGTCTCGCGGCGGCTGACGATCTGCATCGTCTCGATGCTGGTCATGGCGGCGGTGTGGCCGCTGCTCCAGCTTCTCGACCGCAAGTCGGGCCCGATGCGCTTTGCCATCGTTCTGATCGGCGCGCTGCCGCTTTCGCTGGCGCTCAGCCTCGTCAACGGGGTGATCTTTCGCGACGTGGAAGTCGCCGGCTACGGGGATGAGCACGATGCCGCCGCGATCAAGGCAGGCAACGTGCGCATCTCGCGCGACGAGGCGGGCAACATCCTCGTCGATCTTCCCAAGATGGGCCAGCCGCCTGCGCCGCCCGCCCCGCCGGCTCCTCCGCAGTCTGCCCCGGAAGGCGCTTCGAGCGAACCCGCGCCTGCCGTGCCCGCGCCGCCTCCGGTCCCTGTTCCTCCCGCGCAGTCGCCCGAACCGCAAGGAGAGGACAGGTCCGATTCGTCGATCACCATCCATACCGGATCGATGCTGGGCGAGGGGCTGGAGCATTGGGCATCCATCGCCGACACCGCATTCGGACGATATTTCCTCGTCCTTGCCTGGGTCGCGCTCTACTTCGCGCTGGCCAAGGCGGAGGAGGCCCGCGCGGCGGAAAGACGCGAAGGCGAATACCGCCGCGCGGCCGAGGCGGCGGAACTTCGCTCGCTGCGCTACCAGGTCAATCCGCACTTCCTGTTCAACACGCTCAACTCGCTTTCGGCGCTGGTGATGACCGGGCGGCAGGACGATGCGGAGGAGATGATCCAGACGCTATCCACCTTCTACCGCCGCACGCTGACGGGCGACACCACCAACGACATCTCGCTCGCGGACGAGATCGAACTGCAGCGGCTTTACTTCGCGATCGAGGCGGTTCGCTTTCCCAATCGATTGCGGGCCAACATCGATGTTGACGAGGCCGCTCTCGATGCGAAAGTCCCCGGCATGATCCTGCAGCCGCTTGTCGAGAACTCAGTGAAGTATGCGGTCGCCGCCACGCAGCGACCGGTCACCATCGCGATCGAGGCGCGGCGCGAAGGCGGGCAGCTGGTGATCGCCGTGCACGACGACGGCCCGGGCGAGAGCGAAAGCGCAGTTGGAAGGAAGGCGGAAGGCTGCGGGATCGGCCTCGTCAATGTGCGCGACCGGCTGCGCGCGCGTTATGGCAGCGCAGCGACGATCAGCTACGGCCCGCGCGACGAGGGCGGCTTCGCGACGATCCTGCGCATGCCGCTGGAAACCGGCGAACTGGAGCCCACCCGTGGCTGATCCGGAAGGCACGGCGCCCTCCGCTCCGCTCCGCACGCTCATCGTCGACGACGAGCCGCTGGCGGTGGAGCGCATGCAGGTCATCTGCGCGCGGATCGAGGGCATTTCGGTGATCGGCACGGCAAGCGATGGGCAGGCGGCGTTGCGCCTGATCGAAGCGCTCGGGCCCGATCTCGTGCTGCTCGACCTGACGATGCCGGAGACCGACGGGCTTGCCGTTGCGCGCAAGCTGGGGGGGCAACCAGGCGCTCCCGCCGTCATCTTCGTCACCGCGCATGACGAGTTCGCCGTGGAGGCGTTCGATCTCGATGCGGTGGACTATGTGCTCAAGCCCGTCGCGCCCGACCGGCTGCAGCGCGCCGTCGCGCGCGTGATCTCGCGCCGGGGCGAGCGCTCGCAGCCGCAGGCCAGCCGCTGGCTCGAGGAGTTCTGGGTGCCGCACCGTTCCGAACTGGTGCGCGTTGCCGCTACCGAAGTGCACCGCATCGATGCGGAGCGCGACTATGTGCGGTTGCACGTAGGGGGGCATGGGGCGGGGCAGGGCGCGGGGCAGGGCGCGGGAGGGCAGAGCTATCTCCTGCTCCAGACCATCACCAGCCTGGAGGAGCGGCTCGATCCCGAGCGCTTCATCCGCATCCACCGCAGCTGCATCCTGCAGCGAAACCACGTCACGGGCCTGCGCCACGAGGGGCTCGGCGTCTGGTCGGCGGAGACAGCGGACGGGCAGGCGCTGCGCATCGGGCGCACGTATCTTCCCGCCGTGAAGAAGATGGCGGGGCGCGGGTAAGGCGGACCTGCGCGCACCCCTGGGCATCGATGACGGGGCACGGCCCACAAAAAATTGGCGGACCGCGAGGGCCCGCCAGTGTTTTTTCCGGGTCTTTTCTCTTTTGGGACCTGGATGAAAAAGGGGCGGGCGCCTCAGCCGCCGAGGCGGGTATCGTCCGACTTCTCGATAGCGCTGGCGACCTGTTCGCGCACCTGCGACATCGCCTGAGCGAAGCAGACCCGGTCGACCGGCTCAAGGCGCGTGCCGGTGCTGGGCCGCGAGGAGCAGACGGTGCGGGCTGCCTTGCGGATGCGGCTTTGCAGCTGCTCCTGGCCGCCGGCAGTGGCAAGATCGAGGTCGTTGTAGCGCACTTCCCGGCTCGAGGTGAGCGGTGCGGCGAAGCTGGCCGGAGCGGAGAACAGACCGACGGTGCAGACAGCGGCGGCGACGAATACGGTGGTCTTGAACATGATGCTTTCCTCCTCAGGTTTGAGCCTTGGGGAAGAGTTTCTCCGTCCGGCTCGATGAGTGTGATGTGCACCCGTTCCCGGCGGCGTTCACGCGCAGGTCGATTGGCCGCAGTGGCGTGCCGACGAAGGCATAGCCGGGCGGACGAACGACATTACGGCCCGACGAACGACAGGCGGTGCCCAGTAGAGGGAGGCGAATCGCATAGTTGCGCAAGCGGCCGGCGTTGCCGATTCGGCGAACCGGTACTGTCGCGCTCGGCTCCATAGACCTGAGCGGCGACGATCTCGTCGATCCCGGTACTCTGTTTCGGCGTCCTCAACTTCGCCGCGAGCGAGGCGGTGATCGAAAGCGGCCATCCGATGATCGCGCAAGTGCCCGGGCGGCTCTGAGATCGAAGGCGCTCGGGAGCGGGGAAGCGGAACGGGCCGGGCCGCTGCGGCCATCAACGCAGCGGCGGCGGGAACCCTTGTGCCTGCCCGGGGCTTCTGGCGGCATGGCACATGCGAACGGTGATCCCGGCGCCCCGCGCGCGAAAGTCTGGCTTGTCTGCAACGAGGCGAGCGGCAGCAACGATATCGCGGCGGTGGAAGCCCTCAAGGAGGCTTTCGCGCAGGCGGGTTTCGCGCTCGAGCGGATCCTGCGCTTCCCCGACGATCCCGCGCCCGATCCGCAGGAGCTCGATGCGGCAGGCGTCGATATCCTCAGCGTGTTCGGGGGAGACGGGACCACGCACTCGGTCGTAACTTCGGCATGGGGCTGGCGCGGCGCGCTGCTGGTGCTGCCGGGCGGCACCATGAACATGCTCGCCAAGCGCCTCCACGGCGACGTTCCCGCGCCCGAGATCGTCCTGAAACTGGGCCGGATGCCGCTCGCCACGGCGCGCCCGCAGGTCATCCATTCGCGCCACGGCATCGGTCTCACCGGGGCTCTGGCCGGGCCGGGCACGGTCTGGAACGAAGTTCGCGAGGCGATGCGTGCGGTCAACATAGTGGAATTCGTCACTTCCACGCGTGAGGCGATCAGCCAGTCGACTAGCGGGCCGAAAGTGGTCTGCGCCGATGTCGACTGCGGACGCGAGGACGGCTATGCCGCGATCACGGTGGTTCCCACGGACGATGGGCTGGAAGCGAACGGCTACTATGCGGAATCGCTCGCGGACTATGCCGGGCAGGGCATCGCCCTCCTCAACCGCGATTTCCGTGACGGGCCGCACGACGAACTGGGCCTGCACAAGACCGTGCGCCTTGTCTGCCCGGCCGGTCAGCCGATGGGACTGCTGATCGACGGCGAGCCTTTCGAGGGCGCGGTCGAAGAGACATTCGAACTGGGTCCCTGCGAGGTCGACCTGGTGACGACGAAGGAGTTTGACGGATAATGCACGCCACGGTCGGCTCGATGCCCAGCGGATCGCCTTCGGGCGGCCCCTTGCGGCTGTTCCACCTCAGCGACATCCATTTCGGGCTGGAGGACCGCCGCGCGCTGGACTGGGTGAAAGACTGCATCGAGCGCGAGCGGCCGCACGCCGTCGCGATCACCGGCGACCTGACGATGCGTGCCCGCCATCCCGAGTTCCGCGCCGCCTGCGAATGGATCCAGGCACTGGACGTGCCCGTCACGGTGGAAGTGGGCAACCACGACATCCCCTACTTCAATCTCTACGCCCGGTTCTTCGCTCCCTACGCGCGGTTCAAGGCGATCGAGAAGCTGGTGGAGACGCAGCTTGACCTGCCCAACTTGGCGATCGTCCCGCTTCGCACCACCACCCGGGCGCAGTGGCAGCGCTTTCCCTGGTCGAACGGCTGGGTCACGGAGCGCGCTCTTGGCCACACGCTCGAGGCGATCGACGCGCTGCCTGCAGGCACCCGCGTGCTTGTCGCGGCGCATCATCCGCTGACGGAGCGCCGGGCCGACGGCAAGCTGCTGACGATCAACGGAACACGAACGATGGAAGTTCTTGCCGGCCGCAAGGTCATGGGCATCATGACCGGGCATGTCCACGATCCGTTCGACATGGTGCAGCAGACCCCGGCGGGCCCGCTGCGCATGATCGGCGCGGGCACGCTGTCGCTGCGCATCCGCTCCACCCCCCCCAGCTTCAACGAGATCGTGATCGATGGCGACGAGGTGAAAGTGACCGCCCGCAACCTGGAGCAGGTGCCCACCCCGGCCATGCAGATCGACCGGATACCCGAGAATGCGCTGCCCCCCCGCAGCCCGGAGGAGCCCGTCTCTCCCGTCGCCACGGTGCCGCCGGTCGACCCGCCGGTGCATTGAGCAGGCGGGCGGCGCGCGCCTGACAGCAGAAAGGCCGCGCTGCCCGGTGGCAGCGCGGCCTTTGCCTGTATTCGCTATGGCAAGATTCAGTAATCGTGGTCGATGTCGCCGATGCCGTTCATCTGGCTTCGCAGCGTTGCCGGCTTGCGGACCAGCGTGACGTTGCCCGCGCCGTTGATCTCGACGTCGACAGTGCCGGTCGCACCCAAGGTCACGTCGCCCACGCCGTCGATCCGCACGGTGGCGTCGCGGCCCTCGACCTTGCCGAGGTCGATGCTGCCCGCGCCGTCGGCGGTCACGAACATGCGGTCCACCTTGCCCGACGCTTCGAGATCGATGGCCCCGCGTGAGTTGAGGCGCAGGCTTTCCTGCTGAAGGCCGGTCATCCTGACGTCGCCCGGTGCGTCAAGGTCGAGGCCCGCGATCTCGGGGGCGGTGATCCGAACCTTGAGGCCCCGGCGCATGTTCCCCGACCCCTTGAGCGAGAGGCGACCGTCTTCCCACACGAGCCTGTCGAGAATGCGTGCCGGGCCGCTGACCGTCATCTCGGCCTTGTCGCCCCGGGTGAACTCCAGTTCCACCGGGATTTCCATCGCCAGCTGGCTACCCGACTGGATGGCGAAAGTGCGCGTGGCGGCCGGTCCGTTGGACTTGGCGTCGTCCCCGTTCCCGTCTTCGTCGTCGAAGGTCCAGGTCCAGCTGTGGTTTGCGTCCATCTCGGCGGTAAAGCGGTCGCCGCCGATGGCCCATGCCGCGCTGAACGCGACGATGGAGAGAACGACGCCGCTGGCGAATACGATGAGCAGTTTCCTGAGCATCTTGCAGTTCCTTTCTTCTTTTCGCGTTCAGGCTTCGGAGTGGATGGCGGGCTCGATCACCCGGTAGTGCAGGCGGCCAAACCACATCAGGGCATTGACGATCCAGATGCTGACGAGCGTGAGCAGGGCCGCTGCGGCGATCGCCGCGCTCATGATGCCAAGGCCGCCGAGGATCGATACCAGCGGCCCTCCCGGAAAGCCGCTGAACGGCCCGGCGATAAGGATGAACCCACCGGCGATAAAGGCCGCGAGCGCTCCCACGAAGAGGCCGAAGACCACGCCCAGAACCGGCAGCACGATCGGCAGCAGGATGAGAATGTCGATCGTCGCCAGACCCATGAAGGCAAGGATCGCGCTCCAGGCGGAAGAGGGCGAGGCATCGCTCTTCCAGTTGCGGAAACCGGCCTCGAAGCGCAGTTCGCGCGCCAGCCTGCCGGGATTGCCCAGCGCCGCGGCGACTTCCTCTTCGCTGCGCCCCTCGGCGAGGCCGGCGGCGAAGTGCTCTTCGTAATCGGCGACGATCTCGTCGACGGTGTCCTGCGGCATGCCCTTGAGGCCGGCCTTCAGGCGCTTGATGAACTCGTTACGCTTCATGGCTGGCTTCCCCTTCCTGCACGGGCGCTTGGTCATGGCTGGTTGGCGAGGCGGCTCCGGGGCCTGCGATCAGGGCATCGACGGCGGCGGTGAAGCCGCGCCATTCGTCGCTCTGCTCGGCAAGGCGCGCGCGGCCGGTCTCGGTGATGCGATAATACTTGCGCGAAGGTCCCGAGGGCGATTCCTCGAGATAGGTACCGACTAGGCCCTCGGACTGCATGCGGCGCATCAGCGGGTAGATCGTGCCTTCGCCCATGTCGACCGCGTCGGCCATGCGGCTCGCGATCTCGTAGGCGTAGCTGTCCCCCCGCGAAAGCAGCGCGAGCACGCAAAGGCCGAGCACCCCTTTCTTCAACTGGATTTCGATTTCGGACACGAATCATCTCCTGCGGACAAGACCTGTGTATCGCCAGCTACCATGCGACGCAAGATACCTTGTGTAAGCGGGTACAAGTTTTGGCACGGTACCTGTCGGAGGCAGGTAGCATGCACCGCATCATCGAAGAGAATGACCGGATTCCGAGGTTTTGCCTCCACTGAGCTTGGGGAAATTGTGCAGGTGCGTTAGGCTTCGCACATGCCCGACCTTTATCACCCGCCTATAAAGCGCTCGGTCGAGATTGCCGGGCACAAGACTTCCATCAGCCTCGAACCGGTGTTCTGGGACATGCTGAAGCAGGCGGCGCAGCGCCATGCCGTTCCGCTGAATGCGCTTGTCGCGCGCATCGACGCGGCCCGGCTCGAAGCGGATACGCCTCCGGGCCTTGCAAGCGCGATCAGGGTCTGGCTGGTGATGGCCGAGAAAGACTAAGCCGGTGCCAAACTAGGGTTGGACTTTACGCCGCCTGGCGAACCTCTGCACTGCTCTGGAGGATGGCCTCCAGACTTACGGGTCCCCAACCGATCCGCTCTGCAGAAACGCACAGGTGACCTTCCGGCGATGGGCGGCGCGAGCGGCCGTAGATGACGCGCGTCTCCTCGGGTGCGCTTTCAAATTCGCTCGAAAGGTAGAACACGCCGCCCGGCGTCTCGATGAAGCGGCCCTCGCATACGCTTTCATAGCGGCGGGTGGACAGGCAGTTCCAGGCGGGCGGGTCGAGGTGGCCGCGGACCAGATGCTTGCGGCCCGGCAAGCCGGCAAGATGAACCGGATTACCCACGTTGCCAAGGATCCACACGGTGTCTTCCGGAGCCACCCGGGTGCGCCAGGTCTCGCAGATCCGGCGCGCCATGTCGCGGCAGTCGGCAAAGCCGTGCGCCTGCGCCTGTCGGGCACTGATGCCGTCGAAATGCAGGTTCGCGACTAAGTGGATCGCCATTTCTTGCTCCTGTCCCTCAGGAGTTTCAACGGCTTGGCAGGAGCTTCGTTCCTGGCGCCCAGGAATGCGCACGAAAAAGGGGCAGGGAAGCACTTTCGCGCTGCCCCGCCCCTTCCTGATGGTTTCGGGTATGTCGCCGCTGGCGTCAGTACGTCGACGGCGGATCGCTTGCCGGGAAGCTCTCGTCGATCGCCTCGTCGGTCTTGCTCCAGGCCTTGGGCGGCGTGGTCATGTGTTCGGGGCCGGAATCGCGCACGGTGGCCTTTTCACTGCCGCCGGCGAGCCCCAGCTCCTGCTTGTTGTTCATGGCATACTTGTAGAGCGCGTAACCGACGGCTCCGGCCGCAGCCAACTTGATAAGGCCCATGACGATACTCCTCTCGGTAGTTCGGGAAGAGCAACGCGCGATGTTGCGCGAAGGTTTCTCGATTAGAGCGCCGGTAGGCCCGGCAGGCTTATTCTCCGCCGACCCGTTCGATCTGTGCGCCCACCAGCGCCAGCTTTTCCTCGAGCCGTTCGTAGCCGCGGTCGAGATGGTAGAGGCGGTGAACCTGCGTGCGTCCCTCTGCCGCGAGCCCGGCGATCACCAGGCTCATCGATGCGCGAAGGTCGGTCGCCATGACGTCGGCGCCGGTCAGCTTGCCCACCCCGTGAACCACGGCGGTGCGGCCCTTGGTCTCGATGTGCGCGCCCATGCGGTTGAGTTCGGGCACGTGCATGTAGCGGTTTTCGAAGATGGTCTCGGTCAGCACGCTCGACCCCTCGGCGCGGCACAGCAGCGCCATCAGCTGGGCCTGCATGTCGGTGGCGAAGCCGGGGTAGGGCGCGGTGGAAAGGGTCACGGGGCGAAGCTTGCCGTCGGCCGCCACGTGCAGGCCCTCGGCCGTAGGCTCGACGTGAACGCCCGCGTCGCGCAGGGCCTGCACGGTCGCTTCCATGTCCTCGATCCTGGCGCCCTTCAGCGTCACCTCGCCGCCTGTGATCGCCGCCGCGCAGGCATAGGAGCCGGCCTCGATCCGGTCCGGCATGACCATGTAGGTCGCACCGTGCAGGCGCGGGACGCCGTGGATGGTGAGGTCGGACGTGCCGATGCCCTCGATCTGCGCGCCCATGGCGACCAGCAGGTTGCACAGGTCGACGATCTCGGGCTCGCGCGCGGCATTGTGGAGCGTCGACTTGCCCTTGCACAGGACCGCGGTCATCAGCGCGTTCTCGGTCGCGCCCACGGACACCACGGGGAAGGAGTAGCGCCCGCCCGGCAGGCCGCCGTCCGGCGCGATCGCGCGCACGTAGCCTGCCGCCATCTCGATCGTGGCGCCCAGCGCCTCCATGACCTTGAGGTGCAGGTCGATCGGGCGGTTGCCGATCGCGCAGCCGCCGGGCAGCGAAACGGTCGCCTCGCCCATGCGCGCCAGCATGGGGCCAAGGACCAGGATCGAGGCGCGCATCTTGCGCACCAGGTCGTAAGGGGCGACCGAGCTGGTGATGCGGGTGGCCTGCAGGGTCATCACGCGCCCGAAGTCCTCGGGACGGCTGCCCGCGATGGCGGTGGAGACGCCGAACTGGTTCATCAGGTGCTGGAACCCGTCGATGTCGGCCAGGCGCGGCAGGTTGCGCAGCGTCAGCGGCTCTTCGGTGAGCAGCGCGCAAGGGACGAGGGTAAGCGCCGCGTTCTTCGCGCCCGAGACGGGGATGGTGCCGGAAAGGCGCTTGCCGCCTTCGATGATGATCTTGTCCATTCCCCGTCCTTTAGCGCCAAACGCACGGCGAGCAACGGGAGCCGATGCAAAAGAGCGGCGGATTAAGGGAACCTTAGGGTTAACATGGCCTTGTTGCGTACTTCGATTTTTGGCGCTTTAACCGCACTGCAACATGAGCGAGGCACGATCCGGATCCATGAGTGACACTTTCCGCAAGCCCGTCCGCAAGGCCGTATTCCCCGTCGCTGGTCTCGGCACCCGCTTCCTTCCCGCCACCAAGGCGATTCCCAAGGAGCTGCTGCCGGTCGTCGACCGCCCCCTGATCCAGTACGCCGTCGACGAGGCGCGCGAGGCGGGGATCGAGGAGTTCGTCTTCGTCACGGGCCGCGGCAAGACCGCGATCGTCGAGCATTTCGACACCGCCTACGAACTCGAAGCCACCATGACCGGGCGCGGCAAGTCGCTGGAGCCGCTCGACCCCACGCGCATCCAGCCCGGCAATCTCGTCACCGTGCGCCAGCAGGTGCCGCTCGGGCTTGGCCATGCGGTGTGGTGCGCGCGCGCGGTCATCGGCGACGAGCCTTTCGCGATCTTCCTGCCCGACGAACTGATGTACGGCTCGCCCGGCTGCATGAAGCAGATGGTCGAGGCCTACGACGAAGTGGGCGGCAACCTCGTCTCGGTGCTCGAAGTGCCGATGGAGGAGGTCTCCAGCTACGGCGTGATCGCGCCGGGCGCTGTGAACGGCGCGCTGACCGAGGTGAAGGGCCTGGTTGAAAAGCCCAAGGTGGCCGAAGCGCCCTCGAACAAGATCGTCTCGGGGCGCTACATCCTGCAGCCCGAAGTCATGGGCCTGCTTGAAACGCAGGGCAAGGGTGCGGGCGGCGAGATCCAGCTGACCGATTCGATGGCCAAGCTGATCGGGCAGCAGCCGTTCCACGCCGTGACCTTTGCCGGGCGCCGGTTCGACTGCGGGTCGAAGCTGGGCTTCGTCGAGGCGACGCTGGCGATCGCGCTCGACCGTCCCGACCTTGGCGACGAGGTGCGCGCGATGGCGAAGAAGATGCTGGGCTGATCCGGCCCGGGCCTCGTGCAGGTCTCTTTGGAAGCGCGTCGCCGCAAGGTGGCGCGCTTCTTCGTCACGATCAGCGCTGCGCTTGCCCCGTCGCTGCCGGCGAGAGGATGGGGGTGGTGGTCGGAACTTGCGCGCTCAGGATGACGGCGCCGGCGACAAGGCCCGCTAATCCCCGGGCATGGCGCCTGCCCCGCAGGTCGAGCACCGCGCGCACGATGCAGTAGGCGCCTGCCGGCAGCAGCGCGAAGGCCCGGCCCCGGCTCATTTCGGGGGCCGTGGACTTATCGGCGTACCGGGTCTGTCAGGCGCGCCATGATCGCGGCCACATAGGCCCGTGTTTCGCGGATGTTGGGAATGCCGCCTGCGCGGACGACGCGGGCGGGTCCGGCATTGTAGGCGGCCAAGGCCTTCTCGATGTCGCCGCCGAATGCGTCGAGCTGCATGCGAAGGTATCGCGCCCCGCCTTCGAGGTTGGAGACCGGGTCGGCCGAATTTACGCCCATCTGCGCCGCCGTTCCCGGCATGAGCTGCGCCAGCCCGCGCGCACCGACGGGAGAGCGGGCAAGCTCGTTCCAGCGGCTTTCCTGCCAGACCACGGCCTCGAGCAGGGCCGGGCTGATGTCGTACTTGGCGGCAAGCAGGGCGACTCGCTGGCGCCAGCGGTCGGGCCCGGCCGCGTCGAGCGCTTCGGTGAGCGAAAGCGGGTGGATCTGCGAGCTGACGGCCATGGGCTCGTCGCCCTGTACCAGCCCGATTTCCTCGGGCGGGACCGGGACGGGGGAGCCGATGACGCCCACGCCGGCCAGGTTCTCCATCGGCGCGAACTCGGATCCGGGTTGCACCTTGGGGCCGCCCGCCACCCACTCGGCACCCGAGGCGCCGATCTGCATGACGTCGGCGTGGCAAGTGCCGGGAACCGCGAAGGCCAGCACGGTAGCCAGCAGGAGGGCTGAGGCGCGGACTGCACGGGCAGGCTTCATCGATTCGGGGTTCCTCACCATGTCCCCGCCTCTATCCCATTTGCGAGAGCGATGCGACGGATCATCAGACCGTGTTTCCACGTGGAACATGCTGCGACCGGCGCAGGACCGGGGAGGCTGCGGGCAGGCACGTAGGCGCTTGCCCGCAGCCATGCTCAGCGCAGGCCCAGCGCCGCCTTGATCGAGGCCCAGGACAGCATCTTGAAGTTCTGGGCGTGCGGCGCGTTGTCGCCGTCCTGCGCCATGAACACGCCTTCGGGGAAGGTGGGGCCGAAGTCGCCCACGATCAGTTCGATCCCGTCGGTCTCGCTGGTGCCGCCCAGTCCGCCGCCGTTGACGCGGAACCGGCCGGCCAGCTTTCCGCTGGCCAGATCGTAGAGGGCATAGGCATTGTCCCCCTGGCTGGAGGCGACGAGCCACGCACGGCCATCGGCCTCGCGGGCGATGGCAAGGCCCTCGACATCGTCGACCAGACCGTCCGCTTCGCCGACGCGGGCATAAGCCTCGCCGGACAGAGTGGCGGGGGCGAGCGGCACTTTCCAGATGCCCACGTCCTCTTCCGCGACGTAGAGCGTGCCTGTCGCATCGTCGACGACGCAGCCTTCGGACTGGGTCGCGAACTTCACGTCGCGCAGATGCTCGGCCGCGATCGTCCCGGCCCTGTCGACCAGGCGGCTTTCGGCGACCGTGCCATCCTTGAGGACGACATAGGCGCGCGCCAGTTCACCCGCGGCAAGCGGCGCGCCCATGCAGAAGCCGTAAGCTTCGGCGGGGGCATGGCCCGGCTTCAGGAAGCTCTGGGCGCCAAGGACGGCGAGCTTGCCGCTGGCACCGTCGAGAGCGAACAGGGCGATGCGCGGCTCGGCGCGGTCGGTCCGGTCGCTCGCGCCGACGAGGATGCGCCGCGAACCGTCCGCCATGCGCACTTCGCGCAGGTCCGCATTGTTGAGCGCGCCTGCGGGCGAGAAGTCGCGCACCTTGCCGTCGAGCCCGTAGACGTAGAGGCCGGCCTTCTTGTCGGTGCCGAGCAGCAGGCTGGCGGCGGGGTTCGCCGCGTTGCGCCAGATGGCCGGGTCGTCGGCCGCATCGGCGGCGGCGGTGCCGACCGGGGTGGTCTCGGCCTGGGCGGGAATGTCGGTTGCCGCATAGCGCGGGCGCGGAGCCTCGGCCTGCGGGGCCGTGGTGGCGCAGGCGGTGAGCAGAAGCGCCGGCAGCAATGCTGCCGAGCCCTTCCTTGCGGCCTTCACGATGTCGTGTCCTGCCATCAGAACGAAACCCGCGCGCCGAACTTCACGGTCGAGCCGTATTCCTCGTACTGCAGCAGGCGCTGGGCACCTGCGAAGTTCTGGTAGGCGTAGTACTTGGCGTTGTTGACGTTCACCCAGTCCGCGAACACGCGGATGTTCTCGGTCACCTTGTACTTGGCCGAGAGGTCGAGCTGGAAGTGCTGGTTGACGATCCGGTCCTGATCGACGCTGGAGCCCACCTCGTCGAGGTACTTGTCGCGGAAGGTTCCGGCAGCGCGCAGGCTGATCGGGCCCTTCTCATAGCCGATAACGGCGTTGAAGGTGTTGCGCGACGAGCTGGGCAGCGAGATGCGGCGCGAGACCTGCGCGCCGCCGTCGTTCTCGTAGGAGATCGAACCGCGGGCGTAGGTATAGGTGTAGTTCACCTGGGCCAGCAGGCCGTCGAACGGCGCGGGGAGCATCGAGAAGACCTGGCTGTAGCCAAGCTCCACGCCTGCGACCTCGGCCTTGCCGCCGTTCACCGCCTGGTCGACCTCGGTATATTCGACGCCGTTGAAAGTGCCGCCCGCGGTCGATCCCTGGGTGTAGATGAAGTCGTCGATCGACTTGTAGAACGCGCCGAAGGTGAACGCGCCGTTGTTGGTGAAGTAGTACTCGAACCCGGCGTCCAGGTTCCAGGACTGGTAGGGCTTGAGGTAAGGGTTGCCGAACTCGGCCTCGCCGTCCTCGTTGATCGAGTAGCTGGGGGCCATGTCGGCGAAGTTGGGGCGCATCAGGGTCTTGTAGCCGGCGAAGCGGGCGACGAGGTTCTCCTGCGGGCTCCAGCGCACGGTGAGGCTGGGCAGCCAGTTGGTGTAGTTGCGCTTGTAGGCGACGGGCGACACGTCGATCGCGGTCACGTCCTCGCCTTCCTCGTCCTCGGACACGCTGACGGCGACCAGGTTGCCGTTCAGTTCGTTGTGCGTGCGCTCCATGCGGACGCCGCCGATCACGCGCAGGGTGCTGGAATCCCAGCGGCCGAGCAGGTAGCCGGCGATGATGTCCTCGCGCACGCCGAAGTCGCTGATCGAGCTGTCGATCAGGCTGTCTTCGGGATTGAACTCGAAGCCCGCGGTGTTGGCGAGGTAGAAGTCGGCCGAACCGCGCTTGTTGGCGACCGGCCCCATGTCGAGCAGGCGATAGGTCTGCGAGCCGAGCACGTCGGCCAGCGTCAGGTCGCCGTCATAGCCGTCGAAGCGGCTCATGTTGAAGTCGTAGGTCTTCTTGCGCCAGCGGGCCTTGGCACCGGCCTGGACGGTGAAGTCTCCGGAGGTGCCGGCGAAGGTGTGGGCGAGATCGGCCTTGACGGCGTACTCCTCGTCCCGGCCGTCGGAGAGCGTGGTCAGCTCGAGGCGATCGAACTCGTAGTTCGACGCATCGTTCACGAGCCCGGCACCGCTGGTGACCGAATAGCGCGGGAAGTACCGGCCGGAGTTGTCGATGTTGATGGCGACGCCCGAATCGTTCTCGAACTCGGCAGCGAAGCGCATCGGATCGAGCGAGAAGGTCTCCTTCTCCGTCGACTTGGCATAGCTTGCCTGCCAGTTGAACTTCCAGGTTCCGGTATCGGTGTCGCTGCCGATCGCGACCGAGCGGATGCGCTGGCGCTCGAAGCGGTCCTTGTGGTCGCGCTCGATCGTCAGCGCGTCGCCGTCGTCGAGAGAGCCGGTGTCCAGCGTCAGGCCGGAAGCAGACGCGGTGGCGCCTCCGAAATCGCCGAAGTCGAACGTGGTGCGGCGACGGTATTCCTGGTCGTCGAACTGGGCCCAGTTGCCGCGCACATAGGCCTTGGTGGTGTCGGACACGCGCCAGTCGAACGAAAGCGCGGCGTTGATGCGCGTGCGCTCGACGTCATAGTCGCGATATTCGAGGGTTTCGGCGTAAGCGTTGTCATCGTCGTCGCTCGTCCAGTCGGCGGCCTCGACGTTGTCGGTCTCGAACTTGCGCTTGTAGTAGCTGACCGAGCCCGCGACGCCGAAATCGTCGCCCAGCTTCTGGACGAAATCGAGCGAGCCCTTGGGCGTCACCTTGCCCGAGTAGTCGTTCCAGCTGCCTTCCGCGCTCAGCGAGTAGCGGTTCTTCCGGGAATCGAAGGCGCTGGTGGTGTTGATCTCGATCGAGGCGCCCACGAAGTCGCCGTCCATGTCCGGGGTGAAGGACTTCTTGACCTCGATCGATTCGATCGTGTCGGACGAGACCACGTCGAGCGCGACCTGGCGCACGTCGGCTTCGGGAGCGGGCAGGCGCACGCCGTTGAGCGAAGTGGAGTTGAGGTTCGGATTGAGGCCGCGCACGGCTACGAAGCGGCCTTCGCCCTGGTCGTTCAGGATGTTGACGCCGGGCAGACGGCGCAGCGATTCGGCGACGTTCTGGTCGGGGAACTGACCCACGGCGTCACGGGTCAGGACCGATTCCACGCCATCCGCCGCGCGCTGGCGGGACAGGGCGCTGGTCAGGTTGGAGATCTGGCCCGTGACGAGGATGTCGCCGCCGCCGATCGCGTCCAGGTTGAAGTCGGTGGAGATGCGGCCCGTCGCGGGAACGGTGACGGACTGCGTGGTCACTTCCGCACCGACGTAGCGGGTTTCCAGCGTGTAGGTGCCCGCCGGAACGTCGCCGAACACGTAAGTGCCGGCGCGATCTGTCTCGGCGGTGCGGTTCAGCTCGACGATGCGGACCGTGGCGGACTGCAGGCCGCGCACGCCGGTGGCGTCGGTGACGTGGCCGGTCACTTCGCCTGCATGGGCGATCGTGGCGAAGGACGCCGAGGCGAGCAGCCCCGCAAGGAGCTGGATCGAACGTTTCATGGCTGGAAGGGTTCCCTGTAGCAACGCTTTGTCTGTTGCAGGGGCCCCTAGGGCGCTTTCGTGACAGTCCCGTGCGATTGCCAAGACAGTTTTATGACGCTCGCTGCGCTGCAGCAGGACGCACGGCCAGTATCGGCAGGGCCAGGTAAGCAATTGCCATCAAGTAGGGGTGGGGAATGGTGCTGCTAGGGAGGATTGAACTCCCGACCTCACCCTTACCAAGGGTGCGCTCTACCACTGAGCTACAGCAGCGCCGTTCCAGGCCCCGGCGGTGCGGGGCAGATGTCCCGGTCACCCCGGGACAGGGGGGCGCTATTGGTCGCAGCCGAAGCGATTGTCAAGCGCCGCTTGCGCTTTGTGTGTCGCGGAGGCATTCGGTGAAGCATGGATGACCCTCGAGCGACACGGCAGAACGGCACTCAGACCGCGGAAAAGCTGACGCGCGAGGAGCGGCTGGCCGCCAAGCTGCGCGAGAACCTGCGCCGCCGCAAGGCGCAGGCGCGCGCCGTCGCTGCCCCTCCCGCCACGCCTCTTCAGGGCGATCCGGCAAAGGATCGCGAATAGCGAATCGGTCAGGCTTCCCAAATCGGCCCCGGAAAGCTAGGGCCCCACACGCCAGATACTGGCCCGCAGTTTGATCGACCTCGCGACGCGCTCGCGTCGCCAGCAAAGGGAGCTACGCCTTGCCTCGCCTGATCCTTCTTCGCCACGGCCAGAGCCAATGGAACCTCGAGAACCGCTTCACCGGCTGGTGGGACGTGGACGTGACCGAAAAGGGCGAGGCCGAGGCACGCGCCGCCGGTGCGCTGCTGAAGGAGAAGGGGCTGCTGCCCGACGTGGCCTTCACATCGCTGCAGACGCGCGCGATCAAGACCCTGCACTTCGCGCTGGAGGCCGCGGGCATCCTGTGGATTCCCGAAACCAAGGACTGGCGCCTGAACGAGCGCCACTATGGCGGCCTGACCGGACTCGACAAGGCGGAGACGGCGGCCAAGCATGGCGAGGACCAGGTGAAGATCTGGCGCCGCAGCTTCGACATCCCGCCCCCGGTCATGGATCGCGGCACAGAGTTCGACCTGTCGGGCGATCCGCGCTACGCCGGCATCGACGTGCCCATGACCGAGAGCCTGAAGGACACCATCGCGCGCGTCCTGCCATATTACGAAGGCTCGATCGTGCCGCACCTGCATGCGGGCTCGACCGTGCTTGTCGCCGCGCACGGCAATTCGCTGCGCGCGCTGGAAAAGCACCTCTCGGGTATCTCGGACGAGGAGATTACCGGGCTGGAGATTCCGACCGGCCAGCCGATCGTCTACGAACTGTCGGACGATCTCGCCGTGCTCGACCGCTACTACCTCTCGGAGCGCTGAGCCGTGGCCGAGGCCCAGCCGTCGGTCGCTCCCCCGGTCGCCCCCGCGGTGGCCCCCCCGGTCGCCATCGTGATGGGCAGCCAGTCCGACTGGCCGACCATGACCAAGGCCGCGGAGATGCTCGACAGGCTCGGTGTCGCCTGGGACGCGCGGATCGTCTCGGCGCACCGCACGCCCGAGCGGCTGGTGGACTTCGCACACGGCGCGGAGGATGAAGGCTTCAAGGTGATCGTGGCCGGAGCGGGGGGTGCTGCGCACCTGCCGGGCATGGTGGCCTCGATGACCCATCTTCCGGTGCTGGGCGTGCCCGTGCAGTCGAAGGCGCTTTCGGGCCAGGACAGCCTGCTTTCGATCGTCCAGATGCCGGCGGGGATCCCGGTCGGCACCCTGGCGATCGGTGAGGCGGGCGCGGCCAATGCAGGGCTCCTCGCCGCCGCGATCCTGGCGACGGGCGACGAGGCGCTGGCCGCGCGGCTCAAGGCGTTCCGCGCCGCCCAGACGGCGAGCGTGGCGGAGAAGCCGGCCTGAAGGGCGGCAGGGCCCTCGTGCGAGCGGCGGGCCCGAACTTGTAAGTAACTGGATAAGGCCCGCGTCCTTCGCATATCGCAGGGCCGGGGCACAAGGCAGGCGTAAAGGCGTGATGATCTCTCCTGGCGAAACCATCGGCATCCTTGGCGGCGGCCAGCTCGGGCGGATGATCGCCGTGGCGGCGGCGCAGCTGGGCTATCGCTGCCACGTCTATGCCCCAGAGGCCGATTCGGTCGCGGCCGAGGTCTGCGCCGAATTCACCTGCGCGGCCTGGGACGATGCCGATGCCATGGGCCGGTTCGCCGCCGCCTGCGCCGTCGTCACCTACGAGTTCGAGAACGTGCCCGTCGCCTCGCTCGCGGCGCTGGGCGAGACGCCGCTGCTTGCCTCGCCGCTCGCGCTGGAAACCGCGCAGGACCGGCTGAACGAAAAGCGCTTCGTCGCCGCGCTGGGCGGCCGGCCGGCGCCGTTTGCCCCGGTGGACAACGCGGCCGACCTTGCCGCCGCGATCTCGGCGATCGGCCTGCCGGGCATCCTCAAGACCCGGCGCGACGGATACGACGGCAAGGGCCAGTGGCGTATCATGACGGCCGCGGATGCCGAGGGTCTGGACCTGCCCGGGGTTCCGCTGGTCTACGAAGGCTTCGTCTCCTTCTTCGCCGAATTCTCAGTGATCCTGTGCCGGGGCGGGGACGGCGAGATCCGCTTCTTCGATTCGGCGCACAACGTGCACGAAGGCGGCATCCTCTCCGTCAGCACGGTGCCCGCGCCCGCCCGCCTGCTCGAACAGGTGCCCGCCGCGCGCGACCTCGCGGCCAGCGTGGCGCAGGCGCTGGACTATGTCGGCGTGCTCACGCTCGAATTCTTCGCGACGGACGAGGGCCCCGTCTTCAACGAGATGGCCCCGCGCGTCCACAACTCGGGCCACTGGACGATAGAGGGTGCGGTCACCTCGCAGTTCGAGAACCACGTGCGCGCCATCTGCGGGCTGCCGCTGGGCGACACGAGGCTTGCCGCGAAGGCGGTCGAGATGCGCAACCTCATCGGCGACGAGGCGCACGAATGGCCCGAGATCCTGGCGGATCCGGTCAATCGCCTGCACCTCTACGGCAAGGGCGATGCGCGCCCGGGCCGCAAGATGGGCCACGTCACCCGCCTGACGCTGGACTGAAGGGACGGGGCGTGGCGCAGGACATCTTCCTCATCTACGCCCGGGCGGCGAACGGCGTCATCGGCCGCGACGGCGCCCTGCCATGGCGCCTGCCCGCCGATCTGCGGCGCTTCAAGGCGCTGACGATGGGCAAGCCGATGGTGATGGGCCGCAAGACCTTCGAGAGCTTTCCCGCGCCCCTTCCGGGACGCCGCCACATAGTGCTCACCCGCGATGTCGCCTGGCAGGCGCCGGGCGCGGAGCCCGTGCATTCGGTGGAGGAGGCACTTGCCCTTGCCCGTCAGGGCGAAAGCGGGGGCGAGGGCCAGGTGGCGGTGATCGGCGGCGCGGAAATCAACGCGCTGTTCCTGCCGCTTGCCTCGCGCATCGAGCTTACCGAGGTCGCGGGCGATTATGAAGGCGATACGGTGATGCCCGCGGTCGGGCCCGAATGGCGGGAGAGCGCGCGCGAAACGCACGATGCGCAGGGTGCATTCCCGGCGCATGCTTTCGTGACGCTCGAGCGCGCCCTATAGCCGGCACACCGATGATTCGCCTCGACAACCGACAGCCCGTTCCCGAATCGCTGCGCGGCGCCGTGCTGGCGCTGGGCAATTTCGACGGCTTCCACCAGGGCCATCAGGCCGTGGTGGGCGAGGCGATTCGCTGGGCGCGGGCGGAAGGGCGGGCGGCGATCGTCGCCACGTTCGATCCGCATCCCGTCCGCCACTTCAAGCCTGACGCCGAACCGTTCCGCCTCACCACGCTGGCCCAGCGGCAGGAGCTTTTCGCAGGCGCCGGGGCCGATGCCATGCTGGTGCTGCACTTCGACACTGCGATGGCCGCGATGCCGGCGGACCATTGGGTGGAGGAGATGCTGGTGCGCCACATGGGCGCGGCGGGCGTG
This sequence comes from Novosphingobium silvae, assembly GCF_009856825.1. Classification (GTDB taxonomy): domain Bacteria; phylum Pseudomonadota; class Alphaproteobacteria; order Sphingomonadales; family Sphingomonadaceae; genus Novosphingobium; species Novosphingobium silvae. The sequence continues at coordinate 429,965 of NZ_WVTD01000001.1, read as the reverse complement.
GTCACCGGGCAGGACTTCACTTTCGGGCGCGCCCGCGGCGGCAATCCGGCGGTGCTGAGCGAGGTCGGCGCGCGGCACGGACTGCAGGGGCGCACGGTCGGTCCGGTCAGCGACGCCGGGGGCACCATATCCTCCAGCCGTATCCGCGAGGCGCTCAAGGCGGGCGACTGCCAGCTGGCGGCTCGCCTGCTTACCCGCCCGTTCGCCATGCGCGGGCGGGTCCAGCATGGCGACAAGCTGGGCCGCACGATCGGCTATCCCACCGCCAACATCGACATGGCGAACTACCTGCGCCCGCTTTACGGCATCTACGCCGTCACCGGCCGCATGCCCGACGGACGCCTGGTCAAGGGCGCGGCGAACATCGGCATCCGGCCCACGTTCGATCCCCCGAAGGAACTGCTGGAGCCCCACTTCTTCGACTTCGCAGGCGATCTCTACGGGCAGGAGATCGAGGTGGCCTTTCACCATTTCCTGCGACCCGAGGCGAAGTTCGATTCGCTCGATGCGCTGATCGAGCAGATGGACCGCGATTGCGACCGCGCGCGCGACCTGCTGGCGGACCTTGCCTGACCCCGACCTTGCCTGACGCCTGAAGCGGTCAGTCGACCGGCGACGAAATCGCCGCACTTCCAACGATCCCGCAATTGTTCTAGTGCGCGAGACCTTATGACCGAACAGCGTGACTATCGCAGCACCGTCTTCCTGCCGAAGACCGATTTCCCCATGAAAGCCGGGCTCCCGCAGAAGGAGCCGGGCATTCTTGCGCGCTGGCAGGCGGAGAAGATCTACGAGAAGACGCGGCAAAGCCGCCGTGGCCGCGAGAAATTCGTGCTGCACGATGGCCCGCCCTACGCCAACGGCGACATGCACATCGGCCACGCCCTGAACCACATCCTCAAGGACATGGTGGTGCGCACCCAGACGCTGCTGGGCAAGGACGCGCCTTACGTGCCCGGCTGGGACTGTCACGGCCTGCCCATCGAGTGGAAGGTCGAGGAAGAGTACCGCAAGAAGAAAAAGAACAAGGACGAGGTTCCGGCGCAGGAATTCCGCGCCGAGTGCCGCACCTATGCGCAAGGGTGGGTGAACGTCCAGCGCGAGCAGTTGAAGCGGCTGGGCATCAACGGCGACTGGGACAATCCGTACCTGACGATGGACTTCCAGGCCGAAGCCACGATCGTGGGCGAACTGCTGAAATTCGCTGAGAACGGGATGCTCTATCGCGGCGCCAAGCCGGTGATGTGGTCGCCGGTGGAAAAGACCGCGCTGGCCGAAGCCGAGGTCGAGTACGAGGACATCACCTCGACCCAGATCGACGTGGCGTTCGAGATCGTCGAGTCGGCTGTGCCGGAACTGGTCGGCGCCCATGCCGTGATCTGGACGACCACGCCCTGGACGATCCCGGTGAACCAGGCTTTGGCGTATGGGCCTGAGGTGGAGTACCACCATTACCGCGCGCACGACGGACGGCGCTTCATCGTCGCCGTGCCGCTGCTCGAGGCGTTCTTCGCGCGCACCGGCCTTGGTCCGCTCGCCGAGAACATGATCGGCGATGCGGACTTTGCCGAATACGCGCTCGGCACCTTCAAGGGCTCCGACCTTGCCGGAACTCTCGCGCGGCACCCGATGCACGCGCTGGGCGGCTTCTTCGCGGAGCCGCGTCCGCTGCTCGCCGGCGATTTTGTCACCACCGACAGCGGCACCGGCCTCGTCCACATGGCGCCCGACCATGGCGAGGACGACTTCGAGCTGTGCAAGGCCCACGGCATCAACCCCAAGTTCGTGGTCGAGGCCGACGGCAAGTACCGAGAGGACTGGCCGTGGCTGGCGGGGCAGGGCTCGGTCATCAACCCCAAGTTCAACGCGCCCGACGGCCCGATCTGCACGGACCTGCGCGAAACCGGCGCGCTGCTGGCCGCCTCGGCGGACTACAAGCACAGCTACCCGCACTCGTGGCGCTCGAAGGCCAAGGTCATCTACCGCTGCACCCCGCAGTGGTTCGTGCCGATGGACAAGGCGATGACGCACATCTCGCCCAAGTCCTCCGCCGACCGCCGCTGGGAGAACGAGGGCGGCGCGATCGATCCGGTGGAAGAGGAGCTTTGCTCCGCGCCCACGCTGCGGCAGGCGGCGCTCAAGGCCATCTCCGACACCCGCTTCGTCCCCGAAAAGGGCCGCAATCGCATCGGCGCGATGGTGGAGGGCCGGCCCGACTGGGTGCTTTCCCGCCAGCGCGCCTGGGGCGTGCCGATCACGCTGTTCGTGAACCGCAAGACCGGCGAGTACCTCGTCGACGAGGCGGTGAACGATCGCATCCGCGCAGCGATCCTCGCAAACGGCGTCGATGGCTGGTCGGATGAAGCGGCGCAGGACCTGCTCGGCCCCGACTACGATGCCCAGGACTACGAGCGCGTCTCCGACATTCTCGACGTCTGGTTCGATTCGGGATCGACCCACGCCTTCGTGATGGAATCGGGCCGCTGGCCGGACCTGCTGAGGCCGGAAGGATATCACGGCCCCAAGGCCGACCTCTACCTCGAAGGCAGCGACCAGCATCGCGGCTGGTTCCAGTCCTCGCTGCTGGAAAGCTGCGCCACGCGCGGCCATGCGCCCTACAAGGCCATCCTGACCCACGGCTTCACCATGGACGCCAAGGGCATGAAGATGTCGAAGTCGCTGGGCAACACCATCAGCCCGCTAAAGGTGATGGAGACCAACGGCGCCGACATCATCCGCCTCTGGGCGCTCAGTGTCGATTTCACCGAAGACCACCGCATCGGCGACGAGATCCTCAAGGGCGTGGCCGACCAGTACCGCAAGCTGCGCAACACCCTGCGCTATCTGTTGGGCGCGCTCGACGGGTTCGAGGAGGAAGTCCAGGAATTCGGGCGCCTGCCGGTGGAGCAGATGCCCGAGCTGGAGCGCTATGTGCTCTCGCTGCTGGCGCAGCTGGACACCGCGCTGCGCGAAGCGGTCGATACCTTCGACTTCAACACTTACGTGCGCTCGCTGCTGGATTTCTGCAACGAGGATCTTTCGGCCTTCTTCTTCGACATCCGCAAGGACTGCCTCTACTGCGATGCGCCTGCGGATCCGAAGCGCCGGGCCTACCGCACGGTGCTGGACGTGCTGTTCCACGCACTGATCCGCTACGCCGCGCCGGTGATCGTCTTCACTGCCGAGGAAACCTGGGCCTCGCGCTATCCGGCCGATGTCGAGGCGGGCGGCAGCGTCCACCTGCTGGAATGGCCGCAGGTGCCCGCCGTCGAAGCGGACGGCGCCAAGTGGGCGGAGCTTCGCGCCCTCCGCGAGAAGGTGACCGAGGCGATCGAGCCGCTGCGCCGCGAGAAGGTCATCGGCTCCAGCCTTGCCGCGCTCGTCACCGTGCCGGAAACCGCGCCCGAGACCGACCTTTCCGAGCTGTTCATCACCGGGACAGTCACGCGCGGGCAGGGCGCGGAGGTGAGCGTCACTCCATCCACCGACCACAAGTGCGGCCGCTGCTGGCGCCATCTTCCCGAAGTGACGGAGGATGGCGACTTGTGCGACCGCTGCGAGAACGTGGTGGAGACTCTGGCATGAACCCCTGGCGCAAGCGCCTGATCGGGCTGCTGGTCGCGGCGGTGGTCTTCGCTCTCGATGTCGGCATCAAGAGCTGGGTCGTGGGCGGGCTTCGCCTGAACGAGATCCAGCAGGTCTACGTCCTGCCGTTCTTCAACCTGACATGGACACAGAACTTCGGCGTTTCGCTGGGCCTGTTCACCGCCGGATCGCCCGAGGCACGCTGGGCGCTGGTGGCGATGACGGGCGCGATCGCCGCGTTCGTGCTGGTGTGGCTCCTGCGCGAGCGCAAGCTGCCCGATATCGTGGCGCTGGGGCTTGTGCTGGGCGGCGCGGCGGGCAACATCCGCGATCGCTATACCGTCGGCTACGTGATCGACTATGCGGACTTCCACATCGGCAGCGTCCGCCCGTTTCTCATCTTCAATCTCGCCGATGCGGCGATCACCATCGGCGTCCTGATAATCCTTGCCCGATCCCTGCTTTCGCGCGACAAGCCCGAGAAAGCGGCGCAACCCGCCCACGAGGCTCAAGAGAATGCGAGTTAATTGATGCGCATGAAGAAAACCGGTGCTCTCCTTCTCGTCACGGCCGGAGCGGTCCTGTTGTCGGCTTGCGGCAGCACCGGGCTGTTCGACCGCACCCGTCCGGACGAGTTCGCGGTGCAGCGCCAGACGCCGCTGGTGGTGCCGCCCGACTTTTCGCTGAGCCCGCCCAAGGAAGGCCAGCCGCGCCCTGCGGACGAATCGCTGCAGCAGCAGACGCTCGACGCGCTGTTCGGCGGCCCGCAGGCCCGCAGCGAGATCGAGAAGTCGACGCTGAGCCTTGCCGGAACATCGGACCCCGCGATCCGCTCGACGGTGGGCGATCCGGGTACCTACACGGTCGCCAAGGGCCAGGTGACGCGCGCGATCCTGGCGGCTCCCGAAGGTGACGGGCGCGACGCACAGACCTCCGTCGGCGGCGCCTGAGCGCCGGGACTTCCCGGAAGCCGCAAGGCTCCATCGGAGATGCGAAAAGGCCGGGCTTCCACCCGGCCTTTTTCGTTGCTGCTGGTGCGGGCAGAGTGCCGGTGGCCCGTTAAGCCGGCGGGCCGGCGATACCGGTTCAGCTTTCGCCGCTCACCCCGTCGCCCTCGTGCTCGCCGGCTTCGGCGCTGACCAGGATCTTGTCGATCTTGAGACCGTCCATGTCCACGACCTCGAACCGCCAGCCCTGCTCGGTGAAGTGCTCGCCCTCGTGCGGGACCTTCTTGAGAACGGCCAGGACATAGCCGGCGAGCGTCGCGAACTCACGGTCGTCGGGAAGCGTCATGCCCAGTCGGTCGGCCAGCGAATCGGCCGGCATCGCGCCCGAGACCAGCAGCGATCCGTCCTCGCGCGTCACCACGAGAGGCTCGTCGCCCTCATCCTGGTGGGCGACGAAGGTGCCTGCCAGCGCCGACAGCACGTCGGACGGCGTGACCACGCCTTCCAGATGGCCATACTCGTCATGGACCATCGCCATCGCGACCTCGGCGGTCTGCAGCTTGCGCAGGGCATCCATGGCGTCGAGCTGGTCGGGGATGACCTCGGCCCTGCGCATCATCGCCCGCACGTCGACCGGGCGACCGGCGACAAGGCAGGCGAGCACTTCGCGCACCTTGAGGATGCCGACCACGTCGTCCGGTCCGCCTGGCCCGGTCACGGGCAGCAGCGAATGGGGCGAGGCTTCGATCTTGGCGCGCAGCTGGGCCCCGTCGGCGTCGACGTCGATCCAGTCGATCTGGTTGCGCGGGGTCATCAGCTCGCGCACGGGGCGCTCGGCCAGGCGCAGGACGCCCGTCATCATCGCGCGCTCCTCTTCCTCGATCACGCCGGTGCGAGTGGCTTCGGCGAAGATCATCTGCAGTTCCTCGGCCGTCAGCTGCTCGGAATTGCCGCTGCGGATGGAGAAGAGCCGCAGGATCAGCGCGGAGGAGCGGTCCAGCAGCCACACGAAGGGGCCCATGGCCCGCGCCAGCAGGCTCATCGGGCGCGCCATGATCAGCGCCACCGGCTCGGCCATGCGCAGGGCCAGCTGCTTGGGCACCAGTTCGCCCACCACGACGCTGGCATAAGTCGTCGCCATGATGACGAGCGCGAAGCCGGCCTCTCCCGCAAAACGGGCAGGCACGCCCAGCGCCGCCAGACGCTCGCCCACCGGCCCGCCGAGGCTTGAGCCCGAATAAGCGCCTGCCACGATGCCGATGAGCGTGATGCCGATCTGAACGGTGGAGAGGAAGCGCCCGGGATCTGCCGCAAGGTCCATCGCCGTCTGCGCCGCTCGGCTCCCCCGCTCTGCCTGACCGCGCAGGCGCGCCGGGCGCGCGGAGACGATGGCCAGTTCGGACATCGAGAACAAGCCGTTGAGCAGGATCAGGCCGGCGATGATGAGGAGGTCAGTCCAGGGAAAGGGCGTCACAATGACCCACCGCTAGCAGAATTCCGGCCGCGTGCGAAGCGTTCGTGATCGGGCGCAATAAATTGCAACGTCGGGGCTGTCAGGGAACAGATGCAGGCGGGACGGGTTGAGCGGGCATCATCCATTTGCCATTCATGGTCACTACAGCACACAGATGTCCTCACAGGGCACAAAGAAGAAGGGCCACACGATGAACAAGTCGCGTCTCGTCACGTCTGCAGCCGCGGTACTCGCGCTGGTTTCCGTTTCCGCCTGCGTCACCGACCCCAACACGGGCGAGCGCAAGGTCTCGCGTACCGCGATCGGCGGCGCGGGCGGCGCCGGCCTCGGCTATCTGCTGGGCAGCGTCATCGGCGGCAAGACCGCGCGCATAGTCGGCGCTGGGATCGGCGGCGTTGCGGGCGGTGTCGTCGGCTACCAGATGGACAAGCAGATCAAGGAACTGAAGGAGCAGACCGCCGGTTCGGGCATCGACGTCAGCCAGGAAGGCGATGGCATTCTCGTGAACCTGCCCGACGTCACTTTCGCGGTCGATTCGACCGTGATCAGCCCTTCGTTCCAGGCCTCGCTGGACAAGGTCGCGCAGTCGATGATCCAGTATCCGAACAGCCTGATCGACGTCTACGGCCACACCGATTCGACCGGCTCGGCCACGTACAACATGGACTTGTCGAAGCGCCGCGCGGATGCGGTCGGACGCTACCTGATCAGCCGCGGCGTGTCCTCGTCCCGCATCCAGACGCAGGGCATGGGCAAGAACTATCCGGTGGCCGACAACACCACGGTGGAAGGCCGCGCGCTCAACCGCCGCGTGGAGATCAAGATCACTCCGGTGACGACCGACGACGTCAACGCCGCGCGTTGATCGAAGTCCCTCTTCAGAGAAAAGAAAATCGGGGGTCGGTGCCATGCACCGGCCCCTTTTCGTGACGGCCGCCCCGCTCCTGCACACACCCCGGCCTCCTGCTCGGGCGCCGCGAATTACCCCGGTGTAACTTGCATCGCGCCCTTCGCGCGCTAGTCTGCCGGAAACCGGTTTCGGGGGGCACCGATGCGATCGATCAAATGGATGGCCCTTGCGGCCGTGGTTCTTGTGGGCGCGAACGCCCGCGCGGCACGCGCCGAGGCGCCGTGGCTCGAGGCGTCGAGCGAACACTTCGTCATCTACGCGCAGGACAGCCAGCGCGACATCACCCGCTTCTCGCAGCAGCTTGAGCGCTATCATTCCGGGATGGCGCTGCTCCTCTCCTCGACGGCGCCGGTGCCGAGCCCGTCGAATCGGGTGACCGTCTATGTCGTGCGAAGCGAAAGCAAGGTGCGCGAGCTTTATGGCGAAGGCAGCAAGTACGTGGGCGGCTTCTACGTGCCGCGCGCGGGCGGGTCGCTGGCGATCGTGCCTGCCGTGACTTCGGCGAACGGGGTGGCGAACTGGTCGATGGTGGTGCTGCTGCACGAGTATGCGCACCACTTCCTGATCTCGTCCAACCCGATGGCGATGCCGCGCTGGGCGAGCGAAGGCGCGGCCGAGTTCTTCGCCTCGAGCAAGTTCGAGGCGGACGGCGGCATCTGGCTCGGACGCCCCGCGCAGCACCGTGCGGGCGAACTCTATTTCGCGAAGGATGTCGAGGCGGCCGACCTGCTCGACCCCGCCGCCTACGAAAGCCGGAAGAACAAGAGCTACGATGCCTTCTACGGCAAGAGCTGGCTCTTGTACCATTACCTGACTTTCGACCCGGCCCGCAAAGGCCAGCTTACCCGCTACTTCGAACTGCTGCGCGCAGGGAAGGGACAGCGCGAGGCGGCGTCGCAGGCTTTCGGCGACTTCGATGTGCTGGAGAAGGACCTTGGCAAGTACCTGAAGAAAAGCCGGATGGCGGCGGTGCGGCTGACACCTGACATGGTGCCGGCGGGCGCCGTCACCGTGCGGGCGCTTGCGGCGGGCGAAAGCGCGATCATGCCGGTGCGCATCCGCTCGCGCCGGGGCGTCTCCTCGCCGGAGGAGGCCAGCGCCCTGCTGGCGGAAGCCCGCGAAATCGCGGCGCGCTACCCCGACGACCCGGCGGTTCTCTCCGCGCTTGCCGAATGCGAGTTCGATGCGGGCAACGATGCCGAGGCCATCGCCGCTGCGGACCGGGCTATCGCCGCCGATCGCACGCAGGTCGATGCCTATGTCCAGAAGGGGTATGCGCTGATGCGGCGCGCTGCCCAGGCGCCGGATGCGGCTGCCGCGTACAAGGCGGCGCGCGCGCCGTTCATCGCGCTCAACCGGATCGAGAACGATCATCCGCTGCCGCTGGTCTACTTCTATCGCAGCTACGCGGAGCAGGGGGTGGAGCCGCCCCCACTCGCGCTCGACGGGCTGATCCGGGCGAGCCAGCTTGCGCCGTTCGATCACGGCCTACGCATGAACCTGGGCCAGGCGCTGCTGCGCGCCGGGCGGCGGGAGGATGCCCGCACCATCCTGTTGCCTGTTGCCTACAACCCGCACGGCGGCGGCGGCGCGGAACATGCCCGCAGGATCGTGGAGCGCATTGCCAGCGATCCCGCCTGGAAAGGCGAGGGCGACACGTTCGAGGGTGCCGCCGAAGAAGAAGCCGCCACTCCCCCGCCTGCGGGCTGATCGAAATGCAACGGCCGGGCTCCCCTGGTGCGGGAAGCCCGGCCGTTACAGTCCTGCAAGGGGTGCAGGGTCGTGCCGGTGGAAAGCGCTCCCTGAATAGGAAGCGCCTGCCGTTATCGGTCAGGCGGCCTCGGCGGCCTCGTCCGGATCGCGAAGGACATAGCCGCGTCCCCACACCGTCTCGATGTAGTTGGCGCCGCCGCAGGCATGGGCAAGCTTCTTGCGCAGCTTGCAGATGAAGACGTCGATGATCTTCAGCTCCGGCTCGTCCATGCCGCCATAGAGGTGGTTGAGGAACATTTCCTTGGTCAGCGTGGTGCCCTTGCGCAGCGAGAGCAGTTCCAGCATCGCGTATTCCTTGCCCGTCAGGTGCACGCGCGCGCCATCGACCTCGACGGTCTTGGCGTCGAGGTTGACCACCAGCTTGCCGGTGCGGATGACCGACTGCGAGTGGCCCTTGGAGCGGCGCACGACGGCGTGGATGCGGGCGATCAGTTCTTCGCGGTGGAACGGCTTGGTCACGTAGTCGTCGGCGCCGAAGCCGAACGAGCGGACCTTGCTGTCCATCTCGGAGATGCCGGACAGGATCAAGACCGGCGTCTGCACCTTGGCGACGCGCAGCTTCTTGAGCACGTCGTAGCCGTGCATGTCGGGCAGGTTCAGGTCGAGAAGGATGATGTCGTAGTCGTAGAGCTTGCCCAGATCGAGGCCTTCTTCGCCCAGATCCGTAGAATAGACATTGAAGCCCTCCGCGGTCAGCATGAGCTCGATAGCCCGGGCCGTGGTCGGTTCATCCTCGATCAGCAGCACTCGCATGGGTCGATAGTCCCTTCTTGCCCCTTATGCCCCGGCGGCGATCCAGCGCCGTTTACGGACATTGCCCTGTATTAACCATATGACCATTGATGGTTAAAGGTTAATTTGCCGTAAACGCAGGAATGTTCCGTAGGTTGACTTCCGAGGTCCTCTTCGCGCGATGCCGCGCGGTCCGCGCCATCTCAGCTGATAACGGCGGCGGGTGGTTAATGTTAAGGATTGCGCGAAAGAAAGTGCAAACGCTTTTGTCGCCCGTCAGGCCGCAGGAGTCCTGACCGGGCTGCGCGGGCGATGGCGAAGCGGCTGCGGCGCGGGCTGCGAGATTCGCTTCAGGTAGCTCCACAGGCCGCACTGCAGGCCGATCAGCATCAGGATGAAGGGCTGGAAAGCGATGCCCACGAAAAGCGAGCCGACAAGGTAGACGACATGCGCCAGCTGCAGCGCGTTCGCCAGCGGCGCGGCCCATGCCTCCTCCGGGCCGGTGCGCAGCTTCCAGCGGCGGCGGACGATCTCCATCTGCACCAGTCCCGAAGCCTGGAGCACCAGCCACAGCAGAAGGCCCGGGTAACCCTGCTCGCCCAGCATCTCGAAGTAGCTGGAGTGGAAGGCGCGCCCTTCCTCCACGACCTTGCTGCGCGTCACGGTGGAGGTTCCCCCTTCCGTGCGGGTCGTCACCGTGTCGTAGGAAACCCGGCTGGAGAGGTAGACCTCGAACCCGCCACCGAACGGATGGGCGCGGGCATAGTCCATGGTCCACTTCCACACGCCAAGGCGGGTGCTGGCCGACTGGTCGGCCTGGTGATCCTCGATCGTGTCCATCCGCGCGAGGAACGACTGCGGCAGGAACGGCACCGCGATCATCATCGCGAGCGCCATTCCGGCCGAGATCAGAATGCGGTGCCTAGCCGTCCGCAGATAGAGCACGCACAGGACGCCAAGGCACATCAGGCCGGTGCGCGCCTGCGTGCCCACGGGAATGAGCGCGCATGCGAAGATCAGCGCGGCGGTGAAGGTCCACACCCTCCAGTCGGGCGGGAAGATCGTGCCATGCCTCGCCAGCCACAGCGCCAGAGGGATGATGGCGATGGCGACGCAGGAGAGGATCGAGCCTTCGTAAAGGCCGGTGTTGTTCTCCACAAAGATTCGCAAGGCTCCATACCCGCCCCCGCCGGTCGCGGTCTTGATCCCGCCGTCGATGATGAGCGCGCTTGCCGAAAGCACCATGATCAGCGCCACCGCCTCGATGCGCAGGCGCGTGCGCAGGGTCAGCGGAAGGAACATGGCGAAGACCAGCGCCTTCCATACCCACGACCACTTGTTCAGCGCCTCGGTGGGGTAATCCGCCGAGAGGGTGGTGGCCAGGCAATAGAGCAGCAGCGCCCCCAGCAGGCCCTGCCGCCAGGTGAAGCGGGCGTCGCGCTTGTCGTCGAAGGCCAGCCAGCCCAGGAACGCTGCCGCAAACGCGATCAGCGACGTGGGCATGCGGGTCAGGAATCCCCACGAGATGATCTGCGGGGCGACGATGTCGACATAGAGGTAGCACAGCACCCAGATGAAGGGGCGCCTGAAGCCCAGCACGATGAGGCTGGCGAAGAAACCCGTAAGCGCGAGGTTAAGCATCGCCGCCGCCGCCGGGCTGCCCGTCCGTCTGGCTGTCCACCGACCCATCAGCGCGCCGCACTCGCATTTCGCGGGCCGGCTGCGCCTTTGTACGCATCCGCATCACCCCGCGTGCCTCGCGGTGGGCGGCTGGCCGCGATGCGTCCACGGCTGGCGACGGGACATCCCGCATCTCGACGTCAAGTTCCGGGCGCCGCAGCAGGCGCCAGGCGGCGAGCAGCAGCAGTCCATGCGACAGGGAAAGAGCGAGGATGTCGACCATCTGGCAAGTGCGTTAGCAGCGCCGGGTTGACGGCGCGTTAAGCGTTCCTAGCATAGGAAACCCGCCATGACACGAAGCCTTCGCATCCTCCACGTGCTCGATCACTCGCTGCCGATTCACAGTGGGTACACTTTCCGCACGCGTGCGATCCTGAAGGCGCAGGCCGCACTCGGGATCGAGGTGCGGGCGGTCACCGGCCCGCGCTACAATCCGGACGAGGGTCAGGTGGAGGAACACGACGGGCTCCTGTTCCATCGTACCTCGGGGAAGGCCACGGGCTTGCCCGGTATCCGGGAATGGCGCGAGATCGGGCTGTTCGAACGGGGGATCGAGCAGGTGGTGGCGCAGTGGCGTCCCGATGTCATCCACGCCCATTCTCCGGTGCTGTGCGGACAGGCGGCCCTGCGAGTCGCGCGCCGGCACGGCATTCCGCTCGTCTACGAGATCCGCGCCTTCTGGGAGGATGCGGCGGTGGGCAACGGCACCGGCCGTGAAGGCTCGCTCAAGTACCGGCTGGTCCGTGCGCTCGAAAGCCGGGTGGTCCGCCGCGCCGATGCCGTGGTCACGATCTGCGAGGGGCTGCGCCGCGATCTGGTTGCGCGCGGGACACCGGCGGAGAAGATCACCGTCATGCCTAACGGCGTCGATCTCGACCTGTTCGGCACACCCCTGCCGCGCGATGCAGGCCTTGCCCGCGAGCTGGGTCTCGATGGTCCGGTGATCGGCTTCATCGGCAGCTTCTACGACTACGAAGGGCTCGACGTGCTGATCGCCGCGATGCCCGGGCTCGTCGCCCGCCAGCCGGCCGCGCGCCTGCTCATGGTCGGCGGCGGCCCGCGCGAGGAAGCGCTGCGGGCCCAGGCCGCCGCCTCGCCTGTGGCCCGGGCCATCCGCTTCATCGGGCGGGTTCCGCACCACGAGGTAGACCGCTACTACGCCTTGTGCGACGTCATGGCCTATCCCCGCAAGAAGAGCCGGCTGACCGATCTTGTGACCCCGCTCAAGCCGCTGGAGGCGATGGCACAGGGCAAGCTCGTCGCGGCAAGCGACGTGGGAGGGCACCGCGAACTGGTCACCCATGGGGAGACCGGCGTCCTCTTCGCGCCCGACGATGCAGCCGCCTGCGCCGCTGCGCTTGCCGACCTGCTGGAGCGGCGCGGCGAGTGGGACGCCTTCCGCCGGGCCGGCCGCAAGCATGTGGAAACCCGGCACGACTGGGCGTACAACGCGGCACGTTATCCTCTCATTTACCAAATGCTGGCACCACAAGCTGCTGAAGACGCGATCGGGGTTGCCGCCTGAAACGGGCCGCGCGTGCAGCACGACAAGACGAGGTAATCTACGTGGCCGACCAAAAACGCAGGAACGCAGGCGCAGAGCCGATCAGTCGCCATCCGCTGTTCCCGGCCATCGTCGCGCTGTGGGGCGGGGCGTTCTTCGGCCTTGCCAGCATCGCCGTCAGCCCCGCCTTGATCGAGCGACTGGTCCTTGCCACCGGCATCGACCGGATCGTCCCGATGGCCGCACCCCCGCTCGGCACGACCACGCGGATCCTTCTCGCTCTTGCCGCCACAACGCTGGGCGCCATCGCCGGCTTCCTGGCGGCCCGCCGCTTCGCCCGCCCGGCAAGCGGCAGCGCGCAGGCGCCGGGATCGTCCGCTGATTTCGACTTTGAAGAGGGCGAGGCACCCCGCCGCTCGCGCATGCCGGGCCGCCAGCGTGCGCTGGCCGCGCTCGAGGATGCCCCCACGGACGAGACCCAGGCTCCGGCCGCGGCCCGCGATGCGGACGAACGCGAGCCTGCCCGTCACGAGCCTGCCCGTCACGAACCGGCCCGCCACGAGCCTGCGGCCGAGCAGCCGCAGATCCTGAACGTCGCGGATCTCGATCTCGATGACCTGGACGGCCCTGCGTCCATCCGCGAAACGGACCTGCAAGGCGACGATCAGGCTGAAAGGCCTGCGCCTGCCTTCCGCCCGCACATCTCCGCTGTCGAACTCGACGAGGACGAGGCACAGGCAAGCCTTCCCGCATGGCTCGATGCCGAGGCGGCGTGGCGCGAGCCGGAACCGGGCTCCCCTTCGGGCGAGGGCGCGGTCCTCCCTTCGATCCCGGAAGGCGAGCGCGGTTTCCAGCAGATTTTCCAGGCCCAGTTAGATCAGGCCGGGATCGGGCAGGACGCGATTGCGCGGAGCGACGATCAGGCAGGTCCCGGCTTCAAGCTGCTTCCGCGCCTGCAGTCCATTGGTTCGGCCGCCGCCGAGCCGCCGCGCGCAGACGCCTCCGACGCCGCAGCGCCCGAACATATGTCGGCCGTATCGACCCGCAAGGATACGCAACGCGCTTTCGAGGCTCGCCCAACCGCAGAGGCGACCGCAGAGGCGACCGCAGCGCGCCGCATCGCGGAGGCCGACCTTCAGGACCTCTCGCCGGTCGAACTGCTCGAGCGCCTGGCCCTCGCCATGGCAGAGCGCCGCGAGCGGGCCCGCCGCGTTGCCGAGACGGCTGCGCCCAGCGTGCCGGCTCCGCCCGTCGTGTCGGCCGAGTTCACGCCGCTGCGCGAGGTGTCGCCCGCCGGGGAGAGTGCCGCTTCCGGAGCCCGGCCCTTCGACGCACCCCCCGCTTTCGAGCGGCTTGCCCCTGCGCCGTTCGCCGCTCCCGCCCCGTTCCTTGTGCCCGTCGTCGACAGTCCCGAGGATGCGCAGGGCACCATCGATGTCTCGCCCCACGGCGGCGGCGAGACCGCCCTTGCCGAGCCTTCGCCGGTGCCGCAGGCGCTTCGGCCCTTGTCCTTCGGCGAAGAGGCCGAGGTCGAGGGCTCGCTCCCCGGCTACGTCCCGCCGCGCCACATCGGTCTGACGGCGGTGGATAGTCCCCCCTTCGCCGCCCCGCCTTTCTCGGCCCCACCTTTCTCGGCAGCCTCGTTCCCGACGAGCCCCTTCCTCGACACGGACGCCGAGCAGGAGGATGACGAGGAAACCGCGCTGCAGCAGGGCTATTCCTCACTGCTCAACCTCTCGCGCCAGGCCGGTGCACGCCGCAACATGGCGCGGGCGATCCGCTTTGCGGAGCCCGAACCCCTGCCTGCGGACGAGGGCGAAGAGGCCGAGGCGTCGCATTGGCCCCGCGCGGTGCAGGACGACGCCGATGGCGAGCAGATGGCTCACCAAACGTCTTTCGCCCGCCCCACGCTGGCATCGCCTCCCGCGCAGTCGGCGGATACGGCTTCGGACGGTGAGGAAAGGCTGTTCGACGCGCCCGGAACGCGGCCCGATGCCTCCAGCCCGGAAGCGACGGAACGCGCGCTTCGTGCAGCGCTCGCCACTCTCCAGCGCATGAGCGGAGCCGCCTGAAGCCGCCCTTCCGCGTTCCCCCGAGTTCGAAAAATGCTGAAAACCCCGCCCGGCGATTACCTGGGCGGGGTTTTCTGATAATAAAATGCCGCAGAAACGGGGGTTCACGCGTGCAATCCTGCGCAAGGGTCCTCATCGCGGTTGCAAAACGGTCTCTCAATCGTCATGGGGACCGTGGGGACACTATGCCGCGTGGGGTCGGTGCACGATTCGTGCGCTTCCGCAGGCTTGCCAGTGCGCCCCGGTCAAAAAATGTGACAGGATGGGTTTTTATCGATGGGATTTCCTAAGCCCCAGGGCCTCTATGACGCGCGTAACGAACACGATTCCTGCGGTGTGGGCTTCGTAGCCCATATCAAGGGCCAGAAAACGCATGCGATCATTACCCAGGCGCTGGAGATCCTGAAAAACATCGATCATCGCGGAGCGGTGGGTGCCGACCCGCTGCTGGGCGACGGCGCGGGCATCCTGACCCAGCTTCCCGACCAGCTGCTGCGCACCTGGGCCACTGCCCGGGGCCTCGATCTGCCGCAACCGGGCGACTATGCGGTCGCCATGTGCTTCCTGCCGCAGGACGAGCCTGCGCGCGAGATGATCGTCTCGATCTTCGAGAAGTTCATCAAGAAGGAAGGCCAGACCCTGGTCGGCTGGCGCGACGTGCCGGTCACGATCGACGGGCTCGGCAAGACCGTGCTCGAATCGATGCCGGTAATCCGCCAGTGCCTCGTCGGCCGCGGCGACAACTGCGCCGACCAGGACGCTTTCGAGCGCAAGATCCTGGCGATCCGCAAGCAGACGCAGAATCCGCTGGCAGCGCTCGCGGAAAAGCACGGAATGCCGGGCCTCAAGGAGCTCTACATGCCGAGCTTCTCGAGCCGCACGATTGTCTACAAGGGCCTGCTGCTGGCGACCCAGGTCGGCTCGTTCTACGACGACCTGCGCAACCCCGAGTTCGTCTCGGCGCTCGGCCTCGTGCACCAGCGCTTCTCGACCAACACTTTCCCGAGCTGGAAGCTGGCGCATCCGTTCCGCTTCATGGCGCACAACGGCGAGATCAACACCGTTCGCGGCAACGTGAACTGGATGAACGCGCGCCGCCGCACGATGGAATCGGAACTGCTCGGCGCCGACCTCGACAAGATGTGGCCGCTGATCCCGCACGGCCAATCGGACACCGCCTGCCTCGACAACGCGTTCGAACTGCTGCTCGCGGGCGGGTACAGCCTTGCCCACGCGATGATGATCCTTATCCCCGAGGCGTGGACCGGCAACCCGCTGATGACGGCCGAGCGCCGTGCGTTCTACGAATACCACGCCGCGCTGATGGAGCCGTGGGACGGCCCCGCCGCCGTCGCCTTCACCGATGGCCGCCAGATCGGCGCCACGCTGGACCGCAACGGCCTGCGCCCCGCGCGCTTCCTCGTCACCGACGACGACCTGTGCGTCATGGCGTCGGAAAGCGGCGTCCTTCCGATCAAGGAAGACAACATCGTGCGCAAGTGGCGTCTCCAGCCCGGCCGCATGCTGCTGATCGACTTCGAGGAAGGCCGCATCATCGAGGACGAGGAGATCAAGACCAAGCTGGCCGAGGCCGAGCCCTATGAAAAGTGGCTCGACCAGGCGCAGTACAAGCTGGCCGACCTCGACGTGATCGAGCCGGAACTGGCCGAGCTGCCCCAGCCCACCGGCACGCTGCTCGATCGCCAGCAGGCCTTCGGCTACACGCAGGAGGACGTCTCGCGCTTCCTCGAACCGATGGCGCTGATGGCGGACGATCCGCTCGGCTCCATGGGAACCGACACGCCGATTCCGGTCCTCTCGTCGAAGTCGCGCCTGCTGTACGACTACTTCAAGCAGAACTTCGCGCAGGTCACCAACCCGCCGATCGATCCGATCCGCGAGGAACTGGTGATGAGCCTCGTCACCATGATCGGCCCGCGCCCGAACCTGCTTGGCCATGATGCCGGCACCCACAAGCGCCTGGAAGCCAGCCAGCCGATCCTGACCGACCTTGGCCTCGCCAAGATCCGCTCGGTGGAAGCCGCGCTCGACGGCGCGTTCCGCACCGGCACCATCGACATGACCTGGGACGCCGCATCGGGCGCCGAGGGCCTGGAGATGGCCATCCGCGAGATGTGCTGGGCCGCGACCGAGGCCGTGCTGGCAGACAAGAACATCCTGATCCTGTCCGACCGCGCGCAAGGTCCGGACCGCATCCCGATGCCGGCGCTGCTGGCAACGGCGGCCGTCCACCATCACCTCGTCCGGCAGGGCCTGCGCATGCAGACCGGCCTCGTCGTGGAAACCGGCGAGGCGCGCGAAGTGCACCACTTCTGCGCGCTGGCCGGCTATGGCGCGGAAGCGATCAACCCTTACCTCGCGCTCGAGACGATCGAGGCGATCCGCGTGCGCAAGAACCTGCCGGTCACGGCCGAGCAGGCGGCGAAGAACTACGTCTACGCCATCGGCAAGGGCATTCGGAAGGTCATGTCCAAGATGGGCATCTCGACCTACCAGTCGTACTGCGGCGCGCAGATCTTCGACGCGGTCGGCCTGTCCACCGCCTTCGTCGAGAAGTACTTCACCGGCACCGCCACCACCATCGAGGGCGCGGGCCTTGCCGAGATCGCGGAAGAGACCGTGCGCCGCCATGCGGCCGCCTACGGCGACAACCCGGTCTACAAGAACATGCTCGACGTGGGCGGTATCTACGGCGCGCGCGTGCGCGGCGAGGAGCACGCCTGGACCAGCACCAACATCGGCCTGCTCCAGCACGCCGTGCGCGGCAACGTGCCTGAAAAGTACCGGGAGTTCGCGCAGACCATCAACGACCAGTCGGAGCGCATGCTCACGATCCGGGGCCTGATGGACTTCGTGCACGGCCAGTCGATCCCGATCGACGAGGTCGAGCCGGCGAGCGAGATCGTCAAGCGCTTCGCCACCGGTGCGATGAGCTACGGGTCGATCTCGTGGGAAGCGCACACCACGCTGGCGCTGGCGATGAACCGCATCGGCGGCAAGTCGAACACGGGCGAAGGCGGCGAGGATCCCCGTCGCTTCAAGCCCCTGCCCAACGGCGACACGATGCGTTCGTCGATCAAGCAGGTCGCCTCCGGCCGCTTCGGCGTCACCACCGAGTACCTCGTCAACGCGGACGACATCCAGATCAAGATGGCGCAGGGCGCAAAGCCCGGCGAAGGCGGCCAGCTGCCCGGTGACAAGGTCGACAAGACCATCGGCGCCACCCGTCACTCGACGCCGGGCGTGGGCCTCATCAGCCCGCCCCCGCATCACGACATCTACTCGATCGAGGACATCGCGCAGCTCATCCACGACCTCAAGAACGTGAACCCCAAGGCGCGCGTCTCGGTCAAGCTGGTGTCCGAGGTGGGCGTTGGCACGGTTGCCGCGGGCGTCTCCAAGGCGCGGGCCGACCACATCACGATCGCCGGCTACGAAGGCGGCACGGGTGCATCGCCGCTGACCTCGCTGACGCACGCAGGCTCGCCCTGGGAGATCGGCCTTGCCGAGACCCAGCAGACCCTGCTGCTCAACAACCTGCGCAGCCGCGTGGTGGTGCAGGCCGACGGCGGCCTTCGCACCGGGCGCGACGTGGCGGTTGCCGCGCTGCTGGGCGCGGACGAGTTCGGCTTCGCCACCGCCCCGCTCATCGCGGCCGGCTGCATCATGATGCGCAAGTGCCACCTCAACACCTGCCCGGTCGGCGTGGCGACGCAGGATCCCGTCCTGCGCGGCCGCTTCACCGGCCAGCCCGAGCACGTGATCAACTACTTCTTCTTCGTCGCTGAGGAACTGCGCGCGATCATGGCCGAGCTTGGTTTCCGCACCGTGCCCGAGATGGTGGGCCGGGTGGACCGCCTCGACATGAAGAAGGCGATCTCGCACTGGAAGGCGAAGGGCGTCGATCTCTCGAAGCTGCTCTACAAGGCGCCGCTGGGCGACAGCCCGTCGCTCAACTGGTCGCAGGTGCAGGATCACGGCCTCGAGAACGCGCTGGACAACGCGCTGATTGAGGCGGCAGGCGATGCACTGGAGCGCCGCGAGGCGGTGCGGATCGAAAAGCCGATCATCAACGTCAACCGCACGGTCGGCGCGATGCTCTCGGGCGAGGTGGCGCGCAGGTACGGCCACGCCGGCCTGCCGGACAACACGATCAACGTGAAGCTCACCGGCGTTGCCGGCCAGAGCTTCGCCGCCTGGCTCGCCCATGGCGTCACGCTCGACCTGACCGGCGATGCCAACGACTACGTGGGCAAGGGCCTCTCAGGCGGCCGCGTGATCGTGCGCCAGCCCGGCCATGTCGATCGCGACCCGACGAAGAACATCATCGTCGGCAATACGGTGCTCTACGGCGCGATCTCGGGCGAGGCGTTCTTCAACGGCGTCGCGGGCGAACGTTTCGCCGTGCGCAATTCGGGCGCGATCGCGGTGGTCGAGGGCTGCGGCGACCATGGCTGCGAATACATGACCGGCGGCGTCGTGACGGTGCTGGGCAAGACCGGCCGGAACTTCGCGGCGGGCATGTCGGGCGGCGTCGCCTACGTCTACGACGAGGATGGCCAGTTCGCGAAGCTGGTGAACCCCTCGATGGTCGAGCTGCTGCCGGTGACGGCGCAGGCCGACGAGGATGAAGGCGCGGTCGAAAGTTCGTGGGGCCGTCCGCAGCAGCGCACCGCCTCGGTCACCGACCTCGGCATGGGCGACATGCTGCGCCACGACGCGGAGCGCCTGCGCATCCTGCTCGAACGCCACCACCTGCACACCGGCTCGAAGCGGGCCCGTGCGCTGCTCGACGACTGGTCAAACGCGCTGGGCAAGTTCGTCAAGGTGATGCCGCGCGACTATGCCAAGGCTCTGCGCCAGCAGGAGGCCGAGCGCCTCGAAGCCGCCTCGGTCGCAGCAGAATAATTCAGGATTGCAATAAGATGGGTAAGGAAACCGGCTTTCTCGAACTCGACCGCCAGGACCGCACGTATGGTCCGGTCGAGGAACGGCTGAAGAACTACAACGAGTTCGTCGTCCCGCTCGCGCCGCAGGCGCTGAAGGACCAGGCCTCGCGCTGCATGAACTGCGGCGTGCCGCACTGCCACACCGGCTGTCCGGTGAACAACATCATCCCGGACTGGAACCACCTGGTCTACGAGGACGACTTCCGCAACGCCCTGGAAGTCCTCCACTCGACCAACAACTTCCCCGAGTTCACCGGCCGCATCTGCCCCGCGCCGTGCGAGGCGGCCTGCACGCTGAACATCATCGACGAGCCGGTGACGATCAAGTCGATCGAATGCGCCATCGTCGACAAGGGCTGGGCCGAGGGGTGGATCACCCCGCAGCCGGCGAAGCGCCGCACCGGCAAGTCGGTCGCGGTCGTGGGCTCGGGCCCGGCGGGAATGGCCTGCGCGCAGCAACTCGCGCGCGCAGGGCACGCGGTCACCGTTTTCGAGAAGAACGACCGCGTGGGCGGGCTGATGCGCTACGGCATCCCCGACTTCAAGCTGGAGAAGCACCTCATCAACCGCCGTCTGGTGCAGATGATGGCGGAAGGCGTGGAGTTCAAAACGTCCACCGAGGTGGGCGTCACCGTATCGGTCGCCTCGCTCAAGGAGAACTTCGACGCGGTGGTCTTCGCCGGCGGCGCCGAGGACCCGCGCCCGCTCGCGATCCCGGGCTTCGAACTGCCGGGCGTGCGCTTCGCGATGGAGTTCCTGACGCAGCAGAACAAGCGCAACGCGGGCGACGACGAGGTGCGCGCGGCGCCCCGCGGCACGCTTTCGGCCACCGGCAAGCACGTCATCGTCATCGGCGGCGGCGACACCGGTTCGGACTGCGTAGGCACTTCGAACCGCCAGGGCGCGGCTTCGGTCACTCAGCTTGAAATCATGCCCAAGCCGCCCGAGAAGGAAGACAAGGCAATGTCGTGGCCATTCTGGCCGCTCAAGCTGCGTACCTCCTCCAGCCACGAGGAAGGCGCGGACCGCGATTGGGCTGTGCTGACCAAGCGCGTCATCGGCGACAACGACGTCAAGGGCCTGGAATGCGTTCGCGTCGAGTGGATCGACGGCAAGATGCAGGAAGTGCCCGGCAGCGAGTTCACGCTGAAGGCCGACCTCATCTTCCTCGCCATGGGCTTCCTCGGCCCTCGCAAGGCCGGCATGCTCGACCAGTCGGGCGTGGAGCTGGATCCGCGCGGCAACGTCAAGGCGAACGTCTTCGAATACCGCACCAGCGACGACAGGATCTGGTCGTGCGGGGACATGCGCCGGGGCCAGTCGCTGGTCGTCTGGGCGATCCGCGAAGGCCGCCAGTGCGCCCGCTCGGTCGATGAAGCGCTGATGGGCAGGAGCGATCTGCCGCGCTGAGCCAGACCGCATGCAAATATCAGTTCCCTTGCAGGAAGAGGGGCGTGCCGAAAGGTGCGCCCCTTTTGTTTGTGCAATGCTCCACGTGTAACAGCCGCCGATGCGATGACTTGGCGCGCTACTTGACGCAGGCGCCCGGCGTGGGTTCCTTTCGCAGCGCAAGAGGAACGTGCATGCTGCTGGAAATCGCCGAGATCGAAGTGCGCTCCGGTGCCGGGGACGAGTTTGCAGCGGCCATCCGCAGGCACGGCATGGCTGACCTCGCCGCCTGCGACGGCGTGGTCTCCGCCTGCTTCGGACGTGGGGTGGAAAACCCCGAGAAGTTCACCTTCAACGTGGTCTGGACCTCGATGGAGGCGCACGAAGATGCGCGCGGCCTCGAAGCCTTCGCCAGATTCCGCGCAGCCTTCGGTGACCTGACCTTGCGCGGCACGCTGAGCCACTACGAGATGGACGATGCGCTCCCCGGTCCGGCGGGTGAGGGGCGGCGTCAATAAGAATCCCGTCGCGTCACCCCGCAAGGGCAAGTGTCCCGCTCAATGCTTCTTGCCAGGCAACGGAAAAATTGGGTCATGCGGAGACGCAGAGGCGCAGAGATGTACACGAGGCCGCGGCCTGTTTCTGCCCCTGCAAACTTGGTGACAACCGCAACATTGAAAGAAAAGACGGGATCACCTTAAAAGCTACACCTCCGCGTCTCCGCGTGACCCATCCTTCCTTGCAAAGCACTTCCGACCAGCAGCGTGAATGCGTGGATCGTAGCCAGTTTGCTCTATGGAGAGGCAGATGACTTGCCCACCTCAGGCTCATGCTTTATCGTGTGATAATGTCTCATTGGAAGCCGACGCCCGCTAATCCGGCCAACGCACCCAGCGCCCGGTTCTTTCCCCACATAGGCATCAACCCGGGCATGCGCGTGCTTGATGTAGGTTGCGCCAACGGCGATCTCACCCGCGCTATGGCCTCACTGGTCGGCCGCGGGGGCGAGGTCGTCGGCATTGACAGCAGCGAAGAAGCACTGGTTTCGGCACGCGCCATCCAACCTGATCCGCTGAGCGCCTCGATCCGCTACCAACGAGCCGATCTAAGCCGCGATCTACCGGAACTAGGCCTTTTTGACGCAATCGTTGGCCGCCGTGTGTTGATGTACCTTCCAGATGCGGCTGAAACGCTGGCGCGGCTTGCACGTTTGGCTAACCCTGGTGCGATCATGGCCTTTCAGGAGCATGCGCGCGCTGATCTTCCGGCCGGGTTAAGCGATCTGCCGGTGCATCGGCGATGGTACGGTTTGGTCTGGGACACGATTACGGCCGAGGGCGGTGACGTCACCTTAGGGTATCGTTTGGCGGATCTGGTTCACTCGGTCGGCACCGTTATAGAGCATGCGCGGAGCGAAGGCGTGCTCATCCAGGCGTGGGAGGATTCTTTCCTGCCGACATTGGTGCGGGTCATGCTTCCTCGCATGATGGAGCACGGCGTCGCCAGCGAAGATGATGTCGATCTAGACTCACTCGCCCAGCGCATCGATGACGAGCGCCTGATCTCGAAGGGCACGATTTTCTGGGATCTAGCGTTCCTCGTGTCAGGTCGTTTCAGCTAAACGGCCGACAGCCTGCACCAGACCCGCTCTTCCTCCGGATGTCTGAGTTGAGGCATGACCAGCCCTGGCCCTACCACTCTATCCGTCCGCGGCCGTGCTCTTCGAGGAAGGCGTTGGCGCGGCTGAAGTGGCGGCAGCCGAAGAAGCCGGTGTGGGCGGACAGGGGGCTTGGGTGCGGGGCGGTGAGCACGAGGTGGTGGCTCTGGGCGAGCCCGGGAACGCGCATCGCCTTCTTCCGGGCGTGATTGCCCCATAGCAGGAACACGCAAGGCTCGGCCTTGGCGGCGACCGCGGCGACGGCGGCGTCGGTGATCGCCTCCCAGCCGCGGTTCTGGTGCGAGCCCGCCTGCCCTTCCTCCACCGTCAGCGCGTTGTTGAGCAGCAGCACGCCCTGCCGCGCCCAGTGCTCCAGGTTGCCGTGGCCCGGCGCCGCGACCCCGCAGTCGGTCGCCAGCTCCTTGTACATGTTGACCAGCGAAGGCGGCACCCGAACCCCCTCCTGCACCGAGAAGGCAAGGCCATGGGCCTGTCCGGCCCCGTGATAGGGATCCTGCCCCAGGATGACGACGCGCACTTCGGATAGCGGCGTCAGCTCGAACGCGCGCAGACGGCTTCCGCGCGGGGGAAAGATGCGCTTGCCCGCCGCCTCCTCGGCACTGAGCCAGCCGCCCAGGCGGCGTGCCTCGGGCGTCTCGAGCGCCGGCGAAAGGGCGGGGGCCCAGCTGGAGGGTATGTCCTGTGTTGCGGCCATGTCGCCAAGCTCCCGAAAAACCTGCACGCCGGCGCAAGTAGGCGCGTGCGCCATTGCGCAATTCCGGCCCAGTCCCTAAGCATTTCCTGATTATGGCTGTCCATCTCCACGAAGAAGATCTCCCCGAAGGCGTGCTTGCGCCGGGGCCCGTCGCTGTCGACACCGAGACCATGGGCCTCATCACGGCCCGTGACCGGCTTTGCGTCGTCCAGATTTCCGATGGTGGGGGCGACGAGCATCTCGTCCGCTTCGCGCCGGGCAGCGCCTATGCCGCGCCCAACCTTCGCGACGTGTTGGCCGACCCCGCCCGCCTGAAGCTCTATCACTTCGCCCGCTTCGATCTTGCCGCGATCCAGCACTACCTCGGCGTCACCGCCGCGCCGGTCTTCTGCACCAAGATCGCCAGCAAGCTGGTGCGCACCTACACCGATCGCCATGGTCTCAAGGATCTCGTCCGCGAGCTGCTCGGCAAGGAAGTGTCGAAGCAGCAGCAGTCGAGCGACTGGGGCGCGCCCGAGCTGACCGAGGCGCAGAAGGACTATGCCGCTTCGGACGTGCGCTATCTTCACGCCATGCACGCGATTCTGGTGGAACGCCTGGCGCGCGAGCATCGCACCGAGATCGCGCAGGCCTGCTTCGACTTCCTTCCCGCCCGCGCCCGCCTCGATCTGGCCGGCTGGCCCGAACACGACATCTTCAGCCACGAAGCAGCCTGATCGCCCGCCGGGAGTTACTGAGCCGCCATGTCCGTCCAAGCCGTAGAGATCCGCAATCGCCGCCGGCACCTTGCCGCGCCCGGCGGTTCGCACGACCGGCTTGTCGCGTTCCTCGCCAAGGCACTGCCGGCGGGAATCGGCGTCGTGGCGGCGATCATGATCCTCGTGCCGCTCTCGCCGCGCGGAGAGATCAGCTTCCTGCTCGATCGCAACAAGGTTGCCGTCACCAGCGAGCGCCTGGCCGTGGATGACGCGGCTTACCGGGGCAAGGACAACAAGGATCGCGGATTCGTGGTCACTGCCGGCACCGCCGTGCAGCAGAGCGCGACGACGCCGGTCGTTCGCATGCAGACCCTGAAGGCGCTGCTGAACCTCCATGACGGCCCGGCCCAGATCGTCGCTCCGACCGGGGCGTACAATTACGATACCGAGCAGCTTTCGGTGGATGGGCCGGTCAACTTCGCCGCTCCGGAAGGCTATCGGATGACCACCAGCACTGTCGCCGTGGACGTGAGGCAGCAGGTTGCCGTAGGGTCCGGCGGGGTCGAGGGAACGGTGCCTACCGGCACTTTCCGGGCCGATTCGATGAGGGCAGATCTCGAGAACCGGACTGTCACGCTGGAAGGCAATGCCCGGCTGCGCATGACGCCCGGAAAGCTTAGGATACCGCAATGAACGCCGCTCCCAAGACGCTCACCCGCGCCGCTCTCGCCATTCCGGCGCTGGGGCTCGCCGCCCTGGCCGCGGCACCTTCCGCCATCGATGCGCAGGTGCTTTCCGGCCACAACAGCAACGCGCCGGTGGACTATGCCGCCGACCGGATCGAGCTGCAGGACAAGCAGGACCGCGTGATCCTTTCGGGCAATGTCGATGTGAAGCAGGCCGAACTTCGCCTGCGCGCCGCGCGCACTGTAGTGAACTTCACCAATGCCGGCTCGATGCAGATACAGCGCATCACCGCGAGCGGCGGCGTCGTGGTCACGCGCAACGACGAGGTGGCGACGGGCGATGTCGGCATCTACGACTTCAACAAGAAGATCATCACGATGACCGGCAATGCCACGATCAAGCGCGGCAACGGCGATACGCTGCGTGGCGGGCGGCTCGTGGTCGATCTGAACAGCGGCGTTTCCTCCGCCTCGGGCGGGCCGGGCGGCCGCGTCACGGGTACGTTCTCGGTTCCCAAGCAGAACGGAAACTGACCCTTCGCGGCAGAGCCTCACGGGGTCAGGCTCGCTCCCATGGTGAAGCAGGTCACTTCGGTGAACGTGCCGGGTTTCGGAAGTTGCGCCTGACCTGAAGACGGCAACCGGAAAGCGCGAGCGAGCCTGTCAGAAAGCCCGGTCGTGGACCAGCACGCGCATGGTCAGGAAGATGATCTGGATGTCGCGCATGATCGTCCAGCCCTCGAGATATTCAAGGTCGGCCTGCAGGCGGTTGACGAGATCCGATTCGTGGTCGGTCGCCCCGCGGAAGCCGCGCACCTGCGCCAGGCCCGAGAGGCCCGGCTTGAGCGAGTGGCGCTGCCAGTAACGCAGGTCCACTTCCCAGAACAGCTTGTCCCCGGCCAGCGAGCCCGTGGCGTGCGGGCGCGGGCCAACCAGGCTCATGTCGCCCAGCAGTACGTTGAACAGCTGCGGCAACTCGTCGATGCTGGTCTTTCGAATGAAGCGGCCAACACGGGTGATCCGCTGGTCGTCGCGCGATGCCGAGACGTTGCCGTCGCTGTCGCACAGCGCTTCGGACATCGAGCGGAACTTGTACATGTTGAAGAAGCGGTTGCCCCGGCCCATGCGGCGCTGGTTGAAGAAGACCGAGCCACCATCCTGCAGCTTGATCGCCAGCGCCACCGTGATGAGCAGCGGCGAGAGCACCAGGATCGCGGTGCCGGCAAAGGCGACATCGAAC
Source organism: Novosphingobium silvae (assembly GCF_009856825.1). Lineage (GTDB taxonomy): Bacteria > Pseudomonadota > Alphaproteobacteria > Sphingomonadales > Sphingomonadaceae > Novosphingobium > Novosphingobium silvae. The sequence goes on along the minus strand of NZ_WVTD01000001.1, from coordinate 403,933 downwards.
AGGCGCTTGATCGCCCGCTCGCGAAGGCCAAGAGGCCCTGCCGAGACCAGCAGCAGCCCGTGCTTGCCCACCACGCGCGCGCCTTGCGCGCCGAGGCGAGCGACCTCGTCGTCGAGCACCTCGCCATCGACGTTGGCGCCCTTGAGCATCATCGCCCATTCCGCCCTGCGTCCCGAAGGGCAGCTCACCACCACGCGGTCGATGTTGCGCAGCACGAGGCCGATGCGGTCCAGCGCGTTGGGGTCGTTGAGATTGGGGCGCAGGCCCATCGCCGCCGCCGAGATGCGGATCGCGCCGCGCAGCTCCACCCGCGGGCCACCATCGTCGATGATGAGTTCGTTGAGCACGTTCTCGCCGCAGCGCCACCGCACCAGGCTGCGCAGCTGGAGGCGCAGCCAGGCGATCACGCACATCGCCAGGATCGCCCCGCCGTTGAAGCCCATGCGCGAGACGTCGGCGTTAGGGCGGATCAGGAACTGCACGAAGACGACCACCACGACCGAGATCGCGATGGCCACAAGCGCGCGGAAGACGCCGGTCCAGCCCTGCTGCAGCGAGGTGGTGGAATAGGCCCCGTTGTAGAGCGCGAGCGTGAGATAGATCGGCAGGATGAGCTGCGCGTGGACGAGGCTCGGCGCAAACCCGTCCGTCCCCGCAAGCAGGTAGCCCATCGCCGAAAAGCCGGTGAAGATGGCGAGTATGTCCGCCAGGACGAGTGCGAGGTAGCACTGGAGGCGGCGGCGTTCGCGCGAGGGCGCGACGAGCAGGCTGTCGAACTCCGTCCGCTCGAGGAGCGGTGAAGCGGCGAATGGCGCGTTCATCTGCCCGGCCCTCCTGCTTGCGATTTCACGCCGATCATCCCTCAAACAAACGCCATCGGCGCGCGCGGCACGCTGAATGCTGCGGCGCAATAGGTATACGCCCGTATGAACTTCGGAGGCAACCGGAAAAGAGTATTCGTCAGGACGTGGTAATTGACAGGTGTCTGGATTCGGGACGTGCCGAACGCGCTATTGTCAAAAGTCCTTCCGACAAAAGTAGTTCTGCATGCTGACTGTTTGCGAGCAAGGTCTGGTGCAGCATGACGAGCCGCGCGACGAGCCTTTCGAGTTTTGCGCCGCGCCAGATCTGCAGCTGTACCGCAAGGGCAGGCTGGTCCTTCCAGAACACGCGCCGGGCACCGGCCTCGGCCTTGAGGAAGCCGGCCACGTCGCGCCCGTCGCCGAGGCGTGCGGCAAGGCCCGCCAATTGAGCGGCCCGCCGCTCGAAGGCGAGAAGGAGGCCGACCGGGTTCAAGCCCTGCTCGCGCATGCGGCGAAGTTCCGGGCCCACCGCTTCGCGCCGGCCGCCCAGCACGGCATCGACGAGCGAACCGAAGCCCTCGTCCTCGGTCGAGGCGCCCACGGCATCGACATCGGTCATGGCAACGGGCCGCGGCGTTTCGGCCGATGCGTCGAGGTAGAGGGCGATCTTCGTGACTTCGGAACGGGCGATGCGGGTGTCCAGCCCGGCACCGCGGGCGATCCGCTCGGCGATCTCGCTGCCGATCTTGAGCCCTGCGGCATTGGCCATCGTGCGCACGGAAGCCGTGACTGCCGCAAGGTCGGGCGGGTAGAACATCGCGACCAGCGCGTCGGCGCGGGCGGCAAGCAGCTTGGCCGTGCGGGACTTGTCCGTCGCGCCCGTCGCGACGACGAGGACGGGGCAGCCGGAGACTTCGTTTTCCAGCAGGGTCTGCACGGCGTCGTGCGCCTCGTCCCCGGCCGCGCGAACCCAGATGTGGCGAGCGCCCCCGAACAGCGAAGTGGAGCGCGCCTCGTCGCCCAGGCGCACCGGATCGCGGCGCAGCTCCGCGCCCGTCATCTCCACCCGTTCGCCGGGATCGGGGAGCAGCGAGGCGATGCGGGTGGCAGCGTCGAACGCACTCGCCTCGTCGGGGCCGCAGAAGAAGAAGACCCGCGCCTCGCGCGCGGCGCGCGCCGCCAGCCCGGCGAATTCCTTCTGGGAGGCCTTCACGGCCCTTACTGGGTCGTGTCGCCGCGCAGGCGCAGCGCGACATTGGTGACAATGCGCGTCGCCACGTCTTTCGCCATGTTCTCAAGCGCGGTCTGCTCGGCCGCGATCGTCGCATAGTCGGACGAAACCACGTCGATGCCGGCGTCAGAGCCGGCAGTGGCGTCCACCACGACCTCGCCGCTGTTCTGGTCGACGAGCTGGTAGCGGGCGCGCAGGGTGCGCCGCTCACGCCCGACGGTGTCGTTGGAGAGCAGTGCGAAGCTTTCCAGCCTGTCGTCCAGGCGCACGTCGAGCCGGTAGCGGGAAGGGACGTCCTTCTGCCCGGACATGCCGAGTTCGTCGACCAGCGCGTTACGCACCAGCCAGCCGGCACGTCCTTCGATGGCTGAGACCTGCACGCCTGCAAGACCCTGGGCGACGGCGGCATTCCCGCCTCCGGCGTACATCGGCGTCAGCCCGCAGCCGGCCAGGGCCAGCGCTCCGAAAAGGGCCGCGAAGGCCTTCACGCGACGACGTTCACGAGACGGTCGGGCACTACGATCACCTTGCGCACCTGGGCTCCATCGAGCGCACGCTGCACCTTCTCGCTGGCAAGGGCAAGCGCCTCCAGCTCCTCCTTCGAGGTGCCCTTCGCGACAGTGAGCGTATCGCGCAGCTTGCCCTTGACCTGGACCGCGACAGTGACCTCGTCGTCCACAAGCAGCGCGGGATCGACATCGGGCCATGCGGCGTCGGCTACGAGGGTCGCGCTCTCGCCTGCGCCGACAGTCGCCCACGCCTCTTCGGCAAGGTGGGGCATCATCGGCGCGACCAGCAGCAGCAGGCTCCGGATCGCCGCCGAGCGACTGGCGGAGGGCGCGGCCTTTTCGATCACCCCGGTCAGCTCGTAGATGCGGGCCACGGCCTTGTTGAAGCCCAGCGACTCGATGTCGCCGGCGATAGCGGCGATGGTCTGGTGAACCTTGCGATCCACGGCCTTGTCCTCGCCCTGCGCCGCAGGGTCATGCTGCGCGAAGAGGCGCCACAGGCGCTGGACGAAGCGGCCGCAGCCTTCGATCCCGGCCTCGGACCACGGCAGGTCGCGCTCTGGCGGGCTGTCTGAGAGCATGAACCAGCGGATCGCGTCGGCGCCGTAAGTCGCGACAATCTCGTCGGGATCGACGACGTTCTTCTTCGACTTCGACATCTTGATGACGCGGCCGACTTCCACCGGGGCGCGATCGGCCCGCAGAGTGGCGCCTTCGGAAGTACGCTCGACCTCGCCCGGCGCGAAGTAGACCGGCTGGCCGTTCGCGTCGTTGATGCGGAAGTAGGTTTCGTGCGTGACCATGCCTTGCGTGAACAGGCTGCCGAACGGCTCCTTCACCTCGATCTTGCCGATGCGGGCAAGTGCGCGGGTCCAGAAGCGGGCGTAGAGCAGGTGCAGGATCGCATGCTCGATGCCGCCGATGTACTGCTCCACCGGCAGCCACTCGGCGATCTTCGCAGGGTCGAACGGGCGGTCCCCGGGCTGGCTGGCGAAGCGCAGGAAGTACCACGAGCTGTCGACGAACGTGTCGAGCGTGTCGGTCTCGCGCCGGGCGGCATGGCCGCACTGCGGGCAGTCGACGTGCTTCCATGTGGGGTGGCGGACCAGCGGGTTGCCGGGCGTCTGGAAGTCGACGTCTTCGGGCAGGGTTACGGGCAGGTGCTTCTTGGGCACCGGCACCACGCCGCAGACCTCGCAGTGGATGAAGGGGATCGGCGTGCCCCAGTAGCGCTGGCGCGAAACGCCCCAGTCGCGCAGGCGCCACACCGTCTTGCCTTCGCCCCAGCCTTCGCCCTCGGCACGCGCGATGACGGCGGCCTTGGCTTCGGCCACGCTCATGCCGTCGAGGAAGGCGGAGTTGACGAGCACGCCGTCGCCGGCCTCGCTCTCGCCGTCGAAGGGCTTTTCGGCCTCCTGGGCGCTTGCGGCGACGACGCGCAGGATCGGCAGGTCGTACTTGGTGGCGAACTCGAAGTCGCGCTGGTCGTGGCCGGGTACGGCCATGACGGCGCCGGTGCCGTAGTCCATCAGCACGAAGTTGGCGATGTAGACCGGCAGCTCCGCGCCCGTGAACGAGTGACGGGCCTTGATGCCGGTGTCGAAGCCCAGCTTCTCGGCCGTCTCCAGTTCAGCGGCGGTGGTGCCGCCCTGCTTGCACAGCGCGATGAAGTCCTGAACGTCCTTGCGGCCCGTGGCGGCGGTCTGGGCGATTGGGTGATCCGCCGCGACTGCCACGAAGCTTGCCCCGAAGATGGTGTCGGGACGGGTGGAATAGACCTCGACCGTGCCCCCGGTGGAAAGGTCGAACCTGAACTGCAGGCCCTGACTCTTGCCGATCCAGTTCTCCTGCATGGTGCGGACCTTTTCGGGCCACTTGTCGAGGGTGGAGAGGCCTTCCAGCAGTTCCTCGGCGAAGTCGGTGATCTTGAGGAACCACTGGGAAAGCTTGCGCTTCTCCACCAGCGCGCCCGAGCGCCAGCCGCGCCCGTCGATCACCTGCTCGTTCGCGAGCACGGTCTGGTCCACCGGATCCCAATTGACCGCCGATTCCTTGCGATAGACGAGGCCATGCTCGTACAGATCGAGGAATAGCGCCTGTTCGTGGCCGTAGTATTCCGGCTCGCAGGTGGCGATCTCGCGGCTCCAGTCGAGCGCGAAGCCCAGGCGCTTCAACTGCGCCTTCATGTTGGCGATGTTCTCGCGCGTCCAGCCGCCGGGGTGGACGCCCTTTTCCATCGCCGCATTCTCTGCCGGCATGCCGAAGGCGTCCCAGCCCATGGGGTGGAGGACCTCGAAGCCCTTCATCCGCTTGTAGCGGGCCAGCACATCGCCCATCGTGTAGTTGCGTACATGGCCGATGTGGATGCGGCCCGAGGGGTAGGGGAACATCTCCAGGACGTAGCTGCGGGGCTTCGAGGAAGTGTCGTCGGCGCGGAAGCTCTGCGCTTCGTCCCACGCCGCCTGCCAGCGCGTGTCCGCCTGTGCGGGATCGAACCGCTCGGTCATCTTGGTATGATCTCCTGCGGGGTACGACCCGCCTCAACGACTGGGGCGGCGCGCCGGGCCGCCCGATGAATGTTATCCGCCTACCGAATCGCGGCGCAGGTCGCGGGCGCGGGTGAGGATGATGTCCTCAAGCTTCTGGACGGTGGCCGCCTGAACGGGAGCCGGCACCCAGCCCGAGCCCTGCGACACTTCGCGCACGGCGGTCACCTTGAGCGCATCGGCGCGCAGGTTCTGGTCAAGGATCATGATCGATACCTTGACGCGCTCGGTCGGGGTCTTGGGATTGACGTACCAGTCGGTGATGATGACGCCGCCCGCGCTGTCCGACTGGAGCAGCGGCATGAACGAGACCGAATCGAGGCTGGCGCGCCAGAGATAGCTGTTCACGCCGATGGTGGTGACCATCGAGGGGGCTAGCGTCGCCTTCTCCTTTTCGCGTCCGCCGCCGCAACCGGCCAGGGCGAGCGCCGCCACGGCGCAGAAACCCGCAGCCGCGAACGTGCGCAGGGTAGGAAGGCCGGTATCGGTGCTGCCTGTCATCGTAATTCCCAGTTCCATGCCGGCGCCGGTGCAATCCGCCACGAACGGGGGGATGCGAGCCGGAGCCATCGTCAAGTGCCTCTATAACCGCCGCGGGCCGGGCGGCAAGTGCGCCCGCGCAGCATCCCCGTCCTAGGACGCGACGCTGAGCGCGGGCTGAACGCGGTGCCCTCTCCCCAGCATGCTCAGGACGTGTTAATCCTGCCGGCGCATTATTCCCGCACGCCTTTCCTTCAGGAAGGCTGTCAGGGTCACGGCAAAGAACGACAGGGTACGAAAATGGCTGAGCGCGGCGCCGCTTCGAAGAACGGGATGAAGGGAAGCCTGCTGCTGGCAGGCTGCGTGAGCCTGCTTGCGCTGCCCAGTGCCGTACTGGCCTTCTCCACCGATTTCGATTCCCCAGGCCGCGGCGGCAAGATCGATTCGCTCGATCCCGAACTCTCGTCCGAGAACTTCTCGCGCGCCATCGCCATGCGCTCGCTTGCGAAAGGGCAGATGTTCCCCTTCACGCCCGCGGGAACCCCGAACCGGCAGGACAGGGCGGTGACTGTCGCGGTCCGCGTCGATCCCGAGGCGGCGCAGGCGATCATCGTACACGGCCGCTCGCCCATGGCGCAGGCGGGGCAGGACGCCGGACGCCTGCGCATCTCCCCCACCGCGTTCAATCTGGGTGTATCGCGCGGCTACCAGAACTTCGCGCAGAGCCTTGTGGCCCAGCCTCCTGCGCGTCCTCTGGCGGAAATGCCCGATCTCAAGAAGTTCAGCCTCACTCCGGGCGCCGCGAAGAAGGACGAATCGCGCTTCTCGCCGCGCATCTCGATTGACGAGAAGCACGCGCCCGGCCGCGCGCCCCGCACTTTCTCGGGCGAGGCGGGCGAGGTGGACCTGGGCGGCGCCTACCGCGTGACCGAGAACCTCAACCTGACCGCCGGCGTGCGCTATTCGCAAGAGCGGGAGCGTCTCGTGCCGCTCACCGACGGCAAGCAGGACAGCCAGGCGGTCTATGTGGGCACACAGTTCCGCTTCTAGTCCGCTTTGTTTCCAGGCCGTTGCGATGCCGCTAGAGGCAAACGCGATTGCACAATGCGCATCTATGAACATCCCTAACAGGTGCAGTTAGGTCAAAGGCTGGCCTTGCGGCCGTCATATTCCTTCCATAGCACTGTCTTCGGTGGATGCTGACACATGCGAAAGGCTTGATATGGCGCGCGTAGCAATTGTTACCGGTGGAACTCGGGGTATTGGCAAGGCTGTCTCGCTTGCGTTGCAGGAGCGCGGGCACACCGTCGTGGCGAACTATGCCGGCAACGACGAGAAGGCCAGGGCCTTCACCGAGGAGACCGGCATCGCCGCCTACAAGTGGGACGTGGGCGATCACGAGGCGACGCTGGATGGCTGCGCCCGGGTGAGCGAAGAAGTCGGCCCGATCGACATCGTCATCAACAACGCGGGCATCACTCGCGACGGCGTGCTGCAGCGCATGAGCTTCGATGACTGGAACGATGTCATGCGCATCAACCTGGGCGGCTGCTTCAACATGGCGAAGGCGACTTTCGCCGGGATGCGCGAGCGCGGATGGGGGCGCATCGTCAACATCGGCTCGATCAACGGGCAGGCGGGGCAGTACGGCCAGGTGAACTATGCCGCCGCCAAGAGCGGCATCCACGGTTTCACCAAGGCGCTGGCGCAGGAAGGCGCCAAGTACGGCGTCACGGTCAACGCGATCGCGCCCGGCTACATCGACACCGATATGGTCTCGGCAGTGCCGGCGCCCGTGCTCGAGAAGATCGTCGCCAAGATCCCCGTGGGCCGTCTTGGCAACGCCTACGAGATCGCGCGCGGCTGTGCCTTCCTGTGCTCTGAGAACGCGGGCTTCGTCACCGGTTCCACGCTGAGCATCAACGGCGGCCAGCACATGTATTGAGCCGGCTGGTCGGTGGGAGCCAATCCGCTCCTGCTTGAACTCGCGGCCGTAAGGGCGTAAAGCTAACGCCGCAAACGACGCTGGCCCTTCGGGTGACCATGTGGATCAAGCCCTCGCCGCTGCAACGGCGGGGGCTTTGTCGTTGGAGGGGTATGGGAGATGCGCTGCAACGCATCCCCCACCCGCAGCCTACTTCCGGCCTTTCACCTCGACCACCTTCAGGATGAGAGTGGCGAACGTGAAAAGAGATCCGAGGAAGAGGCACAAGTCAGCAAACGACACTGGCTTTCCCTCCGAGGAGCGACGGCAGGATTGCCGACCCGACCATTCTATAGGAAAAATCCTACGTGTTCCACCTTTGTTCTTGCGGGCACCTCTTTGCCGGAGGCCCGCAGAACCGGCCTCGCGCCCCAGCGTAGGAGCTTCAGGGGCGGAAAAGCGCACGGCGATCCGTTGGCCCCGCCGGTCCGAGTCGGCCTCGATGCCCGCGTCGGACACAATCCCCGAATGACCGGCAGACCTTCGGCGAGGCCGACAAGCGGCGTGCACCCCGCGCCGAAGGCGGAGCTGCACCGATACGACGGGCAACAAAAAAGGCTCGCGGTCGCCCGCGAGCCTCTTTCGTAAGCCGTAGCTCTGGAAGCGATCAGCGCTTCGAGAACTGGAAGCTGCGGCGTGCCTTGGCGCGGCCGTACTTCTTGCGCTCGACGACACGCGGGTCGCGGGTCAGGAAGCCGGCGGCCTTGACGGAGGCGCGCAGGGCGGGCTCGTACTTGGCAAGAGCCTGTGCGATGCCGTGCTTCACGGCGCCGGCCTGGCCCGAGAGGCCACCACCCTTGACGGTTGCGATGACATCGTACTGCTCTTCGCGACCGGCGACCTGGAAGGTCTGGTTGATCACGAGGCGCAGGGTCGGACGCGCGAAGTAGACTGCCTGGTCGCGGCCATTGACGGTGATCTTGCCCGAACCGGGCTTGATCCACACGCGGGCGACGGCATCCTTGCGGCGGCCGGTGGCGTAGGCGCGGCCCTGCGCGTCGATCTGCTGCTCGCGCAGCGGAGCGTTCGAAACGGGAGCAGCGGCGACCGGAGCGTCAGCGACAGTGACGTTGCCGGCGATCTCGCCGAGGTCGGAAAGGCTCTGAACGGTATCGTTGTCGGACATTACGCGCCCACCTTGTTCTTGCGGTTCATGGAAGCGACGTCGAGCGCTTCGGGCTGGGTACCACCGTGCGGGTGCTCGCTGCCTGCGTAGAGGTGCAGGGCGCGCATCTGGTCGCGGCCGAGCGGACCACGCGGGATCATGCGCTCAACGGCCTTCTCGAGCACGCGCTCGGGGAAACGACCGGCGAGGACCTTGTCCGCGGTCACTTCCTTGATGCCGCCGGCATAACCGGTGTGCTTGTAGTAGGTCTGCTGCTTCAGCTTGTTGCCGGTGAAGCGGACCTTCTCGGCGTTGATGACGACGACATGGTCGCCGCAATCGACGTGCGGGGTGAAGCTCGGCTTGTGCTTGCCGCGCAGGAGGTCGGCGATGATGACGGCGAGACGGCCAACCACCAGACCTTCGGCATCGATCAGATGCCACTTCTTTTCCACCTCGGCCGGCTTGATCGACCGGGTGACCTTCGTGAGCGCCTTCATGGCTGGTCTATCCCTATGTGTTCGTGCGCCGGCCACGGGACCGAATCCCGGGAAGCGCGGAAGGCGGCCAAATCGTCGAAACCGCCCTCTAAGTCAAGCAGACTGCGGGATTGCAGAGAGGTAAAATGATACCGCAGCCCGCAAGGCGGTCAGGTACGGCGTCCCAGGGCATGCGCGCCCCACACGCTCGCCGCCACCAGAAGCGCGCCGCAAAGCTGGTGAGCCACCGCCAGCCACAGGGCGACGCCGGACCATACTGTCGCGATACCCAGCAGCACCTGCCCGCCGAAAGCGCAGTGCACGGCGACGGAGACCAGCCGCTGGTGCCGGGCACGAAGCTTGCGGCCCATGACGACAAGGACGATCACCACGGCCCAGGCCCACCAGCGATGGACGAAGTGGGTAAGATAGGGGTCGTTCACCAAGGCATGGAGCGTGCCCTTCATCCACTCCACGCCTTCGGGGAAGAGGCTGCCCTGCATGAGCGGCCAGGCGTCCGAGCTGAACCAGCCCGCGCCCGCGACCACGCCGGAGCGCAGCCCGGCCACCATGGCGCCCATGAACAGCTGGAAGGCCAGCATCGCCAGCGCGGCAAGGCAGAAGCCCGTCAGGCGCGCGCGGGGCTCCCCCCGGCTAAGCGCGGCAAGGTCGAGCGCGGTCCACACCAGGCCTGCAAGCGTGAACAGCGCCACCAGCAGGTGCGCGGCAAGGCGGAAATGGCTCACCCGGTCGAGCGCTTCGGCGCTGAGGCCTGAGGAGACCATCCACCAGCCCACCACCCCCTGCAACCCGCCGAGCGCCAGAAGCGCCAGTAGGCGGGGCTTGTAGCCGAGCGGGATGGTTCGCTTGTACCAGAACCACGCCAGCGGCAGCGCGAAGGCCAGGCCGATGACGCGGGCCAGCAGGCGGTGCACCCATTCCCAGAAGTAGATGAACTTGTACTGCGCCAGCGTCATCCCCGCGGGGCCGTTGACCTCCAGGTATTGCGGGATGTGCTTGTAACGTTCGAACTCGGCCTGCCATTGCCCTTCGCTCAGCGGCGGGATGGCGCCGGTCAGCGGCTTCCACTGCGTGATCGAAAGACCCGATTCGGTCAGCCGGGTAATGCCGCCCACCGCGACGATGAGGACGACGAGAACGGCCACGCAAAGCAGCCAGCGCACCATCGCGGCAATATCGTCGCTGGTCCCGATGATCGGGCGACCGTCATTCACTCTCATGTTCGCGCCACTTCCTTCATGCCGGTTCCCTGCGGTTTCACAGGCCTTTTCGCAAGGGCCACGTCGATGGATCGTGTCATCGGACTGTCAATCGCAACGGAAGGGCTTGATAGATGATACAACGTTACATACATGGCACCTCATGCGCCGAGCCATTACCGCGATTCGCAACCGTCTTGACCGCTTCGGGATCATTCTGAGCGGGCTTTGTGCCGTGCACTGCGTGCTGGGCGTCGTGCTCGTCGGTGTTCTGGGGCTTGGCGGAGAAGTGCTTCTCTCGCCCGAGATCCACCGCATTGGCCTTGCCATGGCGGTGGGCATCGGCGCCGCTTCGCTTGGCTTCGGCGTACTGCGCCATGGCCGCATCGCGCCACTGGCGATCGGCGGCGTGGGGCTTGCGCTCATGGCGCTCGCGCTGTTCGTCGGGCATGGCGTTCCCGAGGCAGTGCTGACGATCATGGGCGTGGGCCTGGTGGCCTATGCCCACATTCGGAACTTGCACGCCGCCTGCTGAGCGCTATTGCCCGGGCCCATGGCTGACGAACTCCTGCTTACCGTCAACGGCGAGATGCGCCGCATCGCCGCCGGCTCCACCATCGCCGACCTCGTGGCGAGCCTCGGGCTCGATCCCCGGAAAGTCGCGGTCGAGCACAACGCGCAGATCGCCCCGCGCTCCACGCTGGGCGATGTCGCGCTGGACGACGGCGACGTGCTGGAGATCGTCCACTTCGTCGGCGGCGGCTGAACGCGCGCAGCCGCCCGCCCGACTCCAGACCTCGCCCGAAAGGACGCCTTCGTGACCGAAACCACCGCCGACACCTGGACCGTTGCAGGTCGCACCTTCACCTCGCGCCTCATCGTCGGCACGGGCAAGTACAAGGACTTCGAGCAGAACGCGGCCGCCGTGGCGGCCAGCGGCGCGGAAATCGTCACGGTGGCGGTGCGCAGGGTCAACGTGTCGGACCCCAAGGCGCCGATGCTGACCGACTACATCGATCCGAAGAAGATCACCTATCTTCCCAACACCGCTGGCTGCTTCACCGCCGACGATGCCATCCGCACCCTGCGCCTCGCGCGCGAGGCAGGCGGCTGGGACCTGGTGAAGCTGGAAGTGCTGGGAGAGGCGCGCACGCTCTACCCCGACATGCGCGAGACGCTGAAGGCGACCGAGGTCCTGGCGAAGGAAGGCTTCCTGCCGATGGTCTACTGCGTCGACGATCCGATTGCCGCGCGCCAGCTCGAGGAAGCCGGCGCGGTGGCGATTATGCCGCTGGGCGCGCCGATCGGCTCGGGCCTTGGCATCCAGAACAAGGTGACCGTGCGCCTCATCGTCGAGGGAGCCAAGGTGCCGGTGCTGGTGGACGCGGGCGTGGGAACGGCTTCGGAAGCTGCCGTAGCGATGGAACTTGGCTGCGACGGCGTGCTGATGAACACCGCCATCGCCGAGGCGAAGGATCCCATCCGCATGGCCCGCGCCATGAAGCTGGCGGTCGAAGCCGGACGCGACGCCTATCTTGCGGGCCGCATGCAGACCCGGCGCTATGCCGATCCCTCGAGCCCGCTGGCCGGCCTGATCTGAGAACCGGCGCGCGTCAGTTCGCGCGCCGCTCTTCCTCACGCACGTCCTCGCGCACCTTCTGTGCAGACTGGTGCGAGAGCGGATCGAGCCTGCGGTTGCGGCGCCAGTAGCTGATGCCGCCGTAAAGGATCGCCAGTCCAAGCACGATCGGCCCGCCGATGATGACGAAAGCCCAAAGGTTTTCCATGCAGTCTCTCCTCGCCCGCGCCTGCTGCCGGACCTGAACGGAAATGCCCGCCGCGTGCGGTTCGTTCCCGGGCGGCCCGTCCGATCGTTCGGGGAGAATTGCCGCGCTTATCCGTGCACAAACGTTTGCATGGTAAATCTGCGGGAAAGGAGAAGCGTGATTTACTGTGTGTCGGACGGGGGTTTGCCCCGTCCATCGTGAACTTCGGAAAAACACATGGCCCACACCGTCACCACCAGTCTTGCCATCGGCGAACTTCGCGAGTTCGCCAGCTTCGCTCCCTGCGAACAGCGCTACATCCGTCGCAGCCTCGACATCGGCCTGCGCCGGCATGACGCCACCATCCTTTGGGCCCGCGACGAGGATGAACGCGAATCGATTCGCGACCAGTACGAGGCCTATCGCGAGCTGAAAGCGCTGCGGCGGATGGAAATCGCCGACGACGCGCTGGACATCGAAGCGCTGATGGGCAAGCTCGTTCGGGTCGCCGCGTATGACCTGGGGCAAGGGCGGCTTCTCGGATTCTCGGCCTTCCGCTTCCTTTACGAACGCCTGCTCGGCGCCTGGGTGCGCCCGTGGTTGCCGGGCGCCTTCTGCGGCGCGGCCGCCCTGCCGCACCTGCACCCCGACCAGCGGCGCAAGCTGCTTCACTCGATCAGCGAAGCGGTTGCGACGGCGCCCGGCTGGTCCGAGCGGGAACCGGCCTTCTATCCGGAATTCATCGACGACACCGCTGCCTGAGCTGGCGCCGAGGCGGGGACCGGCGCCTTCGCTGGCATCCCCCCGTCGCGGGAGCGGGCGTCCTCATGCCCGGCGCGCCGACCCTTGGCCACTAGCTTCTGCACATAGTCCAGCTTGGCGACGATCGCTGGGGAAAGGTGGAAGGGGTAAAGATCGGGCAGGCCCATCGAGCGATTGATCGCGTTCATCGCAAACGACAGCGGCGCCATCGCGTCGGCCAGCGCCTGTGCATCGGCGGTATAGGGATCGAAGCCGGGCTCCACTTCCAGCCCCTCGCTGTCGCCCGGAAGCGCCGCTAGGCTAAGGTCGAACCCGCCTGCCGCCGCCAGCACATCGACGATGTGAAGATAGTGCGCGAAAGTCTCGGCAAAGTCTTCCCAGGGGTGCGAAGTCGCGTAGAAGCTGACGAAATCGTCCGTCCACACCTTGCTGCCATCGTCGGCGTAGTGCGCCTGCAGGCTCTGCTGGTAATCGACCTGCTCGTCGCCGAACACTGCGCGAAACGCTTCGAGTTCCCCCGGATCGGTCTCCGCCAGCCGGGACCAGTAGTGATGGCCTACTTCGTGGCGGAAGTGGCCCAGGAGCGTGCGATAGGGCTCGCCCATGGCAAGGCGGATGCGTTCGCGCTCGGCATCGTCCGCCTCGATGAGGTTCAGCGTGATGAGGCCGCCGTCGTGCCCGGTGACGATTTGCGGCGTGCCGGCCTGCTCGGCGGCGGCATCGTAGAGGAAATCGAAGGCGAGCCCTTGCTTCACCTCCCCTTGTGCCTCTTCCACCTTGGTCTCGAGCGGCAGGCCGAGCCTCAGCAGCGAATGAAACAGGCGCCGCTTGGCTGCCTCGATCTTCGCCCAGCGCGGCGGAACCGAGGGTTCGGTCAGGTCGGGGATCGTGCGGTTGTGGCGGCAGGCGCGGCACATCGGCGTGGTATCGTCGGCCGCGACGAGCCAGTTGCAGATCTGGTAGGCGTTGTTGTTCGCACAGACGACCACGTCCGCCACCGCGCCCTTGCCGTCCCGCCAGACGGTGGCCTCGTCGGCCAGGAAGCGGAAGCCGTCGATCTCGGGATCGTACCCCAGCGTGGCCTGGCAGCCGGGGCAGACCCGGACCTCGAAATGGTTGAGCCGGCTACAGTTGGGACAGGCAAGTGCGCGCATGGGCGTGGGATTTCCTGGCAGTTGTCCCGCGAACAACGCCGGATTGCCCCGCACGTTTCCAGCCTGTGACGATCCCTGTCCCGGATCGGGTGGATCGCGGGCCTTCTCAGGCCCTGTAGAGCATGTCCATGCGCGCGCCGTAGCGCTCCTTGAGCTTGTGCCGACGGATTTTGAGGCTGGGCGTCATTTCCTCGTTCTCGATCGAGAACGGCTCGTCGGCGAAAGCGAACTGGCGCACCTTCTCGATCACCGAAAGATCCGCGTTGACCCGGTCGATGGCGCTGCGGATCGCGGCCCGGAACGCGGGCAGTTCCTGAAGCGCGCGGATGTCGAACTTCTCGCCGTTGGCCTGCGCCCATTCCAGCGCCCAGTCCGCGTCGGGCACGACAAGGCCGACGATGTAGGGCCGCCGGTCGCCCGACACCATTGCCTGCGCGAGTTCGGGCTGGAGCGTGAGCATCGATTCGACCTTCTGGGGCGAGATGTTGTCGCCCTTGTCGTTGACGATCATGTCCTTCTTGCGGTCGGTGATCATGATGCGGCCCTTCTCGTCGAAGTGGCCGATGTCGCCGGTGTGGAGCCAGCCGCCGCGAAGCACATTGGCGCTGGCAGCCTCGTTCTGCCAGTAGCCCGCCATCACCAGCTCGCCGCAGACGAGGATCTCGCCGTCTTCCGCGATCCGCACCTCCACCCCGCGCAGCGGCGGTCCGACCGTGTCGAACTTGACCCCGGCGGCAGGGCGGTTGCAGCTGATGATCGGCCCTGCCTCGGTCTGTCCGTAGCCTTGCAGCAGCGTCAGCCCCATGGCCTCGAAGAACACGCCGATCTCGGGATTGAGCGGCGCCCCGCCCGAGACGAGCGCCTTGATCCGTCCGCCGAAGCGGGCGCGCACCTTGGGCCGCAGCGTGCGCTCGATCAGCGCGTCGAGCGGATAGTCGGTGAGACGGCGCTTGCCGGCCTGCCGGCGCATGCCGCCCGCGATGGCCCAGTCCATCAGCCTTGCGGCCGCCGCGCCCTGCTTTTCGATCTGGCGCATGATGCGCGTGCGCAGCACTTCGAACAGGCGCGGTACCACGACCATCACGGTGGGGCGCACCTCCTCGATGTTCGCGGCCAGCTTGTCGAGCCCTTCGGAGTAGTAGATCTCGCCGCCGAGGCCGATGGGAAGAAGCTGCCCGCCGGTATGTTCATAGGCGTGGCTCAGCGGCAGGAAGGAGAGGAATATCTCGCGCTTGTCCGGCCCCCTGTCCCAGCCGAAATCCTCGTCGATGACCTGCGCCGCGCCGTAGACATTGGAAAGCAGCATGCCGTGATGCTGGCGCACCCCGCGCGGCGCGCCACCGGTGCCGCTGGTGTAGATGATGCAGGCAAGATCCTTGCGGCCCACCGAGGCCATCCGCTCGTCCACGCGGGCGCGGGCGGCCACGGCGTCGCCGCCCGCGATCAGGTCGTCCCACAGGTGCGTCTCGTAGGCGCCGCCCTGCATGGGCACGAGCGGCTCCATGCCGATGACGTGCCGGCACATGTCGGTCTGCACGATGGCGGGGAGCAGCGCCTTGCCCAGCTTGGCGGTGGAAACGATGGCCGCGCGCGCTCCGGAGTTCTCCAGGATGTGGATGTGGTCGCGCGTGGTGTTGGTAGTGTAGGTCGGCACCGTCACGCAGCCTGCCGCCATGATCGCGAGATCGGCAATGCACCATTCGGGCCGGTTCTCCGAGACGATCAGCACCCGCTCGCCCGGTCGCAGGCCCATCTTGCGCAAGGCGGTGGCAAGAAGGCACACCCGCCGGGCCGTCTCAGCCCAGCTGATCGCCACCCACTGCCCTTCGTGCTTGGCCCGCAGCATCGGCGCCTCGCCGAGCAGATCGGCGCGGGACAGGAACAGCGAGACGATGTTCGGGCTCCGGTCGAAGTCGGCAAGTTCCATGGCGTGGGGTAATCCTCTCAGCGTTCTGGTTTGCTGGAACGTCTAGGCCTGCGTCGCGGTTGCGGCAACCGGCGAGGCGGGCCAAGGCTCAGGCGTGCCGGCATGCGGTCTCACTCGGCTATCGCCACGCCTTCGCTGCGGGGATCGCCCGCTCCCGCCAGCCTGCCGTCGACCACCGCGATGGCGTTGGTTTTCAGCGGCATCTGCGCGGCCTTCACCGGATGTCCCAGCGCGGTGAGCGCCGGAATCATGGCCTCGAGCCGCGATCCCTTCTCTACGTTGACGGTATCGCCGGGCGCGAACAGCACGGGCAGCGCAAGTGCCTTGTCCACGGGCAGCTTCCAGTCGAGCACGCCGATCAGCGCACGGGTCACCTGCACCGGGATCGTTGCGCCGCCGGCCGCGCCGACCACGAACAGCAGCTTTCCATCCGGCCCATAGACAAGCGTCGGCGCCATCGAACTGCGCGGGCGCTTCCCGCCCTCGACGCGGTTCGCCACCGGCACGCCGTCCTTCTCGGGCACGAAGCTGAAGTCGGTCAGCTCGTTGTTGAGGTAGAAGCCGCCCGCCATCAGTCCCGATCCGAAGGCGCTTTCGATGGTGGATGTCCACGAGGCTGCATTGCCCTGCCGGTCGATGACGACGAAGTGCGAGGTGCCGTGTTCCTCCGGTCCCTCGCCAAGGGCCAGGCCGGGGGCGGGCAGTCCAGCGGTGACCTTGGTCATCGCCCTGTCGGCCGAGATCAGCGCTCCCCGGCGGCGAAGGTATGCAGGGTCCAGCAGCGCCTTTACCGGAACCGGCACGAAGTCGGGGTCCGCCAGGAAAAGGTCGCGGTCCGCATAGGCAAGGCGCTGCGATTCGGCGATGAGGTGCCACGCCTTCGCCGAGTCGGGGCCGAGCGCGGCAAGGTCGAAGCCTTCGAGCTGCACCAGCGTCGCCAGGACCGTGGTGGCGCCGGACGAGGGCGGGCCCATGCTGCAGATCCTGTAGACGCGGTACTTCGCGCAAAGCCCGGGGCGCTGCCTGGCCGCGAAGCCTGCGATGTCGGCTTCGGTCATCTTGCCGTCGGCCGGTGTCTCGGCGGCGACCTTCGTCGCGATCTCGCGGGCAAGCTCGCCCTTGTAGAAGCCTTCCGCCCCCTTGGCGGCGAGCATCTCCAGCGTCCCGGCAAGGGCCGGGTTGCGGATCGTGGTGCCGAGCGGCAGCGGCTTGCCGTCCACGCCGTAGAAGATTGCGCGGGCCTGCGGATCGTGCGCGCCGGTGTGGGCGGAGTTGGCCAGCGCATCATGGCCGCGCCGCGAGAGCACGAAGCCGTCGCGGGCAAGTTCGATGGCGGGCTGGAACAGGGTGGCCCAGGGCAGGCGGCCGTGCGCGGCGTGCGCGCTTGCGGCAAGGGCGATGCTGCCGGGCACGCCCACGCTGCGTCCGCCGATCACCGCCGTGCGGAAAGGCAGCGGCTGGCCCGAGGCATCGAGAAAGCGCCGGGGCGTGGCCGCGGCAGGTGCCGTCTCGCGTCCGTCCCACGATTCGATTTGGCCCTGTTCGTCCGCCAGCAGCAGGAAGCCGCCACCCCCGATGCCGGAGCTTTGCGGTTCGACGACGGTGAGCGCCAGCATCGTTGCGATGGCGGCATCGGTGGCGCTGCCGCCCTGCCGCAGGATCCTTGCGCCGGCCTCTGCCGCGCGCGGGTCCGCCGCGCTGACCATGCCCTTCTCGAACACGGCATGGCCGGGAGCGGACGCGCTGTTCACCGGAGCAGGCGCCGCGATGGTCGGGGAAGTGCTCGTCGCCGCGCATCCGGCGAGGTTCAGGGCCAGGGTCAGGGCGAGCGGGGCGAAGAGCCCCCGGGTCAGGCTTCTGGACATCGCCGCGTGGTTATTCGCTTCCGACCGCGTCTGCAATCGATGCGAACCCTTCGCGCTTCAATAGCTTCGCCAATCCGCTGTTGATGGTCCTGGCGATGGAGGGGCCCTCGTAGACCATGGCGCTGTAAAGCTGCACGAGACTGGCGCCGGCCCTGATGCGGGCGAAGGCGTCCTCCGCGGTGGCGATGCCGCCCACGCCGACCAGAGGCACCGCGCCGCCCGTCGCCTTGCGGAAGTCGCGCAGGCGCTGCTGGGCAAGGTCGCGCAGCGGAGCGCCGGACAGGCCCCCCGTCTCGCTGCGGTGCGCCGAGGCAAGCGCCGGGCGCGAGATCGTGGTGTTCGAGACGATCAGTGCGCCAAGCCGGCGTTCGATGGCGATCCGGGCGATCGCGTCGATGTCGGCCGGCTCGAGGTCGGGCGCCACCTTCAGGAACACGGGAGGACGGCGGCCGGGCGCACATGCCTCGTCGCGGGCAGCCAGAACGGCGTCGAGAAGTCCGGTAAGCGCCGATTCGTCCTGCAGCGCGCGCAGGCCCGGCGTGTTGGGGCTCGAGATGTTGATGGCCAGATAGCCTGCCAGCGGCGCCATCAGCCTTGCCATCACCGCGTAGTCCGCCACCCGATCGGCCGAATCCTTGTTCGCTCCGATGTTGATGCCGACCACGCCCGGCTTTCCAAGACGCGCCTCGAGGCGTTCCACAGCCGCCTGCGCCCCGCCGTTGTTGAAGCCCATGCGGTTGATGACGGCCCGGTCCTCGACCAGGCGGAACAGGCGCGGGCGGGGATTGCCCGCCTGCGGCAGCGGGGTGATCGAGCCCACCTCGGCGAACCCGAAGCCCAGCCGCAGGAGCGCGTCGGGCACTTCGCCGTCCTTGTCGAACCCGGCCGCCATGCCGACCGGGCTGGGAAAGCGGATGCCCGCAACTTCGCTGGCCAGCAAAGGGGAGGGGGACGGCACTCGGCGCGGCGGCGCCACCTTCAGCGCGGAGAGCGCGAGGCCATGCGCCTTCTCGGCATCGATTCGGAAAAGGGCGGGGCGGAAGAGGGAATAGAGCACGAGTCCGCATAACGCCGACGAGGGTGTTGCTCAAACGCTTCTTCTCGCTGCGAGCGCGAGATGAAAAAGCCCGTTAGGCCATTTGGGCCGCCGTGCATGTCGCGTTTATACAATGAATCGACCCCGCCGGGGCATACACGAGACCTGCGACCCGAAGGGCTCGTCGCGGGATGCGCTCGAGTTCTTTATTACCTTGATGGCGGCTGCCGGTTTCGACCGACAGCCGCCTTTTTTCTTCGCGCAATCTATCGCGCAGTCCATCGCTCCGGCCGCAGCATATTGCGCAATCGGCATCTTTTCGGCACTGGCGCCCGCCTGACGCGGCGCGGGGCTCACGCGAAACAACCATTGAAACCGGCCGCCGCCTGCACTAGGTGAAATCGGAAGAAATCGCTCCGATTTAGCTCCGGGGTGCGGAAACCACGAAGATGCGCCTGTCCAGCATGGCAGACTATGCCGTGATCATCATGTCCGCTGCAGCGCGGCATTGCGGCACCTGCGCGCTGGTCGAGCAGGGGGGCGAATCGCCTGTCCGCAGCCGGGCGCGGGTTTCCGCAGCGCAGCTCGCGGAAGAGACCGGGCTGCCGGTGCCGACCGTGCAGAAGCTGGTCAGCAAGCTGGCGGCGGCCGGGCTCATGCGCTCGTCGCGCGGGGTGGGCGGCGGGCTCAGGCTGGCGCGCCCGCCGGCGGCGATTTCGCTTGCCGACATCGTGGAGGCAGTGGAAGGGCCCATCGCGCTCACCGCCTGCCTGGACCCGGTGAAGAGCGACTGCACTCTGGAGAGCGGCTGCAACGTCAAGAGCCACTGGCCGCAGGTGAACGCCGCGGTGCGCGGCGCGCTTGCGCAAGTCGTGCTGACCCAGCTCGTCGAGGAAGTTTGAGATGACCGAGGAAAGCAATTCGATGGCGCCGGAAATGGAAGGCTCCGCAATGGAAGGCTCCACGATGGAAGCCCCCGAGCGCGACCAGGCCGCGCGTGAGGCGGCGGCACGGGTCGCCGACTACGAGCACGGCTGGTCGTCCGACATCGAGCAGGAATACGGGCCCAAGGGCCTGTCGGAAGATACCATCCGGTTCATCTCGGCCAAGAAGGACGAGCCTGAATGGATGCTCGACTGGCGGCTGAAAGCCTATGCCCGCTGGCTCGAGATGACGCCGCCCGACTGGGCCAAGCTCGACGTTCCGCCGATCGACTATCAGGAAGCCTACTACTGGGCCGCGCCCAAGAAGAAGGACGGGCCCGCCAGCCTCGACGAGGTCGATCCCGAGATCCTGCGCGTCTACGAGAAGCTGGGCATTCCGCTGGAGGAGCAGAAGGTGCTCGCCGGCGTGGAAGGCGCGCGCAAGGTCGCGGTGGATGCGGTGTTCGATTCGGTCTCGGTCGCCACCACCTTCCGCAAGGAGCTGGAGCAGGCGGGCGTGATCTTCCGCTCGATCTCCGAGGCGATCCGCGAATTTCCCGAGCTGGTGAAGAAGTGGCTCGGCAAAGTCGTGCCCATGCACGACAACTACTTCGCCACGCTGAACTGCGCGGTCTTCTCGGACGGGACTTTCGTCTACATCCCCGAAGGCGTGCGCTGCCCCATGGAGCTGTCCACCTATTTCCGCATCAACGCGGAGAACACCGGACAGTTCGAGCGCACGCTCATCATCGCCGAGAAGGGCTCATACGTCTCCTATCTCGAGGGCTGCACCGCGCCCCAGCGCGACGAGAACCAGCTGCACGCCGCGGTGGTCGAACTGGTCGCGATGGAGGATGCGGAGATCAAGTATTCCACCGTCCAGAACTGGTATCCCGGCGATGCCCACGGCAAGGGCGGCATCTACAACTTCGTCACCAAGCGCGGCCTGTGCCAGGGTGCCCGTTCCAAGATCAGCTGGACCCAGGTGGAGACCGGCTCCGCGGTCACCTGGAAGTACCCCAGCTGCGTCCTCAACGGCGAGGATTCGGTGGGCGAGTTCTATTCGGTGGCTGTCACCAACAACCACCAGCAGGCCGATACCGGCACCAAGATGATCCATAACGGCCGTGGCAGCCGCTCGACGATCATTTCCAAGGGCATCTCGGCGGGCAAGTCGAACAACACCTATCGCGGGCTGGTGCGCGTGGCCGCCAATGCGGACGGCGTGCGAAACTTCACCCAGTGCGATTCGCTGCTGCTCGGCAAGGAGTGCGGCGCGCATACGGTCCCTTATATCGAGGTGCGCAACCCCAGCGCCCAGATCGAGCATGAGGCGACCACCAGCAAGATCAGCGACGACCAGCTGTTCTACGCCATGCAGCGCGGGCTCGACACGGAGGCGGCGGTGGCGCTGATCGTCAACGGCTTCGCCAAAGAAGTGCTGCAGCAGCTGCCGATGGAGTTCGCGGTGGAAGCGCAGAAGCTGCTCGGCATCAGCCTTGAAGGCAGCGTCGGGTAACGGCGCGTCAGCCGCCTGCACGAAGAAAATAGAAGACACGAAGGATGGAAACCATGACCGCCGCCCGCAAGACACTGGGCATCAGCCTCGCGACAGGCGAGCCCAGGGCAGATGCCAAGGCGAGCTTCGCCGTCACCGGCAAACGCCTGGAGACGCTGAAGGAGCGCGCCCGCGACCAGCGCCGCAATCCCACCGAGGCGCAGAAGGCGCTCTGGGCAGAGCTGTCGGGCTCGAAGCTGGGCGGCGTCAAGTTCATCCGGCAATCGGTGGTCGGCTCGGCGATCGTCGACTTCGCCTGCCCTTCGCGCTGGATCGTGATCCAGCTCAGCGCCGCCGATTCGAACCCGGACGTCAACGAACTGCAGGACCGCAAGCTCACCGAAGTGGGCGTGCGCGTGCTGCGCTTCTCCGAGGAGGAAGTGCTGGAGCAGCCGGAAAGCGTGATGCGCGAAATCAACGCCGAGCTGAACGTTCCGTTCGACAAGCGCTCGGCACGCAGGAAGGCAGGCTCGCGTCCGACGACGTTCACGAGCGACGAGGGTTGAGGAAGCGGTGATGACCATGCTCAAGATTGAAAATCTCCAGGCCACCGTCGCCGACAAGCCGATCCTCAAGGGACTGTCGCTCACCATCAACCCGGGCGAGATCCACGCGATCATGGGCCCGAACGGGGCGGGCAAGTCGACCCTTGGCTACACGCTCGGCGGCCGTCCGGGCTATGAGGTCACCGGCGGGTCGGTCGACTTCGCGGGCGTCGACCTGCTCGGGCTCGAGCCGCACGAGCGCGCCGCGGCGGGCCTGTTCCTCGGCTTCCAATACCCGGTCGAGATCCCGGGCGTCTCCTTCGTCCAGTTCCTGCGCGAGGCGGCCAACGCCCAGCGCACCGGTCGGGGCGAGGAGCCGCTTTCGGGCGGCGAGTTCCTGAAGCTCGCGCGGGAAAAGGCGGGCCTGCTGCGCATGGACATGGACATGCTCAAGCGGCCGGTGAACGTCGGCTTCTCGGGTGGCGAGAAGAAGCGCGCCGAGATGGTTCAGATGGGCATCCTCGATCCCAAACTCGCCATTCTCGACGAGACCGACTCCGGCCTCGACATCGACGCGCTGCGCATCTGCGGCGAAGGCATCAACGCGATCATGCGCCGGCCCGACAAGGCCGTGCTGCTGATCACGCACTACCAGCGCCTGCTCGATTACGTGAAGCCCGACTTCGTCCACGTCCTTGCAGGCGGGCGCATCGTCAAGACCGGCGGCCCTGACCTTGCCCTGAGGCTGGAGGAAGAGGGCTACGAGGCCGTGGTGCAGGAAACCGCTGCATGAATGTCGAGCTGACCCTGCCAAGCCGCAAGGACGAGGACTACCGCTACTCGGACATCGAGGCGCTGCGTGGGGTCTGGCCGATCCTGCCCGAGGCGATCGACCTCGCCGATGGCGAGGAAGGCTCGCTGCAGATCGTCGAAACGGACGCTGCCCCGGTGGCGCGCCGGCTAGCGATCACGCTTGGCAGGAACGCGAAGTTCGACCTTCGCGTGCTGACCGCCGGGCCTGCCTACGGCCGCATTGCCATCGATGTGCGGCTGGAAGAGGGCGCCGACTTCACGTTCGGCGCGGCGCAGCTGGCGACCGGCCGCGAGACGCTGGAGATCGTCACCGAAGTCACCCACGCGGGGCTTGATGCCACTTCGGCGCAGATCGTGCGCACCGCGCTCGCGGGCCATTCCACCGGCACTTATCTCGGCCGCATCGCGGTGGAGCGCGGCGCCGACGGCACCGACGCCGAACAGTCGGTCCGGGCCATGCTGCTCGACCGTACGGCAACGGCCAACGCCCGTCCCGAGCTTGAAATCTACGCCGACGACGTCAAGGCCGCTCACGGCTGCGCGGTGGGCGAACTCGATGCGAACGGCCTGTTCTACCTCACCAGCCGGGGCCTCACCCCGGCGCAGGCCAAGCGGCTGATGCTGCAGGCCTTCATCGCCGAAGCCTTCACCGGCGCGCCCGGCGAGGCGGAGCTGAGCGCGGCGGCGATCGCCAGGCTGGAGGCCATACTGTGACGCTGGAAACCGCAGAACTCGTGGTCAAGGACCAGTTCCCGGGCCTCGCTGGCGACTGGCACTACCTCGACACCGCCGCGACCGCGCAGAAGCCGCTCGCCGTGATCGAGGCGACCGTTCGCGCCATGGGCGAGGATTACGCCACGGTGCATCGCGGCGTCTATGCGCGCTCGGCCGACATGACGCTGGCGTTCGAGGCCGCGCGCCGCCGGGCCGCCGCCTTCATGAACGCACGCGAGGATGAGATCGTCCTCACGCGCGGCGCAACCGAATCGATCAATCTCGTCGCGCAGACCTGGGGCGCCGCCAACCTCAAGGCCGGAGACCGCATTCTCCTTTCGATGCTGGAGCATCACTCCAACATCGTGCCCTGGCAGATGCTTGCCGAGAAGAACGGGGTGGCGATTGACGTCTGCCCGCTGACCGAAGACGGCCGCATCGACCTTGCGGCGGCGGAACGCATCCTGACGCCGGCGCACAAGCTCGTCGCCTTCGCGCATGTGTCCAACGTGCTCGGCTCGGTGCTCCACGTGGAACATGCCGCGAAACTGGCCCATGCGGTCGGCGCGAAGCTGCTCATCGACGGCTGCCAGGCCGCGCCCCGCCTCGCGCTCGACATGGCGGCATTCGACTGCGACTTCTACGCCTTCTCGGCGCACAAGCTCTATGGCCCGACCGGAGTCGGGGTTCTGTGGGCGCGCAAGGACATCCTCGATGGCATGCCGCCATGGCAGGGCGGCGGCGCGATGATCGACCGGGTGACTTTCGAGAAGACGACCTTCGCTCCGGCGCCGCAGCGCTTCGAGGCGGGCACGCCCAACATCATCGAGGCGCTGGGCATGGCCAAGGCGATGGACTGGCTCTCGGCCATCGGGCTCGACCGTGCCGAGCGCCACGAGCGCGACCTTGCCGTGCTGCTGCGCACCGAACTGCGCAAGCGCAACGACGTGACCCTGTTCGGGCCGGACGATTCGCTCGGCATCGTCAGTTTCGCGCTCGACGGGGTGCATCCGCACGACCTCGGCACCATATTGGACGAGGAAGGCGTAGCGATCCGCGCCGGCCACCATTGCGCCCAGCCGCTCATGGAGCATCTGGGCGTCCCCGCGACGGCGCGGGCCAGCTTCGGCCTCTACAGCGACGAAGCGGATATCGAGGCGCTCCTGAAAGGGATCGAGCGCACACGGAGAATCTTCGCATGAGTGACGAAAAGCCAACCTTCAGCGTCGAGGAAATCGACGCGGCGCCGACGCCGCCGCGCGCCCGTGTCGACGATGCGGCGGCTCCGGCCGCGACCATGGCCGAGGCCCCTGCGGAGCGCAGGCGCGACTATCTCGACGGGTTCCTGGCCGAAAAGCCGCAGGACATCGATCCGGCAGCGCCGGGCGGGGCGATCTACGATGGCGTGATCGACGCCCTGAAGGAGATCTTCGACCCCGAGATCCCGGTCAACATCTACGACCTTGGGCTCATCTACGGCGTGGAGGTTTCCCCCGAAGCCGCGGTCGCCGTGACGATGACGCTGACGACGCCCCACTGCCCGGTGGCGGAATCGATGCCGGGCGAAGTGGAAATGCGCGTCGCGGCCGTGCCGGGCGTGCGCGACTGCGAAGTCAATCTGGTATGGGATCCGCCGTGGGACATGGCCAAGATGTCCGACGAGGCGAAGCTTGAACTGGGGATGCTGTGATGAGCACTGCAACGACCACCCGCGCCCGCCCCGCTGCCGTCGTGCTGACGCCCAGCGCCGAGGCACGCATCGCCCGGCTCATGGCGCAAGCGCCCGAGGGCGCGATCGGCGTCAAGCTTTCCACGCCCCGGCGCGGCTGCTCGGGCCTGGCCTATTCGGTCGATTACGTGACCGAGGAAGCGCGTTTCGACGAGAAGATCGAGACTCCCGGCGGCGTCTTCTACATCGATGGCGCTTCGGTGCTGTACCTCGTGGGCAGCACGATGGACTGGGTGGAGGACGATTTCACCGCAGGGTTCGTCTTCAACAATCCCAACGCCAAGGGCGCCTGCGGCTGCGGCGAGAGCTTCACGATCTGACCGTCGGCCTCGCGGACGTCGCCGCTGCCAAGCCGCGGCGCTCGCTCGGGCGGGCTACTACTCCCGTCCGCCCGGGAACAGCGCCAGGAGCGCGCCCAGGCGGTCGTGCAATTCGCCCTTTTGCCCGGCATTGCTCTGGCCGATGCGCACCACCGTCAGCAACTGGTCGGGCGAGCCGACCACGTATTGCCCGTATTCGCCCAGGCACCCGAACAGGTTGCGCGGCGCGGTGCCGGGGAACAGGCGGGCATTCTCTCCCGCCTCCCCGCGGTTGAGCCACACGCCCGCGCCGTAGTTCGCTTCGCGCGGAGAAGGCTCCAGCATGAACTGCACCCACCGGCGCGGAAGGATCTGCGCGCCGCCGACCGAGCCGGAATGGCGCAGGAATTCCCCGAGCTTCGCCCAGTCGCGCGCGCTCGCGTGGATCATGCCGGAGCCGATCATCGTGCCCGCGCGGTCGTATTCCACCAGGGTCGAATTCATGCCGATCGGCAAAAGCACGCGGTTCCTCAGGTAGTCGCCCACGGCCTGTCGCCGTCTTGCCGGGTTGCTGTCGGGTGAAAGCACCCGAGCTGCAAGGTCGGCCAGAATGACGGCGCTGGCGGAGGAGTGCTCGAAGGTCTTGCCCGCCGGGGCTTCCAACGGCTGCGCCTCGGCGTAGGCGGCCATGTCGTCGCGCCCGTCGAGGAAGAGCATGCGCATGCGGTCGGATTCGGTCTCGAGCATCCCGGTGCCCGCCACCGCCGTTTCGTCGTGCCGCAGGCCCGAGCGCATCTGCAGCAGCTGCTTGAGCGTCACAGCGCCGCGCGGATCGCCGGGGCGCTGCCATTCCGGCACCGGCGCCGATTCGTTCAGCCGCAGCCGGCCGTCGCTCACCAGCTGGCCGATCATCAGCGCGGTCACGCACTGGCCCACGCTCCATGCGGGCAGGCGCGTTTCGGCCCGAACGCCGGCGCCGTAGCGCTCGGCGATGACCGAGCCGCGCTTCATGACGACGAGAGCGTCCGTCCGCCCGGCCGCTTCCTCGTCGAACAATGCGTCGATGGCGCGGCCGAGCGCCTGGCGCGGCGCTCCTCCATCGTCACGGATCGCGGCCTGCGATTCGGCGCTGGGCGGAGGAGGGCCTTCCGGGCCGGACTGTCCACAGGCAGCCAGCATCGCGAGGGGAAGGGTTGGCAGCGCAAGGAGGGCGAGGATATGGGGGAGGCGGCGCACCGGCATGACGCGCGGTGTGATGTGCGAGGCGCTGACGAATGGCAACAGCCGGGAATTCCGGAGCGGGGGACAAGGTTTCCTCAAGGGATCGGGCTTCTGCGAAAGACGCACTCCCCACGCGGCAACCCTCCCGCTGGAAGCGCAACCTTGTCCTGCTGGTGCTTCTGGCGCTTTGCGGATGGCTTGCCGTCGCATGGAAGGGCCTTCGCGAAGAGGCGCAGGTCGGCGCCGCCTATGGCGCGCGCGTGGGCTGCGTCTGCCGCTTCGTTTCCGGGCGCGAGCTCGACGCCTGCGAGGGAGACCTCAAGTCAGCCCCCCTCAGCGGCATCGCCGGCATGGTCTCGCTGACGCAGGACCCGGCAACGCGCACCGTCACCGGCTCGGTGCCAATGCTCGCCAGTCGCAGCGCCGACTTCCGGGAGGGCAGGGGGTGCCAGCTGGAGCCCTGGAGGGACTGATCAGCCCGCCGCGCTCTCGGTCGAATCGATCCAACCGCCGCCGACCACCCGGTCGCCTGCGTAGATGACGGCCGCCTGGCCGGGCGCGACACCATATTCGGGCTCGGCGAAGCGGATCGTCACCTCGCCGCCGTCACCCAGCGCTCCTTCCAGAGTGACCGGCACGGGCTTGGCGAGCGAGCGGACCTTGGCGGTGAGCGGCGCGTCCGGCAGCGGACCGATGCGGTTGGTTTCAACCACCCGGGCAGACGCGGTGGCGAGCAGGCGGCGCGGGCCGACGCGAACCTGCCGGCTCTGCGCTTCGATCCCGGTCACATACAGCGGTTCGGGCTGGCCGCCGATCTCCAGTCCGCGCCGCTGCCCCACGGTGTAGTGGATCACGCCGCGATGCCGGCCCAGCACCGCGCCTGTCTCGGCATGGACGATCTCGCCGGGCGCCTCGCCTTCTGGGCGCACCGAGCGCACGACTTTCGCGTAGTCGCCATCGGGCACGAAGCAGATGTCTTGGCTGTCGGGCTTGGCCGCGTTGCGCAGGCCCGCCGCTTCGGCAAGGCGGCGCGTCTCGGTCTTGGGCAGGCCGCCAAGGGGAAAGCGCAGGTAGTCGAGCTGGGCCTCGGTCGTGCCGTAGAGGAAGTAGCTCTGGTCGCGCGCGGGATCGAAGGCGCGGTGCAGCTCGGCCCCGGCAGCCCCCATCACGCGGCGCACGTAGTGACCGGTCGCAAGGCAGTCCGCGCCCAGTTCGCGGGCCATCGTCAGCAGGTCGGTGAACTTGGGCCCCATGTTGCAGCGGATGCAGGGGATGGGCGTGCGTCCCGCGAGATAGTCGTCAGCGAAGCGCTCTACGACCTCCTCGCGAAAGGCGCTCTCGTGGTCGAAGACGTAATGCGCGATGCCCAGGCGATCCGCCACGGCGCGCGCGTCGCGGATGTCGTCGCCTGCACAGCAGGCGCCCTTGCGGCCGGTCGCGGCGCCGTAATCGTAGAGCTGGAGAGTGACGCCGATCACTTCGGCGCCGCTCGCTGCGGCAAGCGCGGCGACGACCGAGCTGTCGACGCCGCCCGACATGGCGACGACGATGCGGCGAGCGGCAAGGGGAACGGGAAGCTGGAACAGCTCGGCCGGGTCGAGCCCGGCAAACAGGTCTGCGGAAAGGGTCATGGTCGGCGCGCTCATACAGCGAAACGGGCCTGTTTCCTACCTGCCGCGTTTTGGGTCCCTTCGCGGCTGGATGCCGGAACCGGTAAAGGATGCGTAAAGCTCGTTTTTACGATCCCTTGACCAGACCCGGGTTATGGCACTGTCCATGAACAACGCACATGAACATAACTCCCCGGAAACAGGGGAAGCGCAGGGTCGCGCGCGTGCTGGGTTCGTCGATCTCCAGATGCCGGGCGATCCGGAGCAGATGGACTGGCAGGCATTGCGATCCCGACTTTTCACATCCCGCGAGAAGGAGCCGGCACTGCCTGTCAGCGCTGCCAGTCCCCGGCGCCTGTACCGGCGGGGCAGCTTTCACGGCTGCGCGGCATCGGCGTTAACCGTTTACCAAGAATCCTCAAGATTCGTTAACCCTGATGGTTCAAGCAATGGCAAGCCAGCTGGAGCAAATGTTTCCGCGGTCGCCGAGTTTGATGTGAGCGGCGGACGAGGGCAAGAATGATCGAGAACCAGAAAATCCGGCCTGCGCAGGTGATCGGACCGCTTGGCGAACCGCTGACGGTGGATTCGCTGCCGCCTGCGAACACCACGCGCTGGGTCGTGCGCCGCAAGGCCGAGGTCGTCGCCGCCGTGAATGGCGGACTGCTGACGATCGACGAGGTGTGCGAGCGGTATCAGCTCACGCTCGAGGAATTCGCCTCGTGGCAGCGCGCGGTCGACCGGTCGGGGATGCAGGGCCTGCGCGTCACGCGGATTCAGCACTACCGCGACCTTTACGAGCGCCAGCAGAAGTACTGAAACCGGCCGCCAAGACCGCCGGAAATGAAAAGGCGACCACGAGGACGGCTTCGTGGTCGCCTTTTCACATTATGGCCCAGCGATATAGGGCCAGCCCGCCGGGCAGCCGCATCGAAGTCGTTCGTCGATGCAGATCGGCTGCGAACCGACTGCAGATTGCCACTCAGTTGCCGCACGTATATGGAACGAACGGATTTGTGCCACACTGCGGTCCGTGCCCAAGGGGGAGCGCGGAAGCAGGTGCGGCGGGAGAAATCACGCCGCCCGAGATGCGCGTGTGGTGCTTGCGGTGACCGGATGAACTACGACAGCAAGATTGAACCCGGCCGGGTCGATACCGGCAACCATGCGCATGAGCATGTCGCTGCCGGGGGAAGCGGCGCGTCTGCCGATCCGCTGGCGATCGACACCGAGCAGGAACGCCGCTCGCGCCGCTGGATCTGGATCGTGGCCGCTGTCGTGGGCGCGGCGATCGTTGCCATCTGGTTCCTCGTCCATGGCGGGTCCAAGGAAGAGGCCGCAGGGACGGGCGCCGCGCAGGTGCCGGTCGTCACTGTCGTCGTGCCCGGCCGCTCCACCGTTGCCGGGGAGATCACCGCCACCGGAACGCTGGGCGCGCGCCGCACGATGCCGGTGGGGTCGGTCGGCGAAGGCGGCGAGGTGCGCGAGATTCGCGTCGACGCTGGCGACTGGGTGGCGCAGGGCCAAGTCCTTGCCGTGATCGACCGTTCGGTGCAGGCGCAGGCCGCCGCAAGCCAGGCGGCGCAGGTACAAGTGGCCGCCGCAGACGCGCGCATCGCCCAGTCCAACCTCGACCGCGGACTGAAGCTCGTGGACCGCGGCTTCATCTCGAAGGCCGATATCGACAGTCTGACCGCCACCCGCGACGCCGCCGTCGCGCGCGTCAACGTCGCGCGGGCCACGCTGGGCCAGCTGCGTGCGCAGAACGCCCGTCTCAACATCGTCGCTCCCGCAGCTGGCCTCGTCCTTGAACGGAACGTTGAGCTTGGCCAGGTGGTCGGCGGCGGCACCGGGGTGCTGTTCAGCCTCGCCAAGGGCGGCGAGATGGAAATGCTCGCCAACCTGTCGGAGGCCGATCTCGCGGCCCTGCGGGTCGGCGTGGAGGCCAACGTGAAGCCGGTGGGATCGGGGCGCACTTTCAAGGGGCAGGTCTGGCAGCTCTCGCCCGTGATCGACACCAACACCCGCCAGGGCACCGCGCGCATCGCGCTGAGCTACGATCCGGCCCTGCGCCCGGGCGGCTTTGCCAGCGCCGTCATCGCAAGCGGGGCGGTCGTCGCGCCGATGCTGCCCGAATCCGCGATCCAGAACGATGCTAAGGGCTCGTTCGTCTACGTCGTCGACAATGCCGGCAAGGTTCACCGCCGCGCGGTCGCCACCGGCATGGTCACGGCCCGAGGCATCACCATCAAGTCCGGCCTCAACGGCTCGGAGAAGGTGGTCCTTCGCGCAGGCGGCTTCCTCAACGACGGGGACAAGGTGAAGACCCGGCCCGCCGCTTCCACCGCCAACTGACGGACGGGCCTGCAACCATGCGCAACATCTCGGCCTGGTCGATCCGCAATCCGATCATCCCCATCGTCTTTTTCATCGGCCTGATGATCGCGGGCATCGTCTCGTTCAACCGGATGGACGTGAACAACATGCCGGACATCGAGTTGCCCGGCGTTCACGTCGGCGTCTCGCAGCCCGGCGCGGCGCCGACCGAGATCGAGACCCAGATCACCCAGATCGTCGAAGGCGCGGTGCGCTCGATCCCCGGCGTCGACGAGATCCAGTCGACCGCTTCGGAGGGCCGTTCGACGACGATGGTGTTCTTCACCGTCGGCACCGATCCCGACGTCGCCACCCAGCAGGTGAAGAACGCGGTCGACCAGGTGCGCGGCGAACTTCCCGAAGGCATCCTCGAACCGCAGGTCTCAAAGATCGAGGCGGGCGGCGGCGGCAGCCTCGCCTACTTCGCCGTCGCCGCCGACGACATGACGATCGAGCAGCTGAGCTGGTTCGTCGACGACACCATCTCCAAGACCCTGCTCTCGGTGCCCGGCATGGCGACCGTCTCGCGCGATGGGGGCGTCAACCGCGAGATTCGCGTGGTGGTCGATCCCAACCGCATGGTGGCGATGGGGGTCAGCGCCAACGACGTGAACAACGTGCTGCGGCAGGTGAACGTCGATGCCGCGGGCGGCCAGGCGGAGATCGCGGGATCGCGTCAGTCGGTTCGCGTGCTCGGCAATGCCGAGGATGCCTATGCCCTGTCGCAGACGCGCATCAACCTGGGCAACGGGCGCTCGGTCAAGCTGGCCGACATCGCCGAGGTGTTCGATGGCTATTCCGACCGCACGGATGTTGCGCGGGTGGACGGGCGCGAAGTGGTGACTTTCGGCTTCGAACGCGCGCGCGGCGCATCCGACGTCACCGTCTACGACGAAGCGGCGAAGAAGCTCGACCAGATCCGCAAGGAACACCCGGACATCCACATCACGCAGCTGTTCAGCCAGGTGGACTACACCCGCGGGCAGTATACCAGTTCGATGGAGGCCCTGGTCGAAGGCGCGGTTCTGGCGATCGTGATCGTCTACCTCTTTCTGCGCGACTGGCGCGCAACGATGATCTCGGCCCTTGCGATCCCGCTTTCGGCGATCCCGACCTTCTGGTTCATGGACCTGCTCGGCTTCTCGCTGAACTTCCTCTCGCTCCTCGCGCTCAGCCTGGTGGCGGGCGTGCTGGTCGACGATGCCATCGTCGAGATCGAGAACATCGTCAGACACATGCGCATGGGCAAGAGCGCGTACCAGGCCTCGATCGACGCCGCGGACGAGATCGGCCTCGCTGTCGTCGCGACCACGTTCTCGATCGTGGCGGTGTTCCTGCCCGTTGGCCTGATGCCGGGCATCCCAGGCCAGTTCTTCAAGGCTTTCGGCCTCACCGTGGTCGCCGCCGTGCTGATGAGCCTTGCGGTCGCGCGCGTCATCACGCCGATGGTCGCGGCCTACTTCCTCAAGGCCCACGGCCATGCCGAACATGGCGGCGGCAAGGCCATGGACCTCTACATGAAGGTCCTCGCCTGGACGCTCGACAGCCGCGAGGCGATCCGCCTGAAGGCTGCGCTGGTGCCGCAGCCGCGGCGCTGGTGGTATCCGCTCGTGGCGACGCTGGCCTTCGTGCTGCTCATCGCGGCGGGGCTTGGCCTCGCGGGCGTGCTGTTCTCGTCGATCCAGGCCGGGCTGACGAAGCTGGGGCTCGAGAAATCGGCCTTCGTGCTGGCGGCGGTGCTTGCGCCGCTCGGCCTGCCGGTCGCCATCTGGGCGCTCGGCAAGGCTTTCCGCCTCCTCGCCCATGGCCTCGGCGCTCTGGGGCGGTGGTATCGCTACTTCACCGACCGCGTGATCGCGCGCATGCACGACCATCGGTTCTATGCCTTCTGCGCCTCGATCTATGCGCTGGTGTTGACTTTCGCGCTTCTTGCGGGCCTGCCGCAGCAGTTCCAGCCGAACACCAACAACGACACCAGCGAGGTCAAGGTCGAGATGGTGCCGGGCACCACGCTCGAGCAGAGCCAGGCCGTGACCGGCCGTGTCACCGCGCTGCTGGAGAAGCAGCCCGAGGTAGAGCGCGTGCTCGAATTCTCGGGAGAGGGATCGGGAACGCTCTATATCGCGCTGAAGGCCGCCAACGAACGCGATGCGACCAGCATCGAATTCGAGCGCAGGCTCGCCCCGGCGCTCCAGGGCATTCCCGATGCGCGCGTGACGTTCGCCTCCCAGTCGGGGGGATTCGGAAGCGGGCGCGACATCTCCGTCATGCTCTCGGGAAGCGATTCCGAGCTGCTGAACAGGACCGCGCAGACCCTTGTCGAGCAGATGCGCACGGTGCCCGGCGTAGTGGCACCGCGGATCGCCGCCGACCTGCAGCGGCCCGAACTGGTCATCGTTCCCCGGCTCGACCTTGCCGCGCAGCTTGGCGTGACCACCGGCGCGCTCAGCCAAACGATCCGCATCGCGACGATGGGCGAGATCGACCAGAACACGGCCAAGTTCTCGCTCAGCGATCGCCAGATCCCGATCCGGGTCATCCTCGACCGAACCTCGCGCCGCGATTTCTCGACGATCGAGAATCTGCCCGTCGCTACGACGAACGGCGGATCGGTGCCGCTCAGTCGTGTTGCCGAAATCCGCTTCGGCGCCGGACCCACGCAGATCCAGCGGTACAACCAGTCGCGCCGCATCTTCGTGGGCGCGGACCTGGGGCAGGGGCAGGTAAAGGGTCCGGCGATGGCCGCGATCCAGCAGTTGCCGATCATGAAGAGCCTGCCCTCGGGCGTCTCGAATGCTCCGGTGGGAGAGGACAAGTGGCAGGCCGAGATGATCAGCAACTTCGTCATCGCGGTGATCAGCGGCATCTTCCTGGTCTTCGCGGTGCTGGTGCTGCTCTACAAGCGCTTCGTCTCGCCGCTGGTGAACATGGCCTCGCTGCTGCTGGCGCCTTTGGGAGGCATGCTGGCGCTGACGGCGACCGGGCAGCCCATCTCCATGCCGGTCTACATCGGCATCCTGATGCTGCTGGGCATCGTCGCCAAGAACTCGATCCTGCTGATCGACTTCGCGATCGAGGAGATGGCCAAGGGGGTGAACAAGCTCGATGCGATCATGGACGCCGGCCACAAGCGCGCGCAGCCGATCGTCATGACCACGGTCGCGATGACGGCGGGCATGATCCCCACTGCCCTGTCGCTTTCGGGCGATGGCGCCTTCCGCGCGCCGATGGGGGTGACGGTGATCG
This sequence comes from Novosphingobium silvae, assembly GCF_009856825.1. GTDB lineage: Bacteria > Pseudomonadota > Alphaproteobacteria > Sphingomonadales > Sphingomonadaceae > Novosphingobium > Novosphingobium silvae. The sequence continues at coordinate 370,092 of NZ_WVTD01000001.1, read as the reverse complement.
GCGGTCTGGTGCTCTCCACCCTGCTGACTCTCGTCATCGTGCCTGCAGCCTTCAGCCTTGCCGATGGTTTCGAGAAGCGGGTCGGGCCAAGGCTGCGCAAGTCGCTGCTGACGTATGATCCGAAGCAGCATGGCCCCGGTGCGGCGGGGTCTCACGAAACCTATCGGCCGCAACCGGCCGAATAACGGCCGCCTGAAAGGCCGGACGGAAAGGAAAGCATTGCCGCCAGCCGGGCGCAGTTCAGGGGGACCAGCGTTGAAGGGCGTCCTGCAGGATCGGGCCCGGCGTATGCGCCTGTTCGCGACCGGCCTGCTGCTGTTCATGGCCGCCGCTTTCGTGCTGCTGCGCCGCTATGGCGGCGATGGCGCCGGGTGGGGATACGCGACGGCGTTCACCGAGGCGGCGATGGTGGGCGGCCTGGCCGACTGGTTCGCCGTGACGGCACTGTTTCGCCACCCCCTTGGCCTGCCGATCCCCCACACCGCGATCATCCCGGTGAACAAGAACCGTATCGCCGATTCCATGGCGACCTTCCTTCGAGACAATTTCCTGACGCCGCAGGTGGTCGCGCGCCGCGTCACCGGGTTCAACTTCGCCGGCGCCGCCGGAGGGTTCCTGACCGATCCCGGACGGGGCGGGCAGTCCCGCTTGCGGGCGGGAGCGGCCAATCTCCTTGCCGACGTGCTCGAATCGCTCGACCCTGACCGGCTGGGCGATCAGGTTCGCACAGGGCTCGCGCGCCAGCTCGAGCGGGTGGAGGTCGCGCCGCTTCTGGGGCAGATGCTTTCGGCCATGATCGCCGACCGCCGGCACCTCCCGCTCGTGGAAGGGGCCGTGCGCTGGATCGGCGAGGCGCTGGAAGCCAACGAAGAGATGGTCCGCACGATGATACGCGAGCGGGCGCATGGTCTGCTGCGACTGACCGGGCTTGATTCGCGCATCGCCAACTCGGTGCTCGATGGCCTGTACAAGCTCCTTGCGGAGATGATCGTGCAGCCCGACCACCCGCTCAAGGTGAAGGTGGAGCAGATGCTCGAAAGCCTCGCTGACCGTCTCGTCAACGACCCTGAAACGCGCGAACGGGTGGAGAATGCCAAGCGCGAACTGATCGCCAATCCCGCCGTGGGGAAGTGGTGGCAGGCGGTATGGGAACGCCTTCGCCTCAAGCTGATCGGCGCCGCGCGACGTCCCGACACGGCGCTTGGCGGTCACCTGACGACGATGCTGGCCGAGCTTGGCGGCGCGCTGAAGGATGATCCGCGCCTGCAGGGACAGATCAACCGCTTCGCCCGCCGCACGCTCGTCGGCGTGACTGCGCGCTATGGGGACGAGATCGTACGCCTCGTCTCGGAAACCGTGAAACGCTGGGATGCGCGCACCGTCAGCGACCGCATCGAGGGCGCGGTGGGCCGCGACCTGCAGTTCATCCGCATCAACGGCACGCTGGTGGGCGGCCTCTTCGGCGTTGCCATCCATGCGGTGGACCAGCTTCTGTGATCGGGGACACGGGGCCTATCCTGACGACCCGGCGCTTCGATCTCTGGAGGCCTTCGGCGCACGACCTCGAAGGCCTGTGCCGGCTTCTGGCGGACGAGGAAACCCGTCGCTTCCTTGGCCCCGCGCGGGCGGAACCCCATGCGCAGTTCGACCGCCTGATGCGCAACGCGGGCTCGTGGGCCCTGCGCGGCTATGGCACCTTCATCGTGCGCCCGCGCGGCGAAGGGGAGATCGTCGGCACATGCGGCATCTTTCACAGCTACCGCGGGTTCGGGGCAGCGCTCGGGCTCGACGACGTGCCGGAAGCGGGCTGGATCGTGCGCCACGACCACCACGGGCAAGGTGTCGCGCGCGAAGTCATGGACGCGGCGCTGGCCTGGTTCGACGCCGCCCACGGCCCACGCCGCATCGCCTGCATGATTGAGGAGGGCAACCTGCCCTCCCGGCGCCTCGCCGAACGCCTCGGCTTCACGCACTACGCCACGCACGAGCTCGAGGAGGGCGACGAGAAGGTCCCGCTCCTCCTGCTGGAGCGGGTGGCCCGCTAGGTTGGAGCGGGATTGCAATTGCCGGACATAAACCGGGTCTACCTGGCTCCTGGCGCGCGCCCTTGTGCAAGGATCTAGCTCAGTAGTTCGGGCGGTGGTTTATGGCACCGTAGAAGTACCATGAGACGGGCGTACCATTCTTATCCTGTGCGGGCGTGAAGCGCATCTTGAGCACGGACTTGCAGAGCAGTTCATTGACGGTTTCTTGCGTGGACTGAATTATGTGGCATCTGTGGGCGATGCCTTGAGCGTCCACCACGACGCGAAACGTGAAGCGATCGCTTCTGCCAGGGCTTTCCAGAGCTTTGGGATATGATTGGTCGAAGGTTTTCGCTAACCCTTGAGCGTCGATGACCGCTGGTTCATGGGCCAGTATATCTCGAGTGGCGGGCGTCACCCCCCATCCTGTGAACATGTCCTCGACACACTTGTGCAAGGCCTGCAGCGGTGCCGCCATGTTCCCGGACTGCAGAAGCAAAGCGCTGTTTCGACTCGAGATGCCGACTTGACTGATTTGCTGCTCGAAAATGAGGTTCGGACCGAGAGAGTCCTTATCTCGGCCGCCGTCAGGAAGAAGCTGCGCATTTGCGATCAACGAACTGCCGTAGACAGTGTTCACAGCGCTCATCGGATCGCCGGCCTTTACCAGTGCTCCGTTGCCAAAGTCGAAGCTGACGCCGTTTTTCGCTTGAATATAGGAGACCGGCGGCCCGGCTACTTCGATCTCGATAGCCGCGCTCAGCCCCATTTGCCGAATGCGAAGCATTGTAGGTTTATCGACGGGGCCAAACTTGCGGATGAGATCGCAGGAACTATCGCCCCAATTCACGTTCCATGTCGTAATTGGTTTCAGCACCACCGGCTTGTCGGCAGCAGACGCTGCGGAGCCGCCGCTCATGAGCAGGCTCAGCGCCGCTAGTGCAAGGAACGCGCGTGTCATCCGTACTTACCCCTGTATCGGCCCTGCCCGGCCGCGTCAGGCAGCTTGCCCAACGAAAAACCCCCGGATTTGCATCCGGGGGTCATGGTAGGGTTGCACGTGGAACGTTGCAATCACAGCTTGCCGGTCAGCTCCGGCACGGCGGTGAACAGGTCGGCAACGAGACCGATGTCCGCGACCTGGAAGATCGGGGCGTCCTCGTCCTTGTTGATGGCGATGATGGTCTTGGAATCCTTCATGCCCGCAAGGTGCTGGATTGCGCCCGAGATGCCGACGGCGATGTAGACTTCGGGAGCCACGATCTTGCCGGTCTGGCCAACCTGGTAGTCGTTGGGCACGTAGCCTGCATCGACCGCAGCGCGGCTGGCGCCGACGGCGGCGCCCAGCTTGTCGGCGAGCGGCAGGATGGTGGCCTCAAAGGTCTCCGAATCCTTGAGCGCCCGGCCGCCCGAGACGATGATCTTCGCGCTGGTCAGTTCCGGACGCTCCGACTTGGCGAGTTCCGCACCCACGAAGCTGGAAAGACCGGCGTCACCCGCGCCCGAGACGTCCTCGACCACGCCCGAGCCGCCGGTGGCCTCTGCCTTGGCGAAGGCGGTACCGCGCACGGTGATCACCAGCTTGGCATCGCTCGATTCGACAGTGGCGATGGCGTTGCCCGCGTAGATCGGGCGGGTGAAGGTCTTGTCGCCCTCCACCGAGAGGATGTCGGAGATTTGCGCCACGTCGAGCAGGGCGGCGACGCGCGGCGCGATGTTCTTGCCGGTGGTGGTGGCAGGCACCACGAAGGCATCGTGGTGCCCCATGAGGTCCACGATCAGCGGGGCGACGTTTTCCGCCAGCGCGTGCTCGTAGGCGGCATCGTCGGCGAGGTGGACCTTGCCCACCCCCGCGATCTGCGCGGCGGCGTCGGCCACACCGCGCGCGCCGGAACCGGCCACGAGCAGGTGGACTTCACCCAGCTTGGCGGCAGCCGTGACGGCGGAGAGCGTGGCATCCTTGACGGAAGCGTTGTCGTGTTCGACCCAGACGAGAGTCTTCATGTCAGGCTACTCCCATTTCCTTGAGCTTGGCGACGAGCGCGTCGACGTCCGCCACCTTGATGCCGGCCGAGCGGACAGCGGGCTCCGAGACCTTGAGGGTCTTGAGACGCGGCGCGATGTCCACGCCGTAGTCTGCGGGGGCCTTCACATCGAGCTGCTTCTTCTTCGCCTTCATGATGTTGGGCAGCGAGGCATAGCGCGGCTCGTTGAGGCGCAGGTCGGTGGTGACGATGGCGGGAAGCGAGAGCCTGACCGTTTCCAGGCCACCATCGACTTCGCGGGTGACGGAAACGTGATCGCCGTCGATCTCGACCTTGCTGGCGAAAGTGCCCTGCGGGCGCCCGAGAAGGGCGGCGAGCATCTGGCCGGTCTGGTTCGAATCGTCGTCGATCGCCTGCTTGCCGAGAATCACCAGACCGGGGTTTTCTTCACCGACGATGGCTTTCAGGATCTTGGCGACCGCGAGCGGCTCCACTTCGGCATCTGTCTCGACCAGGATGGCGCGATCCGCACCCATGGCCAGCGCGGTGCGCAAGGTTTCCTGCGCTTTCGTCGGCCCGACTGAGATTGCGACGATCTCCTCCGCCTTGCCCGCTTCCTTGAGGCGGATGGCTTCCTCGACGGCGATTTCGTCGAAGGGGTTCATGCTCATCTTGACGTTGGCGAGGTCGACGCCGGTGCCGTCGGCCTTGACCCGCGGCTTCACGTTGTAATCGATCACCCGCTTCACGGGGACGAGGATCTTCATTGCGATATGTCCTCTCACTGCTGGACGGCCATTTAACCGCGCGATTAAAATCTGGAGGCGAGCTATCGCGTCCCTTTACCCTTGCGTCAAGCCCTGCTGAAACGCGAACACCTTGGGGGTGGGAAAGCGCAGCTACGCCACAATGTTGCGTGGCGACCATGCAGAAACGGCGGGGGTCGCGAAACCCCCGCCGTTTGCATGTTTGTCAAGTGATCGTGAGCACGAAGCGCTCAGCTGTCCGTCGGGCGCGATCAGGCGACCTTCTGGACTTCAGCGACGATCTTCTTGGCCGCGTCGCCAAGGTCGTTGGCAGGGACGATCGCGAGGCCGGAATTGGCCAGGATGTCCTTGCCCTGCTGCACGTTGGTGCCTTCGAGGCGGACGACGAGGGGAACCTGCAGGTTCACTTCCTTGGCCGCGGCGACGATGCCCTCGGCGATGACGTCGCACTTCATGATGCCGCCGAAGATGTTCACGAGGATGCCCTTCACGGCCGGGTCCGCGAGGATGATCTTGAACGCCGCGGTGACCTTCTCCTTGTTGGCGCCGCCGCCGACGTCGAGGAAGTTGGCCGGGAACATGCCGTTCAGCTTGATGATGTCCATCGTCGCCATGGCGAGGCCCGCGCCGTTCACCATGCAGCCGATGTCGCCATCGAGCTTGATGTAGGCGAGGTCGTACTTCGAAGCTTCGACTTCGGCCGGATCTTCCTCGGTCTCGTCGCGCAGGGCCTGCACGTCGGGGTGGCGGTAGAGCGCGTTCGAATCGAAGCTCATCTTGGTGTCGAGGACGAGCAGGTTGCCGTCCTTGGTCTCGACCAGCGGGTTGATCTCGAGCATGTCGCAGTCGAGCGCGATGAACGCCTCGTAGAGCTGCTTGGCGATCTTCTGGGCCTGCTTGTTGAGGTCACCGGTCAGCTTCAGCGCGAAAGCCACCGCACGGCCGTGGTGCGCCTGGAAGCCGCTGGCGGTGTCGATGGTGACGGTGGTGATCTTCTCGGGCGTGGAGTGAGCGACTTCCTCGATGTCCATGCCGCCTTCGGTCGACACGATCATGGCGACGCGGCTGGAGGCGCGGTCGACGACCATCGAGAGGTAGTATTCGCTGGCGATGTCGACGCCGTCGGTCACGTAGAGGCGGTTCACCTGCTTGCCGGCTTCACCGGTCTGCACGGTGACGAGCGTGTTGCCGAGCATTTCCTTGGCGAACGACTCGACCTCTTCGATCGACTTGGCGAGGCGAACGCCGCCCTTGGCATCGGCGCCGAGTTCCTTGAACTTGCCCTTGCCGCGGCCGCCGGCGTGGATCTGCGCCTTGACGACGTAGAGCGGTCCGGGGAGCTGCTTGGCGGCAGCGACCGCTTCCTCTACGGTCAGCGCTGCAATGCCGGCGGGGATGCCCACGCCATACTTCGCGAGGAGTTCCTTGGCCTGGTATTCGTGGATGTTCATCGCTCAAATCGCTTTCTGCTGGAGGTTCCCGGGGAAGGCGCCGTAGCCATTAGTTCGCGTGCCGCCTAAGCACATCCTGGCTGCCTTGAAAAGGCCCGGCGCCTGCGCAAATGCACAGCAGGAGAGATTTTGATTGCCGTGAAATGATAACAGTTCGCAATAGCAATTATCCGCCGAAAGATGCCCATGATCGATCGTGACAGACTGGAAGCCATTGTTCGCGAAGCGGGCCGCATCGCCCTGGCAGGCTGGCCCGGCGACGGGCATGTCCTCGAATCGTGGGAAAAGACGCCCGGCAGTCCCGTTTGCACGGCCGATCTTGCCGTCGACGCATTCCTGAAAACCGAGCTGAAGGCCCTGCTTCCTGCGGCGGGCTGGCTCTCGGAGGAGACGGTCGATACCCGCGCGCGCCAGCAGACCGAACTGGTCTGGCTGGTCGATCCGATCGACGGAACGCGCGACTTCATTCGGGGCCGCACCGGATGGGCCATCTCGGTCGCGCTCGTCAGCACGCGCCGCCCGCTGCTCGGCTATCTCTACGCGCCCGTGCGGCGACGGGCGGAAGGGGGCGAGTTCTGGTCGGCCGAAGCGGGCAAGGGCGCCTGGCGCAATGGCGAGCGACTCGTCGCCAGCACACGCGCCGCGCTCGCCGGGGCACGCGTCCCCGCGCACAAGCTGGCACCCGAAGACAGCGACCTGACGCTTGTCGACCAGCCCAACTCGATTGCCCTTCGCATGGCGATGGTGGCGGCGGGAGAAGCGGACCTCCTGGCGACGCTGCGCTGGGGTTACGAATGGGACATCGCCGCCGCCGGGCTCATCGCGCGCGAAGCGGGCGCGGTGGTGACGGACGCTTTCGGGCAGCCGCTCAACTACAACAAGCACGATCCCCGCGCTTTCGGGGTCATGGTGGCATCGACCGGGATCCACGCCGCCGCCGTGGAGCGGCTTGCCGAGCGGGCCGCGCGCTACTCCGCCTGACCGTTCAGACGAGCGCGGCGACCAGCGAGAGCAGCGCCGCCGTCGCGACAGCGTTGAGCGCCATCCCCAGGCTGGCGAGCGCGCCGGCGGTGGCATCCACCTGAAAGGCCCGTGCGGCGCCCATGCCATGCGCGGCCACGCCGATCGCAAAGCCACGGGCGCGGTAGTCGCGAAGGCCGAGCAGGTTCAGCACCGGCGTCGCGATCATGGCCCCGACCACGCCCGCGAACAGCACGATCACCGCCGCCAGCGCCGGAATGCCGCCAAGCTGGCCCGCGACCGCCATTGCCACGGGCGTGGTGGTCGCACGCGGGGCGATGGAGGCGAGGATCGTCCACGGAGGGCCGAACAGGGCGAGCACGCCCACGGCGCTGACCATGGAGGTCACCGCTCCCGCAATCAGGGCAAGCGCAATCGGCGCGGCGAGCCGGCGGATGCGCTCCCGCTCGCGCCAGACGGGGACCGCAAGGCCGACGACCGCCGGTCCCAGCAGCAGGCTGAGCGGCATCGTGGCTGCCTTGTATGTTTCATAGGTCGTGCCGGTCGCCAGTAGCATTGCGATCAGCACGGGCGTGCTCCAGAGCACCGGATGGCACAGCGGATGTCGGTTCATCCGCCGCGAGAGCGTGTCGAAGGCCTCGAACAGCCCGATCGTCGCCGTCAGCCAGAACAGCGGTGTCGCAAGGAGCGCCGCCTCGTTCATGGCGCTTCGCTTTCCGAGGCGACGCGGCGGAGCGCCCAGCGGAAGACCAGCGCGGTCACCACGAGCGTGAGCACGGTAGAGAGGGTGGTCGCGATCACCAGCGAGACACCGTACCGCGAGAGCACGGCTCCCTCGTCGACAAGGCCGACGGCCGCGGGCACGAACATGACGGCAAGGTGCGCCGTGAGCCACGCGGTAACGGCGCCAAGCCCCGGCCGCTCGCGCGGGAAGAGCGCCAGCCAGCACAGCAGCAGGACCATGCCGATAACGGCTCCAGGCAGGGCGATACCGGAAAGACGGTGGATACCCTCGCCGGCAAGCTGGCAGGCAAGGAGCAGGAAGATGGCGCGCAGCATCGAGAGATAAGACAGCGCCCGCGGCGCGGTGGCAATGCGTTTTCGGGGGAAGCGCAAGTTGCGCCGCGCAACTGCGGGACCGTTCGGGGGGACTGCCCGGGCGCAACACCGGATTGACCGCGAAGCGCGTCGATGCCAGTGGCGCGCGGCATGACGGCACACAAACCCGGCGACCCGACCACGCTCAACCGCCTTTACGGCCGCGCCAAGGGCAAGCCCCTGCGCGCCGGGCAGCAGGGCCTCGTCGAGGATCTCCTGCCCCGCATCTCCATGCCCGCGCAAGGTCCGATCACCTCGCAGGTGCTGTTCGGCGACGATCGCCCGTTGCACTTCGAGATCGGCTTCGGCGGGGGCGAGCACATGGCCGCGCGTGCCGACATGCTGCCCGACCACGGCTTTATCGGTGCCGAGCCCTTCCTCAACGGGGTGGCCCAGGCGCTGCTCCATGTCAGCGGCGGAAGCTCCGAATCGAAAGGGGGCGAGCACCCGCCTCTCGGCAACGTGCGCATCCACCACGGCGATGCGCTGGAAGTGCTTGCCCGGATCCCGGACGGCTCGCTCTCGTTCCTCTACCTCCTCCATCCGGACCCCTGGCCCAAGGCCCGCCATGCCAAGCGGCGCATGATGAACGAAGGGCCTGTGAACATGTTCGCGGCCAAGCTGAAGCCGGGCGGCGAGTTCCGCTTCGGGACGGACCATGACGTCTACTTGCGGCATGCGCTGATGATCATGCAGCGCCACAGCCACCAGTTCGAATGGCTTTGCGAACGGCCGCGCGACTTCCAGGTGCGCCCGGGCGGCTGGCCGGAGACCCGCTACGAGAACAAGGCCCGCACCGTCTACGGCCATGAGGTCTGGTATTTCCGCTATCGCCGGAAGTAAGCGCTGCAACGAAAACTGCGCCGGCGCGTCCTGCCAGCGCTGTCGCCAGAGGTTTCCGCAGGCAATCGGCCCCGGACGTTGCTCGAAGCTCTCGCCATCGCCCATGGCTGCCGTTAGAGGAGCTTCCAGACTTGACGGCAGGAGAGACGAGAGTGGCGACGAGGGCAACACCCGGCGGTAACGTCTATCGTCAGCACGCGCGCGTGCTGACTGCCAGCCTCGTTGGCACCGCGGTCGAGTTCTACGACTTCTACATCTATGCCACCGCCGCCGCGCTGGTGTTCGGGCCGCTGTTCTTCCCGTCCGATTCGGCAACGGTCCAGCACCTTGCCGCATACGCCAGCTTCGCCATCGCGTTCATCGCAAGGCCGGTCGGCGCGACGCTGTTCGGCCACTTCGGCGACCGGGTGGGGCGCAAGTCGACGCTGGTCGCCTCGCTGCTCCTGATGGGCGGGGCCACGGTGCTGATCGGCATCCTGCCCACGTACCAGTCGGTCGGGTGGGTCGCGCCGCTTCTGTTGTGCACCATGCGCTTCGCACAGGGTCTCGGCCTTGGCGGGGAATGGGGCGGCGCGGCGCTGCTGGCGGTGGAGAACGCGCCTCCCGGCTATGCCGCGCGCTTCGGCATGTTTCCGCAGCTTGGCGCCCCGGTCGGCTTCCTTGCGGCCAACGGCCTGTTCCTCGTCATCAGCGCGACGCTCAGCGAAGCGGATTTCGCCGCCTGGGGATGGCGCATACCGTTCCTGCTGAGTTCGGTCCTTGTCGGCCTTGGCCTGTGGATCCGCTTCCGCCTTGCCGAAAGCCCGGTGTTCGAGGCCGAGGTGGACCATCACCGCTCCATCCCTATCGTGGAGCTGTTCCGCAGCCACTTGCGCGAAACGGTTGCGGGCACCTTCGCGGTGATCGCCTGCTTCGCGCTCTACTATCTCGCGACGACTTTCGCGCTTGGCTACGGCACGGGGACGCTGGGCTATGACCGGCAGACCTTCCTTGGCGTCCAGCTCTTCGCGATCCTGTTCATGGCGGTGGGGATCGTCTTCGCGGGCTATGCCGCAGACCGGCACAGTTCGCGCAGCGTCCTGATCGCGGGGTGCTTCCTCTCCATCGTCATCGGCGTCATCATGGGGCTGATGTTCACCGCCGGGTCGCTGTGGATGATCGGCGCGTTCCTGTGCCTGGCGCTGTTCACCATGGGTCTCGTCTACGGACCCATCGCCGAGCTTCTGCCGCGCCTGTTCGATGCGCGCGTGCGCTACACCGGCGCCTCGATCGCGTTCAACGTGGGCGGCATCTTCGGGGGCGGCTTCGCACCCGCGATCGCGCAGGGACTGGCCGACAGCGGCGGCGTGCTGTTCGTCGGCCTCTACATCTCGGGCGCGGCGCTGCTGAGCCTGGGCGGCCTCATCGCGATCCGGGGGCGGGCCTAGCTCGCGCGATCCGAAGGTTGCGGCCAAGCCGCGACCCCCGGCCTCGCGCCCATCACAGCCGCGCTAGCATCTGCAGCGAGGCCGAGAAGTAGTCCGTGTCCAGCACCGCCGGGGCAGGCCCTCCCACCAGCCGCGAGGCGATCGCCGCGCCGCCGCTGGAGAGCGCGTAGTTCGCTTCCTCGCCCGTCACCACGTCGATGAAGGCAGGGATCGGGCGCTGCTGCGCAAGGCACGAACGCCACCATTGCGCGACCGGCTGGACGAGAGCGGCCCGTCCGCCGATCACCGCGTAGAGGGGGATGCGGATCGCGTCATAGCTGAAGCGCGGCGGCTTGTCGGGTGCGGGGGCGACATCGTCCTTCCCGGTCACGACCACCCAGTCGCACGGCAGGCCATGGGTGCCGAAGCGCGAGAGCCTGGTCACCGCCTCGGCGTCGCGGATCACCGCGCCCCAGGCCGATGCGCCGTCCATCTTCGCGAAGTGGTCGAGCGCGGGCCACACGAAGTACGAGGGGTTGAGTGTAACCTGCCCGGGCTGGTCGAAGCCCACGATGCCCGGAAGCAGCAGGCTGCGGCCGAAGCGCTGGACCACGCAGTGGGCGCGGATCGCGGCGCGGATCTGCGCCGCCCGCTCCAACCATGCGGGCTGCGACCAGCGCTCGCCGCCGAGTGCCAGGGCCCAGGCGATGACGAGATCGCCGTCGGTCGCGTTGTTGGGGTCGGAAACCGGCACTGACTGGCGCGGATCGTATCGCCAGGAATGAAGCGCCATGTCCTGACGGCCGAGCGTCTCCTGCGTCCACTTGGCGATGCGCTCGAACGCCTCGCGGTCACCGGCGCGCAGGGCGAGGATCAGGCCGTAGCTCTGGCCCTCGCTGTGGCTGATGCGGCCATTGCCGGTATCCACCACCCGGCCCTCGGGAGCGAGGTAGCGGTCGCGCCATTGCGTCCAGAAGCTGTCGGTCACCTGCGGGGTACGTCCCTGGCTTGTCCCGGTGTTGCATGCCGCCGTCAGGGCCATCAGCGTCCCGAGCGAGAACGTGCGACGGTCCACGGCCGGGAACAGGCTCCTGCGCCTGCTGGCGGTGCCGGCCAAGGCGGCCTCGGCGTCGAGTTGGGCGGGAGTCCGGTCAGCGGCCATGGCGCACCTCGAGCGTATCTGCTTGCCATTGTGCGCTCGTGCGCAGCGCGGGGCCGCTTCCCAGCACGCGGAACCAGCTGTCGTATGCGCCTTCGAGGACGCCGGTCAGCATCCGCTTCCAGGTGCCCTGCGGGTCCGGGGCGATGCGGTCGGGAAGGTTGCGGTGGTGCACGACGATCGCTTCCGCGCCGAGTGCCAGCTCGATCTCGCCCCAGCCGAGCACCTGCCAGAAGGCGTTGATGCGCGCGGCGAGGACTGCAGTGTCGTTCACGCCCTCGAGCGGCTCCAGAGCGGCCATGCGGCGGCCGATGGCGAGGAAGAAGCCGCGCGTCTGTGCCTCGGGAACGCCGTCGCACAGTTCGGCGGCCACCGAAATGGCCATCAGGGCAAGGCCGCCCGCGCCGATGCCGTCGGGTTCCTTGCTGGCCGGGGGAAATGCCTGCATCTTCATTTATCTGGTGCTCCCGAAGCTCTGGCGCACGCCGAGCATGCTGCGGAATTCGTCGTAACTGCCGAAAGTATTGTAGCTGAGGTCGCCGCCGATGCGGGTGCTGCGGTTCAGCTTGTAGTACATCGATCCCTGTGCCGAGAGCGCGAAGCCGGTCTTGCTCAGGCTGTCGTAGCCGGCACGTACGTCGTCGTTCAGGGCCTTGAGGTTGTCCAGCTCGGCCTGGGCGACGAGATCGGTGGGGTAGAGCGGGCTCTCGTCTTCCTTGTAGCTCTGGAAGCCGGGGGTGAACGATGCCGCCACGTCCCACTGCTCGTCCTGCAAGGTGTAGTTCACCGGGAAGCCGACCGAGATGAAGCTTTGCGGGCTGAAGTAGCCGCCGTTGCCGTAAGTGAAGTAGTTCTGGCTGCGGTCGTAGCCCTGGTAGTTCACGTTGAGGCCGACCGTGACCGAGGAGTGCTGCCCGCGATAGGCCTGCAGGTATCCGCCCACATTGGCCTCGAAGCCGTCGTTCCGCGCGACGTTGGTGCCGCGGAAGCGATAGTAGCGGCCCTCGCCGTAGACGCCCGATCCGTCCTCGTCATAGGACATGCCCACGCCCGCGCCGGTGCGCATGACCTGACCCCAGCGCTCGCCGGTGACAGGATCGCGCGTGCCCGCATAGGAGACGACCGAATCGGTGACGGGCTTGCGCTCGGCAAAGGCGGTGGCGCGAAGGCCCGGGCTGAGCTCCGGGCTGATCGCCGCGCGTCCGGCAAACCTGGTCTTGCCCATGCCGATCGGCGTGGTGCCCACTTCCACCTGCACCGCATCGCTTTCGTACCCGACCGAGAACGCCGCGCCCGAGGCCTGCTGGCTCTCGGCGTTGACGAGGGGGGAGGGCACTTCGTCGACGATCGCCTGGGCTTCCGCCGTCGCGTTGCGGCCGAAGCGCGCGAGGCCTGATCCGGTGGGGCGGCCCGCATCGGCGACCACCGCTTCCGCCCTGGCGAAGACCCGGCCTGCCAGCGCGCCGGTGGAGACCTTTGCCGAACCCTTGATCTCGTCGAGCTGCGACAGCCCTTCCTCGCCCGAGCGCGAGCGATAGGCGGTCTCAACGTCGACACGCGGGCCGCTGTCCTGTGCCAGGCTGTCGATCTCGGACTGGATCTGCGTCATCACCGGATCGCCCGCATAGGCGAGGGGAACCTGCGGCGCGGAGTAGCCGCCCGAGGTGCCCGGGAGCGGGGCAGGGGCCGCGAAGGCGCTCTGCTGCGGCGCGGCGATGCTGGCCGGCGAGGCATAGCGATCGGGCGCGGCGAAGGAGGTCTGCGGGCTGGCATAGCCGCCGAAGCCGGTCTGCGTTCCGGTGGTCATGGGAGCGGGGGCTGCCTGAGCGAAACCGGAAGCCTGCGGCGCGCCGCCGCCGCTCAGGGCTCCATAGCCGAAGCCGCTCGCCTGGGCCTGCGCCTGCGGATAGGCGGCGGGAAGGCGAGTGCCGCCGCTCAGGGCGAAGGGATTGACCGGTGCCGGGGCGGCAAAGGCCTGGCTGCGGAAGGGATTGTTCCCCGCCTGCCCGCCCATGCCCTGCCCGCCCATTCCCGGGCCTGCATTGGCGAAGGGGTTGCCGCCCATCGCCATGCCCGCGCCGCTCTGGCGGGCGTAGAGTTCGCGCGCTTCCTTGAGCAGGTTCACGGCAGCGCGATCGTTGCCGCGCGCCCGCTCGACATTGGCGAGCGCCATGGGCACGCGGTAGTCCTGCCCGTGCGTCTGCAGCACCTGGCGCTGCGCCTGCTTGGAAAGGTCGCTGTCGCCCGCCGCCTCGGCCGTGTCCGCCAGCCCGAGCAGCGCATCGCGGTCCCCCGGCTTGCGCGCCAGCACCAGCTGGTAGCTCTGCGCTGCTTTGGCGGGCATGCCGCCGGTCTGGTAGAGCCGGGCGAGGGCCGAGAGTATCTCCGGGTTGTCCGGCGCGGCTGCGTAGGCCTGCTGCAGGATGTCGAAGCTTTCGGCATAGCGTCCGCCGAGCCGCGCCGCATCGGCCTGGCTCACCATCAGCCCGGCGCTGATGCGCGCATAGGCGCGCTGCCCGTCGGCTGAAGTGCCCGCCATCTGCCCGGCGCGCTGCAGCGCCAGCTGGGCAAGATCGTCGCGGCCGGTGCGGGCAAGAACCCCGATCAGCCCTTCATAGTCGTCTATCGTGTCGATCCGGCCGTTCAGCGCCGCTTCCGCGACCTGGGCCGCGCCTTGCGTGTCACCGAGGTCGAAGAGGGTGTTGGCGACGGCCGCCTGCTTGCCTGCGGGCACCGAAGCCATCGAACCGAGCTGGCGCATGGCCGAGATCGCCTGCGCCTGCTGTCCGCTGGCCGCCATGGCGCGGGCGCGGGCGATGGCGGCGTCGGTCTTCACGCCGAGGGCCAGGTTGCGCATGGGTGCGGTGCGCTGGGCTTCGGGGACCATGGAGATCAGGCGGTCGGCCTCGTTCACGCGGCCAAGGTCATTGTTGAGGAGCGCGGCGGCATAGAGCGAATCGGGTTGCCCGTTGGCGACGAGCGAGCGGATCAGCGATTCCGCCTCGGGCACGCGGCCGCGCCGGATTTGGAACTGCGCGAATTCATAGCGAATCCACGGATCGCTGGGGTCGAGGACGAGGCCGTTCTGGAACTCGCGCGTGGCGCCAAGGTCGTCCCCCTGTTCCGCCGCCGCGAGAGCGCGGCCGCGCGTGGCGCGCAGCTGCAGGCGCTTGTCGTCCGCGGCCGAGCCGCCACCGGCGCTCCCCGCCTGCCGGTAGAGGTCTGCGGCGTCGGCGTAGCGGCCCTGCCGCTCGTAGATGTCGGCCAGCAGTTCGAGCGCGGGCCCCGGCTCCTTGTAGCCCGAGCGGACGAGCGCTTCGGCGCGTCCCTGCGCATCGGCAAGGCGGTTCTGGTTCACCAGCGCGCGGGTTTCCTCGACGCCGGCGAAGAACCGGGCCGAGGCGAGGCCTTCCGCCCACTGGCTGGCCTTGCCCGCCTGCGAAGCCTGTTCCAGCAGGCTTGCCGCCTCGGCGAAGTTCCCCTCGCGAAGGCGCACGAGGCCAAGGCCGCCCAGCGCATCGGGATCGCGCCGGTTGACGCCAAGGGCACGCTGGAACTGCGAGGCGGCGGTCTCGAGATTGCCGTCGTTCAAGGCATCGAAGCCCGAGACGCGGGCCCGGCCCGCCCGGTCGGCGGCGGAGACCGGTGCGCTGGCTGCGGGCTTTGCGGCCGGGCGCGCAGTCGCGGCGGCCGTGCGGGCGGGGGCCTGAGCCGGTGTCGGCGCAGGTGCCTGGGCCGGTTTGGGTGCGGGCTTCGCGGCGGCAGGTTTCGGCGCGGCGGGCTTGGGCGCGGCAGACCTGGGCGCGGGGCGCGGCGCGGCCGCGCTCCTGAGTGCGGGATGGTTGGGGTCGAGCGCGCGGGCACGGCGCAGGGCCTGCTGCGCCAGATCCTCGCGGCCCTTGGAGCGCCAGTACTGCGCCTGCTTCACCAGCGCCTCCACGCCCGCGCTCTGCGCCTGCGCATCGAGAGGCAGGACCATCGGCGCCAGGCCGCTCGCCGCCGTGGAAAGCAGAAGCGCCAGCCCCAATCTGCCGGTGCGCTTCAGACTGCCGGTGCGCGGGGTCGGGGAACGGGTCATGCGTGGTCGTCCTGACGGCCGAGGCGGCGTTGTGCCTGACGGCGAAAGTAGAGGTAGGCAGGTCCGGCAAGGATCGCGGCGAGGACGAGCGTGAACAGGCCCAGCATCATCGGGCGCTGGCTGGTCCAGTAGGCCAGCTTCATCCAGATCGGCAGCGAGCCGACCCAGTAGCGCTCGGTGATGGCGAAGCTGGTCATCCCGTCGCCGCGCGTGACCGCGAGGTCACCCTGCACGGAGGCGTTGATCTTGGTGTCCGACAGGCCCTGGACCAGCGCGGGCAACGCGCCGCCGTCATCGGCCAGCAGCGCCACCACGGTGCGGTCAGAGGCATAGGGCGAGCGGAAGCTGACGATGCCCGAGAAGCCGCGCGCATCGTAGACGAGCGGAGCGGCGGCCATCGGATCGTTCATCTGCGTGCCTCCGAACAGCGACGTCACGTATTGCAGCGGCGAACGCTCGGCCACGCGCAGGCGCCCGCCTTCCCAGCGCACCGGAGCGTTCGCGAACATGTCCGCGCCCGCAAGGCCGGTGCCGCCGACGACAAGCACGTCCTGGCCGGCCAGCCGGTCGGGATCGATGGTGGAGGTGACGGTGACCGCCGTGACCGGCACGCCGGTCGAGTCGCCGAAGCGGCCCATCAGCGTCAGGAACGCCTCGATCGAGGCGAGCGAGGGGTTCTCGGCGACAACGACGGTGGTCTGCGCAAGGTCGGGGCTGGCAGTGAAGGGGAAGCCGGCGCCCGCGAACGTCGCGAGATCGGGCATCATGATGGCGTGGTAGGCGCTGGTGAGGTCGATCGTGCTGGTCGGATCGATGGAGACGCGCACGTTCTCGGGAAGAGTGCCGGTGCACTTCTTCTTGTCGGCGATGATCAGGTTGTAGTCCATCGACAACTCGTTCTGGCCGAACAGGTTGTAGCGAGGGAGGATCACCGATGCGTCGGAATCGTAGCTCTTGGCCCCCGATGCGCCGAACAGGCCGCTCCACCACTTGGCGCCGAGCGGAAGCGTCTGGAGGTACTGGCCGTTGATCGACACGTCGAGGCGCGAGGCCCTGCGATCGAGCCACTGCGCGATCGGGTAGCGGTACGAGAGGTTGAGCTTGCCGCCCTCGCGCGGCCAGAAGAACAGGTCGGGCGAGACGCGAAAGCGGGCGGAGAGCGGACCGGGCGGGATGCCCATGCCCTGCAGCGCGTAGGATTCGGTGATCGAACCAAGCTGCACGGGCTTCTCGGTCGAGAGCCAGCGCAGCGCGCCATAGCGCGGCCAGGCAGGGATGCGCACGCCGTCGAAGGACATGCGCGTTCCTCCGAAGACGCCGCGACCGAGCGCGACGGCGGCGGCGGCGGTGCGCAGTTCCTCGTCGTTGCGGCCCATGAGGACCAGCAGGGTACCGGTGGGGTCGTTGGGGTTGCGCACGGCGGCGGCGGACGCGCCCGAGGGAGCGGCGATCTCGAGCCCGGGGATCGACTGCCCGGCCTTGAGGAAGACGATCGCGTTGCCGCGGGGGATCTGGCCTATCACCGGCCGGAATGCGAAGCCGCGGTAGCTGGCGAGCGAGCCCAGCCAGCTCGCCGTGGCGGCGGCGGCCTGCAGCTCCCCGGCCCGGGGCTGGCCGGCGAAGACGAAGGGCATGCGCAGCGGCACGTTCTGGCCCTTGTCGAAGAAGGGCAGCGGCAGGCGGGCGAGGTCGGGCCCATAGGGCAGCGGCTGATAGGCGAAATCGAACCACGAGCGCACGTTGCTCACGTTGGCCCACAGCGAGGAGTGGAACGGATCCTCGCAGTCGCGCGCATAGTGGCCGATGAGGCGCAGGTTCAGCTGGTTGTCGCCCGGCAGGAACAGGGCCGGGTTCACCGGCACGTCGATCACCTGCCCGGCTGAGTTGGCGCGGGTGAGGGGGATCGTCTGCGCGACCTCGCCGTTGACGATGACCACCAGCTGGCTGAGGTCGTCGAGCATCGAGGGCGACCAGGCCAGGTTCAGGCGCAGCACGGCGCCGGTGACGACGCGGTCCTGGCGCATGCCGAAAGGAATGCCGATTTCGCCGCGCGTGCCCTGCAGGCGGATCGGTCGGCTGAGCCGCAGGTCCTTGAGCGTCAGACGTTCGGAAAGCGCGCCCCCGGCATTGCCCGAAGTTCCGGCGGCCGAAGTTCCGGCGCCCGAACCTGCGGCAGACGCGGCGGTGCCGGCGGCCGAAGCGGACTGGGCGTGGACTTCGGTAGTGCCGAAGAAGATGCCCGCAGCGCCCAGCGCGATGGCGCCCAGGAGAGCGGCGGCCTTGGCGAGGCCGGCCAGCGACCTGCCGCCTTCCTTCGCCTTCGCGGCTTCTTTGGCCTCGGCCTCGGCGGCGGCCTTGCGCGTGACCTCGATGCGGCGCATGGCGCGGCGCTCGGCGAAATTCAGTCCCAGCATGCGCTTCAAGGTCACCATGTCCACCCGGATGATGTCGGCAAGGGAGCGCAGGCCGGAGATCGACTTGCGCGGGCCGGAAGGCTGCCATGCATCGGCACGGCCCATGACGGCGCGCACCAGGTGGCGCCCGGCGAGAGTGTCCAGCTGCTCGAAGCGGACATAGGCATTGGCGGCATCGGTGCGCATAGTCCTGACCGGGATCGAGAGGACTTCGTCCCCCATGGCCATGGTGATGTGGCGCACGGTGCGGTCCTTGCTCGGCAGCTCGGAGGGGAGCGACAGCGCCGCGCCGCCCATCGAGATGTCGATCGTGCGCGCCGGGACGACATGGCCGGAGGCGAGATAGGCGGTTACCGGCAGCTCCACCGGGATGCGGATGTCGACGCGGGCCTGCTTCGTCTCGCGGGCGACCGATACGGCGGCCAGCAGGATGACGAGGCTGAAGCTGGCCCAGGCGACGTTCAGCACCAGCGTATCGGTCTGGATGTTGAAGAGGTAGGGGAAGAAGGCCCATTTCACGACCGCCATCGTGATGCCCAGCACGATGAGCCCAATGCAGATCAGGTGCGGCTTGACGATCGCCCAGTCGAAATAGGTCTTGTCCAGCAGCGAGCCCTTGTCGGTCACGTTGAACTTGCCCTTACGCGGCTGGAACCAGGTGATGACGGTGGGCTTCACGAGGTGGAAGCACAGGATCGTCTCGTAGACCTCGCCCCAGAACGGCGGGCGGTCCGCGCCTTGCGTGCGCTCGTTCGCCACGGCCGAGCAGTAGAGGTGCGGCATGGCGTAAGCGAAGATCAGCGAGGCCGAGGCCTGGATGATGTTCTGGCCGAAGATCAGGTAGGCGAGCGGGCTGGTCAGGAACACAATGCGCGGCAGCGGATACTGGAAGTGCAGCATGGCGTTCAGGTAGCAGAGGCGCTGCTGCCAGGTGAGCCCGCGGCCCTTCAGCGGATTGTCGATGCGCAGGATCTGCGTCATCCCGCGTGCCCAGCGGATGCGCTGGCCCACGTGCAGGACGAGGCGCTCGGTGGCGAGCCCTGCCGACAGGCGTGCCGAGATGTAGGCGGTGTTCCAGCCGGTGCGCTGCAGCTTGAGAGCGGTATGCGCGTCCTCGGTCACGGTCTCGCCCGCGAAGCCGTTGGTCTCCATCAGCGCCTCGCGCCGGATGATCGCGCACGAACCGCAGAAGAACGTGGCGTTCCACAGGTCGTTGCCGCCCTGCACCGCGCCGTAGAACAGGTCGCCCTCGCCCGCCATGTCGCCCATGGTGGAGGCAAGGTTGCGCTGCACCGGATCGGGCGAATACATGTGGTGCGGGGTCTGGATCAGCGCCAGGCGCGGATCGCGCTGGAACCAGGCGACGGTCAGCTGCAGGAAGGCGCGCGTGGGCACGTGGTCGCAGTCGAAGATCGCGATCAGTTCGCCGTCGGTCTTCTTCATCGCGGCGTTGAGATTGCCGGCCTTGGCGTGCAGGTTGTTGTCGCGCGTGATGTAGCCGCAGCCCGCTTCCTTGGCGAAGGCGCGGAACTCGGCGCGCTTGCCGTCGTCGAGGATGAAGACGCGGTAGCGGTCGACCGGGTAGTCGAGGTCCATCGCGGCGAAGACCGTGTTGCGCACGATCTCCAGACTCTCGTTGTAGGTGGGGATGTAGATGTCCACCGTGGGCCAGGTATCCGGGTCGCCCTGCGGCTCGACCACGGGGCGCTCGAGCGGCCAGCTGGTCTGCAGGAAGCCCAGCATGAGGATGACCCAGGCATAGAGCTCGGCCAGGTAGAGCCCGCCGCCGAAGAGGAATTCGGGCAGGGTGCCGAACGAAAGCGTCTGGGTGGTGCGCCAGAAGATGTAGCGCGTGGATACCAGGATCGCGAGAACGCCGAGCGCGAGCGCGCCCTTGCGGCCCCTCCAGCGCTTGAGCACCAGCGCGCCGAGGATGGTCACGCCCGCGCAGATCCACTGGGCCTGGCCATCAAGCGGTACGCCGATCACCAGCGCGGCGACCAGCACGATCGGGACGATCGCGGCGTACCGGAACGCCTTGTTCGAGGCCAGGCGGGCGATCATGCGGCGCGGCTCGCCGAAGCGGCGCCGGTCGTTCCGCGCGAGACCCACGGACGCCCGGGGGTCTCCAGAGCCGGCACCAGCGCGGCACCGATCGCGCGCACGTCGCTGAGCGCGGCGCTGGTCGGGGCATAGCGGGCGAGCGGCTGGAGCATGGCCATGGCCTCGGGCACGGACTCGTCGAGGCGGACGCGGCCCAGCTGCCGTGCACCGATCAGTTCGCGGATGAAGGCGGCCGAATGGCGCGACAGGCGGCGGGTCTCGTCCAGGGCATTGATCGCGAAAGTGGTGCGCGCGATGGTCTCGGCGCTCGCCTCGCCCAGCGCCTGCGGCAGCAGGGCCAGCGTGTCGGGCGCGGCGTTGAGGACGCACAGGTTGGCGCTGGCGTGGGGGATCACGCGCCGCGCGAAGTGGAATTCGCTCGCCGGCACGTCGATCACCATGACCCTGTCGAGCCCGGTGCCCAGGTAGCCAAGGTCCTGCAGCGTCGGCATGAAGTCCGGGTCGTCGATGGCGTGGACATGGCTGCGCAGGTTGATCCCGCCGGCAAGGACCGCGTCCTCTGCGGGCGCGAAAAGCGAAGGCAGGGTAAGCGCGGGTTGCAGGCCGAAGTGGAGCAGCATGGTGTCGCGCTCGGCGACGGTGAGCACGGTGACTTCGGCCCCCGCCTCGGACAGCGCCATGGCGACATGCGCCGCGATGAAGGTGATGCCGGCTCCGCCCTTGAGCCCGTGGCAGACGATGACGGCCATCAGATTTCTCCCCGCGAGCCGAGTTCGGACAAGTGGCGCAGCATGGCGCGGACGTCCTGCACCTGCGCCGGTGGAGCGCGGCGTTCGGCCACGGTACCGGCCCCGTCGCCATAGCGGCTGAACAGGGCGGCAAGCGGTTCGGGCCGGGCACCGGCCAGGACTTCGACAGGCGCGGAGGCGGCGGGCTCGGCCCCCGCCTTGGCCCCCGCCTCGGCTACGGCCGCATCGGCCTGGTCTATCGCCTGCATGCGCGGATCGCGCAGAAGCGCCTCGTAGATCGGCCATAGCTCGAGCTCGCTGAAGCGATCCTCGAACTCCTTGTAGGCGAAGTCGGTCTTCCCCAGCCGGTCGAGCAGATTTCTGGCATCGATGCGCATACGAACCCCTGTATCAACACGTATTTTCTGCACAAACAATGGTTAAGAAAGCATTGCCGCCGTGGTGAAGGGCGGGGCTTTGGGGTTCGGAAAAGGCTGGAAAACGGCGGAATTGCAGGAGTTTTGTCCACTCCGGCTGCAACTTGGAGGCAATTGGGCTCGCAATCCTTTGCATATTTACTGCATTATGTAACTGGCAAATATTCGCGCCGTCTTCCCGAATCAGTTGAAATACGAGGGCAGTGGAGACGGTGCGGGCAAGGTTTTGCCGGTAGGAACGCGCCCGATGGAACCCGTAATTCCGCCCGAGGATTCGCGGCATGATTGAGCCTTCGCCCCGACCCGCCCCGGCGGAATGGGCATCCCTTCCTGCCGAGGCCGTCCTCCCTGTGGAGGCTGGAGGCATCGGCATCAGCATCGGCAATGCCGGGGGCAACGCCGGAAGCATCGACGGCGGCCTTGGCGAAGGGCTGCGCGTCGCCGAGCGCGAGCCGGTGGAGATGATGGCCCATTTCCGCCGCGGCATCGCGAGCACGACCGTGATGCTCAAGGATCTGACGCCTTTCGGCGCGCGTGTCGAAGGCGTGGGCGCGCTGGAAGTGGACGAGATGATCACGCTCTCGCTGCCGGGCTGCCGTCCCTCGCTCGCGTTCGTGGCCTGGGCGAACGCGCACTGCGCAGGCCTCGAGTTCGTCGAGCCGCTGCCGGCCGAGCTCTTCGCCGACCTGGTGGCGCATTACGGCATGAGCGCTGCCGGCTCCGATGGCATGTCCGGCGCGGCATCCGGCGGAGCATCCGGCCAAGGGGCCACCGTGGAACTGCGTACGGGCGTCTGAGAAGTTCGCCTTGAAATGCTCAGGAAACCGCCGGTTCGAGCAGGCGGATGGTTCCCGCCTGCGCGTCCATCTCCGCCATCGCGCCCACCGGCACGCTGACCTGCCCCGCGACGTGGCCGATCATTGCGCCCTGAAACGCGGGCACTCCGAGCGTGCCGAACTGCCGGTCCAGCACTTCGTAGACGGTGAAATTCGAATAGCCGCCGCCTGGATTCTCGCAGTGCGTGCACTGGCCGAAGACCACGCCGGCAACCCGTTCGAGCACGCCCGCCAGCGCCAGCTGCGTCAGCATGCGGTCGATGCGGTATTCGGACTCGTTGGTGTCCTCCAGGAACAGGATGGCGCCGGTGAAGTCCGGCAGCCAGGGCGTTCCCACCAGCGCGCTCAGCACCGTGAGGTTGCCGCCCAGCAACCGGCCGCGTGCCTTGCCGGCGCGGAAGGTGCGGGGAGAGGAGCGGCCCGCGAGGTTGGCGCCGGAATAGTGCGCGACCGAATACGTGGGCGTCGCTCCCTCGAAGGCGACGCTCCGGAACGATTCCCAGGCCGATGGCGGCCACGATGTCGAGGCGTTCGGTCCATGGACCGAGACGACCCCGTAGCGGGCAAGCGCGAGGCAGAGCGCGGTATTGTCGCTGAACCCGGTGAACAGCTTGGGCCGACGGGCGATGGCAGCGAAGTCGAGGTGGGGCAGCAGCCGCGCCGAACCCCAGCCGCCGCGCACCGCCATCACGGCGCGCACGCCTTCGTCCGCGAACATCGCATTGAAATCGCGCGCACGCACTTCGTCGGACCCGGCCAGATAGCCCTCGCGCGTGGTCAGGTGGGGCGCGAAGCGCGGCTCCAGGCCCATGGCGCGAACGGTCTCGGCGATCTCGTCGAGGCCGAAGCGGTCGGCGATGAAGCCCGCAGGCGCCACGAGGCCAAGCACGTCGCCATTGCGCAGGCGCGGCGGGCGGACCATATTGCGTGGAACCGGCGGCGGCGTCGTGCGCGCAAGGGCCCCGACGCTCGATAGCGCGAAGATGCCGCCGCCGATCTCTGCAAGCGCTTGTCTGCGCGCGACGGCCCCGGTGGTGAACTGCCTTATAGTCATCCCTGCAAGCCTATAGCCTGTGCGTCTTCGCGCAACCGGCCGCTTGCGGAGTCGTTGCCCCAACTTCGCCCGAGGCGACATTCCCGCCGGGCCATGGAGTTTCAATGACCGAACAAGAAGACAAGGATCTCACCCAGCGCCGGTTCTACAAGGCCGAGCAGGAGGCCGGGTTCGCCGAACAGCAGGCCGAGACGATCCAGACCGAGCACCCCGCCTACCAGCTCGCCTTCCGCGACACCGACTTCCTCCTGCGCGACGAGCTGCGCCCCGTGCGCTTCCAGCTTGAGCTGCTGAAGCCCGAGATGCTGCTGGAGGAGGCGAACATCGGCTCCACTCTCGTCATGTACGGATCGGCGCGCATCCCGTCGCCCGACAAGGCCGATGCGCTGATCGAGATGGCCGCCACCGATTACCAGAAGAAGGTCGCCGCACGGCTTGCCGACAAGGCGAAGTACTACGACGAGGCCCGCAAGCTCGCGCGGCTCGCCAGCCAGGCCGCGATCGTCGAGAAGGGGATGCGCCAGTTCGTGGTCTGCTCGGGCGGAGGCCCCTCGATCATGGAGGCGGCAAATCGCGGCGCGGCGGACGTGGGGGCGGAGTCGGTCGGCCTCAACATCGTGCTGCCGCATGAACAGGCGCCCAACCGCTTCGTGACGCCGCGCCTCTCGTTCCAGTTCCACTACTTTGCGCTGCGCAAGATGCACTTCCTGCTGCGTGCGCGCGCCGTCGCGGTGTTCCCCGGCGGGTTCGGCACGTTCGACGAGTTCTTCGAACTGCTCACCTTGATCCAGACCGGCAAGATGAAGCCGATCCCGATCCTGCTCTACGGCCGCGAGTTCTGGGAGCGGGTGATCGACTTCGAGGCCCTGGCGGAGGAAGGCACGATCAATCCCGGAGACCTGGAGCTGTTCCGCTGGTGCGAGACCGCCGAAGAGGGCTGGGACCACATCAGCCGGTTCTACCAGCTGGATATCGCATAGCAAAACGCCCGTGGAAGGGGCCTTGCGGCGGCGGACGGTGTCCGTGCCGCAAGGCCGCTTCCATCGGGGAAGAAGGTCAGTCGTCGCCGATGATGGCGCCGGCCGTACCGCCGACGACCGCGCCCTCGGTGGTTCCAAGACCCGTCGCCTTGCCCGCGACCGCGCCGCCGGCGCCGCCGATCAGGCCACCCGCCGTCGCCCCGCGCGAGCAGGCGCCAAGGCTCATCGCGCCAGCCACGAGCAGACCGATGGCGGCGATTTTCGCTTTCGAATTCAGATGCATATTGTTCTCCAGAGAGTGTCTTTCCACAGGATGAACGAACTGCAGCCCCGACGCCCGGTTCCGTGACATTGCGTGTCTTTACTGCGGGCGCGGGTTCGCGCGGCGCAACCTTCGAGAAAATCGAACGGTTAGCGTGAACTTATCCCGGTATTCCGGGAAGCGCGGCAGGTGCATCTGCAGCGGCGAACCACAGAACGCCAGCAGGACCCGAACCCATGAGCCGCTTCATCGAACCCCTGAACGAACGCACCCGCATCCTTGCCGATTTTGCGCAGCCGGTGATCGTGGCGATGGGCACTGCCGGGCTGACCGGCGGGGCCATGGCAGCGATGGGCATGCTGGCCGACACCGCCCTGCGCATGCGCCGGGCGCGCGCGCTCTAGTCTGCGGTCCCCCGTCCCGGTCCTCAACCCCGGACCTGCCGCGCCGGGAGTGCCGAAGGGCCTGCGCTCAGCGGACCGCGTGGTGTCCCATGGGGCCGTGGCCCTTGCCGAAGCCCGGCGCTGCCAGCAGGGCCGCGCGCACGAAGTCGCGGGCGTCCTCGATCGCCTCGGCCAGCGGCGCGCCCTGGCCCAGGAACGTGGCGATCGCGCTTGAAAGGGTGCAGCCGGTGCCATGAGTATGGCGGGTGTCGATACGCGGCGCGGTCCAGACCTGCGGCTCGTGTCCGGGAAGGATGAGGCGGTCCACCACCGTATCGCCCGGAGCATCGCCGCCCTTGGCGATGTAGGCGACGCCCAGCGCCGCCAGTGCCGCATCCCCGCCCAGCGCCGCCAGTTCGTCGACATTGGGGGTCGTCAGGCAGGCGACGTGCATCAGCCGCTCGAAAGCCGCGACGGTCGCCTCGTCGGCCAGCACCGACCCGGCGGTGGAGACCATGACCGGATCGAACACGATCGGCACGCCCAGTCCCTCCAGCCGCTCGGCGACCACGTGCGCGATCTCGGCGCTGCCCAGCATCCCGATCTTCACGGCATCGACGCCGATGTCGCCGATGCAGGCGTCGATCTGGCTGGCGACCATTTCCGCCGGCATCGTCTCCACCGCGGTCACGCCCATGGTGCTCTGCGCCGTCACCGCGGTGATCGCGGTCATGGCATAGCCGCCCAGCAGGGTGATGGTCTTGATGTCGGCCTGGATGCCGGCGCCGCCGGAACTGTCGGAGCCGGCGATCGAGAGAATGCGGGGAGCCTGGTTCATCGGTTTCCCTTGCCGTTTCGGCGGCGAGGTGTCGAGTCAGTCCTTGAACCTTCTGACCTTCGAGGGCGGCGCCGAATCGTGGTGCCGCTTGGCGCGCGTGGGCCGATCCACCAGTTCGCCGCCGCAGTCAGGGCAATGGTCGTCGAGGTCCTCGGCGCAGGGAGCGCAGTAGGTGCATTCGAAGCTGCAGATGAAGGCGCCGGGCGCCTCGGCGGGAAGATCGGTGCCGCAGCGCTGGCAATCGGGGCGCATTTCAAGAGCCATTACGCGGCAGCCTTCTCGACGGCGTGACAGATGGAAGCGACAGCCGCCTCGACCTCGGCGGCATCGTCGCCTTCGGCCATGACGCGGATCACCGGCTCGGTTCCCGAGGGCCGGATGACCAGGCGGCCGCGTCCGTCGAGCGCGCTTTGTGCATCGGCGATGGCGGCTTTCACGCTCTGCGCCTCCAGCGGCTTGCCGCCGGCGAAACGCACGTTGCGCAAAAGCTGCGGCACGGGATCGAAGAGGTGGAGCAGCTCGCTCGCCCGCTTGCCCGACTGGACGAGCGCGCAGAGCACCTGAAGCGCGGCCACGGTGCCGTCGCCGGTCGTCGCATGGTCCAGCAGGATCATGTGGCCCGACTGCTCGCCGCCCACGTTGAAACCGCCGCCGCGCATGCGTTCGAGCACGTGGCGGTCGCCCACGGCGGTGCGTTCGAGCGCGAGGCCGAGGCCGTTGAGGTAGCGCTCGAGCCCGAGGTTCGACATGACCGTCGCCACCACGCCGCCGCCGCGCAGGGTGCCCTGGGCGGCGAACTGGCTGCCGATCAGCGCCATGATCTGGTCGCCGTCGACCGTTTGTCCCTTCTCGTCGACCACGATCAGCCGGTCGGCATCGCCATCGAGCGCGATGCCGATGTCGGCGCCCGAGGAGACGACGGTTTCCTGCAGCAGTTCGACATGGGTGGATCCGCAGCGATCGTTGATGTTCCTGCCGTTGGGATTGACCCCCACCGCGACGATCTCGGCGCCAAGCTCCCAGAAGGCGGAAGGCGCCACCTGGTAGGCCGCGCCATTGGCGCAGTCGACCGCGATCTTCAGCCCGTCGAGGCGGACGGTCGAAGGCAGCGAGGTCTTGACGGCGTGGATGTAGCGGCCGCGCGCATCCTCGATGCGGCGCGCGCGCCCGATCTCGGGCGAGGCGGCGAGGGCGAGGTCCTGCCCCAGCATCGCCTCGATCGCCAGTTCGTCCTCGTCCGAAAGCTTGAAGCCATCGGGGCCGAACAGCTTGATGCCGTTGTCCTCGTAAGGGTTGTGGCTGGCCGAAATCATGACCCCCACGTCGGCGCGCAGTTCGCGCGTGAGAAGGGCGACGGCGGGCGTTGGCATCGGGCCCAGCAGCACCACGTCCATGCCCACGCTGGTGAAGCCCGCGACCATCGCGTTCTCCAGCATGTAGCCCGAAAGACGCGTGTCCTTGCCGATGACGACCCGGTGGCGATGGGCACCGCGCAGGAAGCGCGTGCCCGCTGCCTGACCGACCTTCATCGCCATGGCGGCGGTCATTGCCCCCTGGTTGGTGCGGCCGCGAATGCCGTCGGTGCCGAAGAACTGCTTGCCCATTGCCTGAAGCGAATCCCGATTGTCTCTTGCCGCATGGCGCATAGGCCGCGGCCGTTACCGGAACCTGAATGCGCGTATGGGCGGCATTTGGGAATGCGGCATGAGCGGATTTTGCCGGATTTCGCCGGATTTCTCGACGACGCGCGCGCCGACATGCCGAATGCCCGCTGGCGAGTGCGGGCGTAACGCCGGGGGAAATGCGCGGGGGACGGATACCCGGAAAGGGGTATCGGGCCGGCTTCGTGAGCGCCCTATCGGGCACTCGGTAATTGCGGCTCCTTGCGAACGGCCCGGTAGCGGCATGGCAGCCCGGCTCGACCCTCAGCGAAAGCGGTTCGGAAACGGCGCGCGGGCTCGCGAAAAGGCACCGGTTCCAAAGCTTGGCGGGAAGCGTCCTCTTATCAGGAGTCACGCCGTTTGCGCCGCGCCTTGCCTGTCTTCCCCTGACAAGAGGAGCAGGCGGATGAACGCTTCCGGTGGCACACGGGGGCCTTGTGCCCACGATGCCGACCCGATGATCCTCCAGCCGTGTACCTCGGCCGGAAGATGTCGGAGCGTATAACCTAATTGGTTATATTCGTCAAGAGTGCACCCGCGCTTTGCGGCAGAACGCGAAGGGACCTGCTCGGCCGCACGGCCTTTCCTCATAAGCTCCGCGTCTCGCTTCCCTTACGCCGCGCGGCTGACTATCTGTCGGCGATGACCGCTTCCTCGACGCCGCCGTCCCCTTCCACCGGCGCTTCCCGCATCCCCGAGATCAGGGTGCCCGGGGTGCTGACGCTCCTCGGGCTGGTCGCGGGGTTGCTCATCGGCCTTGCGATCGCCGGACGGCCCTTTGCCCCGGATGTGCTTTCCGTCACCGGCCCGGTCGGCTCGCTGTGGCTGCAGGGTCTGCAGATGACCATCCTGCCGCTGGTCGCGGGGCTGCTGTTCTCTGGGATAGTCGAGACCGTGGCCGCCGCCCGGGCGGGCCCCATGGCGCGGCGCACGCTGGGCATCATCGTCGGATTCCTTGCTTTCAGCGCGACGCTCGGCGCGGTGCTGATGCCGCTTCTGCTCGACCTGTTTCCCGTGCCCGCCGGCATCAACTTTCAGCATGGCGAGGACCCGGGAAAAGTGCCCGGCATTGCCGATTTCCTGTCCTCCCTCCTGCCCGAGAACGTGATCTCGGCGGCGGCCGGCAACGCGATGCTGCCGGTGATCGTCTTCGTGGCGCTGTTCGCCTTCGCCTCGACCCGGCTTGGCGACGAGCCGCGCCGCGCGCTGGCCGTGCTGTTCGAGGGACTGGCGGGCGCGATGATGGTGGTGATCGGCTGGGTGCTCGGCCTTGCCCCCATCGGGGTCTTCGCGCTGGGCCTGACGCTGGGCGTGCGCAGCGGCGGCGCGGCGCTGGGCGCGCTGGCGCACTACATCGTGTTGATGATCACGGTCGGCAGCGTAGTGATGATCGCGGGCTACATCATCGCCTCGACCGTAGGGCGCAAGCGGCTGGGCGCCTTCGCCGCCGCCATGTTGCCCGCGCAGGTCGTCGCTATCTCCACCCAGTCCTCGCTCGCGACGCTGCCTTCCATGCTGGGCTCCAGCCACCGGCTGGGGGTATCTTCCACCACGTCCGAGTTCGCGCTGCCGCTGGCGGTCACGCTGTTCCGCGCGACGGGCCCGGCGATGAACATGGCCGTGGCGATCTATGCCGCGAAGCTGGCCGGGCTGGAGCTGACCACGGCCGCGCTGGCGGCGGGCACCTTCGTGGCCTTCGCCACAACCTTCGGAGCGGTATCGCTGCCCGGCACGATCAGCTTCGTCTCCTCGATCGGCCCCATCGCGGCGGCCATGGGCGTGCCGCTCTGGCCGCTCGGCGTGCTCGTCGCGGTGGAAGTGCTGCCCGATCTTATGCGCACGCTGGGCAACGTCACCATGGACGTGGCGCTGACGACTGCGGTGGACGCGGGCGAAAAGGACCCGCCCACCCGCGAGACCATCCACTGAGGGTGCCATCGAGCCCAGGCGGTGTTGACGAGCGGTGTTTGCGGTCTGACTGGCGGAGCGCCCTACTCCTCCAGCTCGATGTCCCAGTAGAGCCAGTCGCGCCAGGTTTCGTGGAGGTAGTTGGGCGGAAAGGCCCGGCCGCGCTCCTGCAGCTGCCAGCTGGTAGGGCGGATCGGCTGGACCAGCGGCGGCATGTTCGCCTGTTTGGGCGTGCGCCCGCCCTTGCGCAGGTTGCAGGGCGAGCAGGCGGTGAGGATGTTCTCCCAGCTCGTCCGCCCGCCCAGACGGCGCGGCACCACATGGTCGAAGGTGAGGTTCTGCGGGCTGCCGCAGTACTGGCAGCTGAACCGGTCGCGCAGGAACAGATTGAAGCGGGTGAAGGCGGGGAACTCGCTCGGCTTCACGTACTGGCGCAGCGCGATCACCGAGGGGATCTGCATCGTCCAGCTGGGGCTGTGCACCGCGCGTTCGTAGCTGGAGATGATATCGACCCTTTCCAGCACCACCGCCTTGATCGCGGTCTGCCAGGGCCAGAGGGAGAGGGGATAGTAGGAAAGCGGCGTGTAATCCGCATTGAGGACGAGGGCAGGGCAGTCTGAAAGACTTCGGGAGGGGTCATCCTCCGCGCTGCGGAACCGGGCCGCGCGCTCGATCAGGTCCGACCTGAGCATGGCCTCCTGTCGCAGGCTATCATTGCTGTTTGATGGCAACGCATAGGGACTTTGCAGCACTTGGGCAGGTCCGCGTCAAGATGGCGCGAACCGGGCTCGCCAGCAATCCACAGTCTGGCTAACGAGCAGCGATGATCCGCACGCGCTTCGCCCCCAGCCCCAACGGCCCGCTCCACCTCGGCCACGCCTATGCGGCGATCGTCGCCCACGATGCGGCGCGCGAAAGGGGCGGGGCGTTCGTCCTGCGGATCGAGGACATCGACGGGGAGCGCAGCCGCGCGCAGGTCGTGGAGGAGTTCTTCCTCGACCTGGAATGGCTCGGCCTTGCATGGGACGGAGACGCGGTGTTCCAGTCGCGCCGCCTTGCAACCTACGCCGATGCGGGAGAGCGGCTGCAGGCCATGGGGCTGCTTTATCCCTGCACCTGCACCCGCGCCGAGATCGCCGCCGCCGCGAAGGCCTGGGGACCGGACGGGCCGGTCTATCCCGGCACCTGCCGCCACCGCGAGGTCGATCCCGCCAATGCCGCGTGGCGCCTGGACGTGGGCAAGGCGATGGCGCTCACCGGCCCGCTCGAATGGCGGGACGAGGCGGCGGGCCCGCAAGCGGCGGTGCCGCAGGTGTTCGGCGATGTCGTGCTGCTGAGGAAGGACCTGCCAGCCAGCTACCACCTTGCCGCCACCCTCGACGATGCGGGGGACGGGATCACTCTCGTCACGCGCGGCATGGACCTTTTCGCGGCCAGCCACATCCATCGCCTGCTCCAGGCGCTGCTGGACCTGCCGGTGCCAACCTGGCTGCACCATCCGCTGCTTCTGGAGGCGGACGGGCGCAAGCTCGCCAAGCGGCGCGGCGCGCCTTCGCTTGCGGACCGGCGGCGGGCCGGAGAGGATGGCGCGGTCATCGCCCGGGCACTGCGCGAAGGGCGGCTGCCCGCTGGCATTTCGCTTTCGCAGGGCGTACACCATTCGCCATGAGCTACATCCTCGTCCCCGTCATCGTCGTGCTGGTGATCATGGTCATCGTCAGCCTCGTTCGCGGCATCGTCGCCTTCCTGAACTCGACGAGGGAGGACCTGCACCGCGATCCCTCCGCCACCGGGCCGAGCGCGAACCAGCTGCTGCAGAACCGGATGATGTTCAACCGCATCAAGTACCAGGCTGCCGCCGTGCTCGTGTGCGCCCTGCTGCTGGCGATGGCGCGCTAGTTCCAGGCGGCAGGACGTCACCGGTTCACCGCGAGAAACGAAGGAGGAAGCGCGCCCATGGTGCGGCTCAACAAGATCTATACCCGCACCGGCGACGATGGTTCGACCGGCCTTGTCGACGGCTCGCGCCTTCCCAAGCACGCCGCCCGGATGGAAGCGATCGGCGCGGTGGACGAGGCGAACAGCGCGATCGGCCTCGCAGTCTGCGCGCTGGCGGCCACGCCCGACGGCACCGGACATGCGGCGAGCCTGACGCGTATCCAGAACGACCTGTTCGACCTTGGCGCCGACCTTGCCACGCCCGCCGCGCCGGATGACGATTTCGCGCCCGGCGAGATGACGCTGCGCATCGTTCCCGCGCAGGTAGCCTGGCTGGAGAGCGCGATCGACGAGATCAATGCGCGCCTTTCCCCGCTGCGCAGCTTCATCCTGCCGGGCGGCAGCGAGGCGGCGGCGCGCGTCCACATCGCGCGTGCCTCCACCCGCGCGGCGGAGCGGCGGGCCACTGCCGCCGCCGCGCAGGAGGCGATCAACCCCGCAGCGCTCGCCTATCTCAACCGGCTGAGCGACTTCCTCTTCGTGCTCGCCCGGGCGGTCAATTCCGACGGCGCGGACGACGTGCTTTGGGTGCCGGGACAGAATCGCTAGGTTCGCGTGCCGGCACAGGGCGCTAACACGGCGTCGGTTTCGATCGGAGAGGGAGTTCAGGCAGTGCAGTCAGTGGGCATCATCGGCGCAGGCATCATGGGTTCGGGCATCGCCCAGACCGTGGCGGACAAGGGCATGGACGTGGTCCTGACCGACGTTGCCCTGGAAAATGCCGAGAAGGGCAAGGCGGGCATCTCCAAGAGCCTCGCGAAGCTGGTCGCCAAGGAGAAGATCACGCAGGAGCACGCAGAGGCGCTGCTGGCGCGGATCACTCCGGCGGGCGATTATTCGGCGCTTTCCGGCTGCGACCTCATCATCGAGGCCGCGACCGAGCGTGAGGACATCAAGGCCCGGATCTTCGAGGCCGTGGGTGCGGTGCTCGCGCCCGGCGCGCTGCTGGCATCCAACACCAGCTCTATCCCGATCACCCGCATGGCCGCCGGCTCGCCCGATCCCGCACGCTTCTGCGGTCTGCACTTCTTCAATCCCGTGCCGGTCATGGGCCTCGTCGAGGTGATCCCCGGCCTCGCCACCTCGACAGAGACGGTCGAGAAGATGAAGGCATTCGGCGAGAAGCTGGGCAAGACGGTGGTCCTTGCAGGCGACGAACCCGGTTTCGTGGTCAACCGCATCCTGTGCCCGATGCTGAACGAGGCGATCTTCGTGCTGGGCGCGGGGATCGGCTCCGTCGAGGATATCGACGCGGGCTGCCGGATCGGCCTCAACCACCCGATGGGACCGCTGACGCTGGCGGACTTCGTGGGCCTCGACACGCTCTACGAGATCATGAAGGTGTTCCACCAGACCACCGGCGATCCCAAGTACCGCCCCGCGCCGCTGCTGCAGAAGTACGTCGAGGCAGGCTGGTACGGGCGCAAGACGGGCAAGGGCTTCTACGACTATTCGGGCGAGGAGCCCGTGCCCACGCGCTGATCCTGGCGCGCGTTTTCCGGTGCTTCCCGTCATTTCCGCCCGGCGCCCGGAAGACGGGCGGGGATGACGGGCCCGATTGACAGGGCAGGAACCCCGCCCTGCGCCCGCCCGTTATCTCCTGCAAAGGAGACTATCCATGATCGAACGCCCCGACGACGACGACCTCGCTCCCGAGACCGACAACGACGAGCAGGAAGAAGAAGGCGCGCAGGCCCAGACCGTCACCGACGAGGCCTATAACCGCGACACCTCGACGCATGCGCTGAGCGACAGCGAGAAGGCGAAGGGCGGCATCGGCGACGAGGACGACATCACCGACATCGTCGATCACATGAACCAGATGGACACGAGCGGGAACATCGACATGTCCGCCTACGACGGCGAGGATACGATGGACGACCTCGAGAACCGCTACGGCCGCCGCAATGCCGCAGACGACGAGTTCGCAGACGACGACAGCTGACTGTCGGGCTGACTGACGCAGACCGTCTCGCAGGCCCGGGCGCGACTGCCCCGGGCCTGCGAACTATTGCGTATCGCTGCCCGCCTCGCGCTTCAGGTCATAGAGGATCTCGAGCGCATCGCGCGGGGCGAGCGCATCGACATCCATGTCGCGCAGCTTCTCGCGCAGGGTGTCGCACTCCGCCTCGCGCGTGACCTGCGCGGCGGCGAAGAGCGGCAGGTCGCCAAGCCCGGCCGCCAGCCCCCCTGTCTCGGCGCGGCCTTTCTCAAGCTTTTCCAGGACCGACTTGGCGCGGCTGATGACCTTGGGCGGCACCCCCGCAAGCCGCGCGACGGCAAGGCCGTAGCTGCGGTCGGCGGGGCCTTCCGCGAGTTCGTGCAGCAGGACGAGGTCCCCTTTCCACTCGCGCGCGCGGACATGGTGGAGCGAAAGCGCCTCGCAAGTCTCTGCCAGCCTTGCGAGTTCGTGATAGTGCGTGGCGAAGAGGCACCGGCAGCGGTTGGTCTCGTGCACCGCCTCGGCGACGGCCCAGGCGAGAGCGAGGCCGTCGTAAGTGGAAGTGCCGCGCCCCACTTCGTCGAGGATGACAAAGCTGGCGGGCGTCGCCTGCGCGAGGATGGCGGCGGTCTCCACCATCTCGACCATGAAGGTCGAGCGCCCGCGCGCCAGGTTGTCCGATGCGCCCACGCGGCTGAACAGGCGGTCCACCATGCCGATGCGCGCGGAGCGGGCAGGCACGAAGCCGCCGGCCTGCGCCAGCAGCACGATCAGCGCGTTCTGGCGCAGGAAAGTGGACTTGCCGCCCATGTTGGGCCCGCCGATCAGCCAGAGCCGGTCGTGGCTGGCAAGGCGGCAGTCGTTGGCGACGAAGCGCTCGCCCTGCCGGGCCAGGGCGTCCTCGACCACCGGATGGCGGCCGCCCGCGATCTCGAGCGACAGGCCGTCCACCACCTGCGGCTTCGTCCAGCCGCCCTCGGCCGCGCGCTCGGCCTGCCCTGCGGCGACGTCGATGCGGGCGAGCGCGGCGGCCGTGGCGGCGATCCCGCGCCTTGCCGCCACCGCTTCGCCAACGAGCGCCTCGAAATGACTCTCCTCCGCGGCGAGAGCATGGGCGCCCGCCTCGGTGATGCGCGCGGCTTCCTCGTGGAGGGCGAGCGCGTTGAAGCGCATGGCGCCGGCCATGGTCTGGCGGTGCGAGAAGCCGCTGTCCGCCTCGAGCAGCCGGTCGGCGTGGCGCTGGGGAACCTCGACGAAATAGCCCAGCACGTTGTTGTGCTTGATCTTGAGCGCGGAGACGCCGGTTTCCTCGCGGTACTTCGCCTCCAGCGCGGCGATGGCGCGCCGGGCGTTGCCCGACATGACCCGCAGTTCGTCCAGCGCGGCGTCATAGCTGGCGGCGATGTAGCCGCCCTGTCCCCGCTCGGTCGGCGGGCTTTCCACCAGCGCGCGGGCGAAGTGGTCCACCAGCGCGGCATGGCCGCCGAGCGCGGGAAGCAGGCGTTCGAGCAGGACGGGTAGCCCGTCCATCCCCGCCAGCCGCTCGCCCACCGACCTCGCGCCCGAAAGCCCATCGCGCAGCTGACCCAGGTCTCGCGGGGAGCCACGGCCCGCGACCACCCGCCCCAGCGCCCGGCCAAGGTCGGGGAGCGCTCGCAGCGAAGTGCGAAGATCTTCGCGCAGCAGCGGATCGTCGTGCAGCCACTCGACCATCTCGAGCCGCTCGGCGATGGCGAGCCGGTCGGTGAGCGGGGCGGAAAGATCGTCGGCCAGCTGGCGCGCACCCGCGCCGGTGACGCAGCGGTCGATGGCGTCGATCAGGCTGCCCTTGCGCCCCCCGCCAGAGGACTCGAGGATTTCCAGGCTGGCGCGCGTCGCCTCGTCCATGGCGAGGACCGCGTCCCCCCGCCGCGCCTCGGGCGGGAGCAGCAGCGGCAGGTTCCCGCGCCCGACATGGTCGAGATAGGCGATCAGCCCCCCGGCGGCGGCCAGCATGGGGCGGGTGAAAGTGCCGAAGCCGTCCAGCGTTGCGACGCCGTGAACCAGTTTCAGCCGCGCCTCGCCCCCTTCCGATGAGAACTCGTGCGCCGAGCGGGCGATGGCGCTTTCCGGCGCGAGT
The DNA here is from genome assembly GCF_009856825.1 of Novosphingobium silvae. Taxonomy (GTDB): domain Bacteria; phylum Pseudomonadota; class Alphaproteobacteria; order Sphingomonadales; family Sphingomonadaceae; genus Novosphingobium; species Novosphingobium silvae. The sequence continues at coordinate 334,676 of NZ_WVTD01000001.1, read as the reverse complement.
TCCCAGCCCTCGGGCACGACAAGCTCGCTCGCGCCGATGCGGGCGAGGGCGGCGGGCAGGTTCGCGGGCGCGCATTCCTCCAGCTCCATCCGGCCGGTGGAGATATCGACCGCCGCGATGCCGACAGCGCCGCGCACCTCGCAGGTGGCGGCCAGCACGTTGGCGCGGCGCGGCTCGAGCAGCGATTCCTCGGTCAGCGTGCCGGCCGTCACGAAGCGCACGATGTCGCGCGCGACGAGCGCCTTGTAGCCGCCGCGCTTCTTCGCCTCGGCCGGGGTTTCCGTCTGCTCGGCGATGGCGACGCGGCAGCCCGCCTTGATCAGCCTTGCAAGGTATCCTTCGGCGGCGTGGACCGGAACGCCGCACATCGGGATGGGCGCGCCCGCATGTTCGCCGCGCGTGGTGAGCGCGATGTCGAGGATAGCGGCGGCGGTCTTCGCATCCTCGAAGAACAGCTCGAAGAAGTCGCCCATGCGGTAGAACAGCAGGCAGTCTCCCGCGTCCTCGCGAAGGGCGAGATATTGAGCCATCATGGGAGTCGGGGCCGAGGTCATGGCGGCTGCGTTAGCGGCTGCGTTGCGTGCTTGGGAAGCGCTGCGACACATCCTTTCCCCTATCGCGTGGGCGAGAGATTGGTTAGGGCCCGAGGCGAAACCGGGAGATCACGCTTTGTCCGATAAGTCCAAGGTCCAGTTCACCGAGCGCGAGGCGCTGTTCTATCACCAGACCCAGCGGCCGGGTAAGATCGAGATCATCGCTTCCAAGCCGATGGCGACGCAGCGCGACCTTAGCCTCGCCTATTCGCCGGGCGTTGCGGTGCCGGTGCAGGCCATCGCCGACGATCCCGCGACCGCGTACGACTATACCGCGAAGGGCAACCTCGTCGCGGTCATCTCGAATGGCACGGCGATCCTGGGCATGGGCAATCTCGGCGCGCTGGCATCGAAGCCGGTGATGGAAGGCAAGGCGGTGCTGTTCAAGCGCTTCGCCGACGTCGATTCCATCGACATCGAGCTTGCCAGCGAAGACACCGAGGCGCTGATCGAGGCCATCGCGATGATGGAGCCCAGCTTCGGCGGCATCAACCTGGAAGACATCAAGGCGCCCGAGTGCTTCATCATCGAGCAGGCCCTGCGCGAGCGGATGAACATCCCGGTCATGCACGACGACCAGCACGGCACCGCGATCATCGCGGCGGCGGGCCTCATCAACGCCTGCCTCATCACCGGGCGCAAGCTGGACGAGATCAAGGTGGTGGTGAACGGCGCGGGCGCATCGGCGCTTGCCTGCACCTCGCTGATCAAGTCGATGGGCGTGCGCCACGAAAACGTGCTGGTGTGCGACACGCGCGGCGTGATCTATCCGGGGCGTGAGCGCGTGGACCAGTTCAAGTCCACCCACGCGGTCGCCACCGACAAGCGCACCCTGCTCGATGCGATCGAGGGCGCGGACGTGTTCCTCGGCCTCTCGGCCAAGGGCGCGGTGACGCAGGACATGGTGAAGCTGATGGCGCCCGAGCCGATCATCTTCGCGATGGCCAACCCCGACCCGGAGATCACTCCGCCCGAGGCCAAGGCCGTGCGCCCCGACGCGATCGTCGCCACCGGCCGCTCGGATTATCCGAACCAGGTCAACAACGTGCTGGGCTTCCCCTTCATCTTCCGCGGCGCGCTCGACGTGCGGGCCACCGCGATCAACGAGGAGATGAAGATCGCGGCTGCCACCGCCATCGCCGAGCTGGCGCGCGAGCAGGTCCACGAGGATGTCGCCGCAGCCTATGGCGAGGCGCAGCAGTTCGGGCGCGACTACATCATTCCCGCGCCGTTCGACCCGCGCCTGATGGAAGTGGTGCCGATGGCGGTCGCCAGGGCGGCCATGGATTCGGGCGTGGCGCAGAAGCCGATCGAGGACTTCGAGGCCTACCGCGACCAGCTCAAGGCGCGGCTCAATCCCACCACTTCGGTGCTCACCCGCGTCTACGAGCAGGTCCGCGCCAATCCCAAGCGGATGATCTTCGCCGAGGCCGACAACGAAGTGGTCCTTCGCGCCGCGATCCAGTACCGCGACTTCGGCTACGGCGAGCCGGTGCTGGTGGGCCGCAGCCAGGTTATCCTCGACAAGATGGCCGAGCTTGGCGTGCCGAACCCCGAGAGCTTCCACATCGAGAACTCGATGGTGTCCGAACACGTCGCCCCGATGGTGGAGATGGTGTACGAACGCCTCAAGCGTCGCGGCTTCCTGCAGCGCGACGTGCAGCGCATGGTCAATACCGACCGCAACATCTTCGCCTCCGGCCTGCTGAAGCTGGGCGTCGGTGATGCGATGGTCACCGGCATGACCCGCCCCTTCGCACAGACCATCAAGGAAGTGCGGCGGGTGCTCGATCCGGCCGAGGGCAAGCTGGCCTTCGGCATCCACATGCTGGTGGGCAAGAACCACACCGTGTTCATGGCCGACACCACGATCAACGAGCGTCCCGATGCCGCGCAGCTCGCGGTGATCGCCAGGGAGACCGCCGCAGTCGCCCGTCGCCTCGGGCACGAGCCGCGCGTCGCCTTCCTCAGCTATTCCACTTTCGGCAATCCTTCGGGCAAGTGGCTGGAGCAGACCCGCGAGGCGATCCGCATCCTCGACGAGGAGCAGGTGGACTTCGAGTACGAGGGCGAGATGGCGCCCGACGCCGCGCTCAATCCCAAGATCATGGCGCTCTATCCGTTCAGCCGCCTGTCGGCGCCGGCCAACGTGCTGATCATGCCGGGGCTGCAGTCGGCCAACATCTCGGCCAAGCTGCTCAAGGAGATCGGCGGCACCACCTCGATCGGCCCGATGCTGCTGGGAGCGGAGAAGCCGGTGCAGATCGTTCCGATGACCGCGATCGCGCCCGAGGTCCTGACCCTGGCCGTGCTGGCGGCCGCCGGCATCGCCGGCTGACAGCGCCGGTATCCTAAAGAAAAAGGAGCGCGGGAGGGGCATCCCTCTCGCGCTCCTTTTTGTTTCCTTGCGTGTCGGGCTTCCTCAGAAGCGGGCGGTCACGCCCATCCAGACGCGCGCCGGATCGATCAGGTAGCCGGCCTCGTCGTAGTCCAGCCGCTTGTCGAGCAGGTTCTGCACGCCGGCGTGGAAGGTGAAGTCGGGCGAGACCTTGTACGATCCGCCGATGTCCACCGTGGTGTACGAATCGACGACCAGGTTGTTGCCGCTGATCTGCGCCTCGGTGACGGCTTCCTCGCCCCGGAAGATGGCCCGCGCATAAGCGGAGAAGCGGTTGCCCGGCCGCCAGTTCAGCGAGGCGCTGGCCTGCTGCTTGGGCGTGTCGTTAAGCGCCGCGCCCGCGTTCGCGCCGGACAGCTGTTCGGAATCGGTAAGCGTGCCCGTGGCGTTGAAGCGCAGCGTTCCGGTGAGCTTCACGTCCACGGTCGCCTCGATGCCCCGAACCTTGGCCTTGTCGACGTTGACGTAAGTCGTTGGCGGGCGGCCCAGCGAGCTGACCGGCTCGTCGATGCACCATGCGCCCGCTTCCTCGCAGGTGATGCGGGTGATCTTGTCGTTGAAGCGGGTGTCGTAGGCGGTGAGGCTGGCCTGGAACCCGTTGCCTTCGTACATCGCCACCGCCTCGATCGTGCGCGAGGTTTCGGCCTCGAGGTCGGGGTTGCCGTAGATCGTGCCGCCGCGGCTGGTCTGGCCCCAGTCCGACAGGGTCTGGCGCAGGTTCGGCGCGCGGAAGCCCTGCGAGTAGCCGCCCTTCAGCGTGAAGCGCTCGGTCGCGTTCCAGACCGCGTAGATGCGCGGGGTCCAGTGCGCACCGTACTGCTCGTCGTTGTCGAGCCGGATGCCGCCGGTGAGGCGCAGGTTGTCGAGGATGGTCAGCTCGTCCTCAGCGAACAGCGCCCAGTTGGTGCGGCTCGCGCCGGTGCGGGTGGAGCCCGAGAGGCGGTTGCTGGTAAGGTCCGTCATGTCCTCGTTGCGGTAGAAGCCGCCAAGGCTCAGCATGTTCGAGGGCAGCGGCACCGACCAGATGGACTGCGCCACGGTGTTCTTGATGCGCTTCTCGCCCTCGACGTGCTCGGCGTCCTCGTACTGGACGTAAGTGTCGGACGAGGCGAAGCCCCAGCGCCCCTGGTGGCTGGCGGAGGCGACGTAGCGGTTCTGCGTCATCGTCGATTCGGTGCCGCGCGGTGCGGTCGCGCTGATCTCGACGGTCTTGCCTGCGGTGGCGAGCGTCTTCTGGCGGTAATAGCCGCCCTCGATCAGGAAGTCATGATCGGCACCGGCGGAGAAGCCGATCTTGCCGGCCAGGCTCTCGTCCTTGCGCTCGGGCGTGCCGCCGACCACGCGGTCCTCGGTGCGGCGGTTGATCGAACCCTGCAACTGCAGGCCGACGCCAGAGGTCACGGGCCCCGAGAGGTAGAAGTTGGCGTCGGCGAAGTTGCCGTAGTCATCCGCCAGCTGCATCGTGCCGTTGGCGCGCACGCTGCCGCGCCAGCTCGGCGCGATGCGGCGGGTGATGACGTTGACCACGCCGCCCATCGCATCCGAGCCGTAGAGCGAGGACATCGGCCCGCGCACCACCTCGATGCGCTCGATCGATTCGAGCGGAGGCAGTAGCCCGCCTTCCGAGATGGAGCCGCCGTTGGTACGCGATTCGCGGCTGCTCAGGCGTTTGCCGTCGACGAGGATCAGGGTGTACTGCGGGGACATGCCGCGAATGGAGATGTCGCGGCTGTTGCCTTCGCCGGGCGTCACGGTGACGCCCGGGATCTCCAGCAGCGCGTCGGTGACTTCGCGGTAGGGCAGGCGCTCGATGTCCTCGCGGGTGATGACGCTGATCGAGGCGGGCGCGTCCTTGACTTCCTGCTCGCGGCTCGTGGCGGTGACGACGATCGTCGAGGCGTTGGTCGCCTCGTTCTGCTCGGCGGCCTCGGCGGCGCGTGCCGGCGCCTGTTGAGCCATGATGGCGAACGTCAGCAACGCCGCGCCGCAGCGCAGCCTGGTCTTGTCGGACACGAGAACCCCCTTGAAACGTATGCAGTTGCTAATGCAAACAGATTGCAACAACGCCTTCGCTTGCGGCGGGGCCGAGGCCAACACTCAATTTCGGATATCGCCTATTCGGCGGGAACCATGCAGGCGGCGTTCAGCCGCTCCCGCAGCCAGGCGGATGCGGGATCGCGCTGGCTGCGCTCGTGCCACAGCAGCCAGTAGTCGAGCTTGCCGATCTCTTCGGGTGCGGGTCTTGCCGACAGTGCATTGCCCCGCGCGAAGCCCTGGAGCGCGCGTGAAGGCACGACCATGACGAGATCGCCCGCCAGCAGCAGGTCGGGGGCCAGCGCGAAGTACGGTACGCTCGCCGCCACCCGGCGTCCCTCTGCCGCCGGTCCGAGCACCATGGCAACCCGGTCGAGCTCGGCGTCGCTTACGGTCAGGCCAAGGTGCGGATGGGCAAGGAACGCGTCCAGAGAGACCGGCCCGTCCTCGACCGCAAGCGGGTGGCCGGGCCGGGTGACGCAGACGAAGCTGTCGCGAAAGAGGTGCAGCTGGTGCATCTGCGAGGCGTCGTGCTCGAGCCCGGAAATGGCGATGTCGATGTCGCCTTGGGCGAGCGAGCGGTGTGTTGCATGGTTGAGCGGCAGCACGTCGATCGCGATACCGGGCGCCTCTTCCCGCAGTGCTGCGAGAGCGGGAAGGATCACCGCCATGACGCCGAAATCGGTGGAGGCGATACGGAACCGGCGCTCCACGCCTGCGGGATCGAACGTGCGCTCCGTCAGCAGCGACGAGGTTGTGGCCACCCAGTCCGCCAGCTTGCCCACCAGCTCGTCGCCGCGGTGCGTGCGGATCATTCCCGCGCCCGAGCGCACCAGCAAGGGATCGTTCAGCGCCTCGCGCAGCTTTGCGAGCGAACGGCTGATGCTGGGTTGGCTGGTGCCGAGCATGAGCGCCGTGCCGCTGACGCTCTTGGTCTTGAGCAGCATGGCGAGCACGAGGAGCAGGTTGGGGGAAAGCGAGGGGATCATTGCGAGGGAGTTGCATTAGCATCTGCCCCTGCGCGCGACCAGCCTTGCGCCGCCGCGCGAAACACTTTGCAACGCGGCGGGCCGGTGGTCGCCCCCGGCACGGCCACCTCCTTTGCCGAAGCTGGCCGCGCCGCGCCGGGTCGTCGAAAGTGCCCGAAGCTAGTGCGCCGCGCCCCAGCTTGCCCCGAAGCCGATCTCCACGCCCAGCGGCACGTCGAGGCTGACGGCAGGCAGCGCCGCTTCGGCCATGACCTGCCGGATCACCGGCGCGGCGGCCTGCGCATCGCTTTCGGGCAGTTCGAACACGAGTTCGTCGTGGACCTGCAGCAGCATCCGCACGTGGCCGAGCCCTGCGGTGGCAAGCGCCGGGCCCATGCGCACCATCGCGCGCTTGATGATGTCGGCGCTGGTGCCCTGGATCGGCGCGTTGATGGCCGCGCGCTCGCTGCCCTGTCGCTCCGCCTGATTCTTCGAGTTCACGCGCGGGAACCAGGTCTTGCGGCCGAACAGCGTTTCGGAATAGCCCTTGGCGCGCACGCTCTCCAGCGTCTCGTGGATATAGCGCTGGATGCCCGGAAACCGCTCGAAGTAGCGGTCGATCATCGCCTGCGCCTCGTCCGCCCCGACGCCGAGCCGCCCGCCCAGCCCCCAGCGCGAGATGCCGTAGAGGATCGCGAAGTTGATCGTCTTGGCCCGCCCGCGCGTGTCGCGATCCACCGTGCCGAACATTTCCATGGCCGTGCGCGAGTGGATGTCCTCGCCGCTGGCGAAGGCTTCCTTGAGGCTGGGCACGTCGGCCATGTGGGCCGCAAGGCGCAGTTCGATCTGCGAGTAGTCGGCCGAGAGCAGCACATTGCCCGGCTCGGCCACGAAGCAGTCGCGGATCTGGCGGCCGATCTCGGTGCGGATCGGGATGTTCTGGAGGTTCGGGTCGGTGGACGAGAGGCGCCCGGTCTGGGCGCCGACAAGGCTGTAGCTGGTGTGGACGCGTCCCGTCGCCGGGTTGATCGCGGCCTGCAGCGCCTCGGTGTAGGTGGAGCGCAGCTTGGAGAGCTGGCGCCACTCCAGAACCTGCGTCGCCACTTCGGCGCCTTGCCCGGCCAGTCCCTCGAGCACCGACTGGTCGGTGGAATACTGGCCGCTCTTGCCCTTCTTGCCGCCCTTGTAGCCCAGCTTCTCGAACAGGATGTCGCCAAGCTGCTTGGGGCTGCCGATGGTGAACTCCTGGCCCACCTTGGCGAAGATCTCGCGCTCCAGCGCGCCGATCGCCTCGGCGAACTGGCTGGAGAGCCCGGCGAGCCGGTCGCGGTCCACCTTGATGCCGTGCCGCTCCATCTGCGCGACGACCGGGATCAGCGGGCGGTCGACCCGCTCGTAGATGCGCGTGCCGCCCTCAAAGGAAAGGCGCGGGCGAAGCTGGCTGTGCAGCCGCCAGGTGACGTCCGCGTCCTCGGCGGCGTATTGCGTGGCGCGGTCGAGCGGGACTTCGCCGAAGGGGATCGCCTTCTTGCCGGTGCCGCAGATGTCCTTGAAGGTGAGCGTGGTGTGCGAAAGGTGGCGCTGGGCCAGCTCGTCCATGCCGTGCCCGCCGCCGATCCCGTCGAGCGAGCGCCCGGCGTCGAGGCAGAAGCTGACGATCATCGTATCGTCCACCGGCGCCACGTGGATGCCGTGGCGCGCCAGGATGTTGATGTCGTACTTGATGTTCTGGCCGACCTTCAGCACCGCGTCGCTTTCCAGCAGCGGCTTCAGGCGGGCGAGCGCCTGGGCAATCGGCACCTGCTGCGGCTTCTCGGCGAACATGTCGCTGCCGCCGTGGCCGAGCGGGATGTAGCAGGCCTGGTTCGGGCCCACGGCGAGGCTGATGCCCGCAAGCTCGGCCCGCATCGCATCGAGCGCGGAGGTTTCGGTGTCGATGGCGACGAGGCGCGCGGCGGCGGCGCGAGCGATCCATTCGTCCAGCTGCGCCTCGGTGGTGACGCACTCGTAGGCCGTGCGGTCGATGGCGGGCCATTCGGGCAGGGGCTGGCGCGCCGCGCCTTCCGCTCCGCTCCCGCCCGTCCCTTCAGCGGCAGCCGTGACGCGCTTGGCCGGGTTCAGCTGCGTGGCGCGCTCCGGGCTGCCGGTGCCGCCATCCAGGCGCTTCAGCAGGCTGGTGAAGCCATGGCGGCCCAGGAATGCGGCGAGCGGCTCGGACGGGATCGCGTCGAGCCTGAACTCGTCGAGCGGCATGGGCAGCGTGCAGTCTTCCTTGAGCGTGACCAGCACCTTGGAAAGGCGGGCCTGCTCGGCCTGCTCGATCAGGCGCTCCTGCAGCTTGGACTTCTTCATCGAGGGCGCGGCGGCCAGCGCGCTTTCGAGGTCGCCATAGTCCTGGATCAGCTTGGTCGCGGTCTTGGGACCGACGCCGAAGACGCCGGGCACGTTGTCGACCGAATCGCCCATGAGCGCCAGCACGTCGCCCACCTTCTCGGGCGGCACGCCGAACTTCTCGATCACCTCTGGAATGTCGATGCGCTGGTTCTTCATGGTGTCCAGCATGTCGATGCAGCCGCCCTCTATCCCGTCATGGGGCTGGGCGCACTTGCCCACCAGCTGCATGAGGTCCTTGTCGGAAGAGACGATCGTCACGTCCCAGCCCCGCCGCGTGGCCTCGCGCGCGTAGGAGGCGATGAGGTCGTCCGCCTCGAAGCCCACTTCCTCGATGCAGGGAAGCGAGAAGGCGCGCGTCGCCTCGCGGATCAGGGGGAACTGGGGGACCAGATCCTCCGGCGGGGGCGGGCGGTTGGCCTTGTACTGGTCATAGATGTCGTTGCGAAACGATATCGAACTGGCGTCGAGGATCACGGCGAGATGCGTGGGGCCATCCGCCTTGTTGAGGTCCTCGGCAAGCTTCCACAGCATCGTCGTGTAGCCGTAGACCGCGCCCACCGGCGTCCCTTCCGGGTTGGTGAGAGGCGGCAGGCGGTGATAGGCGCGGAAGATATAGGCCGAGCCGTCGACGAGGTAGAGGTGCTGCTTGGAATCCATCGCCGTTCCCTAGCAGCGCCGGACGGATACGTCAGCAGCCCTGTCCATCGCACGGCCCGTTGCACGGCGATTGCGACCAGGCAGGAACCGCGCACCGTCGCAGGAGTTTCTGCCGGGCGCTTGAAACGCCGCGCGTGCTCTCGTACCCACGGCCCGCCCGATGAACGAGGCGCTCGCGGCGGCATGCCGACGGGGTTTCATCGCAGAGAAGAGGGATACACACTTATGCGCAAGATCGTTTTCGCCGCCGCAGCCACCGTGGCCGCCATGTCGCTCGCCGCCTGTTCGGAAAAGACCCAGGACGCCACCGAAGCGGTCGCATCGTCCGCCGGTGACGACATCGAGGCCGCCGCTTCCGACGTGGGCGACGCCATGGGCAACGTCGGCGACAAGGCTTCCGAGGCCGCCAACGATACTGCCGATGCCGCCAAGGATGCCGCCGCCGACGCCGAGAAGACCACGGACGACATCGCCGCCGACGCCGAGAAGGCCGCCAACGACGTCGCCAAGGAAATGGACGACCACACGGACGGCAACCCGCAGACCAACTGATCCGGGGGCACTGCCCGGAACGGAAAAGGGGCCTTTGGGGCCCCTTTTTTGTGCGTGGCGGTGAGAGGAAGCTCGCCGGCTCGAAACCCGGCGGCCGGTGCCTAGCGCGAGGCCGTGCGGGTCGGTCCTTCGGCGAGATAGCCGTTGTAGATCGTGCGGGCGATGCTGGCGATGCGCGCTTCGCGTCCCGGGCGCCCGCCCTGGCCGGTGACGTAGATGGCGACGGCGAAGACGCGCCCGTCCGGGGTCTGGATGATGCCCACGTCGCTGGACGTGTTGTTGAGCGAGCCGGTCTTGTGCGAGACCCTGGCTTCGGCGGGCAGGCCCGCGGGAATGCGGCGCCTGCCGGTGACGCAGCGGCTCATGGCTCCCATGATCACGCTGCGGCTCGATGGGCTCAGCCACTTGCCCTGGTAGATGCCCGAGAGCAGCTTGACCATGGCGAGCGGGGTGGCGCTGTCGCGCTTGTCGACGACGCGGGCCGGGTCGATCGCTCCGTCATCCCGCACCAGCGTCGCGATGTCGCGGTCGATGTGCCAGTCCTCGATCCCGGCGCGGTCGATCCAGGCGTTGACGGCCTTGGGGCCGCCCACGACCTTGAGCAGCGCGTCGGTGGCATAGTTGTTCGAGCGCGTGATCATCAGTTCGATCAGGCGCGAGGCCGTCATGTACTCGCCCGGACGAACCGGCGCGACGGCGCTCGAGAAGGGGCGCGAGGCGACCGGCACCATCAGCGGGAATTCGCTGGAAAGGCTCCACTTGCCCTTGTCGACGCCTTCCAGGAAAGTTGCCGCGATGGCGATCTTGCTGGTGCTGGCCATCGGGAACCGCTGGTTGCCCAGCACGTCGACCATGCGTCCGGTGGAAAGGTCCATCGCCGCCACGCCGATGCGGCCCTGCGAGGCATTGGCCACGGCGGCGAGTTGTTGGCCAAAAGGAGAGGAGTAGCTGCGCGGGCCGCGCTGCTCGGTGCCGAACAGATCGTCGAAGCTGTTCTGGATCTGGACCACCTGGTCGGTCGCACGCGACACCGGTGCCCCGACGGGCGAGGTCATCGGCACGACGTGCTGCGCCAGAGCGGCACCTTGTGGCAGAAGCGCAGCAGCGGCCGTTGCCGCCGCCACGGCGAGAAAGCGTCCGACGCGGCTCGCGCGTCGTGCAGGAAGTCGGTCTGCCCCGGTCATGCAGTCCCCACCTTATCTTGTCCAAGTTCCCAATCGGTTAACGGGCCAGCGACAAAACGCCAGAGTCGAGCGACGAAGCGCGTTCCACATGCGGCAATTTCCTGATTGCGCACATTCCTTTCACCAGCTGGTACGATTCTGGCGAAAGGACGTGAGGAGCTATTCGATATCGACATGCACCTTTCATGGTCCTGAACCGGGCAGCCCGCTGGCTGTTGCGGCGGGGAGACAGTGAGCAGGCACGCGGCCCTTGCCGCGCACGCGCCCAGATGCCCGGGGAAGCGGCCTCGGGTGGTCCGCGCGTGCCCACACCTCTTCCCGCGCAAGCGAAAGGGGCCGGGAGATCGCTCTCCCGGCCCCTTCCTGTTGGTCGCGTGGACGATGAGGTTTCTTAGAAGCCCATGTCACCCATGCCGCCCATGCCGCCGGGCATTGCCGGCATCGCGGGCTTGTCCTCGGCGCGCTCGACGATCGCGGCTTCGGTGGTGATCAGCAGGCCTGCGACCGACGAGGCGTCCTGCAGCGCGGTGCGCACGACCTTGGTCGGGTCGATGACGCCGGCGGCCTTCAGGTTCTCGTAGACTTCGGTGGCGGCGTTGAAGCCGATGCCTTCGTCCGACTGGTCGAGCAGCTTGCCCGCGACGACTGCGCCGTCGTTGCCGGCGTTCTCGGCGATCTGGCGAACCGGAGCCGCGATCGCCTTGCGGACGATGTCGATGCCGCGGGTCTGGTCCTCGTTGGCGCCGCTGAGGCCCTCGAGAGCGCGCGTTGCGTAGAGCAGCGCGGTGCCGCCGCCGGGGACGATGCCTTCTTCAACGGCAGCGCGGGTGGCGTGCAGCGCGTCGTCGACGCGGTCCTTGCGCTCCTTCACCTCGACTTCGGTGGCACCGCCGACCTTGATGACGGCGACGCCGCCGGCCAGCTTCGCGAGGCGCTCCTGGAGCTTCTCGCGGTCGTAGTCGCTGGTGGTGACTTCGATCTGGGCGCGGATCTGCTCGACGCGTGCCTTGATCTCGTCAGCCGAACCGGCGCCATCGACGATGGTGGTGTTGTCCTTGTCGATGGTGACCTTCTTGGCCTGGCCCAGCATGCCGAGCGTGACGCTCTCGAGCTTGATGCCGAGGTCTTCCGAGATCATCTCGCCGGCGGTCAGCGTGGCGATATCGCCCAGCATGGCCTTGCGACGGTCGCCGAAGCCCGGAGCCTTGACGGCAGCGATCTTGAGGCCGCCGCGCAGCTTGTTGACGACGAGCGTGGCCAGAGCCTCGCCCTCGATGTCCTCGGCGATGATGAGGAGCGGACGGCCCGACTGGACAACCGCTTCCAGGATCGGAAGCAGCGACTGCAGCGACGACAGCTTCTTCTCGTGGATGAGGATGTACGGGTTCTCGAGCTCGACCGTCATCTTCTCGGGGTTGGTGACGAAGTAGGGCGAGAGGTAGCCGCGGTCGAACTGCATGCCCTCGACAACGTCGAGTTCGAATTCGAGACCCTTGGCCTCCTCGACGGTGATGACGCCTTCCTTGCCGACCTTTTCCATGGCCTCGGCGATCTTCTCGCCGACTTCACGGTCGCCGTTGGCCGAGATCACGCCGACCTGAGCGATTTCCGAGGAACCGGCGACCGGGGTCGAACGGGCCTTGAGGTTCTCGACGACCTTGAGGACGGCGAGGTCGATGCCGCGCTTGAGGTCCATGGGGTTGGTGCCGGCCGCAACCGACTTCATGCCCTCGCGAACGATCGCCTGGGCGAGGACGGTCGCGGTGGTGGTGCCGTCACCGGCCTTGTCGTTGGCCTTCGAGGCCACTTCGCGCAGCATCTGCGCGCCCATGTTCTCGAACTTGTCCTTGAGTTCGATTTCCTTGGCGACCGAGACACCGTCCTTGGTGATGCGCGGAGCGCCGAAGCTCTTTTCGATCACGACGTTGCGGCCCTTGGGGCCCAGGGTCACCTTGACGGCATTGGCGAGAGTGTCGACACCGGCGAGAATGCGCTCGCGAGCGTCGCGCGAGAACTTTACGTCCTTGGCTGCCATTTTGAATTCCTTCAGTAAATCAGGGTGTGGTTTCGGTTATCAGGGGTTCGGCTCAGCCGATCACGCCCAGGATGTCCGATTCCTTCATGATCAGCAGGTCTTCGCCGCCGACCTTCACTTCGGTGCCTGACCACTTGCCGAACAGCACGCGGTCGCCGACCTTGACGTCGAGCGGAGTGACGGTGCCGTTCTCGGCGCGGGTGCCGGTGCCGACGGAGACGATTTCGCCTTCAGCGGGCTTTTCCTTGGCGCTGTCGGGGATGATGATGCCACCGGCCGTCTTTTCCTCGGCCTCGACGCGGCGCACGAGAACACGGTCGTGCAGCGGGCGGAAAGTCATTGGGGTGTCTCCCTATATCCAACGAACTGAAATTGGGGTTGGCACTCTACACTCGGGAGTGCCAACGGCGCTGGATATGGTCCGAGCCCGGCAGGGCGTCAAGCGGGCTCTCGCAGAAAAAATTCAGGCCGGGTTCGGTATCGCGGCGGCGAGGCAGGCAAGGGAGTGGCAGGCACGGCTAGGATGACCCGCTTCGATGACCGAAGGATGACGGCTCAGGCGATCGCCGCGTGGATGATCGGGGCGGCGTGGGGCGACGGCGCGGTTTCAGGCACGAGGCGGAACCGCTCGCGCCAGTGCCAGCGGGCCAGGAGAAGGATCGCCGCGACCGTCAGGCCCACGGCAAGTCCGATCCAAACGCCTGTGCCTTCCAGCGGCGTGAACAGGCCGAGCACGACGGAGGTGGCGAAGCCAGCGGCCCAGTAGCCGACGATGGCGATAATCGCGGGCACGCGGGTGTCCTGTATCCCGCGCAGCGCGCCTGCGACGATCGCCTGGACGCCGTCGGTCAACTGGAAGACGGCGGCCACGAACAGGTACTGCATGGCAAGCGCGACCAGCCCCGCGTTCACCGGCGCGTCCACGTCGATGTAGGCAGAGATGAAGAGGCGGGGGAACAGCAGCATGGCAAGCGCGGAAACGCCCACGAAGGCAAGGCCGATGGCGATGGCCGCCCAGCCCGCTCGCCCGATGGCGGCGCGATCCCCGGCGCCGTAGTGGTAGCCGACCCGGATCGTTGCGGCCTGGCCGATGCCGAAGGGGACCTGGAAGGCGAAAGCCGCGATCTGCAGCGCCACGGTATGGGCGGCAAGCTCTGCCTCTCCGACCCGGCCCATGAGGAAGGCCGCGCCGCTGAACAGCCCGCCCTCGGCGATGAGCGTGGCCGAGATCGGCAGCCCCAGCGCGAGCATCTGGCGCAGGCGGCTCCACTCCGGACGCCACCAGCGGCCGAAGACATGGAAGCGGCGCAACTGGCGGTCGGTGCCGATGGCGAGGGCATAGGCGAGCACCGTGACGCAGGCGGTGATCGTACTCGCCAGCGCCGAGCCGGTCAGCCCGAGGGCGGGCATGCCAAGGTTGCCGAAGACGAGCGCGTAGTTGCCGAGGGCGTTGACGCCGATCGCCAGAGCGGTGATCAGCGTGGCGAAGAACGGCCGGCCCAGCGCCGAGACGAAAGTGCGCAGCACGTTGGCTATCGCCATGGGCACCAGCGCCAGCGAAAGCACCTGGATGAAGTGCCCGGAAATGGCGGCGATGCGCGGCTCCTGCCCGGTGGCCAGCATGATCCACTCGCCGAAGAAGGAGATCGCCACCGCGCCGAGGCCAAGGCCGACCGCCAGCCACAAGGCCATGCGGGTCGAGCGCCGCACCTCGCGCACGGAATTGCGGCGGCGGCCCACTTCGGCCGCGATCAGCGGGGCGACGGCTCCGGTGACGCCGTTCAGCCCCATCATCAGCACGGCCACGATGGCGACGGCAAGGCTGGATGCGGCGAGCGCTTCCTGGCCGAGCCGGGCGACGAAGATCACGTCGATCGCGAAGACCGCCATCTGCAGCATGTTGGCGAGCGCCAAGGGCCCCGCAAGGCGCAGGGTGGCGGCAAGCTCGGCGCGGAGCGGATGGACTTGGTGGCTCTCCCTCATACCGGGGCCGCGATAGGGCCTTGGGCGCAGGCAGGGAAGCGATTTCCTTGGGGTCGGCACGCCGCTTCTCTTTGCCGGCGGGCTGTATTAGGTGCCGTGCCGATCAAGGAGAGGTTCTGCGATGATGACCACCCGCCGTGCGCTCGCGCTTCCCCTCGCGGCGATCCTGGCGAGCTGCGGCGGCACGAAGGATGAGGCTTCCACCCCGGCCGCGAGCGGTTCGCCTGCTTCTCCGGCCGTCTCTGCCCCCGCCACCTCTGCCGCCATCACCGATCCGGCGCCGCCCGCCTTCATGGTGTGCCGCTCTTGCCATTCCACGCAGGCCAGCCAGAACGGGATCGGCCCCACGCTGGCGGGCGTCGTGGGCGCGAAGGCGGGCTCCACGCCCGGCTATGCCTTCAGCCCGGCGCTGCGCGCGTCCGGCATAACGTGGGATCGCGCCAGCCTCGACACATGGCTGCAGGGACCGATGAAGATGGTCCCCGGGACCAAGATGGTGCTTCCCGTCTCCGACCCGCAGAAACGCCGGGCCATCATCGACTACCTGGAGACGCTCAAGCCGCAGCAGGCGCGCGAGTAACCGCCGGGCGGCTCGGCCGTTCATGCGGGCAGCGCATGCGAAAAGGGCGGCGCCTTGCGGCACCGCCCTTTCCTGCAACTGCCCGGGTCCCGTGTCTGTTCGACAGGAAACCGGGAAGAAGATTACTTGAGCTCGACGGTGCCGCCGGCTTCCTCGATCTTCTTCTTGATCTCTTCGGCTTCAGCCTTCGAAGCGCCTTCCTTGACGGCCTTCGGAGCGCCTTCGACAAGAGCCTTGGCTTCAGCGAGGCCCAGGCCGGTGATGGCGCGGACTTCCTTGATGACCTGGATCTTCTTGCCACCGTCGCCGGTGAGGATCACGTCGAATTCGGTCTTCTCTTCAGCGGCGGCGCCAGCGTCGCCACCGGCAGCCGGGGCTGCAACGGCAACGGCGGCAGCGGCGGAAACGCCCCATGCCTCTTCGAGAGCCTTGGCGAGGTCAGCGGCCTCGAGGACGGTCAGCTGCGACAGTTCTTCAACAAGCTTGGCGATATCGGCCATGTTACTTCACTCCTGATCTGTGGTCCCGCCGACGCCTCATGCGGCAGCGGGATAAATCGTTAGAAACGCAATGCTGGGCTCGCGGCTCAGGCAGCGTCCTTCTCGGCGTAGGCGGCAAAGACGCGAGCCAGCTTGGCCGCCGGAGCGGTCGAAAGCTGGGCGATCTTGGTCGCCGGAGCCTGGACGAGGCCGATGAGCTTGGCGCGCAGTTCGTCGAGCGAGGGCATCGAGGCCAGAGCCTTGACGCCTTCGGGGGTCAGAACCTGCGAACCCATCGCGCCGCCGACGATCTCGATCTTGTCGGTCGTCTTGGCGAATTCGACGACGGCCTTGGCGGCTGCGACGGGGTCCACCGAAGTGGCGATGGCCGTCGGGCCGGTCAGGAAGTCGCCGACGCCGACATAGTCGGTGTCCGCGATGGCAAGCTTGGCAAGACGGTTCTTCGCAACCTTGTAGTCCGCGCCAACTTCACGCATCTTTCCGCGCAGGGCGGTGGACTGGGCCACCGTCATGCCGAGGTTGCGGGTGATGACCACCGCGCCGGCCTCGGAAAAGATCGCGTTGAGCTGGGCGACCGATTCGGCTTTCTGCGAACGATCCATGCCTTACTCCTTCACAATGGCCGCGAGAGGCGAACCCCGCGCAGCCGGCTACGTATTGTCCGAAGCGCTCCACCGGAATCCGGTGTCGCACTGCGGGCGAGTCCGTCGAAGGGGAAGGAGTTTTCGTGCCGTGGCACGAAAGGTGGCACCATGCTCGAAGGAGCGCAGGGCCGGGTGATTTCCTTGTCCCCGTCTAGGCTGCAGATTAAGGGGGAAGCCCCCGGCAGCGGTCTCGGACGGATGATCGGCGCAGAATCACTGTGCCGCTCGGAGCGGGCCAATGGCGCAAGCAGGGGCGCTAGTCAAGGTCCGAGAGGCGCAGCGCCGCAAGGTTGCGTGATGGCGCGCCCAGGGAAGCGTCATTTGGCGCGGACCTCAGCGCCGGGCGTGATGAGGGCTATGCCGGTCCTCGTCCGTGCGATGCTCGGGCCGTCTGCGACGCATGGCGGCGATGCCGGCGGCGGAAACTCCCGCCGCGGCGAGCAGCCCCGCAACGCCCGCCAGCGGCAGGTCGGCCGTCCGGCGCGACGGCGGAGCGACGCGAGCGGGAGCAGGTCCGGCGGGCGGCACCGCGCCTTGGGCCAGCGCGCCATCGACGGCGGTGCCTCTGGACTCGGATGTCGGGACACGCGGCGGAACCCTTGCGGCATGCGGGCCGGGCGCTGCCGCATCCGAAGTGATCTGCGCCGGAGCCGGAGCGGTGGCCGCTCCATCCTGCGCCAGTCCCGCCTCCGGCACCGCCGCCAGGGCAAGGAGGGTGGCTGCTGCGGCCGTGCCGCGAAACGGGCGGGGTGCGCGAATGTGGTCCATGACAGTAACAACGCGCTTCGCCGCATCCGGAGCCCGCAAGCGCACAAATACTGGACAAGTCGAAGGGCCTTGCCGGACGAGGCGATACTTGCCGCCGTCATCGCCAGTACCCTGGATGAACCTGACGCGTTTAGGGTTCAGGCGCGCGGAGATGCGCTGCGCCGCGTTTGACAGGGCGCTGCCCGGGTCCTATATGGCGGCCTCGCTCGGTCGCTTCGAGCAAGACGGGTCCATGCGCGGGGACTTGTCCGGGAAGGAGGCGATACCGGGTTTCATCCGACGTGTAAGGCTGCTGGCCGCAGGGTGTTCCCATGCTAGGGAATCCGCGCGCCGTGCGGCCTTTTCGCGTTTCGGATGACCTGCCTCGCGGCAGGAGGCATCGTTCTCGCGGCAACGAAATTTTCCGGTCCGGTTCGGCTAGCGAATCGGTCCGCCAGAAGCGAAGAGGCAAGACCAGCTCATGGCCACCAAGCCCATCGACCACGCCCTGTTGCGCTCCGCCAAGAAGCGCATCCGCAAGATCTTCGGCGACATCCACGAAGTCGTCCAGATGCCCAACCTGATCGAGGTCCAGCGCGAGAGCTACGAGCAGTTCCTGCGCTCCGATCCGGCAACGGGCTATGTCTCGGGCCTGGAGAAGACGCTGCGCTCGGTATTCCCGATCCGCGACTTCGCGGGCACCAGCGAGCTGGACTTCGTCCACTACGAGCTGGAAGACCCCAAGTACGACGTGACCGAGTGTCGCCAGCGCGGCATCACCTATGCCGCCCCGATGAAGGTCACGCTGCGCCTCATCGTGTTCGAGGTCGACGCCGAGACCGAGACCCGTTCGGTCCTCGATATCAAGGAGCAGGACGTCTACATGGGCGACATGCCCCTGATGACGGAGAACGGCACCTTCTTCATCAACGGCACCGAGCGCGTGATCGTCAGCCAGATGCACCGCTCGCCGGGCGTCCTGTTCGACCACGACCGCGGCAAGACCCACGCTTCGGGCAAGTTCCTCTTCGCCGCCCGCGTGATCCCGTACCGTGGTTCGTGGCTCGACTTCGAGTTCGACGCCAAGGACATCGTCAACGTCCGCATCGACCGCAAGCGCAAGCTGCCCGTCACCTCGCTGCTCTTCGCGCTGGGTCTCGACAGCGAGGCGATCCTCGACCACTTCTACGCCACCATCTCGTGGAAGCGCGGGTCGGGTGGCTGGCAGCTGCCCTATGCTCCCGAGGCATGGCGCGGCGCCAAGCCGGCGTTCGACATCGTCGATGCGAAGTCGGGCGAAGTCGTGTTCCCGGCCGGCACCAAGATCAGCCCCCGCGCCGCCAACAAGGCGCAGAAGGACGGTCTCGAGGAGCTGCTGATCCCGACCGAGGAAATCTTCGGGCGCTATTCGGCCAAGGACCTCATCGACGAGTCGACGGGCCGCATCTACATCGAGGCGGGCGACGAAGTCAGCCCCGAGAACCTCGAGGCGCTCGACCGTGCCGGCTTCGACCAGATCGACCTGCTCGACATCGACGAGATCAACACCGGTCCCTGGATCCGCAACACGCTCAAGGCCGACAAGGCCGAGAACCGCGAGATGGGCCTGGAAGCCATCTACAAGGTCATGCGTCCGGGCGAACCGCCGACGAAGGAAACCGCCGAAGCCCTGTTCGACGGCCTGTTCTTCGATGCGGACCGCTACGACCTCTCGGCCGTGGGCCGCGTGAAGCTGAACATGCGCCTTGGCCTCGACGCCGAGGACACCGTCACCACCCTGCGCACCGAGGACATCCTCGCGGTCGTCAAGGAACTGGTCGGCCTCAAGGACGGCAAGGGCGAGATCGACGACATCGACAACCTCGGCAACCGCCGCGTGCGTTCGGTGGGCGAGCTGCTCGAGAACCAGTACCGCGTCGGCCTCCTGCGCATGGAGCGTGCGGTCAAGGAGCGCATGTCGTCGGTCGACGTGTCGACGGTCATGCCAAACGACCTCATCAACGCGAAGCCCGCCGTGGCTGCGGTGCGCGAGTTCTTCGGCTCCTCGCAGCTCTCGCAGTTCATGGACCAGACCAACCCGCTTTCGGAAGTCACCCACAAGCGCCGCGTTTCGGCGCTTGGCCCGGGCGGTCTCACCCGTGAGCGCGCCGGCTTCGAAGTCCGCGACGTCCACCCGACCCACTACGGCCGCATCTGCCCGATCGAAACGCCGGAAGGCCCGAACATCGGTCTGATCAACTCGCTTTCCACCTTCGCCCGCGTCAACAAGTACGGCTTCATCGAGACGCCGTACCGCAAGGTGATCGACGGCAAGGTGACCGGCGAGGTCGTGTACCTCTCGGCCATGGAAGAGCAGAAGCACACCGTCGCGCAGGCGTCGGCCGCCACCAACGAGGACGGCAGCTTCGCGGAAGAGCTCGTCTCGGCCCGCCAGAACGGCGAGTTCGTGATGAGCCCGCGCGACCAGATCACACTGATGGACGTCTCGCCCAAGCAGCTCGTCTCGGTCGCCGCGTCGCTCATTCCGTTCCTCGAGAACGACGACGCCAACCGCGCTCTCATGGGCTCGAACATGCAGCGTCAGGCCGTGCCGCTCGTCAAGGCCGACGCGCCTTACGTGGGCACCGGCATGGAAGAGACCGTGGCGCGCGATTCGGGCGCTGCGATCTCGGCCCTGCGCGCCGGTATCGTCGACCAGGTCGACGCGACCCGTATCGTCATCCGCGCCAGCGGCGACATCGAGCCGGGCAAGTCGGGCGTCGACATCTACCGCCTCCAGAAGTTCGAGCGTTCCAACCAGTCGACCTGCATCAACCAGCGCCCGCTGGTGAAGGTGGGCGAGATCGTCCAGGCCGGCACCATCATCGCCGACGGCCCGTCGACCGAGTTCGGCGAGCTGGCGCTGGGCCGCAACGTGCTGGTCGCGTTCATGCCCTGGAACGGCTACAACTACGAGGACTCGATCCTCATCTCCGAGCGCATCGTGAAGGACGACGTGTTCACGTCGATCCACATCGACGAGTTCGAAGTCATGGCCCGCGACACCAAGCTGGGTCCGGAGGACATCACCCGCGACATCCCGAACGTCGGCGAGGAAGCCCTGCGCAACCTCGACGAGGCGGGCATCGTCTACATCGGTGCCGAAGTGCACCCGGGCGACATCCTGGTCGGCAAGATCACGCCCAAGGGTGAATCGCCGATGACGCCGGAAGAAAAGCTGCTGCGCGCCATCTTCGGTGAAAAGGCTTCGGACGTTCGCGATACCTCGCTGCGTCTCCCGCCGGGCGTCTCGGGCACCATCGTCGACGTGCGCGTCTTCAACCGCCACGGCATCGAGGTGGACGATCGTACCCGCGCGATCCAGAACGAGGAAATCGAACGCCTCGCCAAGGACCGCGAGGACGAGCGCGCGATCCTCAACCGCGCCACCTACAACCGTCTGAAGGACATGCTCCTCGGCCAGGTCGCGACTGCCGCGCCCAAGGGCCTCAAGAAGGGCATCGAGATCACCGACGAGGTGCTGGACGAGGTCGAGCGTCACGAGTGGTGGAAGTTCGCGGTCGCCGACGACCACGTGCAGTCGCAGCTCGAGGCGGTGAAGACCCAGTACGACCTTACCGTGAAGGCGATCCAGGAGAAGTTCGAGGACCGCAAGGAGAAGCTGGAACGCGGCGACGAGCTGGCGCCCGGCGTGCTCAAGATGGTCAAGGTCTTCGTCGCGGTGAAGCGCAAGCTGCAGCCGGGCGACAAGATGGCCGGCCGCCACGGCAACAAGGGCATCATCAGCCGCATCCTGCCGCTGGAGGACATGCCCTTCCTGGAAGACGGCACCCCCGTGGACTTCGTGATGAACCCGCTCGGCGTGCCTTCGCGCATGAACGTGGGCCAGATCTTCGAGACGCACCTTGGCTGGGCTGCCCGCGGCTTGGGCGCGCGTATCGGCGAAGCTCTGGACGCATGGCGTGCCGCCAACCCGAACCCGGTCGCCGGCCAGCCGCCGGAAGCCGTTCGTGAACTGCTCACCGAGATCTACGGCGACAACTACGCCAAGGACATCGCGGAGCGCACCGACGACCAGATCGTCGAGTTCGCGGATTCGGTTCGCAAGGGCGTCCCGATGGGCTCGCCGGTCTTCGACGGCGCGGTCGAGAAGGACGTGTCCGACATGCTCAAGCTCGCCGGGCTGGACGAATCGGGCCAGGTGAACCTGTTCGACGGGCGCACCGGCGACAGGTTCGACCGCAAGGTGACTGTCGGCATGAAGTACGTGCTCAAGCTGCACCACCTCGTCGACGACAAGATCCACGCCCGTTCGATCGGTCCGTACTCGCTCGTCACCCAGCAGCCGCTGGGCGGTAAGGCGCAGTTCGGCGGCCAGCGCTTTGGTGAGATGGAGGTCTGGGCTCTCCAGGCCTACGGCGCGGCGTATACCCTGCAGGAAATGCTGACGGTGAAGTCGGACGACGTGGTCGGCCGCACCAAGGTCTACGAAGCGATCGTCAAGGGCGACGACACCTTCGAGGCCGGCATTCCCGAGAGCTTCAACGTTCTCGTCAAGGAAATGCGCAGCCTCGGCCTCAACGTCGAACTCTCGTCGCTGGACGACAGCGAGGACGACGACGGCGTGGCGCTCGCGGCGGAGTAAGGGATTTCGGGCGGGGCCTTCGCGCCTCGCCCTTCCCTCCCCGCGCAGAGAAAGAATTCACCCCCAGAGGGATTGAACTATGAACGACCTGACCAAGTTCACGAACCAGATGGCCAAGCCCGAGACGTTCGACCAGATCCAGATCGGACTGGCGAGCCCCGAGCGTATCCGCTCCTGGTCCTTCGGCGAGATCAAGAAGCCGGAAACCATCAACTACCGCACGTTCAAGCCCGAGCGTGACGGCCTGTTCTGCGCCCGCATCTTCGGTCCCGTGAAGGACTACGAGTGCCTTTGCGGCAAGTACAAGCGCATGAAGTACAAGGGCGTCGTGTGCGAGAAGTGCGGCGTCGAGGTCACCGTGACCAAGGTGCGCCGCGAGCGCATGGGCCACATCGAGCTGGCCGCGCCGGTCGCGCACATCTGGTTCCTCAAGTCGCTGCCCTCGCGCATCGGCCTGCTGCTTGACATGCAGCTCAAGCTGCTCGAGCGCGTCCTTTACTTCGAGAGCTACATCGTGATCGAGCCGGGCCTGACCCCGCTCGAGAAGTACCAGCTCCTGACCGAAGACGAGATGCTCGACGCGCAGGACGAGTATGGCGAAGACGCCTTCTCGGCCGGCATCGGCGCCGAGGCGGTGAAGCAGATGCTCATCGCGCTCGACCTCGAGCAGGAGCGCGCCGACCTTCTGCAGGAGCTTGAGACGACCAAGTCGGAGCTCAAGCCCAAGAAGATCATCAAGCGCCTCAAGGTGGTGGAATCGTTCATCGATTCGGGCAACCGCCCCGAGTGGATGATCCTCGACGTCGTGCCGGTCATCCCGCCCGAACTGCGCCCGCTGGTGCCGCTGGACGGTGGCCGCTTCGCGACCTCGGACCTCAACGACCTGTATCGCCGCGTCATCAACCGCAACAACCGCCTCAAGCGCCTGATCGAGCTGCGCGCGCCCGACATCATCGTGCGCAACGAAAAGCGCATGCTGCAGGAAGCGGTCGACGCGCTGTTCGACAACGGCCGCCGCGGTCGCGTCATCACCGGCGCCAACAAGCGTCCGCTGAAGTCGCTGTCCGACATGCTCAAGGGCAAGCAGGGCCGCTTCCGCCAGAACCTGCTTGGCAAGCGCGTCGACTATTCGGGCCGTTCGGTCATCGTGACCGGTCCCGAGCTCAAGCTGCACCAGTGCGGCCTGCCCAAGAAGATGGCGCTCGAGCTGTTCAAGCCGTTCATCTACGCCCGCCTCGATGCCAAGGGTCTCTCCATGACCCTGAAGCAGGCCAAGAAGTGGGTCGAGAAGGAGCGCAAGGAAGTCTGGGACATCCTCGACGAAGTCATTCGTGAGCACCCGGTCATGCTGAACCGCGCGCCCACGCTCCACCGCCTCGGCATCCAGGCGTTCGAGCCCGTGCTGATCGAGGGCAAGGCGATCCAGCTGCACCCGCTCGTCTGCTCGGCCTTCAACGCCGACTTCGACGGTGACCAGATGGCCGTCCACGTGCCGCTTTCGCTGGAAGCCCAGCTCGAAGCGCGCGTGCTGATGATGTCGACCAACAACATCCTCTCGCCCGCCAATGGCAAGCCGATCATCGTGCCTTCGCAGGACATGGTTCTTGGCCTGTACTATCTGTCGCTCGACCGCGACGGCGAGCCGGGCGAGGGCATGAAGTTCTCCGACATGGCCGAAGTGCACCAGGCGCTTCACGTGGGCGCCGTCACGCTGCACTCGAAGATCGAGGCCCGCGTGCCGCAGACCGACGAGAACGGCCAGCAGTACATGGCGCGCTTCGAGACCACTCCGGGCCGCATGCTCCTTGCCGAGTGCCTGCCCAAGTCGCACAAGGTGCCTTTCGACGTCGTCAACCGCCTTCTCACCAAGAAGGAAATCGGGGACGTCATCGACCAGGTGTATCGTCACACCGGCCAGAAGGACACGGTGCTCTTCGCCGACGCCATCATGAGCCTTGGCTTCCGCCACGCGTTCAAGGCGGGCATCTCGTTCGGCAAGGACGACATGATCATCCCCGAGAGCAAGGTCGCTCTCGTCGCCGAGACCAAGGAACTGGTTGCCGACTACGAGCAGCAGTACCAGGACGGCCTGATCACCCAGCAGGAGAAGTACAACAAGGTGATCGACGCCTGGAGCCGCTGCGGCGACCAGGTGGCGAACGCCATGATGGACGAGATCAAGGCCCAGCCGATCGATCCCGAGACGGGCCGCATGGCCCAGATCAACTCGATCTACATGATGAGCCACTCGGGCGCCCGTGGTAGCCCGGCGCAGATGAAGCAGCTTGCCGGCATGCGCGGCCTCATGGCCAAGCCGTCGGGCGAGATCATCGAGACCCCGATCATCTCGAACTTCAAGGAAGGCCTGACCGTCCTTGAATACTTCAACTCGACCCACGGCGCCCGCAAGGGCCTGGCGGACACGGCGCTCAAGACGGCGAACTCGGGTTACCTGACCCGCCGTCTGGTCGACGTGTCGCAGGACTGCGTCGTCGTCGTCGACGACTGCGGCACCGAGCGCGCGCTGGAAATGCGCTCGATCGTGCAGGGCGGTTCGGTGATCGCCTCGCTTGCCGAGCGTATCCTGGGCCGTACCCTGGCCGAGGACATCGTCGACAAGGAAGGCAACACCATCGCGGTCAAGGGCCAGCTCCTCGACGAAGCGGCGGTCGCTGCGATCGAGACCACCGGCCTGCAGTCGGCGCGCATCCGCTCGCCGCTGATCTGCGAAGCTACGCAGGGCGTCTGCGGCACCTGCTACGGGCGTGACCTTGCCCGTGGTACGCCGGTGAACATCGGTGAAGCCGTCGGCGTCATCGCGGCGCAGTCGATCGGTGAGCCGGGCACGCAGCTGACCATGCGTACCTTCCACATCGGCGGCGCGGCGCAGCTCAACGAGACCTCGCACCTCGAAGCGATCAGCGCGGGCCATGTCGAATATCGCGACATCCCCACGATCGTCGACAAGCGCGGCCGTCGCCTGAGCCTTGCCCGCAACGGCGAGATCGTGCTGTTCGACACCGAGGGCCGCGAGCGCGCGCTGCACCGCGTGCCTTACGGTACGGTGCTGCTCCACACGAGCGGCGCCAAGGTCGAGCAGGGCGAGCGCCTGGCCGAGTGGGATCCGTTCACCCTGCCGATCATCACCGAGACCTCGGGCGTGATCAAGTACCAGGACCTGATCGATACCCGCACGCTGACCGAGCATGTCGACGATGCGACCGGCATGACCAGCCGCGTCGTGACCGAGGACCGTTCCTCCAGCCGCGCGAAGAAGAAGGAGGACCTGCGTCCCCGCCTGACGCTTCTCGACGATGCGAGCGGCGAGGCCGCGCGCTACATGCTGGCGCCGGGCACCACGCTCTCGGTCGAGGACGGCCAGACGGTCGAGGCGGGCGACATCATCGCCCGTGCCAGCCGCGAAGCCGCCAAGACCCGCGACATCACCGGTGGTCTGCCGCGCGTTGCCGAGCTGTTCGAGGCCCGCAAGCCGAAGGACAACGCGGTCATCGCCAAGGTCTCGGGCCGCGTCGAGTTCGTCCGTGACTACAAGGCCAAGCGCAAGATCGCGATCATCCCCGAGGAGGGTGAACCGGTCGAGTACCTGATCCCCAAGTCCAAGGTCGTCGACGTTCAGGAAGGCGACTGGGTCAAGAAGGGCGACAACCTGGTTTCGGGCTCGCCCGATCCGCACGACATCCTGGAAGTCCTCGGCGTGGAAGCGCTGGCGGAATACCTGGTGGCGGAAATCCAGGAAGTCTACCGCTTGCAGGGCGTGAAGATCAACGACAAGCACATCGAGGTGATCGTTCGCCAGATGCTGCAGAAGGTCGAGATCACCGACGGCGGCGACACCACGCTGCTGGCGGCCGAGCAGGTCGACTACGAGGAGATGGCCGAGGTCAACGCCAAGCTCGCCCCCGGCCAGAAGCCGGCCGAGGGCAAGCCGGTGCTGCTGGGCATCACCAAGGCCTCGCTGCAGACCCGCTCGTTCATCTCCGCGGCGTCGTTCCAGGAAACCACCCGCGTGCTCACGCAGGCGGCGGTCGAGGGCAAGAAGGACTCGCTGATCGGTCTCAAGGAGAACGTGATCGTGGGTCGCCTCATCCCGGCAGGCACGGGTGCGGGCATGAACCGCGTCCGCGTGGCGGCCTCCAGCCGTGACGCGGCC
The DNA here is from genome assembly GCF_009856825.1 of Novosphingobium silvae. Lineage (GTDB taxonomy): Bacteria > Pseudomonadota > Alphaproteobacteria > Sphingomonadales > Sphingomonadaceae > Novosphingobium > Novosphingobium silvae. Next base: position 308,591 of record NZ_WVTD01000001.1, on the reverse strand, counting down.
CTGCGTGCGGCCACCCGCCGCGTGCAGGAGGCCATGATCCTCGCCAACACGGCCGAGGAAGAGCACCGGGCGGAACTGGCTCGCGATCCGGCGGACGACCTGGGCGACAGCCCGCTGGCAGCCGTCGAGGGCGAGACCCACGGCACCGACGCCGACGCCGGCGACTACCTGATCAAGGGCGACGATCAGGCGGAAGGCAACACCGAGGCATAAGCCTCGAGCGCCTGCCTCGGCCAAGCGAACGACCCCGCTGGAGCGATCCGGCGGGGTTTTTCGTGCCAGCGACCATCGGGCAGGGCGCGGGGGTCTCTATCGGCATGCAAGCCGCTTTCCTTCGCGCGGCGAGCGTATCGGACAGTCCGTTACTGCATGCGGTCCTCGGCCTCCTGAGGGGCCGAGAGGGATGGAAAGCGGACGCAGGTTCGTAGCGGTGGCAGAGAACTGGAATGACCAATCCGTTCATGCTAAATGGATTTTAAACTAGGAACTAATTAGCATGGTAATTGGCATAATTTCACTGGCAGGTGCATTAGTTGCTGCTTCTGCCGACCAGAGGGTAGCAAACCAACTTTTTCAGAGAATTGCGACCGCGCGTGTAAGTGCGACCTCAAATGAGCCTCTTTACCAAGCTGTTACATTGGACGTGGCTCCGGACGGAAAGATTACTGCCTGCGATCCGGGAGAAGGACAGGGTGATACAGCCAACCTCGGAAAAATCTGTTCCATGACTCTCGGCATCAGATTTATTGCTGCAAAAATCGAGGGAAAACCGTCATATGGCCGTATTCGCACAATCATCACTGTGTACAGCCCTCCAATGGACAAGCCGCAGATCGAATTACGGCCGGAGCAAGTACTGAGCGTTAACCGGTTGCCCAACGGAAAAAATGGCACCCTCGACATTAAAACAAATCTACTCATTTCCGCTACGGGGTTAGTCGACCGTTGCGAAGCGGGCAATGACGAGCCCCAAGCTTATGCAAATGTCGCTTGCGCTCAAATGGTCGGCGTAACGGCCCCCGTGTTGATAGATCGTTCAGGGGCCGCAGTGAGCTACGTTAAAGAGGTCCATACTCGATTCGTCAAAGAAGGCGATTGATTGGCTGTTGAACAGACGCCAATATGCGTTGTGTTTCACTCAGTGGAACTTAAGGCGCGGCTTCTGCAATGACCGCAACGGGGCGGAAGCGGACAGGCTGCTTTCGGGATCATCACGGCGAGTATGAGGGCCCAGGAGCGATCGGGTCCGGAAGGGCGGAGCTTTCGCGCCCGGCAGCGCTTGGCCTGAATGCCGGTTCGCGCCGCCGCGCCGCCGCGCCGCAGCGGGGCGCGGTCCTGTCGCTCGGCGCGGTTACTCTGCCGCTACCGCCTGCTCCTGCGCGGCGGCTTCCATCTCGGCGGCCTTGGCTTCGACGAGGCTGACGATGTGGTCCAGCATGGTCTCGCTCTGGATCACATGGTCGGTCACGCCTGAGAGGTAGACCATGTGCTTGCCGTTGCCGCCGCCGGTGAGGCCGATGTCGGTCTCGCGCGCTTCGCCCGGGCCGTTGACGACGCAGCCCAGGACCGAGAGCGAGATCGGCGTCTTGATGTGCTGCAGGCGTTCCTCCAGCGCTTCCACCGTGCGGATCACGTCGAAGCCCTGCCGTGCGCACGAGGGGCACGAGACGACACGCACGCCGCGCGTGCGCAGGCCCAGCGCCTTCAGCATCTCGAAGCCGACGCGCACTTCCTCTTCCGGTTCGGCCGAGAGCGAGACGCGCAAGGTGTCGCCGATGCCCGACCAGAGCAGCATGCCCATGCCGATGGAGGACTTGACGGTGCCGCCGATCAGGCCGCCTGCTTCGGTTATGCCGAGGTGCAGCGGGCAGTCCACCGCGTCGGCAAGGCCCTGGTAGGCGGCGACGGCGAGGAACACGTCGCTGGCTTTCACGGCCACCTTGTATTCGTGGAAGTCGTGGTCCTGCAGCAGCTTGATGTGGTCCAGCGCCGATTCGACCAGCGCTTCGGGACAGGGCTCGCCGTATTTCTCGAGCAGGTCCTTTTCCAGGCTGCCCGCGTTCACGCCGATGCGGATGGCGCAGCCGTTGGCCTTCGCCGCGCGCACCACTTCGGCCACGCGGTCGTGCGAGCCGATGTTGCCGGGATTGATGCGCAGGCACGCAGCGCCTGCGTCCGCCGCCTCGAGCGCGCGCTTGTAGTGGAAGTGGATGTCGGCGATGAGCGGCACCTGTGCCGCGCGCGCGATCTCGCGGAAGGCGGCGGTGCTTTCCACGTCCGGGCAGGACACGCGGATCAGGTCGGCGCCCGCATCCTCGCACCGGCGGATCTGGTCGATCGTGGCCTTCGCGTCGGAAGTGAGGGTGTTGGTCATGGTCTGCACCGTGATCGGCGCATCGCCCCCGACGGGGACATTGCCGACCATGATCTGGCGGCTCTTGCGGCGCTCGATGTCGCGCCAGGGACGGATGGAAGACATGCGCTCTTCCATAGCCGCTCAAGGTGACGGATTGAAGCCAATTCGGCCGAGGCGGCTTTTGCCCCGTGGCGATCTGGTGCATGGAGAGGCGATGATCGAGGACATGCCGACCGACGCCGACCGGACCGATGATCTGCCGCTGCTGTTCGGCCGGGTGCTCGACGGGACGGGCGGCGCGCGCCACATCGCCTGGGCCGAGGTGCAGGACTGGGCGCCCACACGCGGCGGGGAAGTGCTCTGGCTGCACCTCCTGCGGGACCATCCCGGCGTGCAGCAATGGCTGCAGGACCATCTTGGCGTGCCCGACCCCACTGCCGAACTGCTGACCAGCGATGCCACCCGCCCGCGCGCGTTCCGCGAGGGCGAGACGCTCGTCGCCACGCTGCGGGGGATCAACTTCAACCCCGGCGCGGCGCCCGAGGACATGCTCTCGATCCAGCTGTGGTGCGACGGGGTGCGCGTCGTCACCCTGCGGCGGGCCGCCCTGCAGACCCCGCGCCTGGTGGCCGACGATCTCGACGCGGGCAAGGGGCCGGTCGATGCCGGCTCGCTCGTCACGGCTGTGACCGAGCATCTGATCGACCGCATGAGCCCCGCCATCGTCGACATGAACGCGATGATCGACGAGCTGGAGGCCGAGGACGCCGAGAAGGACACCGACGGCACGCTCGACCGGATCGCCACCATACGGCGCAACTGCCTGGCGCTGAAGCGGCACATGTCTCCGCAGCACGAGGCGCTGATGGCGATCTCCACCGGCGCGCCCGCGTGGTTCGAGGACCACGACCGGCGCGAGATCGCCGAGTCCATCGCGCGCCTGCGCCGCTATCTGGATGACATCGACATCAGCAAGGAATCGGCGCTGGTGCTGCAGGACGACATTCGCGCCCGGGCCGCCGCGAACACCCAGCGCACGCAATACGTGCTGGCCGTGGTGGCGGGCGTGTTCCTGCCGCTGACCTTCATAACGGGCCTGCTCGGCATTAACGTCGGCGACATTCCCCTGGCGGATCAGGGCTCCCACGGGTTCTGGATCGTCGCGGGGCTGTGCGCGGTGATCCTGGCCGTGGAAGTGCTGCTGCTGCGACGCCTGAAGTGGGTCTGACTCCGAACGCGAAGAGGCTACTTGCTACCGCCGCCTAGCGGTCCAGCAGCTTTGCGAAGAGGAACTCCTCGTCGCGCTGCTCGCCGACCATGAAGTGGATGTCGGCCACCTTGCCGAAGCCGTAGCGGGCGTAGAACTTCTGCGCGCCCGGATTGTCGGAATAGACCGAGAGCTGGATCTCGTCCGCGCCGAAGCCTGCGGCCTCTTCCCCGGCGCGGGCCATGAGGGCGGAACCGATGCCCTGCCCGGTCGCCGCAGGGGCGGTGTAGAGCTGCTTGAGTTCGATCACGTTCGCGCCCCGGGCATGCTCGGGCCAGCCGCAGGCCATGATGAGCTTGCAGTAACCCAGCAAGTGGCCGCCTTTGTCTTGTGCAAGGAAGACGCGGTAGGCGGGATCGGCGATCTCGCGTGCCACGATCGCTTCGGTGTGCGCCTGCGAGAGGAAGGCGGCAAGGTCCTCTGCGCGGTAGAGATGGCCGAACTTGGCAACGAAGCTGTCGGTCCCGAGCCGGGCGAGGGCGCCGGCATCGGCAACGTTTGCGAAACGGATGTCCATGGCGGCACTTAGGGGCGCCGGGCCCTCGTCGTCAATCGCGTGGCGGGAGCGGGACAGGAGCGGGACCGGGACCGTCAGGCGGGTAACGTCATTCCGCCGCCGATGCGCGCAGTTCCAGCGTCATGCACATCGAGAAATCGTCCGTGACGTAGCTGCCGAAAGGCGGGCAGGGGGTGAAGCCATGGGCCAGGTAGAGCGTCTGTGCGGGCAGGAACGGCGCGGGGCGTCCGGTTTCCAGGCTCACCCGCGAATACCCCCGCTCGCGCGCCTCCTCCAGCAGGCGCAGCAGGATGGCGCGGCCGACGCCGCGCTGCCGGTAGCCCGGCGCGACGCGCATGGACTTCAGCTCGCCGTGGTCCGCATCGAGGTGCTTGATCGCGCCGCAGCCGGCCAGCATGTCGCCGTCCCAAGCCGAGAAGAAGCGGACGTCGCTTTGCCGCAGGCGCTCGGCCGGCATGGCGTGGACGCTTTCGGGCGGCGACCAGCGGTGCATCTCGTCGAGGTGGAACTGCAGAAGGGCGAGCACCGCCTCGCCGCCCAGGTCGTCCGGCACGATGCGCAAGTTCCCGATCATCGCCTAGCCTTCCGAATGCTTGTCGGCCTTGCGCCGGCCCATGCGCATTCCCGCTTCCAGACGGGCGCGCAACTGGGTGTAGTAGTCCGAAAGGAACCGCCGTTCGTCGCCCCACCCGTCCTCGCGGCCGATCTTGGCGGCGATGGTCTGGTAGACCGTCTCGATCGCCTCCTCGCGCCCGTCGCGCAGCACGCGTTCGAGCGACTGAAGCTCGAACTCGCCGTAGACCGCCAGTTCCGCCTCCTCGAAGCGGTAGCGCCGCGCCAAGGGGGACTGCTCCGCCGCTGCTGTGTCCTGTGCCGCCGCTCCTGCCGCCCGCTCGCCGTGCAGGCTCATCGCCGCTTCCAGCTTGCGGCGCGGGCGTTCGAGGACCCAGCTCCCCGCGATCACGTCGCCTGCGCGCAGGCGGTCGCGGTTGAACAGGGGGAAGAGCATGAAGATCGCGAACCAGCCCGTGGCCGCCAGCCAGGCCATCCCGCTGTCGGCGCCCGCCATCATGATGAGCGGAATGGGCAGGAACAGTTCGATGTCGCGCAGCAGATTGCGGGCGATGACCATCTCGGCGGTGAGGCGTCCGCCGTCGCGCGCGGCGATGCGGATGCCGGCAAGCCGCTTGCCCGGCGTCGCGCCGCGCGGCCCCAGCTCGAAGTATAGGAAATAGGCGTTGCGGAACAGGAACATGATGATGATCCACACGATCATCAGGAACTGCATCGCCTTGGCCCCGGGGCCGTTCCCGCCCGCCTCGCGCACGAACTCGCCCGCGCCGCCCGCGATCTGGGCGAGCGCCAGCGTGGTGCCGATCATCAGCAGCAGGATAATCAGGAGATCGAGGATCAGCGCGCCCAGCCGCGCGCCCGCCCCCGCGACGGTGACCGGCAGCGAAATGCCCTCGGGCGTGACGAGCACGCGCTCCTTGCGCAGCCGCGCCCGCCGCATCGTGGCGATGCTCATGGCCGCCTGCCCGCGCCGCGCCCGAAGGCGAAGAAGTAGGCGCACCAGCCCGCCAGCATGAACCCGCCGATTGCGAAGCGGCCGAAGGTGTCGTCGACCAGCTGGCGCGCGAACCCTTCGAGAAGGGCAGCGACCACCAGCATCAGCACCACCCCCGCCATCACCAGCGCCGCGCGCCTCCCCGCTTCCGCCGAGGCCTGGAGGATCGGACGCTCGCCGGGGAAAGCGATGGCCCTGCCGATGTGGAGACCGGCCGCGCCGGCCAGAAGGATGGCGAAAAGCTCGGTCGTGCCGTGAACGCAGATCCAGCCTGCGAAGTCGGTCAGCAGCCCCGCGCCGTGATAGAGCCAGGCCATGGCGCCCAGCAGCGCAAGGTTGTGGACGAGCAGCAGCAGCGTCGGGATGCCGAACGCGAAGCCCAGCGCGAAGGCGAGGATGGAGACTTGCGCGTTGTTGCTGAACAGCTTGGCGGCGAACACGCTCATGCCTTCCTGCTTGCTGTCGCCAAACAGCGTCGCGCGCAGGGCCTCGGGCGAGGCGCCGGGCACGCGCGGTCCCGCCATCTCGCGCGACATGAGGGCGAAGTACCACTCGGGATCGTGCGAGACGAGCAGCCAGCCGACGACGACGCCCGCGACCATCACGGCAAGCGCGACCACGATGTCGAGCCAGATGCCGCGCACCGCCGCGCTCCACCCGCCGCCCAGGAACCCACGCAGCCACTCGGTCAACGACGAGCGCGGCCCGTAGACGACGAACCAGGCGCGCTGCACCAGCGCCTCGAGATAGGCGAGGGTCGCTGCATCGAGCGAGGTCTCGCGCGCGATCGAAAGGCTGGAGGCGACGGTGCGGTAAAGGCCGGGCAGCGCCAGCAGGTCCTCGTCCGGGATGCGGCGCAGGCGGCCTTTCTCCATGCGGGTGACGATGGCTTCCAGCCGCTGCCAGTCTGCCTCGCGCTCGATGCGGAAGCGGTCGGAGCGCAGGGCGGCAAGCTCGATGGCGTTCGTGGAAGGGGTGGCGGAAAGGGCGTTCATCCGATCGCTCCCGATCGCTTGATGGCTAGATAGGCGTCGAGCAGGCGCGTGCCGACCGTGCGCCAGGGCGCTTCCACCACGTCGACGCCGAGCTGGCGCAGGCGTCGGGTCACCAGTGCGCGCTGGCGCAGCAGCATGTCGGCCGAAACCGCCATCGACAGCGTCTCCATGTCCTCGGGCGGGGCGGCGGAAAGGCCTTCCAGCTCCTCGTCGTCCATCGTCACGAACAGCACGACATGGCGCGAGACGAGGCGCCCGATGCTCTCGATCATCAGTTCGGCGCTGGTGGGATCGGTGAACTCGGAGAAGACGACGATCAGCGAGCGGCGCTGCAGGCGACTGGCGAGCGTCGCCAGCGCGAGCGTGAAGTTCGGCTCCTCGGAGCGGTACTCCAGCCCGGCGGCGGCGCGCTGCAGGCGGTGGAAATCACCGCTCGCGCCGATGAAGGGGGTGGATACCTCGGGCCGCGAGGCGAAGCCGAACAGCGCCACCCGGTCACCGCCGCGCAGGGCGACGAAGGCGGTGGCGAGCGCGGCCGACACCGCCCGGTCCAGCCTTGGCATGCCGGCGATCGGCTCGCACATCGACTGGCCGCAGTCGAAGGCGAAGACGATCTGGCTGTTGCGCTCGGTCTCGTATTCCTTGGCGTAGAGGTGGACGTGGCGGGCGGAGGATTTCCAGTCGATCCGGCGGCGGTCCATGCCGGGCTGGTACTCGGCAAGCGATTCGAACTGCGTGCCCTCGCCCCGGATGCGGCGGGCGAGAAGGCCGAACTGGGCATCCTTCAGGAACGTCTGCAGGGTGGGGGAGCGCACGGCGGCGATGTTGGGCCACACCCGGACCTCTCGCCCGAGGTCGCCGGACAGTTGCCGCGCGCCAAGGCCCAGCGGCCCGCGCCATCGCAGCCACACCCGGCCCACCCCGGCGGTGCCGCGCCGCGAAGGCGCGAACGTGCCGGCCCCGTGCCAGCCGTGCCCGCCGCGCTTCACGTCGTCGCCGGGTCGCTCGCCTGTGGTGAGCCCGCCTTGGTCGGGTGCGAGCGCGCCTTCGTTGCGTGCGAGCACGACGTCCAGGCGGCCGCCCGGAACAAGGCGCGGATCGCATTCCAGCGCCATCTCCGCGCTCGAGGGAGAGCCGGTGAAGCGCACCTGCGCGGACATGGCATGGGGATCGCCCACCTCGATGTCGGTGGGGACGCGAACCTCCAGCCCTTCGGCCCGGCCCGCGAGCAGGGCATCGGCGACCACGAGCACCAGCACGACCAGCCCGGCCACGGGCGCGAGCACCCACAGGGCAGGGCTCGCCGCCGCGATCACCAGCGCCAGCGGCGCGGCGAGCGCCAGCAGCACGGCGGCGCGCGCGGTGGGAACGATGGGGTTCAACGCGGCGCTTCGGTCTGCTCGACGAGCTGGCCGACCAGCACTTCGACCTGCTTGCCCTCGATCTCGGCGGCGGGACTGAGCAGCAGGCGGTGGCGCAGGACGGCGGAGCTGAGCGCCTTCACATCGTCGGGCACCACGTAGTCGCGTCCATCAAGCGCGGCGCGCGCGCGCGCGGCGCCGGCCAGCAGCACGGCCGCGCGCGGCGAAGCGCCGGAGGCGAGGTCGGCGCTCTCGCGCGTGGCGCGCACGAGGCGCACGATATAGTCGACCACGCTTTCCGCCAGCCGCACCGAGGCGACCGCCCGGGTCGCCGCCTCGAGCTGCGCGGCGCTGACGACGGGCACGATGCCGAGGTCCGCCGGGCTCGGCGCGCCCCGGTTCTCGCCATAACGCGCGACGATGCTGCGCTCCTCCTCCACGCTGGGATAATCCACCAGCAGCTTGAACAGGAAGCGGTCGAGCTGGGCCTCGGGCAGGGGATAGACGCCCTGGCTCTCGATCGGGTTCTGCGTGGCCACCACGGTGAAGTGCGCGGGCAGCGCGTGCGCGGCGCCGTCCAGCGTGACGCGGCGTTCCTGCATGGCTTCGAGCAGCGCCGCCTGCGTCTTGGGCGGTGTGCGGTTGATCTCGTCGGCGAGCAGGAGGTCGCAGAAGATCGGCCCGCGCGTAAGCGTGAACTGGCTGGTCTGGAAGTTGAACAGGTTGGAGCCCAGGATGTCGCCGGGCATCAGGTCGGGGGTGAACTGGATGCGCCCGAAGCCAAGGCCCAGCGTCGCCGCGAAGCACTGCGCGAGGAACGTCTTGGCCGTGCCCGGGGGGCCTTCCAGCAGTACATGGCCGCGCGCCATCAGCGCGATCAGCAGGTGATCCACCGTCTCGGCCTGCCCGACGACGCCCTTGGCCACTTCGGCGCGGATCGCCTCTGCCAGCGCTGCGACCTGCGCGATGTCGTCAAAAGCGGGCGTATCGGTCATCGGATCAGCATCCTTTCGAGCGCGTGGAGATCGCGCGCGGCTTTCAGAAGGTCGTGCGGACGGCGGGCGGCCTGAAGGCGCGCGGCGGTCACGGTGAAAGGTTCGGCCTGCGGCGCGCGCGCGGCGAGCGCGCGGTCTATGGCCGCGTCCGCGCGCTCCGGCGGAAGGCCGCGCGGCAGGGCAAGGGCGCGGGCCAGCCGCTCGCGAACGCGCTCGGCATAAGGGCGGCCGAGCAGGTGAAGGCGGCGGGCGCGGCGGATGAAGCCTGCCGAATTGCTCACCAGCGCGCGCTTGCCGAAAGCAATGACCCGGTCGGGCGCGAGCGGCGGCCCGAAGCGCAGGAAGGCGCGCCAGCCCAGCACCAGCGCGGCGAGCAGGAGGCACAGCGTGGCGGCGAGGAAGGGCGGGGTGAAGGCGAGCGTCAGCAGGTTCTGCGAGCGGCCATAGCCGGGCAGCGTCATGTCGAAGCCGACGGGATCGCCGGGCGCCACCCCGCTGGCGCGGACCAGCGCCTCGGCCAGCCGGGCGTTCTCGAAGCGGGCCATGCCGTAGTTGTCGAGCAGGTCGGGCTCGAACACGACGATGGTGGGATAGAGATCCTCGTCCTCGCCCGAGTGGAGCACCCGGTCCTGCGCGATCGCTTCCAGCTGCGGGTAATAGCCGCCATCGTCGAGGAACCCGGCGAGCGTGAAGGCGCCCCTGCCGCCCGAGACGATGCGCACCAGCCCGGTGCCCGCGCCCGGCTGGATGTGGCGATGGTCGGGCAGCACGCCGGAAAGGCCCGCGCCTTGCCATACGGCACGGCCCCGCGGGCGTGCGGCCTGGTGGACGGAAAGCTCGTCTAGGAAGCCGCGCCACTGCGGCGGGCTGATGCCGTTGAGGCGCACCCAGCCTTCGCGCGCCTGCTTGCGCTCGTTGCCAGAGGGTGCCGCGACCGACCACTTGGGCACGATGACGAGAGTGGGGCCGACATAGCGGCGGGCGGCGGCGACCTTCGCGATCTCCTCGCCGTCGGCGAAGGCGGGCGGGGTCAGGACAAGGAGCCCGCCGCGCTCGAGCGCGCCTTCGTTGCGAACGCGCGAGACCGCGTAGCCGCGTCGCTCGAGGTAGCGGGCGAAGGCGGAATAGCCGTTGAGGCCGCGGCCTTCGGCATGGGCCTGACCGTCGTTGGCCTCGCCCATCCCGGTGCCGGTCGCGATCATCCACAGCAGCGCCACGAACAGCGCCGAGCCGAGCAGCACGATGGCCAGCACCGCCCAGCGCGAGAACGGGTTCGTGCCGACGGGGACGGCAGTGGAAGGCGGCGGGGCGCCGTTCATGTCCGCAGCTCGATCTTGGCGAACTGCGCATAGGCGGAACGCGCCGCCGCCCAGTCGTCCCCATCCAGGTCGCGCAAGGCGAAGACCGCGCGCTCCACTCGCTCGGCGATCACCGCGAAAGCGCGCCGGCCGGTGTCCGGAAGCGCCGGCAGCACGGCGATCTCGCGCGCGGTGGACGCGGCGCTGAGCCAGTCAGGCCTTGCGTCGCGGATCTGGCGCACGCTGCGCTGCAGGAGGAGGTGGGCCGCCTCGCCGTAGCGCCCTTCGCCCGCCAGCCGGTCGGCGTCGGCGAGCAGGGCCATGGCCTCGGCGCGGACCGGGGTCCAGTGCGGGGCCTCCTCGTCCGCCGGGCGGGCGCGGCGCCGCTCGATCAGCGGCTCGACGACGATGCGCCACACGAGGAACAGCGCGAGCGCTGCGCCCAGCGCGATCAGCACGTACTGGAACACCGGCCAGGACATGCCGAGAAGCCGGCCGATCGGCTCGAAGATCGCTTCCAGCAGGCGGCCGATGGCCTTGAGCCATTCGGGCGTTCCCGCCGGCTGGCTTTCGGGCGGGGGCGGGGGGAGAGGGGCGTACTGGATGTCGGCGGCATCGCGCACGGCGCGCCAGTCCTGCGCCGCGCCGGCGGCAGGATCCGCGCTCGCGGCCATTCCCGCCTGCTGACTTGCGCCCATCGTCACGCACAGCAGGATTGCATTTGCAAGGAGGCCGCGCAAGGCATTGCGGCAAAGTGTTAATCGCGCGTCGTCAATGCCGGGCGGGCCGCGCCCGATCCGGGCGGCGGCGGGACGTTCACGCCCTCCGGCCCGAAGCTCTCTGGCCCGTGCCCCCGGCCCCGTCAGCCGCGCGGGCGAGCCTGACGATACGTGCCCAGCGGACGGACGTACTTGCAGTGGAACGCCAGCTCCTGCAGCGCGCTGTCGACGCGCGGGTCGCCCGGCGCGCCTTCGATGTCGGCGTAGAAGGTGGTGGCCGCGAAGCTGGCGCCGATCTGGTAGCTCTCCAGCTTGGTCATGTTGACCCCGTTCGTCGCGAAGCCGCCAAGCGCCTTGTAGAGGGCGGCGGGGATGTTCTTCACCTCGAAGATGAAAGTGGTCATCGCCGTCTGGCCGCGCAGGTCGAAGGGGTCCAGCGGCTCGCGTGCCAGCGCCACGAACCGGGTGGTGTTGTCGGCCGCGTCCTCCACGTTCTCGGCGATCACGTCGAGGCCGTAGAGTTCGGCCGCGAGCCGGGGCGCGATGGCGCAGGCGGCCGGATCGCCGGCCTCGCGCACCAGGGCGGCGGCTCCTGCGGTGTCGGCATAGGCCATCGGCACGATGCCGCGCTCGCGCAAGTAGTGGCGCGACTGGCCAAGCGCCTGCGGGTGGCTGTAGGCGGCCTTGAACGGGCCGCGCGCGCCCGGAAGCGCCATCAGGTCGTGATGGATCGACATGAAATGCTCGCCCACGATCGACAGGCCGCTTTCGGGGAGCAGGAAATGGATGTCCGCGACCCGGCCGTGCTGCGAGTTCTCGATAGGGATGAGCGCGCGGTCGGCGCGGCCTTCCTTCACCGCATCCAGCGCGTCCTCGAATGAGAAGCACGGCAGCGGCAGGCAATGCGCGTCGTGCTCGAGCGCGGCGCGGTGCCCGTTGCAGCCGGGCGCGCCCTGCAGCGCGACGGCCCGCGCGGGAGCCTCGAGGGCGGCGGCTTCCATCTCGGCGACGAGAGCGATGGCGGGCTGAGGATAGGCGTTCATGACGTGCGCGCGATTAGGACGAGCCGGGGCGCGGCGCAATGGCCGATATCCTGAATGGCTCTTGCGCTGGATCAAGGCGCCCACTAGAGCCCGAAGCCACAGGATGAGCTATATTTAGCCGCAGGGGCATGCACGAATGGACGATCGTTTCAATACTATCGCCGGCTGGACTCTATTCTCGGGCATCGTCGGCCTGGGACTGACCATCGCCAGCGGGATGTACTTCCAGGCTGACAAGCACCATGCCCCCGAAACCCCGGGCTTCGCCGTGGAAGGCGTCGCCGAGGAAGGCGAAGGCGGCGGCGACGTCCCCATCGCGACCCTGCTGGCCAGCGCCGACCTTGCCAAGGGCGAGGCGACTTTCGCCAAGTGCACCTCCTGCCACACGATCAACGCGGGCGGCGCCAACGGCATCGGCCCCAACCTGCATGCCGTGGTGGGCGAAGGCATCGGCACGGGGGCAAACGGCTTCCCCTTCTCCGACGCGCTCAAGAGCAAGGGCGGCACCTGGACCTTCGACGCGCTGAACGAATGGCTCAAGAGCCCGAAGGCCTTCGCGCCGGGCACCAAGATGACGTTCGCGGGCCTTTCCAAGCCGGAAGACCGTGCGAACATCATCGCCTACCTGAATTCGCAGGGCTCCAACCTTCCGCTCCCTGCCGCACCGGCAGAGGGTGCTGCCGCGCCGGCTGAAGGCGCCGCGGCTCCCGCCCAAGGCGGAGACGCCGCCGCCGCGCCTGCGGGCGAGCCCACCGGCGTTCCCGCCGGCCAGCCCGGCGTCGCCAACCGCGCCGTGGGCGCCGTCTCGGAGACGCAGGCCAAGGTCGGCTCCAGCGAGCCCTGATCGCGCGATCGAACCCGGCGATCCGCCAGGTCGGTGGAAGACGGTCCGCAAGCGCCACCGAGTCGCCTGCGGGCCGTCTTCGTCACAGCGCATGGAAAAGCCATCGTCTGGATGTACGCCGGCCGCGGGCAGGCCTCATCGCCCGCTGGCGAGTGCGGGGTAACGCCGGGGGAGAAGTTCAGCGGACGGCGAGGCGGTCGGCGCTGGGGTTCCTTGCGGGCATCACGCAAGGACTGCCGGTTCAAACCTTTTGTTCGCCGAGGGCCACGGGAGAGGCTATGAGAAACTCCCGAGAGCCGAGCCCGTGCGGTGCGCGGGGGTGACGGGCAGGGCTCGCATCCCATGCCGTCTTCCCTGAGGGCATACCCTCATCTTCGTCCGCGCATCCTGATGTGGCTGTTCCGGTGTCCACGACCGAAACGCCGACCGCGCCGGGAGAGAAGAAGCGTCAGCTACACGCTCCCGGCCCGCCGCTTGTTCGATCGTGATCCCAAGGATCGCAATCGATGCTGCGGCGTATAACCTAAATGGTTATGTGTGTCAAGCCTCGGACCGACCCTTGAAGCCTTTGGCGATCACGTACCATTCGGACGAATCCTTGCGGCTTGCGGGCGGCTTGGCGTGCTTGACGCTGCTGAAATGGCGCTTGAGCAGGCCGAGCAGTTCGGTGTCGGTGCCGCCCGCCAGAACTTTGGCGACGAAGGCGCCGCCCGGCGCCATCGACTGGATCGCAAAGTCCGCCGCGGTCTCCACAAGGCCCATGGTGCGCAAATGGTCGGTCTGCTTGTGGCCCACGGTGTTCGCCGCCATGTCCGACAGGACAAGATCCGGCGCGCCTTCCAGTGCGCCTTCCAGCGCTGCGGGCGCCTCGTCGGCCATGAAGTCCATCTGGAACAGGGTCACGCCCTCGATCGGGTCGGTGGGCAGCAGGTCGATGCCCACGACCCTGGCCTTGGGCACCTTGAGGCGCAGCACCTGGCTCCACCCGCCGGGCGCGACGCCAAGGTCGACCGCGCGGGTCACGCCTTTGAACAGGTCGAACTTCTCGTCCAGTTCCAGAAGCTTGTAGGCCGCCCGGCTGCGGTAGCCGTCGGCCTTTGCCTTCTTCACGTAAGGATCGTTCAACTGGCGCGTCAGCCAGCGCGCCGAACTTGTCGTACGCTTCTTGGCGGTGCGCAGCCGCTCACCGGGGTCTTTGCCGGAACGGCTCATCGGGCACCTACTGCATTGCGGACGGCATCGGCGGGGGATCGGCCGGGCCGCAGCCCGCCCCCGCGCGCCTGGCCGTGGTTGTGGGAAGCGATCAGGCTGCGCAGGATGCCTTCGCGGATGCCGCGATCCGCAACGCCCAGGCGCGCGGCGGGCCACAGGTCGAGGATGGCCTCGAGGATGGCGCAGCCCGCCACCACGAGGTCCGCCCGCTCGCGCCCGATGCAGGCCACCTCGCGCCGCTCATCGAGCGACATCGAGGACAGGCGCGAGGAGATCCCGCGCATGGATTCGGCCGGCACGATCAGCCCGTCCACCATCCGGCGGTCGTACTGCGGAAGTTCGAGATGGAGGCTGGCGAGCGTGGTCACCGTGCCGCTGGTGCCGAGCAGGCGCAGCGGGCCTTCCTGGCTGGCGCTTTCGCGCGCGGGCGCCACGCGCTTGGAGAAGGCGGCGAAGCTTTCCGCGACGAGGCTGTGCATGTGGCGGTAGCGATCGAGGCGCTGCTGGTGCGTGGCGCCTTCGCTGCCGCAGCTTTCCGTCAGCGAGACGACGCCCCAGGGCACGCTTTGCCAGTCGAGGATGCGCGGCACGGTGCCGGTGCTCTCGATCAGCACGAGTTCGGTCGATCCGCCGCCGATGTCGAAGATCATGGCCGGGCCGAAGCCGTCCTCCAGCAGGACGTGGCAGCCCAGCACGGCAAGGCGCGCTTCCTCGCGCGCGCTGATGATGTCGAGAGCGATGCCGGTCTCGCGCCGGACGCGTTCGATGAATTCGGGGCCGTTGGCGGCGCGCCGGCATGCCTCGGTCGCCACCGAGCGGGCGAGGTAGACGTTGCGGCGCATCAGCTTGTCCGCGCAGATCCGCAGCGCCGAAAGCGTGCGCTCCATCGCCGCGTCGGACAGCCGTCCGCTCTGCGCGATCCCCTCGCCAAGGCGCACCACGCGGCTGAAGGCGTCGATCACGGTGAAGTTCTCGCCCGAGGGACGCGCGATCAGCAGGCGGCAGTTGTTCGTGCCAAGATCGATGGCGGCGTAGGACTGGCGCGGCAGGGGCGAGGAGGCGGTGGATGCCGCTCCCGACAGCGACCCCGACGGCGATGCGGGCGCCAATGCGGGCGCCAATGCGGGCGATGGTAGAGGCGGGTGGCCCGTAGTCGCGTGCGGGCCGGAAAGGAGCGCTCCGGCCGCGACGGGCTGCACCTCCGCCTTCGCCGGCGATCCCCTGTCGGGAGATCCCTTCGCCTTCGCCGCGGGCCGGGCCCGGGGCTGCTGTTCTGCGCGCGGCGCTTTGCCGGCCTCGGAAACCCGCGCGCCTGCCGGAGGGCGCGTCTTCACCTTGGCTGTGCCGTTGGGCGAAGACCCGCCGGGCGCGCCCGACTTTCCTCTCCGACCCTTTCGCCGCCGTCCACTGCGGCCCGACACATCGACTTTCGCAACCGGCGGATCTTGCTCCGCCATGATGACTATTCTCGTTCACATATCTTCCCGCCAGGCCGGCGGGCACCTGCCCTGATGCTAACGCCCTATGTGCAAAGGCACAAGTGGCGCCGCGCGGAGTGCTTTTCGCCCGTCCGCGAGGGAGCGCGGGAGCCCTCGAACCGAATTTCACCAAGGCGCTTGACCCGAATCGCAAGCGCCTCTAGAGGGGCGCCCTCCGGTGCCCCGTCGTCTAATGGTAAGACTACGGATTCTGATTCCGTCTATCGAGGTTCGAATCCTCGCGGGGCATCCAATCTCCAATTTCAGCCGGTGTCATCCAGTCGCAGCGCCCTTGCGCAAGCGCCTGTTTGTCTGGCATTCCTGTCTCATGCAGTGTCACCCGATTTCACCCAAGCGCAGCCCTCGCGGGGGTACTCTTCGGGGTAGCGGGGGTATCGCACCGTGCTGACGGATGCGGCCTGCCGAAAGGCGGTGCCAGGCGAGAAGGACCGGAAGATGTTCGACGAGCGGGGCCTGTACCTGCTCGTGCGGAAAACGGGTTCGAAGCTCTGGCGGTTGAAGTACCGCTTCGCGGGCAAGGAGAAGCTGCTCGCAATCGGCCCTTATCCCGAGGTCACAATCACGCAAGCGCGCAACGCGCGGGACAAGGCCCAGCAGCAGCTACGCGACGGCATCGACCCGTCCGCCGAGAAGCAGGACAGGAAGGCACAGGCCGCAGCCGACGCGCTGGACAGCTTCGAGAAGATCGCGCGCGCCTGGCACGCGGTGAAGGCGAAGGCGCTTTCCGAACGATACGCGGCGCACATTCTGAGCCGACTGGAGAACAACGTCTTCTCCTCGCTCGGGCCGAAGCCAATCCGCAGCATCACCGCGCCGATGGTGCTGGCCATGATACGCAAGATCGAGCAACGCGGCGCGCACGATATGGCGCACCGAGTGCGCAATCACGTCTCGGACGTCTTTGTGTGGGCGATCGCATCGGGGCTGGCGGATACGGACCCGGCTGCGATCATCAAGAAGGCGCTTGCACCCACGGACCCGAAGCTCCGGCCAGCCATGGTGAAGGTGGCAGATGCCCGGCAGCTGCTGGCCGCGATCGAGGACCTGCCCGGCACGCACTGGTCTACTCTTCTAGCCTCGCGGCTGCTTGCGTTGACCGCAGCGCGGCCGGGCGTGGTGCGCTTGGCCGAACGGCAGGAGTTCGAGGGGCTGGACGGGAACAATCCTCTCTGGCGCATCCCGGCCGCGAAGATGAAACTCACGCGCTCGCAGAAGCGCGATATCACGTGGGAATTCGTCATTCCGCTGTCGCGGGACGCCGCGGCAACTGCGCGGGCGGCGATCTCGGAAAGCCCGGCCTGCCGCGAGACGGAAGGGCCCTCCTGGCTGTTCCCGGGCGTGGGCGGGTGGAAGCGTCCGATGAGCGACAGCACGCTGAGCAAGATCTATCGGGACGCGGGATTCACGGGGCTGCACGTACCGCATGGTTGGCGGTCGACATTCTCGACGATCATGAACGAACGCGCCGCGATGGAGGATCAGGAGCGCGACCGCGCGATCATCGACCTCATGCTCGCGCACGCGCAGCAAGGCGTGGAGCCGATCTACAATCGCGCCATGTATCTGCCTCGCAGGAGGCATCTGGCGCAGGTATGGGCCGACCTGCTGATGCAGGGTGCGGTGGAGCCGCACTTGCTGTTGCCGGAACATCGGCCATGGCGCGCGCCGTCCGGGGAGACCGGGCATGAGCGGCGATCGCGCAGGAAACGGACTCTGGCGGCGTAGCTACGACGTCGATGACGCGCGTGCCCAGGTCTCCACGATCTACTGGGAGCCGACGCCGAAGAAGGAGAACTTCCACCGCTTCACGGACGTGTACCGCGACACGGTAGAGGCCTATGCGGATCACGTTCGCGAGCATGGCAAGACGCTTCCGATCTCGCAGAACGCGCTCCGCGTGTTGCGAGCCCTGTTCGGGGTCATGGATGGAAAGACAGGCCGCTGCGATCCCAGCCTTGACGAAATCTCCAAACGGAGCCGCCTCTCCCGTCGCACGGTTGTGCGCATGCTGGAAACCCTGCGCGAACACCGCATCGTCGACTGGGTGCGGCGCACGGTGAAAACCGGCAACGCGAAAGGAGAAGGTCCGCAGCGTCAGCAAACGAGTAACGCCTACTTCATCGACATGGTGAAACTGCCGATCGAGATCGTGCGCACCTTGCGCCAGAAGCTTGGCGGCAAGCTGCGCGAGAAGGTCCGTCACCTCGAGGGATCAGGCGCGGTTCCGAACCGCATGGCGATCAAGGCAGAGCGGCTGCTCAAGAGCCTCACTGGCTCCTTGTCGGCAGGCGTAGGACGCGAGCACTCCGAACGGCGGGCTCTTGCAAGCGGAACAGCGACCTCGCGCCTGGCGCACATGTACGGCGGCGACATCGACGCCATGCGTCAGCACGAGGAGATGCTTGGCCTTTCTTCTGTACCTAGTGCGAGTGCCAACCTGGCATTGTACCCCCGGCTACAGACCTTAAAGGAAAAGGACTGAGGGCGCTTAGGGCGCCCTCAGGCGTCAAGTTTGTATTGCCCCCATGCCTTGATGTCTCTTCCCGCCTTCAGCGGAGCGCCAGCGGAGCCGGCGTGTGAGGGCGGCTGCGCCGCCCGGGTATCCGAGGGGGCAAGGAGCAAGGGCCGTGCCATTCCCAAACGGCGCGTAACCGGACGGGGCGTGCAAAATAGCGCCAAAAACGCGCGAAGCGCCTCTCACCGTCGTGGGGCGGGCCAAACCGCCATGGTCCGGGGTGCGCAGTGGCGATGGGGCATGCGAAAATACCGGCCAAAGAGCGAGCAGGCGAGGCGTGGGGGCAAGCGCGGCGCGCGGGGTCAGGGTGCGGGTGGCGGCGTTGCCGGGCCGCGCAATATTCTTTCGTCGGCGGGGCGGCCGGGCTGCAGTGACGGCGGCGAGACCGAGCACCTTCAGTCGGCGCCCAACGAAAAAGGGCCCGGGGAATGATCCCCGAGCCCTCGACCTCGACCGCTGGTGGCGTGCCGATCAGTTCGTGATGATGACCTCGCCCACCTGCTTGGCCGCGCCGGCGCCGATGGTGTAGCTCAGCTGCTCCTCTCGGAACTGGAAGCCGGTGAAGATCCGGCGCACTTCCGGATGATCATTGAGCGACAGGACGAACCGGCCGCGCACGCCGCGCAGCTGCTCGGCCATGGCTTCGAACTCGCCCCGGCCGAACATGTCGCAGCCATAGTCGTCCTCGCTGCCGTAGTACGGCGGATCGAGGTAGAACAGCGTCCCCGGCCGATCGTACCGCCTGATGAAGTCTGACCAGGGCAACCGCTCGATCGTCACCCCCGCGAGGCGCTCATGGACCGCCTCGATCATGGGCCCCAGCTTCGTCACGTCGAAGCGTGCCGGGTTCTCGGCCGAGACACCAAACGTCTTGCCCCGCACCTTGCCCCCGAACGCCAGGCGCTGCAGGTAGAGGAACCGCGCCGAGCGCTGCATGTCGGTCAGCGAACTGGGTTCGAGCGCGAGAAGCTTCTCGAACCCGGCCCGGCTTGTCACCTGCCAGCGCAGCATGTCGAGGAAGGCAAGGTAGTGGTGCTGGATCACGCGGAAGAACGTGGCCACGTCCTCGGACCAGTCGTTGATGACCTCGGCCTTCGGCTTGTGATCGCGGCGCAGGAAGACGCCGCCCATTCCGACGAATACCTCGGCATAGGTGCGGTGCTCGATCGAGTTGATCAGCGCCACCAGGCGCTTGGCGAGTTGGCGCTTGCCGCCAATGTACGGCGCCAGCGGCCGCACGGGATCGACCCGCTCGAGAGACGAGAGAGGGCTCGACAGCATTAACAGTGTTCCTTATTTGTTCCCGCGCCGACTCGGCAGGCGGGGTGGCCCCAAGGCGGGACCGATTGGGATCATGACGAGCTTTCCTCTCGTCGGACGTTGGCGTTGCACCGCCCTCGTCCCCCGCCTCTCGGCCGGGAATATCAGACCGGCAGGGCTGCGCCCGGCAGAGCCATGGCTGGACGTTCGAAGCGCACCGCCTCCACACCCAGCCAATCGTTCACCTCGCGCATGCGCTCCTGTATCGGCACGATCTCCATCTCGTAGAACATCGCGGCGGCATCTTTCACGTTGCCGAACCCGGCCGTGCTCTTGGGCACCATGCCGATCAGCTGGGGCGGCACGCGATGCGCGGCGAGCAGGTCCTCGGCCGTCACGTTTTTGATGTTGAGGAACTCGTCGTTCGCGCCCACCGACGCGATCGGAATGATGCGAACGCTGTCCTTGTCGCCCTTGGGCAAGTGCAGGAAGAAGTTGCGGAAGTTGCCCGGGCCCTTCGAATCCCGCATCGCCTGGCGGATCGCCTTGCTGTCCCCGTCGCTCAGCCCCTCGTCGGTGATGGCCAGGATGTAGCCGGCGTGCGAGCCGTTCAGGTAGTACTTGCGCCGGAACAGGGTCGCGCTCTCATTCAGCAAGCCCGACTGCAGGGCCGAGAGATACTCGGGCATGCCGTAGATTTCCTGCATCGGGTCGGGCTCGGCCAGATGGTGGATCGCGCCCGGGACATACTCCACCGCGTCGGAGCGGATGTACTGGCGCGGCACCCACCAGAACTGTCCAGGCTGTACCCCGACGCGCGTGTACGCCGCAGGCGACCGCCTAAGGCCGGCCGGGCGCCCGATGCGGTCGGACACGCGCTCGAGGTACGCATTGCCCATGATGAGCCAGTCCAGTGCCCATCCCGCAAACTCGGCCTTTGGCAGCAAGGCGCTAGGCACGAAGCTCGCCGCCAGCAGGTTCCGCTTCAGTAGGATGGCGGACTGGTGGTGCGGCGCCATGCGATAGCAGCGGCCGAGGCCTGCCAGCGACACCGGCGGCTCGTACCAGCTGCCATTGTGGGCCACTTCGAACAAGTCGAAGATTTCGCGCCGGTCGAGCATCGGTACGGGATCGCCGAAGGCGAACGCGCTGGTGCCGGGGGGCGCATCGAGAGTCGCGGGCAGAGTGGCCTGCTCGGTCATGAGAAAATCTCCAGGGTAGAGCCGCCGCCCACGGGTTCGGTGATGTCGAGCGGTTCGAAGAAGAGGGCGTGCATCGTCGCCCACGCAAGATCGGCATGGCCGACGCCGCCGGAGCGGCTCGCGACGTATGTCACCTGCGTGCCGCCCTTCGTGATCTCGGGCCGGATCGCCATGAAGGCGGCCATCATGTCCAGCCACCCGGCGTCGAATTCCAGGCGGCCGGCAGTGACGACGTTCTTGGCCTTCAGGACCATCGCCGTCTTCGTCTGGACGGAATAGGTGATCGGTTCGGCGGAGGGGAACCACTTGCACACCAGCTGGTGCACCGCCTTGCCGGCTCCGGTCACGTCGATGCCGATCTTGGTGACGTTGTACTTCGCGCACATCGCCTTGATGGCGTCTGCCTGCGCGTCGAACTGCAGGCCCTTCAGGCGCTTCTTTTCGAGGATGCGGAACTTGCCGCCCGGCTTGGTCGGCGCGGCGATGGCCACAAGCGCCGCGTCGTCGCCGGTCGCGCTCTCGCTGGCATTGGGATCGTACCCCAGCCACACTTCGCCCTCGTACGGCCGCAGGGCGTAGGGCTGGTAATCGCGCCAGGTGTCCCAACTGTCGACCATGCACCGTCGCATCGCCTGAAACGGGAACATCGACTGGCTGTCGTCGAGGAAGATGCAGCGAAACAGGTTGTCGAATTCGTCCGATGCATATTCCAGCTGCAGCCGCTCGACATTGACGAGATTGAAGCCGCCTTCGACCGCGTCATAAACGGTTACGATCTGCCGCCAGATTTCATCGGGCCCGAGCACGCCCCGCTTCAGGGCCTCGTGGCTGACATCGATCTTGAGCCGGTCGGCCTTGGCCCTACGCTTGTTGATGCGCTCGCCCGTCCACATGGGATAGGCCTCGTGCGCCAGCGTGCTGGGGGTGGAGAACAGCGTGCGGGTGAAATGCTCGTGGGTGGCGATGGCCGAGGCCACCTTGAACAGTTCCTCGAACCCGTAAATCCAGAAGCATTCGTCGATTATGACGTCGCCGGTATAGCCCTGCGCTGTGCGATAATTCGTGCCCAGGAAGTACAGCGTGACGGCTTCGAGCGCTTGGCCGTTCTCGTCCTCGCCGCGCTGGATCACCATCGGATCGCCGGCAAGCGCGATGCCGCAGACCTTCTGCACCCACTGGACGATGTAGTTGCGGAAGATGTTCGCCTGTGCGCGCGATGCGGAGATGAAAATCTGGCTCTTGCCGGTCTCCAGCGCCACCAGTAGGCGTTCGCGGGCGAAGTACCACGTCGCGCCGATCTGGCGCGATTTCAGGATCATGCGCGTGCGCTGCGAGGTGGTCGCCAGCCATGCCTGCTGGTGACCGAACAGCCCGTCCTCGAGATCCGCGCGCAGCTTGGCCAGCATGTCGCGCGTGATCAGGTTCTTGGTCTTCTCCTTCTTGGCGTTCGTCGCCTTCGCGCCGTTGGAGCGGGCCGGGTTGAGGTCCGCCTCGTTGCCGCCATCGGCATACCGCGCCATCCGCGCCAAGCGCTCGAACTGACGGCCGAGAAGGTCGATCTCCTTGAAGTCGTGGCCGGTCTTGTTCTCCTTGGCCATCAACGTCAGGTAGCGCTCGAGCGTGCCTTCCTCGGCGCGCTGGATGGCGGGCGCATCGTCCCACTTGTGACGCACCTTCCACGAGTAGACCGTGTGATAGGGGACGCCGATCTCCTCGCAGACCTGCTGGATCGTCCAGCCCCGCCAGAACAGCGAACGGGCCATGGTGCGCTTGGCGACGATCGCGGGCACGGCGCCGGGCGCGGGCGTTTCGCCCACGGCTTCCTCGTCGACCTCGATCTGTGCTGCCTTGCTCGCCATGGGCCCACGCTAAGGGCGAAATCGGCCTCGCTCTAACGGGTGGGGTTGTGGAGCGCGGCGGCCACAACGCGCACGCGTTGCGAAGAAGCCTCCAACCCTGTCCTCTGGCCCCACTGAATTTGGCCAGCCCCTACCAGCGACGGGGCGCCGCGAACCAGAGGACCGGAGCACACCGATGGCAGACCCCCGCTTTTTCCGCGTGGCCGTTGAAGGCGACACGACCGACGGCCGCAAGATCACGCGGCAGGACATTCTCGACTGCGCCGAGACCTTCAACCCGCAGCTGTATGGGGTGCGCATCAACCTTGAGCACTATCGCAGCATCGTTCCCGGCGGTCCGTTCGACATGCTGGGCGATGTCAGCGCCGTGAAGGCGGAAGAGATCGACCTGCCGGTTGGCAACGTGACCCAGAAGGCCATGGCCCTGTTCGCCGCGATCACGCCGCTGCCCGCCTTCGTGGACATCAACAAGAAGAAGCAGAAGGTTTTCTCGTCGATCGAGATCGGCCAGAACTGCCGGGGCACCGGCAAGGCGTACCTTGTCGGCATGGCCGCCACCGACAGCCCTGCCTCGTTCGGCACCGAGGCTCTGGAATTCGCGGCCAAGACGCCCGGCTTCTACTCGAACCGCAAGCTCGCGGCCGACAACCTGCTCTGCCAGGCCCACGAAATTCCGCAGGAGATTTTCGCGGCCGAGCAGCCCGGGGCCGAGCCTGATCCCACGGGCATCCTCGCCTCGGCCAAGGCATTCTTCGATCGCTTCACCAAGGCCCCCGAGACGGTCCAGCAGCAAGGCCAGACCCCGCCTCAGGGCCAGAGCCCCGCTGCCCCCGCTACCGCGCCTCAGGGCGACGCCATGGCCGCCTTCGGCATGATGTTCGCGCAGATGTCGACCACGCTCGACAAGATCGCGACCGACAGCACGGCCGGGCTGGCCAAGCTCACCGCCGATCTCGCGGCGCTGACCACCAAGGTCGACGCCGCCCCCGCCGGCAACTTCACCCAGCGCCAGCCCGCCACCGGCGGGGCGGCCACGGTTCGCACCGACTGCTGATCCCCTTCAACCGACGCGCCGCCAGCCTCCCACCGTTCAAGGACCACCACCCATGAAGAATGAAACTCTCGCCCTGTTCACCGCGATGGTCGAGAACATCGCCTCGCTGAACGGCGTCTCGGCGGCGACCGCGCAGACCCGCAAGTTCGCGGTCGCGCCGACAGTGCAGCAGAAGCTGCAGCAGCGCGTGCAGGAATCGAGCGCCTTCCTGTCGCTGATCAACATGAGCCCGGTCGACGAAATGTCGGGTGCACTGCTTGGCCTCGGCGTGGGCAGCCCGATCGCGAGCCGAACCAACACGGCGGCCGGTACGCGCCGCGTTGGCCGCGATCCCAGCACGATGGACGAGCGCACCTACACTTGCGTGCAGACCAACTTCGATGTGGCGCTGCGCTATGCCAAGATCGACATGTGGGCCAAGTTCCCCGAGTTCGAGACACTCTGGCGCGATAACAACGTCAAGCGCTTCGCACTCGACCGCATCCTGATCGGCTTCAACGGAACCAGCGCCGCTGCCGCTGCGACCACGAACCCGACGACGACGCCGCTGCTTACCGACGTCAACATCGGTTGGCTGCAGAAGATGCGCGCCGAGAACGCCGCCCGCGTGCTCGACGAAGGCGAGACGGATGGCAAGGTGACCTATGGCGAAGGCGGCGACTACGCGACGCTCGACGCTCTCGTCTGGGACGCCAAGGAGAGCCTGCTCGCCCCCTGGGCCAAGGATGACACCGAACTGGTGGCCATCGTCGGCGGCGACCTGCTTCACGACAAGTACTTCCCCATGATCAATCAGGCGGAAGCGCCGACCGAGCAGCTGGCCCGCGACCTGATCATGTCCACCAAGCGCCTCGGCCAGCTGCCGGCGGTGCGTGTGCCCGGCATGCCTAACGGCAAGGTGTTCATCACCCGCTTCGACAATCTGTCGATCTACTACCAGGACGGCAAGCAGCGCCGCCTGATCAAGGACGAGCCCGAACTCGATCAGGTCACCGACTACAACTCGTCCAACGAGGCATACGTGATCGAGGACCTCGATTGCGCCTGCCTCGTGGAGAACATCGAGGCGATGCCCGCCGCCTGACCCGACAAAAGGCGGCCGGTCCCTTCAAGCCGCCTTTCCTGCCCCCGCCCGTCTCTTTGAACCACGGGCGGGGCAGGTTCCTTTCTGGAGCCCGCCCGCCATGCGTATCTCTCCCGCCCAAGCCAGCCTGCAGCGAAAGCTCGCCGCCGCATCGCGCCCCGATGCCGCGCCCGCCGGCCGCGCCGTCCCCATGCCGACAGACGGCCCCGTCGCCAGCGAATACCAGCTGCTCCTGGCCGCGCTGGGCATCGACCTTAACACCTTGCGCAACACCCAGTCCACGGAACGAAAGATCGAAGCCAAGCGCACCATGATCGAGAAGTACCGTGCATGGGTGGAAGGCGCGGCCGACGCCTCGGCCGGCGCGCAGGACGAGATCGTTTCGACGATGATGGTCTGGGCCATCGACATCAACGACTGGCCGCTCGCGCTCAAGCTTGCCGAATACGTGCTGCTGGCCGGCATCAACCTGCCCGAACGCTACAACCGCGCCGCCGCCACGCTGATCGCCGAGGAGATCGCGCAAGTGGCCATCGACGCGCCTGGCGCCGTTCCCCTCGAGGTACTCAACGCCGTGGCCGATCTGGTCAGCGATGCCGATATCTTCGATCAGGTGCGCGCCAAGCTGGAGAAGGCCTTCGGCCTCGCCTTCAAGGTCCGGGCCGACGCCTTCGATCCAACGGCCGAAAGTGCTGTCGCCGGGGGCAAGCCCGCGCTCCTTGCCGCAGCCATCGGCCATCTGGATCGCGCGATCGCGCTCCATGCCGGCTGCGGCGCCAAGAAGATCAAGCAGGCGATGGAGGCCGAACTGAAGAAGCTCGCTGCCTCGCCTGCAGCACCACCCGCTTAACCAGCTGCGCCACCGCGCCGGGGGGCGGAGCAGAACCGGGAAGGCACCAGCCTACCCCGGTCCCTGATCCTCACCCCCCACCCCTTCCCGAGGACCCGCCATGTCGTTCGTCGCCCTGCCGCCCACTCCCGCCAGCCCGGCCGCGTCCGTCGTCCCCGGCGATGGTTGGTATCCGGACATCGACTGCAACGACTTCCGAAACGCGCTGCGCATGGGCGAGATGATCACGCACGATCGCCTGGTCGGCGCGATCGAGGGCGCTCAGGTGACGGTGGAGGGCGAACTGGCGGCATGGCGGGCGGCGTGCGAGATGTGGGGCGCAGCCACGCTGGCCGACGTCGAGCCGAACCGCATGAGTGGCGGCCAGCACCGCCTAACGCTGATCTATACCCGCGCCGTGCGCATGCACGCCGCAGCCGAACTGGCAGAGACGCACCGCGACCTGACGGCAACGCAGGACGGGCAGGCGCGGGCCGACACCGAAGAGACCACTGCCCGGGAATACCTGCGCCGCGCCACTCACGCCGTGCGCGACATCCTCGGCGTCACTCGCACCGCCGTGGAGTTGATCTGATGGTCACCATGCACGTCTTCCGTTGCGGCAACAAAGCCTTAGTGATCGAGCAGGTTTCGCATTGGTGGGTAGCTCCAGACCCACATTCCGGTCCTGTCCTTTTCGTATCCATGCAGAATGGCCAGCATGTGACCTTTGACCGGAAGGATGCACCGGACGGCACCGATGGGTATGCGATCGAACAGGGCCTCCTGACCTTCCTCGAACGTGTTGGGCGACAATGAGCGCGGCGCATTCTCTTTCGCCGGAGGAGCGCGCCATCGTGGATGCAGCCGCGCGCATTTGGAACGACTTCCTAGACCTCCCGATTGAACATCCATGCGATCGGCAGGAGTTCTGTGCGGCCGTTCATGCGGTGCAAGCGCTCGTCCTGATGCGTCCTGGCCGCCGGGCATACAACGCTGACGCGGCGCCATGACCTCCACTGTCATCGCGCTTCAGGGCGACACAATGGACCTCATCTGCTGGCGCGTCCTCGGCACCACGGAAGGCCAAGTCGTCGAGCAGGCATATGCTCTCAACCCCGGCCTTGCCGCGCTTGGTACTATCCTGCCCGAGGGCACCGAAGTGATCTTGCCCGACCCGCCCGCCGCCGCCGCTGTCGCGCTGCAGACCATCAACCTGTGGGACTGACCGCATGAAGAAGCCCGGGCTCTTGCGCGCCGCCATCGCCGCCCTCCTGCCCGACATGGCTCGCGACCCGGACCGCCTGGCAATGTGGGTGGAACGCGGCAATGTGCGCGCCACGGGCAACGCACAGCGGGGCTTTTCGTGGGAGTACGACCTGATCGTCGTTGCGGAGAACTACACTGGCGATCCGGCGCAGCTGTTCTTCGTCGTCGTGGACTGGCTGCGCGTCCAGCAACCAGACCTGTTGCAGGCGAACAGCCCCGGTTTTCCGTTCGAGGTTGACGTGATCGACGCCAGAACCGTCGACGTGCGGATGACGCTGCCGCTGCGCGAGGTTGTCACCGCCGCGCTGGTGGGCGGTGAGTGGCAGCTTACCGTAGTGGCCGAAACGGTCCCCCTCCTTCCCGACGATACTCCGCTGCGCGCCAACGAGGCCCCGCTGGCCTCGATCTGGGCAAGGGGTGATGACGAGCCGTTTCAGGTCGCGCCCTGATGGCTGACGGCTTCGCGGAACTCGAGTCTTTCCTGACGGCCGAAATGGCCAAGCTGTCGCCCGCCCGGCGCCGCCGCATGACGCGCAAGATCGGGATGGAGATCCGCAAGGCGAATGCGAAGCGTATAGCCGAGAACATCCAGCCAGACGGCACTCCGATGCAGGCGCGCAAACCTCGGAGGCTGACAGCGGGAAAGGGCGCAATCAAGCGCGGCCGAATGTTCCGCAAGATGCGTCTGGCGCGGTCCTTCAAGATCAACCCCTCCGCAGATGGCGTGTCGGTAGGCTTCGAAGGCATTGTAGCGCACACCGCTCGCGCTCACCACTACGGCCTGGCCGACTTCGTCGGGCGAACCGAAGCCGGAAGGCCGGTGCGGGCGAAATACCCGGAACGCATGTTGCTCGGCTTCGCGTCTGAGGATCTTGAAGCAGTTACGGAAATCGTGCTCAGTCTCCTAGCCCGTCCTATTCATTAAGCGCCTGCCTTCCCGAGCGCGCGCCTGCTCTGCGGATTTTCGACGCAATCAGGTCGAGCGGGATCGTAGCGTCTTTTCCATCGCGTGGGATCGAGAGGTTTGCTGGGTTAAGGGCGGGGTGTGGGTGTTCTGCGGCACGGCCGCACAGGCTAAGTCAGGGGTATCCTGAGCGCGGCGGCAATGGTGTGGAGCACGCCGGCGTCGGGACAGGCGGAAGCCAAGGCGATACGAAGCGGGGGGCGGTATCGATGCCGAGCGTGCTGGCCTCGATCCGGGGCAACGACACGGCGCATTTCCAGCTCTTCGCGCCATAGCGGATCTTTCCCGGAGAAGGGATGGCTTAGACACCCAATTTCCTACTTCAGAACGGAACCTTGCGCTACTCCCGCCAACCCTCTCGGGCGCTCCGATGTGTAATAGAGGCTAGTGATCGACTTGCGGGTAACGGCCTAGGTCGACCGTCTGCGCGGGGAAGCTCTTGGCTGCTCCGGCAAGGATGGCAAGCGGCATCATACGGCACCCGCTATTTGGCATGTTCAACCTCGCTATTGCCTGCTGGAAGCGTGCTCGCGGTTGCGGTATGCCGAGGCGGCTCGAACGGGGGGGTGCGGTGAAAGACGGAGTTGCCGATACGAAGAATGATCAAGCGGGGCTACCACTGGCCGCCACCTTGCAACGGCACCGGTTCGTTTTCCTCGATGCTCTACGCGGGTTAGCTGCGGTCATGGTTGTCTTCTATCATCGCCGTGAGCTATTACCAAATGGCTTGGCCGAGCATGGCTATCTCGCGGTGGACTTCTTCTTCATGCTAAGCGGTTTCGTGATCGCGTATGCCTACGAGGACAAGTTACGGACTGGGATGTCTCGAACGAGCTTTATTGTCCGACGCCTACAAAGGCTAATGCCCCTCGTAATTCTTGGTGCATGCTTGGGCCTATTCGTCGAAGTTCTGAAGGCTCTAACAAAGCATAGCACTGACAGACTAATTGATGCGGTTATCGCCTTCCCTTTTGCAGCGCTTTCACTGCCAAACCTGCCAAATTCTTCTTCTGAGATATTCCTGCTCAATCCCCCGACATGGTCTCTGTTTTTTGAGCTCATCGCGAATGTATTATATGCTCTTTTTATAAAGAGATTAAGTAACACAGTTGTAATCTCTGTCGCCTTGGCGAGTGGCGCCGCGCTGTTCGTGATATCCACGAATTTTGACAGTGTTGAGGTTGGTCAGAATTTCGACAACGTACAGTACGGCATTTTTCAGGTTTTATTCCCTTTTTCAACAGGGATACTTTTGTTTCGGTACCGCCTGCAGTCAACGAACACTGTAAGCGGTTTCGTCGCGGCAGTGCTTGCCGTTGTGCTCTTTGCAGTCTTGTTTACCCCAGTCCTGCCTGCCGGGAGTAACTACCTGTATGACTTTGCCTTAGTGGCCATGCTCTTCCCTCTCACAATCTACATCGGCGCAAGGGTGGCAATCTCATCTGGTTGGTTTGCCCTTTTCATTGAGGCAGCAGGCATGCTGTCTTACGCGGTTTATATCACTCACGTGCCTTTGCTTGATGCCCTGGATTATCCGCTCGCGTGGCTCTCCGCATTATCCCCGATAAAGATGGTGGTGTATGTCGGAGTTGTCATCATCGCAGCCTATGGCGCAACAGCCTTTTACGACGCCCGCATCCAGGCTTACTTCAAACGCAAGAACACGCCGCGGCGAGCATGGTGAGATAGACCCTTTGGTTGAAGGAAGGTCTCATCTCGCGCTGTGGCAATCACCGTCTGTGAGGCAATATTCCGACGCCCAGCTTGCCGTAGGCCTCGAACGTGCGCTCGGCAGTATCTCGCCAGTTCATGCGCTTCGCCCATGCAACGCCGGCGCTTGACATCCGTGCCCAAAGATCATCGTCGGTCAACGTACAGTGCATCGCTTGAGCAATGTCCGCCCGATTTCTCGGATCTACCACGAACCCGGTGCATCCATCTTGGATGGCCCCCAAATTTCCGCCTTCTCGCGACCCTATGGTCGGCAGCCCTTTTGCTGACGCCTCGAGATGGACCAAACCGAAACCCTCGAAATGATCGTACTCCCGCAGAGCGGGCATGCAAAACACTCGTGAGCTGCGATAAAGCTCTTCGAGGACATCCTCCGTCACCTCCCCCAATAGCCTGACCTTGCCCTCCAGGCCGCGTTTCGAAATCTCGTTCCGCAGCCGAATGACATACGAGTCTGTCTCGGAGATCGAACCCGCTATGACAAGTTTCGCGTCGGGAACCCAGCGTAGCAGATCGGCGAAGGCGAGGACGTTCACGAGCATACCCTTACGTGGTTTGACGGACCCCACCGAAAGAATGGTGCGGGATCTGGCAGCGAGAGGCCGTGGAACAGGATCAATCAACTCTTGGCCGACGCCAAGCGGCACGACCTGCGCGTTCGTGTAGCGAGCGCCCATTGCTTCCTCCGACTGCTTTAGAGTGTATTCGCTGTTAGCGAGGACCAAATCAGCAGATCGGAAGGCGCGGCGTAGAAGTAAGCCCTTCAACCCTCGAATTGGGGCAACGGCATAGGTGCCATGAAGGGTTAGCACGAACGGCAAGCCTAGGATCGCGGCGAGCTTCGATCCAGTTTGTGCCGTCGTTTCATCAAGCGCATGGATTGCACCGACGCCAAGTCGAAGTGAAGCCAGCTTTTGAGCGTCGGCTCTCGCTTGGAATATGTCCTGCAGTTTCCATCTGGTAGGGCCTAGAAGCGGAAGTTCACCTTGAGACGGTCCCGCAGGTGTGCAGGTCAAGGCCTCCACGCCAAGTTCACGCAGGCCTTCAATTAACTCGACCGAGTATCGTCCCCAGCCTTGTCGAGGGTTAAGATCTTTAGCGAGGTAAAGTACCTTCATCGTGGTCCCTGCATTTCTCTCGTCTGAGAACGACGAGTAGCCAAACAAGCGAGGCGCTGTAACCGACTGTCCAAGCGACAGAAGTGGCGACGGCTGGCCCCGTTCCTTGCAGAAGGTAGATGCCCAGGGCCATCGATGCCACGTAAGCCGCGAAATTCATGAAGCTGATATGCAGCATAGCACGCACCTCGCGTAGTGCGATGAGTGCTGGCGTCACCCAGAACAGGCTTGTCGACACTGCTGTGCCGACGAGGAGAATGCGGAACGGCAACACCGCGCCGGCGTATTGCGGGCCATAAATCATCTTTATGACAGCGGGCAGCGCAATCGCGATCACCGCACACCCTGCAAGCACTAACGCCGCAAACGGGACAGCCACGCGACGAACGACGGACAGAACCGCAGCGGCTCCATTTCTACGAATTTCCGCGAAATCTTGCAGTATGAGTGTCGCTATCGCTTGAGTGACTAGCTGTACTACCGACACCAACGATCGCGCGAGACGATAGAAGCCAACGGAGCTGTCGGAGGCCACAAGGCCAACGACCAGAGTATCCCCCTCCTTCATCAATGAAGAAAGGCATGACGACAGATAGCCCGCGCCCATCATCTTCCAAAAACCGGCACGCCATCTGGGTTTCAAGGATCTCAGGTTGCCGAGCGGAAGCAAGGCAACTCCGGCGCGCTTAGCGGTTGAGCGTGTTTGATCAACCTTGACCACAAGGAACACCGTCTGCGCTGCGACGTAGCTCAGCGCGGCCAGGAACAAGCCTTTGCCAAAAACCGCAAGCAGCACTGCAATCAAGCAAAGCTGCATCATGGCCTGCGCAGTGGGCAGCAAAGATAGGGCTTTGATGCGCTTCTCATCACGCATCAGACTCATCCAGGCGGCGTCACCAAAGCTTAAAAATCGGTAAAGCCCGATTAAAGCAGCAGCGACTACAATATCCCACGTGGCACGAATGCCGCCGAGAAGCGCAACGCCCATAATGAACGTAGCAAAGCCGGCCATCAGTTTGGTCGCGAACTCTACTATAAGCGCTGACGACAAGTATACTTGGGCCGAGTTTGCATCGTTCTGTTCACGTGCTTCTACCCAGAAGCAAGTTAACGACTCAGACGTTCTAAACGCTAAAAAGTTTGCTATCAAAGAAGACGCCGAGATCAGAAGTGCCCATTTTCCGAATTGCTCGGGACCGAAAGCGCGAGCTAAAATCACGCTTTGGATCAGGGTGATCGCAACGCTTGCAAGCTGGCCGCCCAGCATAGCGGAGCTATTTATCAGAAGGCGGCCGATCATCAATCATGTTCCGAGACGCGTTGCAAAGGTTCCTGCCAACCGGCTGCATGAGGGCCTGACAAGCATCCGGCGCTGTCGCTAACTGCTTTCCTACTGCACCGCAACATGAAACGTGCGAGGCATTGCTCGCCTATCGGTCGCAAAAATGCCCCGCTGTCCCGCCGGCGGGCTTTTCAGTTTTACTCGTCATTCAGCCGGGACAGCTAGTCCGGCTGAAATGAGCGAGAGAGCCCATTCGTGGGCAGCTAGAGCGTATGCGAAGTTGCCATCGCATGTTCGGAGGTCGGTTTCGTCCGCCATGACGGCTTCGGGGGCGGCGGGAGAAGGAACTCCGGCACCGAGATCATCGGCGGGGCTGGTGGAAACGGCGGAACCGCTTCCGGCCCGCAGGCGGCGAGAAGCGATGTAGTTGCGCAGACCAGCATTGTCGGTCTCCAGCGCGTCGTGGGTAGTCTGAGCATTGGAAGCGATCTCCTGTGACTTGCGTTTTGCAGCGGCGACCGCCGCACGGGCAGTAGTGACTTGCCTCCTCCAGGCCTCGCTATCGGCCTTGCGGCCCATCTGTTCTGCACTGAGCGCGGCGCGGACTTCGTTGCGCTCGGCCCGAACCTTCTCCTTGCCGCTCCACTGCAATGCGGCAACGGCGCACCATGCCAAGGTGGCGAACACCCACGGGTGCGCCCACACAAAGCCAATCACCGCGACGATCAGCTTTCGCCCGAGGCCTAGAAGAGCCAGGAGCGCTCTCATGCCAGCCCCTTGAGGCAGATAGCCCGCTCACGCCCGCGCCGCGCCGTTAGGCCTGCTACAGGGCGAAGCACGCCATTCACACGCGCCTTGTTCCACATGTCGAAGGCATCGCATCCGGCTCGCCACTCGCCGGCGTTGAAGCGCCGCGCGACGGTGGAGCCACAGTATCCGCCCACGCCGATGTTGTAGGCCAACAGAACGGCCGCCACCCGCTGATAGTCGCGGCCGGGTTCCGCCAGAGGCGGCGTGCAACGCATCACGCCCCGCGCGTGCTTTGTCAGTTCCGCCTCGAGGAGCGCTCCGCACTGCGCCTCGGTGTAGTGCTGGCCCATCTCGACTCCCTGAGTGATCCCGTCGCAGGCCGTGGGAACACCGGCGATGTCGCGGTAAGCGCTTAGGTACTGCGGTCCCGAGACGTGCCTGACCATCGCAGTTCCATCGGTGGCAACAGTGGCCTGAACGGTTCGCCCGCTCTCCTCCTTTGGAGTCTCTACCAGCAGCAGGGTCGCAGACAGCAAGCCGACGACCGCCGCGAGTGTCCCGCCTTTCGCGCCGGGCGAAAGGGTCTTCGGGTTATCGGCCATGTGTGGCATCCTTTCGCTGGGTGATCCTGAGGCCGATTGCGGTGCCGGCGAGCACCACGCCGAGAAGCGGCTGCGCCCATTGCGGCAACAATGCGGTGACTTGGGCAAAGCCCTTTGGGTCGGACGCGGCCCAGCTGGTCACCGCGCCGCCGATCACAGCGAAGTGCACACTGGACCATCGCCACCAGTCCCGTGCGCCTGGCACTAGGCGCGCCTTGAGGCGGTCGATCATGCTTCGGGTTCCCTTCGTCTCACGAGCCGCTGCACGGTCTCGGTTTCGTAGATGCGGATTGCGGTCCACAGGATGGTGAGCAGGGAAGCGACGGCAGGCAGCACGCTGATGAGGCTCCCCAGCAAAGCGGTGAAAGACAGGGCGTCGAAGGCGACCTTGAGCCCATCGGGAAGGTGATCGAGTGCGGCCTTCATTACCGCCTCACGCGCCGATCGCAGTCAGCACGTTTCCGAGCTGGGCAAGCTGAGCCTTCACGCTGGCGCGGTAGCTTTCGACCCACATTTCGACGGCGTCGTAATCCTCGTCGGTCGGGCGGGCGGTATCGGCCGCGTCGTACATGAGGTGGGCGTTGCGGATGCGCCCGACGTTCGCCGCTTCCTGCTCGGTGCGGGCATTCTGCTCGATCACGTCGAGCATCGCGAGAAGATCGTCTCGTCTGGCCATAGTTATGGCTCCTTTCATGCGCGCATACGGCGCGAGGTGATGAACAGGCGGCCGGGCGCAAGATCGACGGCGGCGCCGGCAGGGTTGGGATCGCGTACGAAGGCCTTCACCGTGTCACGCGCTGTGCAGTAGCCGCCGAACTGCAGGCGGGTGTTGTTCATTTCGTGGGTGACAGTGATCGCATCGCCCGGCTCGACGCCCAGGTGCGGGAAGATACTTCCGAACTCAAAGAAACCACCCGCACCAATCGATGGAGGATTAACTCCGGATGCCACAGAAACATGGTCGCTATCGATTGCTGTTATGGCAGTCGCCTGCGTTATATACTGTGCGAAGGCCGCTGCTTTTTGGACGTTCCTCAGTCGAAGGAAACCGATGCCGCCTTGAGTGGTGTTGCCGCCTATGACCGTACCCCCCGGTCCCGTTACCAAACCTCGAATGACCGCCTCGGGTACGTTGTTGATCTCGACATGCGAGAAGCCCGGGCCGACCGAAACAATTCGGGTCGGCATGTCTATGTAGAAACACGAAAGCCTGATGTCCGAAACGTATGCCCTCGACCCGATGGGCGCTGCGACAGACATTCCGAGCCCAACGACAGCATCCCTGACTCGGGTTCTGCCGAGTGTCTTGATGTTCGACACTTCGTTATACCCGGTGGAAATGCTGTCCACGATCGAGGTGTAATGGCCGTTGGTGACGGTCACGTCCTTGATTACAGATCGACCGCTGCCGCCGTTTGCCGTGTCGATGGCGTGGAAACTGCCGCTGACCCTCGTAGCGTTCCAGTTCGATCCGGCACGGATGAGCTGATAGAGTTCATTTGGAACCAAGTACCCGGAGGTTATGGCGGAACCATCCGCCCTCAGGATCGGCTCCCCATTCAGGGTTGCCGCGCCTGTGTTCGCTATGGGGAACATGACAAACAAGGCGTCGGAATAATCATCCGGGTAAGGATGGTTGCATACATATGCGTTCACCACGCCAGAGAGTTCGGGGACAAATCGCCCCGTTCCCGTATAAGGTTTTCCAGACTCGTCGATAAGTATCATGGCGTTATCGGCGGCACTGTAATAAAATGCTTTCCTATAGCCGTTCGTCACCGTCTCGCTATTTGGAATATCGGAGAGCCCGTTCGCCGTTTGAACTTTGATGGTAATGGGAGCGCTGTCGCCAATTGTCATTGTTGCGCCCGCAGTCATTGTAGTCATCGGGGTAGCCCAGTAGGTCTTACCATCCAGCAGGACGCCCGGAAGCGCGATGTTATTACCGATGCCCGAAACGACAGGCACGCGGTCGTCCCATCTGACAGCACGAATGCGGTAGCGATTTCCGCTAACGTCCAAGGTTGCGCGGTAGATCACATCTGTGCGCAACTGCCCCGGGTAAATGGCTGCGCCATTCTCAGCATTTACCATGAGTTTTGCGCCAAAACCCCCAACATCAAGAGTTGGCGCATTGGTCGTGTTTACGGCGTGCGGAACGAAAAAGTAATCGTAAGCGTCCGTAAGCGCTGTATCCATGCGCAGATATGATACGGCGTAAGCGTCGTTACCGGCCGAGGTGGAGGTAACAATCGGTTCCCACAGCCATTCAATATCGAACCCACCGGATAGCTCTACGTCAGGACCATCAATTCGCATCGCGCAGTTCATCCGAGGATGCAGACGAGTCCGGTAACGAATTGGTCCGTGCTGGCGGGTGCGGCTCGACTTGACTGCAATACCACCTTGACCATTGCTGGCGTTTTCGACGGTGATATTACCAAGGCTTACTCTATCGCCGGCGAAGTAAACGGCTTCCGTGTTTGACGAGTTACCATTCAGGCAGTCCACTCGCGTCACGAAAATATCGTCCACATAGATGTCGTAACCGAACGCCTGCACGCCGTTCGACTGCCCGTTCGAGATCACGCCATCAACGTGAATGCTCTCCATGTGAATATGGCCGTTGTACACGAGATCGTGCGGGTATGCTCCGACGCGGACGGCTTGATAATTGCGATTTCGGCAGAAAATGCTGCGCAGGTAGGCACGTCGGAAGCCATTGGCCTGCCAGCGGATGCCTTGACCTTTGCCGACGCCACTGGCGAATGCTGTGCTGTCGATATTGATCATCTCAAGAATGAGATCGCGAATGCGAAAATTCTCAAGTGTATTGAAGATCAGGCCTTGACCGCAGTTCAGGTGGTCGATGTTGCGCAGGACGATGTCATGATCGCTCAAGTCGATCCCGTTGGTGTCGCACGATAGCAGCGCCGAGAAATTCTCGAAGCGAAGCCCCTCCATTTCAATCGGAGCGCGAACAGCCATGAAGTTCTTGCTGCTATCGCCATCCGTCGCCACGAACCGCCCGCCGTCGCCCCGCAGTATCAGTTTGTCCGTGATTGGCAGAACCGAAGACCACTGCGCGCCGACGCGGAAGGTATCGACGCCAAGGTCGACCGTCTTGCCCGCCGTCATCGCCTCGGTCAGCGCGGCGCGGATGGCAGCGCCGCTGTCGAGCGCGATGTTGCTGGTATCGACGCCAGCCATCTTGGCCAGCACCATGACCTTGCTGTTCACGGCCGGGGCGATGCCGTCCATGTAGGCCTTGGACGGCAGTTCGCCGGGCAGCTTCGTCGCCACGCCGCCGACATTGCGGTAATCCTCGGCATAAGTGTCGCCGACGCCGCGCACGCGAAAGTCGTTGCCTTCGGGGGTGGCGAGCAGGCCTGCTTCCACCGTGTCGAACAGGTGAGCGCCGATCGCGGCCGAAGCCGCGGCAAGCTCTGCCTTGGCGACATGGCCTGCCGCCGCATCGACGAAGGGCTTTGCCGCCGGCGCCACGATGTCGATGATCGCGGCGGCGCGCGTGGTGCCGTTCTTGACGACGGGGACGAGTTCCTGCCCGTTCGCTTCAAGCGGGGTCAGGCGGTTCAGCTGGGCAATCTTGGCCATGCTCAGTACCCCACGGCGATGTAGCAGGTCGGATCGTTCTCATCGTCGGCGCTGAAGACGGAGAAGCCGGCCTTGGTGATGGTGGAGACGATGACGGCAGGCGTATTGTCCTGCGAGCCGGTGCCCGGATTGTAGACGCCGCTGACCACGGCCGAGAAACAGGCGGTGGGGAAGTCTGACCGGAACGAGACGTTCGTCGTGGCGTTGGCGGTGGCCGTGAAGCGCCCCCAGGCGATCTGGAAGCCGAAGAAGCGCAGGAAGCCGTTCTCCTCCAGCACCATCGTGATCGGGCCAAGGCGGCGGGGCGTGACCACCTTGTCATCGGCGGTGCCCGCGACGATGTCCGCAGCGCTGGCCTCGGTGACGGTGAGCGTGCGGCTTTGCGACAGGTCGCCCCCGCCCGATACCAGGCCGCCCCCCGTGATCGTTCGCCCGCGCAGCGTGTCGATGGCACTGCCGACATTGTCGAGCACGGTTCGCAGGCGGCGGGGCGTGACCACCTTGTCGCCCACTGTCCCGGCATCGATCTCGGCCGCGCTCGCCTCGCTCACTGTCAGCGTGCGATCGGCCGTGAGGTTGCCCCCGCCGCTGACAAGGCCGCCGCCGCTGATCGTGATGCCTCGCAGCGCCGTGACGCCCGCCATGACCGCCGCGATGGACGTGGTCAGCGACGTGAACAGGGCATCCCGCACCGCCTTGAGCTTGCGAGGCGTGACGATCGCCTGATCGTCGGTGCCGGTGTCTGTCTCGGCCTGCGTTGCCAGGCGGGCGACGCCGCGCATCGCTTCGGTAGCGGGGGGCCAGATGAAGGTGGCGTTGCTGAAGGTGATCTCGGCCAGGACGTCCGCGTTGAAGGCGATGTCGAAGGCCATCAGCGCGAAAGCCACGCCTGCCTTGCTGAGCACCGGCTGCGGCGA
The DNA here is from genome assembly GCF_009856825.1 of Novosphingobium silvae. Taxonomy (GTDB): domain Bacteria; phylum Pseudomonadota; class Alphaproteobacteria; order Sphingomonadales; family Sphingomonadaceae; genus Novosphingobium; species Novosphingobium silvae. Next base: position 270,867 of record NZ_WVTD01000001.1, on the reverse strand, counting down.
ACTGAAGGTGGCGAATAGCGTGCCGTCCGACAGGAACAGGCCGAAGCCGTTGGCGCTCCACACGTCGGCCGAGGTGTCGTAGGCGGTGATGTGCGCGACGTTCGGCGCCGCCGCCACGCCGGAGGCGATGTCGAGCCGCTTGAACTCGCCGGGAAGCGCCGTGAGCGTGGGCGCCGCCACGAACGAGCGAGCCGTCAGGCCCAGCTGCGAGATCACCGTCTTGGCGGTGCCGTCAGGCGCGGTAACGGCGGCAAGGCCCGCCGTCGTCAGTTGCAGGGCAAGCGCTGCCATCAGTAGGTCTCCAGAAAGTCGCTGTCGCTGTCGCCGTTGAGGATCGGCTCGCCGTCTTCGGTCTGCAGGGTGGCCATCCAGTCACGGCTCTGATCAAGGCCGGCCGCGTAGTCGGCGCGGCCGACGCTGCCCGCCATGCCCCCGGCCGCCAGAAACATGGCGGCCGTAAGGTCGAGGTTCTGCACGAAGTCGAAGTGCGCGCGCAGCGGCTTGGCGGCGGCCACGTCGGCAACGATCGCCTCTGTGGTCTCGACCGTCAGGAAGCTGGCGGGGATGACGTTGGCAGGCGCGAACACCTCGAAGGTGTGGGGCGGGCGAACGGGATTGGCCTCGAACCACTCGACGATGGCCAGCGCCGGATGGAACCGGCCCAGCGTCTGCTCCACCGCCGCGCGGGTGCCCTTGATCTTGTGGAACGCGGTCGCGGCGGCAACGGCTTCGCGCTTCTGCGCTTCCGTCCAGGCCGCGTCCCAATGGCTGATCGCCAGTTCGGAGGCGAGGAACGGCAGCACATCGGCCGGGCAGGTCCACGGGTCGCGCAGCGTTTCGACGGCCCCGATGTCGATCCGTGCGAGCATCGCGTCCTCAAGCGCGCGTTCGGCCTTGCTGGCGTTGGGCGGCAGCAGGCTCATAGCTCGGTGCCCCCGATGCGCAGGTTGATCACGGTGGGCTCGGGAAAGTGCGCCATGTCCACCGGAGTGTCGGCGGCCGGCGAAATCAGCCGCACGCGCTGGACGTTGCCGACATGCAGCGCGGCGATGTGCGCCGAACAGGCGATGTCGCGGCCCAGCTTGCGGGTCGATGCAAGATAAGCGTCCAGGCTCTTGCGCGCCGTGTCCAGGATCAGCTGCTGGTCGGGGCCGGCGAAGGGAAAGATTTCCGCCTCGATCGCGTAGCGCACGGGCTGCGCCTCCTGCACGGTGACACGGTCGGTCAGCGGCCGCACGGGGCCTTTCAGCAGCGCGGCGACGGCGCTCAGCACATCGGCCGAAGGAACGCCGCCATTGCTGCGGGACATGACGGTGACCACCACATCGCCGGGTGCAGGAGAAGTTGCCGTAGCATCGGCCACATCGCCGTGCGCCGCTCGGGCATGATGGACATAGGCCAGTTCAGGGCCCGCGACCGAGAAGCTATGGCGCGCTAGCTGGATGCGCTGGCGGAAGGAGGCATCGCTTTCCAGCACCGCAGCCGTCGTCTCGGTCGCGGGAGTTACCACGAGGCGGGCGACATCGTTCAGCGCGCCGAGCTGGTCGAGATTGCTGCCGCTTGCGTAGGCCAGAAGGAGGCCGCGTGCCGTGTCGTTGAACGCTTGCGCAAGAACCTGCTCGTCGTAGCTATCCGCTTCGATCAGCTTCACCGCCGGGTCGCTTTCAACCAGCGCAGTAAACTCGGCATGCAGTTCGATCAGCCGGGCCAGCTTGCCCGCGCGGCGTGCGGCCAAGTCCGGTTGCGCAACCAGCTCGGGCGCAGGGACGGTCGATAGATCGACGGCGGGGGAAGTGGCGATGGAACCTACCATGTCCCCAGCTATCGGCAGGCTTCGGCCTTACTTCCACCCGCGCGCGTTGTAGCGCCGGGGCCTCACAACCTCCCGGTGTGGCGCGGATTTTCGGGGTCGCCATGGTAGGGGCATGAGAACGCCCGAAGACGCTCCCACCGATCCCGATACGCTGCTGCGCTATGCCACCGTCGCCTCTGTCGACCTTGGCACGGCCCGCTGTACCGTCCTGCTGGATGACGACGTGGAATCTCCGGCCCTGCCGTGGCTCGCGCCGCGCATGGGCGAGACCCGTGTCTGGCTCCCGCCAAGCGTCGGAGAGCAGGTCATGCTGTTCTGCCCTGGCGGGGAGATTGGCGCCGGCATCGTTGCGGGCGGCGTGGTCTCCGACGCGAACTCCGCGCCGTCAGACGAAGCCGTCCCACAAATCCACTTCAAGGATGGCGCCATCTTCTCCTACGACCCGGAGACGTCCGAACTGCTGATCCAGCTGCCGCCCGGCGGGTCCACCGTACTGGTCTCGGACACCGTCGACATCGCCGGGGACGTGAACGTAACCGGGAAGGTCACGGCCGGCGAGGACGTGATTGCCGGCAGCGTCAGCCTCAAGAGCCACAAGCACACCGGTGTTGCCGCAGGCACGGCCCAGTCCGGGGCACCGCTGCCATGACTTCCTTCACGGGGATGAGCGCTACGACCGGCGGCGCGCTCTCGGGAGACGAGCACCTGGCGCAGTCGATCCGGGATATCGTCACCACGCCGATCGGCAGCCGGGTCATGCTGCGCGAATACGGCTGCTACCTGTTCGATCTGCTCGACCGGCCGCTGACGCGCGCCACCCTCCTGCTGGGTGCGATGGCTGTGACGATAGCGCTCGCCCGATGGGAGCCGCGCATCGCAGTCACGCAGGTTACCTTCGAAGGCGACTTCGCAGCCGGGCAGGCCGTCCTGAACGTCACCGGCAATCGCACCGACGTCGCCGGCAACGCCCTCACCCGCCTCACCATTCCCCTTTCCCGATAGGAGCCGCACCATGCACGGCATCAAGACGAACGTCCTTCTCACCGGCACCCGCACGATCGCCAGCCTTGCCTCTGGCGTGATCGGCCTGATCGCCACAGCCAGTGCATCTGCAGGCGCGGCCACTCTCGCGCTCGATGCCGCGTTCCCGCTGAACAAGCCGGTGCTGATCACCGATGTTCGCAAGGCGATCGGACAGGCGGGCACGGGCGGCACGCTGTTGCCTTCGCTCGAGGCGATCTACGATCAGGTCAGTCCGATCGTCATCGTCGTGCGTGTTGCCGAGGCAGAGGGCGAGGATCAGGACGAGGCCGTAATCGGCAGCGCGGGCGCCTACAGCGGCATCTACGCTCTTCTGGCAGCCGAGGCCCAGACGGGCTATCGACCGCGCGTGATCGGCGCGCCGGGGCTCGACAGCCAGGCCGTGACCACCGCACTCGCCTCCGTTGCGATGAAGCTGCGCGCCCGCGTCTATGCGCGCGGCATCGGTGCCACGATCACGGAAGTGAAGGCGTACCGCCAGAACTTCTCGGCCCGCGAACTCTCGATCATTTGGCCGAACTGGTCGAACGCCTTCGCCGGCGATGCCGTCGCCCGCGCCCTCGGCCTTCGCGCCGCGATCGACGAGACCCATGGCTGGCACAAGTCGCTCAGCAACGTGCCGGTCCACGGGGTGACCGGGATATCGGAAAACCTGTTCTTCGACATCCAGGACGAGACCACCGACGTCGCCTCGCTGAACGACAGCGACATCGTCACCCTGATCCGTTCGCCCTCGGGTGGCTTCGTCTACTGGGGCAATCGCACCTGTTCCGACGAACCGCTGTTCGCGTTCGAGCCAGCGGTGCGGACCTCGCAAGTCCTGCAGGATGAGATCGCCAAGGGGTTGGTCTGGGCGGTCGACAAGCCGCTGACCATGGCGTTGATCAAGGACATTCTCGAGACCATCAATGCGCGCTTCCGCAGCCTCGTGGTGCAGGGCCGTCTTATCGGCGGGCGCGCCTGGTTCGATCCGGCGTTGAACAGTGCGGCCGACCTCGCCGCCGGCAAGCTGGTCATCGACTATGACTTCACCCCGGCCGCCCCGCTCGAGGGACTGACCCTCAACCAGCGCATCACCGACAAGTACTACGCCGATCTCGCCGCCGCGCTGGCCGCCTGATCCCGCCCGTACCTGATCGAACCTCTACTGGAGAACGACGATGGGTTTCCCCTCGAAACTGAAAGACCTCAACCTCTACGGCGACGGCGAAAGCTGGAAGGGCGAAGTGGCCGAATGCACCATCCCCAAGCTGGTCCTCAAGATGGAGGACTGGCGTGGCGGCGGCATGATCGGCCCGGTGCCGATCGATCAGGGCCTCGATAAGCTGGAATTCGAGTTCAAGGCCGGTGGCCTGCTGCTCTCGCCGCTCCAGCAGTTCGGAGCGCCCGCCGCTGACGCCGCGCAGCTGCGCTTCGCGGGGGCTTACCAGAACGACCACAGCGGCGTGGAGAACTACGCCGAAGTGGTTGCGCGAGGCCGCTACAGCGAGGTGGACTTCGGAACCCAGAAGGTCGGCGACGACACCGAGACCACCTACAAGATGGCCTGCGCCTACTACAAGCTGGTGCTCGACAACACGGTCATCCTCGAGATCGACCTGCTCGCGGGCATCTTCGTCGTCTTCGGCGTGGATCGCTACGCGGAACGCCGCCAGGCGCTGGGCGCCTGACCTATCCGGCCGCCGCCCTCCCCTCGGCGGCCCGATCCCCCCGTTCCGGTGAATTCTGGCGGGCGCGCCGGAAGGGGGACACTATCCGCCCGCCGCTGACACACGAGGCCCGCCCTAATGGCTACCCAGACCCCCGAAGCCGACATTCCCGCACCTTCGCAGCCCCAGACCGTCAGGATCACGCTCACCACCCCGATCCAGCGCGGCGAAAGCACCATTTACGAGATCGTCCTGCGCAAGCCCAAGGCTGGCGAACTGCGCTCGCTCAAGGTCGAGGACGTGTTCACCACCGACGTGAACACGCTGTTCGTGCTCCTGCCGCGCATCTCCATGCCGACCCTGCTCGAGAAGGACATCGCCAATCTCGAGTCCGAGGACCTGCTGGAGTTCGCGGGCGCGGTGAAGGGTTTTTTTATGCCCGCCGCGATGAAGGCGGCGGTGGCCAGGATGGCGGGCGCTTCCGACCCGGCCTGATCGAGCACTGGATAGCCAACGTGGCGGCGGTCTTCCACTGGCCGCCGTCCGAGGTGCTGGCGATGGAGATAGAGGAACTCGCCATGTGGTCTGATCTCGCCGTGCAGCGGTGGAACACGATGAACCGGGTGGAATAGCCACATGTCGAACAACAAGCTCAATCTGCTGTTCCAGTTCACCGGGATCGACAAGGTTTCGGACAACATCAAGAACATCGTCGGCGCCGGCAAGCGCGGCGCCGAATCCATGCGCGAGATGCAGCGCGAGGTCCGCCTGATGGAGAGGGACCTCGCGCGCGTGCAGCGCACCCTCGCCCGGGGCGGATCGCAGAGCGGCGGCCTCATCATGGCAGAGCGCGAACTGGCCGAGGCGATCGAGCGCACGAACCGGCAGATTGATGAACAGCAGGCAAAGCTTGAGCGCATCGAAACCGTAAGATCGGGGGCGGTTAAGGTCGCGGGGATGGCTGGCCGGGCCGGAGCGGCCGCGACCGCGACGTTGACTGTTCCCTTGCTCGCGTTTGGCCGCGCCGCGTTTCAGGCCGCCGTGGATGCTGGCGAACTGGAAAGTGCGTTCAACGTGACCTTCGGCAAGCAGGCGGCGGCAATGGATGCCTGGGCGGGCAGGACCGGAGACGCGATTGGCCGAACCAAGGTCGAGCTTATGGACGCCGCCAACACCTTCGGCATCTTTTTCAACATGGCAGACCCGTCCAAGTCAGCAGCCATGAGCCAGCAGTTCGCACTTCTCGCGCAAGATTTGTCGAGCTTCTACAACGTCGACCCTGGGACAGCGATGGATAAACTGCGATCCGGGCTGACCGGCGAAAGCGAGCCACTGCGCGACTTCGGTGTTTTCATGACCGAGGCTGCGGTGAAGGCCGCTGCGTTAAAGATGGGTTTGAAGCCAGTCGGAAAGGAATTTACTGAACAGCAGAAGATCATGGCGCGCGCCGCTCTCATCATGGAGTCGACACGGTCTGCGCAGGGGGACCTGTTGCGAACCAGCGACCAGACCGCAAACAAGCTGCGCGCCGCTGACGCTGCATGGCAAAACATGACATTGACGATCGGGCAGGAGCTTATTCCTGCCCTGACGCCGGCAATCTCGACCTTCACCGACCTGATCAAGAGCTTCGCAGGCCTTTCCCCCGAGACGCGCAAGTGGATCGTCATCGGGGGCGGGATGCTTGCGGTGCTCGGTCCGATCTTGTTGGGCTTCTCCGCTGTTGCAGGCGCGGTTGCCACCTTGGCACCGATCATCATCGGCATCGGATCGGCGTTTGGAACGGTGGCCTCCATTATCGGCGGTGTGGCTGCAGCCATTGGGGCTGTTCCGCTATTGATCGCGGCTGCGGTCGCTGCGGTTGGGGTGGCTGCGTACATGATCTACACGCACTGGGATCAGGTGGAGTCTGCCCTGGGCAGCGGCATCGCCTGGCTCAAAGGCGTGTTCAATGCCCTGCCAGCATGGATGCGCAACATCGGCTCCATGATGATGCAGGGCCTGCTCATGTCTCTCAACCCGGCGCTGCTTGTGGGCAAGCTGATCGGCATCGCCAAGGCAGGCGTCACCGCTTTCAAGAACTACTTCGGCATCAGGAGCCCCTCTCGCCTGTTCATGGAAATGGGCGGCCACATCAACGACGGGCTCGGCATCGGCTTGGAGAAGGGCAAGGGTCGGCCGGTGCGGGCCGTCGGCCGCATGGCCGGCGCCGTCGCTGGTGCGGGAGCGATGGCGCTCTCGCCGGCAGCAGCTGCACCGCGCGCGCAGCAGTCGGCCGCTCCCGCCAAGATCGAGATCCACGTTCACCAGATGCCCGGCGAAAATTCGGAGGCGTTGGCACAGCGCGTCGCCGAACTGGTCGAGCAGGCGCAGCGGCAGAGCGCGCGGCGCGGATACGGAGACGATTTCTGATGCTTTTCGCCCTCGGCATGTTCGTCTTCGACAGCAACACTGCTCTGCCCGACAGCCTCACGCGTCGCCGGGACTGGCGGCACGAGCGCACCGATCGTTTCGGTGCGCGCGCGGCCAGCCAGTTCACCGGACCGGGAGAGGACAGGATCACGCTTGCCGGCACCCTCGTGCCGGAACTGCTGGGTGATTACTCGTCGATCGAAACGCTGGCCGAACTGGCCGAGGATGGGGAAGCGCTGCCGCTGCTGGACGGCCGTCACGTCAAGATCGGCACGTTCACGATCGACGCGATAGACGAGGACAAAAGCAACCTGACCGATGACGGCCGGGCCCGCCAGAACGCCTTCACCATCACCCTGACGCGTGTCGCATGAAGGACGGCGATCCGATCATCGTCACGGCGCGCCATGTCGAAGCCCGCGCGGCGTGGGACGTAACTCTTGATGGCGTCAGCCTGACCAGCACTATCGCCCCGCGCCTGATCTCCCTGCGTTTGTCAGAGCGGCGAGGCGAGGAGGCGGATGAACTGGAGATCGTCGTGCACGATCACGATGGCCAGTTCGCGCCCCCGCCGCAGGGTTCGATCCTGCGGGTGTCGCTGGGATGGCTGCAGGGGACCGGCGTTACGCCCGGCCTCGTGGACAAGGGCGGCTTCATCGTCGACGAACTCAGCTGGGAAGGCCCTCCCGATCGCGTTTCCGTTCGTGCCCGCAGCGCCGATTTCAAGAACAGCTTCCGCACCCGCATCAATCAGGTCTGGAAGGATACGACGCTCGGCGCCATCGTGGCCGCCATCGCCGGCCGGCACGGCCTTGTGCCGCGCTGCCATGCTGAACTGGCAGACCGGTCGGTCTCGGCGGCCGAACAGGGCAACAAGTCGGACATGCAGTTCCTTCGCGATCTGGCGCGGCGCTATGACGCCACGTCAACGGTGAAGGCCGGTGCCCTGATCTTCGTGCCGATCGGCGCCACTACCACCGCCACGGGTGCTGCCCTGCCCACCGGGCAGATCAGCCGCAGCGATTGCAGCCGCTACTCCTGGAAACGCTGCGCGCGGGATAAGGGGCAGGACGGGGCCGAGGCCCAGTACCACGACACCAAGGCCGGGAAGCGCGAGACGGTAAGCACCGGTGGAACGAACAAGAAGCGCCTGAAGCGTGTCTACGCCAGCAAGGCCGATGCAGATGCGGCCAGCAAAGCAGAACATCAGCGCCTGCAGCGCGCCAGCGCCAGCCTTGATCTCGATCTGTCGCTTGGCAATCCGTTGTTGATCCCCGGGATGCATGTGACCGTTTCGGACTTCAAGCCGCACGTCGATGCCGCGAAGTGGCTCATTGCCTCGGCCGATCACCAGATGGACGGGCGTGGGCTGTCCACTCGGCTGCAGCTGGAGGTGCTAGCCTAGTCCCGGAGATTGTCGTCGTTATCCGCACAGCCACGACGAGACGCACATAACCTGCGGTCAACAAGGAAATTTTCATGCCTGTGCACTTACGGGTTTCCTACACGGCTCGTCCCGCTAAATTCGGAACGAATCGAGAACATGCGGGGTCGCGAAGTGAGCAGCAATATTTATCGACTGACGCCGGGGTGCGACCTCGCGTGCCTGCGATGCAGCGTAGCCTGCGCTACAGCCGTGGCGAATCGCGACGACCTTTGGCGTGCCCTCGAGGCGGCAAGGCGGGAACAGGCTCTTCGTCCGAGCCCTCTTCATAAACGTCAGGTCCGATCGCTGCGAACCCAGTTGGAAGCCGCTGAGCAAGAATGCGGGCGGCTTCAGCCCGAGTCGCGTCTTCCGGAATCAAGGCTAGAAGTGTTTCAAACATTGCAGCGAGGGCTGCTTCACTAGGAAGGCACACCGGCAGGTTGATCCAGTGGCGCTTGGGTTGAGCAGCCTCAATTTCACGCACCTCAGGTTCAGCCTCGGCCTCGCTCAACCCGGCAAGCTTCATGACTTCCATGGGGTCCACGCCATATCGGGATAGGACGTCCGCGATTTGGCGGGTGAACTCGAGCGGAAGTTCGCGCTTTTTGAAGCGCTTTGAGTCCTCGAAGTAGACGTAGCGTGGAAACGTAACCCCCAGCTCCTCGGCCATCTTGCGAATCGATAGGCGGGGAACGGCGGAAATCCGCAGTTCTTTCAGGCGTTCGGGGACAGACTTGGTCATTTGCGCATGCCGTGCGGAAATCTGATACGATGTCAGTCCCAAAAAAGATTTGCCAAGCGTTTCATTTTCCCGCACATGCGTGTTCATGGAACCGCAGATCTCGATTTTCACACTGTTCGACGGCATTAGGCCGATGGCTCGGGAACTTTCCGAGTCTCCCTCAACCGTGGCTGGTTGGAAGCGCAACGATCGCATCCCCGCTGAAAAGCAACCGCACGTTCTGGCGGTCGGTTTGGCTCTCGGACTGCCCGTCACGGCAGAACTGGTCATCTTCCCTTCGGGAGATGTCCCTGAAGCTGTTGCCCGTGCTGCCCACCAAGATCGCCCCTGCACTCCGGCAGAAGCGAGCCCTGATGCCGCTCCTGTCTTCCACGGCGTAGATCGCGCCGGCGGCACGAGATACGGAAAACACCGGGCGGCTTTGCACACTTGTGACCGCACGGTGCAGGCATGACGAAGCCTCGCCAACCGCTCACCCAGTACCGCGCGCTCGAAACCGTCGCTGACCTTCTGGGATGGGAAACCTGCGCCGAAATCGTCGAGATGTCCGTCTCGATGACCCGCAAGCTGGGCGATCCCGACACCGGCCGCGAACTCAAGTATCGCGATGCGATCCGCCTCGATGCTGCGTTCCGCCAGGCAGGAGGCGCGTGCTCGCCGTTTCTCGACTGCCATGCTGCGCGCCTGGGCATCGACACCACTGCGGCCGGGGCAGATGCCACTTGCCTGATGAAGGCCTCCGGCATTGCGGCCAAGGAAAGCGGAGAGGCCATGAATGCCGTCATGCAGGCGGCCAGCAGTGGCGATCCGGCCGCGCGCCTTGCAGCTATCCGCGAGGGCGAGGAAGCCATGCAGGCTTGGGCCGCGCTCCTCCACAACCTCAAATCGCAAGCGTCGGGGACCTGATCGATGTCGGGGGGACACAAGCAAACGGCCGCAGAGGACGTCGCCAGCGTCGTAGCCGAAGACGACGCCGGCCGGTTCGCGCCTCTCTACTGCCCGCACTGTGGCTTTCGAGGTCGCATCCGCTCCAGCAAGCAGGTCACCGGCCAGCACAGGGACATGTACTACCAGTGCGTCAACCTGTTCTGCAGCCACAGCTGGCGCGCGTCGCTCGCATACGAATACGGGATCGTCCCCAGCGGCATCCCCAATCCCAAGGTCGACCTGCCGCTGCGCCCCATGGAGCGGCAAGCCTTTCTTGAAGCCACGCGCCCGCGTGACGCCACACAGCCAGACATGTTCGAACTCGGCCCGCCCTCGGCGGAAGCCGCCTGAAAGGCATCCTCACATGCTGAAACCTGATGTGCACTCCATGGAGTGCGCCTGCCGCGCCTGCACCCCGCCGCCGCTGGATGGCGGTGCAATCTTCCTCGGCCTCGGCGCCGCTGCCGTCTTCTGCGTGTCGATACTGCTGATCGCTTTCGTGGTCGGTCTGCAGGTCGACAGCCTCTCCACCTTCCGCTGATCAAATCGAAAGGCCCCGCCATGCGCCTCAATCGTCAATCCGCGCCCGCCACGCGCCGCACGCCCCCGCAATTCACCTTCATCTGCAACGCCTGCGAGTGCGTCGAGCACACGCGCAGCACCGCGTTGCCGAAAGGGTGGACACGCAAGGAGTCTCGCCGCGACATACACGTCTATTGCGGGCCCTGCACCGTCAGCGCAGAGCAGCGCGTCCTTTCGGGCCGCCGCCAGTGACCGGCTCCCTTGCCGCCTGGCGCGATCTCTGGCGAAGCGCTCCCTGCGATGTCCAGCAGGACACGGTGCGCCTCGTCCTCATGACGCCCGCCATTGCTTACGCCTTCGCGCTTCTCTGGACGATGCTGCCGTCATGACGCCGATCGCCCAGCACATTCGCGAAGGCCGCGACGCCGTCATCGCCGAACGCCTGCTTGCCGCCCCGCCGGCACGCAATCCCTACTCCCCCACCAGCAAGCGCGGCCTGTTCTGGCAGCGCGGCGCCGATCACGCCCGGGCGAAGATCGACGAACTCCTGAGGATCGGCTGATGACCACTGAAACTGATCACTACGGCACCGCCGTCGCGCTCGTGCGCGAGCACGACAAGGCCTCCACCTCGTGGCTGCAGCGCAAGATCGGCGTGGGATACAACACCGCCGCCTTGCTGGTCGAGCGCATGGAACGCGACGGCATCGTCTCCGCACCCGACGACGTCGGCCGCCGCGTCGTCCTCGGCGACGACGGACAGGCGCTCACCCCGTCCGCGCCGGCCGAACAGCAGATGACCATCCCGGTCGATCTCCCGAAAGAGAACCGCGCCGCCGACGATCGGCTGCGGCTCCTGATCGAGCGCGTGGAGCGCCTCGAGGAAGAGAAGAAGGGCCTCAGCGACGATATCCGTGACGTCTACAACGAGGCCAAAGCGGTCGGGTACGACGTCAAGATCATGCGCCAGATCGTGCGCATTCGTAAGATGAAGCCCGACGATCGCCGCGAAATGGACATGCTGCTCGACACCTACAAGTGCAGCCTGGGGATCGACTGATCCATGTTCCGCCTGCCGCGCCTCTTCCGCCGGAAGGCGGCCACCACCACCGCCGCGCAGACCCTCGGGCAACGCAGCGCCGAGGTGCGCGCCGCCAAGGCGCGGCAGGATCGCGAAAAGTCCGCGCCATGGCCAACCAACTGCGCGCCGACATGCGCGCCGCGGGCCACTCCGACCTCCCCGAAATCGACTGGAGCACCTTCAAATGAGCGAGACGGCCGCCCGCTTCTACCGCTTCACCGTGCCCGGCCTGCGCGGCTTCGCCGCTACCGGCCCCGCCATCGCCGCGATTTGCGGCCACGTCCTGCTTCGCGGGGTGAACTGGTGAACATCAGCCCTGCCGCGCTCTTCGAAGCGCCCGACCTCGACCTTGCGGACTTCGACGCCAACTTGCGCGCGATCCGCACCGCCAGTCAGCCGCTCGCGTTCGAACCCGTCCGCTTGGCCGCCGCGTACCGCGCCAAGCCCCGCCGGCTCTGGAAGCCGGTGCCGACCTTCGCGGCTCCGACGCCCGGCCCGTGCCCGAACTGCGGCACACGTGGCGTGATCGGCTGCGAACACTTCCTTCCGTTCGGGAAGGAGGCCGGCCGTGGCTGAAAAGGGAATCATCTTCTCCGCGCCGATGGTGCAGGCGCTGCTCGGCGGGAGGAAAACACAAACCCGCCGCATCCTGAAGCCGCAGCCGGGCGATACACTTGCAGCAGGCAAGCGGGTCGATCATGTTGGCGACTACTGCACAGGCGCTCCCCAGCACGGGCAGGCCTACTACTGGCGCGCGAACGGCAGTTGGAACAGCAGCGAGCGCTTTCACCTGCCTTATGCCTCTGGCGACCGCCTCTACGTTAGAGAGAGCGCGCTTTACTGGATCAGGCGCAGCGATAACCAGCGCGATAAGGTCGCTGCGTTCAAGGCCGATGGCTACGAGCTTGGGGACGGCGAACGCTGGACGCCATCGATCCACATGCCGCGCCACTTCTCGCGCATCTGGCTGGCGGTTACCGAAGTGCGTGTCCAGCGGTTGAAGGAGTGCAGCGAGGCGGATGCGATCGCGGAGGGCATTGAGGGTTTCGCCTGTACCGGCGGGACAGCTTGGCGCGATTACGTTGGGGGGATGGGTTCAATGTTCGCGACCCTGGCAACCCGGCTACGCGCAGCTACGCTACCCTCTGGAACAGCCTCCACACCGTCGAGGGCGAGCGGTGGCAGGACAATCCATGGGTCGTAGCAGTCAGCTTTGATGTCCATCGCGGCAATATAGACGCGGTGGCGACATGAACGAGGCGCTCTCCCCTCGCGCCCGCGCCGTCACCCTGTTCCCGAATCAGGGCATGCACCGCAACGCGCTCTTCCTGGCGGACCTGCACCCGCGCGCGATCGATTATCTAGAACAGGCCCCCGTCCTCGCAGCCTCGTTCGGTGTAAAGGTGAACACGAAGGCGGACAGGCTCTACATCGCCAGTCGCATCGCAGGCCCTATCCAGCGGGGGGAGCGTCTGCGCTCGGTCATGGCGGCAGTCGCAATCGCCGGGCCACTCCGTAAGCTCAAGGCTTCCTGTATCGTCCCTTACATGGCGGAATTCGTTCGCGAGTTGAACGATCTCGACCCCTCGACCCTCTCGCAGGCGATCCCGGAGAAGCCCGGCGCGCAGCGCAAATGGCTCCGCTCGCTGCGCCAATACCGCCGCCGCCTCGTGCTCAACCGCGCTTCGCCCAAGCGCGGCTTCGCGTGGATCGCCCGGCATGCCCAGCGCTGCGGCGATGGCCAGGCGGAAGACTTTGCGGATTACCTCGCCAGGCACCACTTGGCTGACGTCGAACGATGGTCGTTCGAGCGCATGGAGAACGAGGTTGAGCTTTGGCACGATCGCCTGGCCGCCAACCGCAATCTCAGCGCCTACGGCCTTGGCCTGACGCCCTCTACGCTGATCGACCTGAGCGACTGGCCCGACCACGCCGAAGTCGCCGGCTTCGAATTCTTCAAGCTGGCCACTCCGGGCATGCTCCTCGAGGAGGGAGCGCGAATGCGTCACTGTGTGGCTAGCTACATCCCGCGCGTAATGGCGGGCGACTGCCACATCTATTCCGTTCGCGCCGACATGCGCCGCATGGCCACCGTCGAGATCGTCGGCGGGCACGTCCAGCAGCTTAAGGCCTTCGCGAACAAGGCGGCCAGCGCCGCAGTCTGGAAGGCCACCACTGCCTTCATCGACGGGCATTGCCCCGAACTTGCCAACCTCCCGAAAGGACGAGCCGCATGAGCGCCGTCGCTCAACTCCACCTCTTCGCGGACGCGGCCCACCCTTTTCGAGTGGCGCCAAGCCACGCGTTGTGAAGCCCCGCCTCCACAAACCAACCCCCATTCACAAGCCAAAAAAGGCCTTAAGGCTCATGACCTTGACAACCCCACGACAGGCGAGCAACGTGCCCGCGGTCGTTACGAAAAAGGTAGCGATGCGGATTTGCAGCCGCTATGTACGACGCCGTCCGGCGCGCCCCGTTTTGCGGAGCGCGTTTTTCTTTGGTCGGGCGCACCGTGAGGCTTTCGGGCCTGCCGGTTCTGGCAATGTACACCGGTCTGCAAACTCGGTGACGCCCGACCTCCAGAATTGCAGCTGGTCGAAGGGTCCTCTTGCTGGGACATTGCCCTTTGACTGCGCCAGTTTCTTCTCTGAATCGCTACCTTGCACCTCCCACTCGCGCGCCGAGCGCGCTCAGGGAGGCGCGCATGCGTAACGCTGCCTCGGGCCGTTTCCTGCGCATCAACGACATCGTCGCAGAGACCTCGCTCTCCCGCTCGACCATCTATCGCATGGTCGCGAAGGGCCAATTCCCCGCGCCCGTCCAACTCTCCGCCAACCGCGTCGCGTGGATGGAGGGTGCTGTTCAGGGCTGGAAGAACCAGCAGGCTGGAGGCCCCCCGATATAGAGCCCGAGGGGGTACAGATGGGGGTATAGATCGATACGACATTCTAAAATTCGATTGTATTGTAGGGGCTTAGCTGTGCGTTCCAATTCCTCGCGGGGCATCCAGGAACTTCCACTGACAGCGTTGATATTCACAGCCTGGTCCGGCTTTCCGCTTGGTGCGTTCCTTCTCCAGACGCGACATCGCCTCCCTCATGCTGCTCCCGGCCGGCCGGGCGTCCAGGCTATGCGGCGAAGCCGGCGTTAGCCGCCAGACCGCACACCGACGCCCCGCCTTCGCTCACCGCACGAGCGCCACGCCGATCCGCAGGCGCGTCATGCGCCGCCTGTAGTCCAGCAGGTTCTCTCCATATCCTGTGAAGGTCTGGCCGAAGAGGTAGAAGTCCGGCCCGCCTCCCAGAATGCGGCGCAGGGGGTAGGACAGGTCCGCCGCGATGGCGCCTTTGCCGCTGCCGATGTTGAGGCGGCTCGATGTCGAGAGGCGCAGCCCGTTCTCCTCGCCGATTTCCACGAACAGGCCCGTGTTGCCGCGATAGCGCCGAATGTCCGGATTGTCCGAAAGATCGCCAGCATAGAGCCACGCGCGCGGCGCCACCGTCAGGCGGATGTCGTCGCCCAGCGAGAACGCCGCCATCGGCGCGATATAGACGGTGTTGAGACTGCGCGAAAACTCGCCGTCGCGGCCGTTGGACTCGTGCCGCAGGCCGATCTGCGCGCTCAGCGTCGTGCTGTCCGACACGGCTTTGGGCGGGGTCACATAGAAGACTTCCGGTTGGAAATCGATGTTGCGGAAAGGCGAGGAGTCCCCCCCAAGGTCCCAGAACATGCGCTGCGTGTAGGCGAAGTAGAAGCCGTCGGTCCACTTTTGCCGGTCGGGGCGGGTCTGGCTGCCGAACAGCTGGTACTTAAAGCTGATCTGTATGCGTGCCTCGCTGTCGGTGTCGGGGCCGTAGACGGCATAGATCGGCTCGTGGGCGCTCAGGTTCTCGATGAAGGCGTTGCCTACCGTGCGATCGGTCGGCGGCGGGGTCGGCGGGAACGAGGCGGGAGCCGGTGGGGAGGCCGGGGCGGTGGCCTGCGCGATGGCGACGGGTTCGGCCGCCGACGACACCGGAGCGGCGGCCGCAAGCGTCACCGCCTGCCCGCCCCAGATCGGCACCGACAGCGAAGCGCCGTCCTGGAAGCTCGCAGGGGCCAACAGGTAGCGGGCAGTGGCGAACTGTCCGGGAGCGACCGTCAGCGTGGCGGGCGTCGCCGCCTCCCGCCGCAGCATGACGGTGCGCCCCGCACCGATGGCTTCGGGCCGCCCAAGACGGGCCTCGACCAGTTCCGGCACGGTCGCATCCGCAATGTCCTTCCCGGTGTTGAGCAGGCGGACATCTATCCGCGCGCCGCCATCGGGCTCCGCATCGACATGCCCGATCAGGGTCTCGATGCCGTCCTGCGCGTGCGCGGCTCCGGGCCGAGCAGCCGCGAGAGCCAGCGCAAGCGAGAACATGAGCGCGCTTTTCATCGGCTTGGTCGCCTTTCCTTGTGGCCAGTCCGAGACCCATAAGCCGCACAGCGTGTCAGACAAGAAGTGTGTGAGCACTCCCGAGCGCTTTTCTTGCCGTGGCACCTGCAAGGCTCATGGTGGCGCGAATTCGCCAGCCCGCGCCATTTCGGCGTCCATTATCATGAACGAGGGTAGGCAGGCCGGATCGTGGCCGGGCCTGAGATCGGGTCTTGCCGGCAGGGATCGACCTGCCTCGTCAATCCTTTCCGACCCGGATCACGACCTTGCCGAAGTGCGATTGGCCCCGCACGTGGGCAATGGCATCGTCGGCCGTGCCGAGATCGTAGATGCTGTCGATCACGGGATCGTAGCCGTTGATTTCGATCGCGCGGCACATGGCGTCAAGGTGCTCCCGGCTGCCGACCGTTACGCCCCTGACGGTCAGGTTGCGCTGCATCACCAAGGCGAGCGGGAATGTGGCGGATTCGAAGCCGGTCAGGACACCGATCACCGAGACGTGGCCTCCCACCCGGGTCGCCTGGATGGCTTTGCCGACCGTCTCGCCGCCCGCGACTTCGACGACGGCATCGACGCCCTTGCCATCCGTCATGTCGAGCACGGCGGTATGCCAGTCAGGCTGGTCGCGGTAGTTGATTGTCTCGTGGGCACCCAGCGCGCGAGCCCGCTCGAGCTTCTCGTCGGAGGATGAGGTGATGATGACGCGCGCACCCTGCATGCGGGCAAAGGCGAGCGCCGCGAGCGAGACACCGCCCGTCCCCTGAAGCAGGACGGTCTGACCGGGCCTGATCTGCGCCTCTTCCACCACGCTGCGCCATGCCGTCAGCCCAGCACAGCCGAGCGTCGCGATGTCTTCGTGGGTGAGGTTGGCGGGCGAATGGACGACCGCGCGTGCCGGAACGCAGACATGCGTCTGCAGCGCGCCGTCGACCTGATCGCCGAGCACCGGCTGCATCAAGCCGGCATCGACCGGCCCTCGCTCCCATTTCAGGAAGAAGCACGGAATGACGCGATCACCGGCGGCGAACCCCTCCACCCCGGCGCCGACTTCCAGCACGGTCGCCGACGCGTCGGAAAAGGGGACGCGCGGCACCGGCAGTCCCGGGATGCCCCCGTCGATGCCGATCAGGTCGTGGAAATTGATGCTGGTGGCATGCACCCCAAGCAACAGCTCGCCAGAGCGCGGCGAGGGCACGTCGCGCTGTATGACGCCTGACAGGACGCCGTCGCCGATGATCTGTCTCGCTTGTCCTTTGATCACTCGGAAATCCTTTCAATCGGCAATCGGGCGGGCCGCGACCGGTTCTCAGGTGCCCAGTTGCTCTTCAAGATCGGAGATGTACTGGTCGAGCTGCTGCCCAAGCTCGTCGAAGTCGCCAGGGGAGAGGCAGGTCTCCTGCGCAAGTGCCTCGAGCATCGCGTCCGCGCGCCCGCGCAAGGCGCGCCCGGTCTCGGTAAGAGCGACCAGGACCCGCCGTTCGTCTGCCGTGTCACGCCGTCGCTGAACCAGTCCGGCGGTTTCCATCCGCTTGAGCAGCGGCGTCAGCGTGCCGCTGTCCAGATGCAGTCGCTCACCCAGTTGGCCGACCGACTGCGGCTCAACCTCCCACAAGATCAGCATGACGAGATATTGCGGATAGGTAAGCCCCATCGCATCCAGATGCTGGCGGTACAGTCGCGTCACGAGGTTGGAGGCGACATAGAGCCGGAAGCAGACCTGCCGCTCCAGCAGGAGCCGGCTTGAACCGTCCGCATCTCCGTTCCGGGTCGCCTCCATGGTCCTTACCGCGTGCTCACGTTGATCTGCACGTCGATGTTGCCCTTCACCGCATTGGAGTACGGGCAGACCGCGTGAGCGGCGCTAACGACCTCTTCGGCCTTCGTCTGATCGAGCCCGGCGATCTCGACGTCGAGCGTGACGGCCAGGTTGAACCCGCCGGCGCCATTGGGCAGCAGGCCCACTTCTCCAACGACCACGATGTCATCGTCACGAACCTTGTCGCTCTGGCTGCGGGTGACGTGGATCACGGCATTCTCGAAACAGGCTGCGTAGCCAGCGGCGAACAGCTGCTCGGGGTTGGTCGCTCCCCCTTTGCCGCCCAGTTCCTTGGGCATGGCGAGCTGCAGGTTGAGAATGCCGTCCTCGCTCCTGACGGAACCGGCACGACCGCCGACGGCGGTGACTTTGGTGGTATAGAGATGGCTCATGGCTGTGTCCTTCTATTGCTGTTGAACGCAATATAGCGAGCAATTGAATTTTGCACAATGTTTTTCGCGTACGTCTTTATCGAGCGCCAACCTCTGGAAAGGCTATCGCTGGAGCGCACATGGCGTTCCGTCATCGACGCCGCCGCGCGATCACCGGTGTCCATGCCGTGTTGAAGGGCATCCCTCCAAACCTCAGGACAATCCGCATTCGCCCCTCGAGGCGCGGCAGGGCGGGCTTGCATGGAAGGCGCGGCGGCGGCAGGGAGCGGGCATGCGCATTGCTCTTTTCGAACCGGAGATCGCCGGAAACGTCGGCGCCGTCCTGCGCCTTGGCGCGTGCCTTGGCGCGGGGGTCGATCTGATCGAGCCGATGGGCTTCGTCTGGGACGACAGGCGGGTGCGCCGCGCGGCCATGGACTACATCGACCACGTGGAGGTCACCCGCCACGCAGGGTTCGATGCCTTCCGGGCTGCGATGGGTACGCGGCGGCTGGTGCTCTTCACCACCAAGAGCAGCGAAGACGCCTATGCCTTCCGCTTTCAGCCCGACGACGTGCTGCTGTTCGGCAAGGAGAGCGCGGGCGTGCCGGCCGAGGTTTCCGCCGTGTGCGAGGCACGGGTGCGATTGCCCATGCGCCCGCAGGTGCGCTCGATGAACCTCGCCACCTCCGCCGCCCTCGCCCTGGGCGAGGCGCTGCGCCAGACCGGGACCCTGCCCGGCTGAGGGGCCCCGTCCGGCTGGCGGAGGCCTGCCCTGCGGATGCCTGGCGAGCGTCAGGCCCGGCGCGGCTCGGCGGCGATCACGTAGTCGTGCCCGCAGGGGAGGGAGCCCGCCTCTTCCACATGAGCGAGGGCCTCGTCGCGCAGGGCTGCCGCGTGGCTTTCGAGCGCGGCGGCGAGGGCGCGGTCGGCAAGCCGGGCGAGACGCTGGGCGCACATGGCGATCTGCGCCTCCACGAAGCGACGGCCGAAGCGGATCGGGAAGCGCTCGGCGGAAACAGGTTCGAAGCCGGAGCGGCGCAGGTTCTCCACCACCCACTCTGCCGGATACTCGCGGTAGGGGCGCTCGCCCGCCAGCAGCAGGCACGAATCGCGCAGGCGCCCGATGCGCCACACGATGTGCGCGGCCCGCTCGCGCGGCGGGTCCGCCGGCACATAGGGGTCGATCCCCACGACATAGAGCCGCCCCGCCGTGAGTGGACGCAGGCGGGCGAACAGGCGCTCCTGGAAATAGGGCGCGAAGCCGTCGATCGCGCCGAGCAGGTAGTCGGCAAGCACGGTGTCGTAAGTCTCGCCCGCCAGCAGGGCCGGATCGGCCCAGTTGCCCAGCACGATCCGGTCGGCGGGCCGCCGCCGCGCCTCGGCGAGGGCTTGCACCTGCAGGGCGTGCCCCTCGGCGCCGGTCACCGCGGTCCAGCGCTCGGTGGAGAGCGACTGGATCCAGCGGATCGAGCCCGAACCGGTGCCCGCATCGAGAACCGACCCCCATGACCGATCGCCGTGCAGGGCCTCGATGTGGGCGAACAGCGTGGAGGCGGCCACGCTGTCCCCCGCCACGCTGTCCCCCGCCGCCTGCATCAGAACGTCGTCCGCAGGCCGAAGACCACGTTGCGCCCGCGCAAGGGAGAGGCGTCCTTGATGAAGGATGCGTGGTTGAAGGCGAGCGCGTTGGTCAGGTTGCTGCCCCGCACGTAGAGCTCCGCCGCCTGCTGGCCGAGCGACAGCTTGTAGGCCACGGTGGCGTTCACCATGTCGTAGCCCGGCGTGCGGGTCTCGTACTCGGCGATGCGGTCCTGCTCGAAGACGCGGAAGTACTCGGCATCGATCGCGAAACCGCCCAGCCGCAGGTCGCCGCGCGCGCCGAGGCGGCCCGCCGGGATGCGCGGCAGGTCTCCGCCATCGTCCTTGAACTTGGCGCGCACGTAGTCGCCGAAGACGGCAAGGCCAAGGTTCGGCGAGAACTGGTGGTGGATCTCGCCGTCGATACCGGTGAACGAGGCGTCCTGCGCGGTGTAGCCGATCAGGCGGAAGTCCTCGAACCGGTCCAGCGTCCGGGCGAAGATATAGCCGTCGAAGTCCTGGTGGTACGCGCCCAGGGTGAAGTGCGTGTCGCCCAGCGACTTGCGCACCGTCAGGTCGACCGAGTGCGCGGTCTCCTTGCCAAGGCTCGCACCGCCGATCTCGTACGTGTTGGTGGCAAGGTGCACGCCGCGCGCGAACAGTTCCTGCGCCGTGGGTGCGCGCTGCGAGCGGGCAAGCGAGAGCGCGAGCGAATAGCCGCTGCCGCTTTCCCAGATCGCGGCGCCCGATACGGAGAACGGATTATGCTCGGCGCGCCGGTCGAGCGTCGTCTCGATCCGCTGCCAGTCCTGGCGAACCGCTGCCTCGAGCCGCACCGGGCCAAGCTGCAGCGTCTCGAACAGGAACAGGCCGGTGCTGGTGGTCTCGCTTTCGGGCAGGTAGGCTTCCACGCCCGCCGCGCTGAAATCGCTCTTCGCGTGCTGCACGCCGAACGTGCCGCGAAGCCCGCCAAGCGGACGGTGCGTCAGTTCCAGACGGACATCGTGCGCCTTGTTGCGGAACGTGGTGGCGACCTCGTCGTGCTCCAGTTCCTCGTGGCGATACTTCGTCAGTCCCGCGCGGAAGCGGACGCGCTCGAAGCCGGGCAGCGGATCTTCGTAGTCGCTGCGGATGTCGATCCGTTCGCTGCGCAGGCGAACGTAGGGCACCTCGTGCTCCTCCCCGCCATGTTCGTGCTCATGGTCGTGATCATGCTCGTGGCTGTGGTCGTGCCCGCCGCAGTGCAGGCTGGAGCCGTGCGGGTGGCAGTCCTCGTAGTCGTGGCTGTGGCCGGGCAGTCCGTATTCGCTGGTCTGCCGCGTATAGGCAGCGCCCAGATACCCGCGCTCGCCCACCCACGCGCCGCCGACCGACCAGGTCGTGGTGTCGTTGTACGAGCCGTCGACGTGGCGCTCGCCGAAGCGGGAAGGGACGCGGTAGTCGTCGCTTGAGCGCGCGACGCCCTCCACCCGCACCGCGAAATTGCCGATGCTGCCGGTCAGTCCGCCCACCAGCGACTGCTCGTTGTCGGCCGTGCCGAGGCGGCCTTCCGCAGCGCCCTCGATGCCGTCGGTGGGAAGCGAGGTCGGGATCTTGCTGTCGAGCAGGTTCACCGCGCCGCCGATCGCGCCGCCGCCGTAGAGCAGCGTCGCCGGGCCGCGAAGCACCTCGATCCCCTGCAGCAGCAGCGGCTCGGTGACGACCGCGTGATCGGGCGAGACCTGCGAGGCGTCCTGGATCTGCGATGCGTCGGAGAGCACCTGCACGCGGGGCGCGGTCTGGCCGCGAATCACGGGGCGGCTCGCGCCTCCGCCGAAGTTGTCGAAGTTGACGCCGGGCTGGCCTGCCAAGGTCTCACCCAGTGTCGCCTGGCGGCGGTGGACCAGATCGTCGCCGTTGAGCGTGAGGACGGGCGTGACGGTCTGGTCGGCCCGCTGCCGCAGCGCCGTGGCAGTGACGACGATGTCGTCGGAGCGGTGCGTGCCGGTGGACTCGATGCCGCCTTGCGGGGCGGCGGCCTGCTGCTGGGCCATCGCCGCGGGCGCCGCGATGCAGGCGCCGGCCACCGACGCCAGAAGTATTCCATGCTTCATGCCGATTATTCCCCTCATGGCCATGAAGCCCGCCTCTTAGATCATGCAGTGATGATACAACATCACATTTTTGTGTCGAATGATTGCTTGGCCCGCTCAGTTGCCGTTGGTTCGCGGCTACGCGGAGTTCCGGAGGGTGCCTGCGAGGTGCCTGAGCTGCCCTGCCGGCCCGGAACGCTGCGGCGCCCGCTGTACGCGACGTGCTGCGCTGCGGCCGGAACCTGCTGCGCCGCAGCATCGTTCCAGTCGTCATGATCGACCTCATCGAACGCTATGTCACAGGCCTGCCGGACTGGGCGGAGCGACCGCTGGTCGCGGTGCTGGCCGCCATGCTGGGCACTCTCATCGCGCTCGCCCTTCATGCGGTGCTGTTCCGTGTGCTCGGCCGGATCACGCGGGCGAGCGCCAGCGAGGCGGACGATATCGTCGTCAACCGGCTGCAGCGGCCCACCCGCTGGGCCTTCGTGGCGGTCGGCATCGTCCTCGCCGCGCGCGAGACGCCTGCTCTGGAGGCAATCTGGTCCCGCTTCTCGGGCTTCGTCATGCCGATCCTGACGGGATGGATCGCCATCGCGGTGCTTCACGCCCTTGTCGAAGCGATGATCGTGCGTGCGGACATCACGGTCGAGAACAACCGCAACGCCCGGCGGAGGCGCACCCGGCTGTCGATCTTCAGCCGCATCGGCACTTTCCTCATCGTGTTCCTGAGCGTCGCGGGCGTGCTCGCCTCGATCCCCGGCGTGCGCGAAGTGGGCGTGACGCTGATGGCATCGGCCGGACTCGCGGCGCTGGCGGTGGGCGCCGCCGCGCAGCCCGCGCTCAAGGCCCTCATCGCCGGTTTCCAGATGGCCATGACCGAGCCGATCTCCATTGACGACGTCATCATCCTCGACGGCGAATGGGGCCGGATCGAAGACATTCGCACGACTTACGTGGTGGTGCGCCTGTGGGACGATCGGCGCCTGGTGGTGCCGTCCAACCGCTTCCTCGAGGATACTTTCCAGAACTGGACCAAGACCACCTCGCAGCTGCTGGGCACGGTCTTCCTCTACCTCGACCACGGAGCCGACATCGCGCCGATCCGCGAGGAGTATACCCGCCAGATCACCACTCACCGCCTGTGGGACAAGCGCGCGCAGATCCTCCAGGTGACCGACTGCCGCGACGCGACGCTCGAGGTCCGCCTGCTCATGAGCGCGCGCGACGGGCCGACGCTCTTCGATCTGCGCTGCGAGATCCGCGAATCGATGATGGAGTGGATCCGCCGCGAGATGCCAGAGGCGCTCGCCCGCCGCCGCGAGCTGCAGGTCGCTCCCATGGAGCTTGCGGCCGCGCCCTCGATGAT
Source organism: Novosphingobium silvae (assembly GCF_009856825.1). GTDB lineage: Bacteria > Pseudomonadota > Alphaproteobacteria > Sphingomonadales > Sphingomonadaceae > Novosphingobium > Novosphingobium silvae. The sequence goes on along the minus strand of NZ_WVTD01000001.1, from coordinate 247,632 downwards.
AGAGGCGATGTCGGCCACCGCCTCGCCCGCGAACGGCAACGGGCGCGGCTCCGCGGGCGCTCCGCACTGACTTGCGGCAAATGATCGTTAGGTCGATTGGGGCGGGCGTGGTAGGCTACGCCCGCTGACGTCGAACTTTGCGACGGTTTTCGGCAATATTGGGCGTCTTGCCATGGAATACTGTTCCAGCAAATTCGCCCGCTTGCGGCGATTTCCTTTCACTTGACGACTTGACGCACGACCGCCCGGCGCATCCCGCGCGAGGCGGCAACAACACCGTTTCTTGAAAGGAAACAGTCATGCCGACAGGCGTCGTGAAATTCTTCAACACCGACAAGGGCTTTGGCTTCATCTCTCCGGAAGATGGCGGCACGGACAGCTTCGTGCACATCACCGCCGTCCAGAACTCGGGCATGCAGTCGCTCGACCGGGACCAGCGCGTCTCCTACGAGATCGAAGTGGGCCGCAACGGCAAGGCTTCGGCCGTCAACCTGCGCTCGGTCTGAACGCGCAGCGTTCGGGGAGGCGCGCTGCCGCTTCCCCGCAGGCACACTCTCGACAGGAGAAGGCGCATGACGTTCAGCCGTGAATTCTGTGATGGTCGCGCGCTCGAGGCGGCGCAGGCCGCGTCCAACGCGAAGCTGGACAATGTCCGCGACCGCGAGCTGCGCTCGGAAGCGGCGTGGCGGGCCATGTCGGACCGCATCCGGAGCATCGAGGAAGCGCGCACCGCGCGCGAAGCCGCGCGGGTGGCGGGCGAGTCCGGTTCGTTGTGAGGGAAGCTTGGGGTGAAGGGAGGTCGGGCCCGGCTTTGTCGCCGGGCCTGACCCTCTTTCCTCTTCGTGCCTTCGGTCAGTCCACCATCTCGGCAACCAGGTGACGAAGGTCTTCCCTGGTGAGCAGTCCGGCCCCGTCGATGCGCGCTGCGGCGCGGAGGGCGGCGTTGTGGTGAATGAAGGTTTTGGTCTTGGGGCGGCTCAGTCCGCCCGTGATGTTGGTATTCATGTTTTCCTGTAATCCCGGCCCCTGGCCGGTTGGTGTTATCGTCTGAAATTGCCGCGCCGCGGTGCCGGACCCTGTCCGGGCGTGCGCTCGCGGAAGACGATGCGACCCTTGGTGAGGTCGTAGGGCGTCATTTCCACGTGGACACGATCGCCGACGACCGAGCGGATGCGGAACTTGCGCATCTTGCCGGCGGTGTAGGCGATGATCTTGTGCTCGTTGTCGAGCAGGACGGCGAAGCGCCCATCGGGAAGTATTTCCTCGATGTAGCCTTCCATCGTCAGCAGTTCTTCCTTGGCCAAAGTCTTCAGTTCCGAATAAATGCAAATGCCTGCCAGCCGCGCCCGGAAGAGCGCAGGAGCAAGCCAAGCAGCTAGAAAAGGGAGGCAAGGCCGCAGTCAGCGGCTGCACGAAAGTCCCGTCGCAAGCGACGCAGCACGGCTCATATAGGCCAAGGTGCCGGAAATTGCAACCGCGCGGCGGCGCCCGGCCTTAGGGACACGCGGGAGGCCATTCCGGCTGCGCCGGGCGGCACAGGAACAGGCGGTCGGCTGCCGATCGAAGCCCGGCCCACGCAGGGCCGGGCTGTCACGGCTACGAACGGCAGGCGACGCGCCTGCAGGCCTCAGTGCTTGCGCTCGCGCGTGCTCTCCACCATGCCGGGGACAAGGAAGCCGATCGGCGTCATTTCCATCGCGCGCTTCTTCAGCTCGCCCTTCATGCGCTCGTATTCCGCTTCCATATCCTCGGTCACGGTGGCGCGGCTGTCCTCCAGCGCCTCGGCGAAGTCCTCGCCCGTCACCTGCTCGACCGACGCCCCGCGCTTGCGGATCGCGATGAGGCCAGCGCGGCGCACGACATCCTCGAGGTCGGCGCCGGTGAAGCGCTCGGTCTGGCTGGCGATGTATTCCAGCGACACATCCTCGGCCAGCGGCATCCGGCTCGTGTGGATGCCCAGGATGTGCTGGCGCCCGGGCGCGTCCGGAGTGCCGACATAGACCAGTTCGTCGAAGCGGCCCGGTCGCAGGAGAGCCGGGTCGACAAGGGCAGGCCGGTTGGTGGCGCCGATCAGGACGACCGACTGCAGTTCCTCCATCCCGTCCATCTCGGCCAGGATGGTGTTGACCACGCGCCCGGTCACTTGCGGTTCGCCGCCGCCGCCACCCATGCCGCGGGCCGGCACGAGGCTGTCGATCTCGTCGATGAAGATCACGCAGGGCGCCACCTGACGGGCACGGGCGAAGAGGCGGGCGATCTGCTGCTCGCTCTCGCCGTACCACTTCGACAGCAGGTCGGACGACTTGATCGAGATGAAGTTCGCTTCCGCTTCCTTGGCCACCGCCTTGGCCAGCAGCGTCTTGCCGGTTCCGGGCGGGCCATAGAGGAGGAAGCCCTTCGCCGGGCGGATGCCCAGCTTGTGGAACGCCTCCGGGTTCTTCAGCGGCAGCTCGACGCCTTCCCTCAGCTTGAGCTGCGCATCGTCGAGGCCGCCGATGTCCGCCCAGCCGATGTTCGGCACCTGCACCATCACCTCGCGCATGGCGGAGGGCTGGACGCGCTTGAGAGCAGCCAGGAAGTCCTCGCGGATGACCTGCAGGTTGTCGAGCACTTCGGCGGGGATGGTCCGCGCCTCGAGGTCGAGCTTGGGCATGATCCTGCGCACCGCCTCGATCGCGGCCTCGCGCGCCAGGGCAGCCAGGTCCGCGCCCACGAAGCCATGGGTGGTGCGGGCCAGTTCGCGCAGGTCCACCTTGTCGCCCAGCGGCATGCCGCGCGTGTGGATGCCCAGGATCTCGCGCCGGCCGCTTTCGTCCGGCACGCCGATCACGATCTCGCGGTCGAAGCGGCCCGGCCGGCGCAGCGCCTCGTCGATGGCATCGGGGCGATTGGTCGCGGCGATGACGACGACGTGGGCGCGGCTGTTCAGCCCGTCCATCAGCGTCAGCAGCTGCGCGACGAGGCGCTTTTCCGCCTCGCCGTGGACCTGACTGCGCTTGGGCGCGATCGAATCGATCTCGTCGATGAAGACGATGGCGGGCGCGGACTTGGTCGCCTCCTCGAACACCTCGCGCAGGTGCTTCTCGCTCTCGCCATAACCCGAGCCCATGATCTCCGGCCCGTTGATCGAGAAGAAGCTCGCCTCGCTCTCGTTGGCGACGGCCTGCGCAAGGCGGGTCTTGCCGGTTCCCGGCGGGCCGTGGAGGAGCACGCCCTTGGGCGGCGCGACGCCGAGCCGGGTGAACAGTTCGGGATAGCGCAAGGGCAGTTCCACCATCTCGCGCAGCTGGCGGATGGTGTCGCCCATGCCGCCCACGTCGTCGTAGTTGACGTCGCCGCGCGCGTCGTGCGCCTCCTCGAAGGTCTCGCGCAGCTCGACCTCGGTGTTCTCGTCGATGTGGACGATGCCGCGCGGGGTCGTGGATACCACGTTGAGGCGGATCTGCGTCAGCGCATAGGCGGGCGCGTTGAACATGCGGCGCAGCTGGGGCGGAATGTCCGCCACCTGCTGCTGCCCGGTCGTGGCGACGAGGTCCCCCTGGACCATCGGGCGCCCGAAGAAGTTGCGCTTGAGCGCGGCGGAGGGGCCCTGCAGGCGCATGTCCTTCTGCGCCGGCGCGAAGACGACGCGCTGCGCAGCGCGCGATTCCGCCTTGCGTACGACCACATGGTCGCCCGAGCCGACTTCCGCATTGCCGCGCTGAAGCCCGTCAAGGCGGATGACCTGCAGGCTCTCGTCCTCGTCATAGGCGAGCACGGCCCGCGCGACGGTCACGGTCTTGCCGGTGATCTCCAGCACGTCGCCTTCCATCGCGCCGATTTCGGACAGGGCGCTGCGCGAGAGGCGGGCGATGCCCTGTCCGCTCTCTTCCTGGCGGGCGGCCGCGACCTGCAGCCTGACCATGCGCTCGTCTGTCCTGATTTCCGATTCCGCCATCGCGCTTCCCTTCTTCGATCCCGTCCGACAGCCTCGGCGCCCGCGGCGCGGCCCGGCCGGGCGGCGAAGTCGAAGCTAGGTATCGCCTCGAGGGTTTTCAAAGGGCCCGACGGGACTGCAACCCGGGCAGGCGAAGCCGGTTCCCCCGATTCGGCCGCGCGCTGATCCAGAGCCGCCGAACTGCCTTGCCTCGCGTGCCTCTTTTCCGGGCAGCGGCAATGGCAGGCAGGGTGGGAGTGCAACCAAATCGCTGCCTAAAAAACAGGCAAAAAAATGGCCCGATCGTTGCCGACCGAGCCGTGGAAGTTTTGGGAGAGGATGCCTGAAAGGCACTGTCTAAGTGCCCCATTCGCGGCTTTTGTGCAAGTGCGAAATGACGGCTTTCGGTTGCATAAAGCGCAATATCGGTTGCGTGCGCTGGACGGTACTCGTTCATCGTCCGGTCGAAAGCGGCTATCTGACGCCGTTTCAATACCTGAATTCGGGTTCAAGTTGTGATCGCCGTCTGGGCGCTGGCGGCTACGCCGGGGCGATGGCTGCAAACGTTTCTTGCTGCACCGCGAGATACACTTGCCCTCCTTGGGAAACCGGCGTGCCAGGGCCGGAGGCCAGTCATCCAGAAACAATGCGGGCCGCCGCTCCGTTCGTGGAGCGACGGCCCGCCGGACCCATGGAACGTGCGTCAGTGCGCGAGGAGGAGGGCCGGGGCCTCCGGAGAATTGAGGAAGTGCGCGGTCACGCCGCCGAACAGGAATTCGCGCATACGGCTCTTTCCGTAGGCACCCATGACGAGGAGGTCGGCCCCGGCGCGGCTCACCGCGGCAGCCAGCGTCTGCTCGGTCGAATCGCGGCGTTCGTGTTCCTCGAACCCGGCATGGATGTCGTGCCGGGAAAGGTATCGCAGCGCTTCCGCCGCCGGGAAGCCGCCCTTCTTCTCGGTGACGGAAACCATGGTCACGGCGGCGCACGTGGCGAGGAGCGGAAGCGCACCGCGAAGCGCGGCCGCCGATTGCTCGCCGCCGTCCCATGCCACGCAGGCGCGGCGGACGGGCATCTCCATCGGCCGTTCGTCGGGCAGCGCGAGGATCGGCGTGCGCGAGGTCAGCGCAAGGTCTCCCGCCAGACCGCCCGAGCGCGAGACGACGATGAGGTCGGCCAGCCGCGCCGCGTGGGAAAGCGCCGTCACCGGCTCATCCTCGCAGCGCACGACGTCGAACGTCACGCCGCTTGCCGCAAGCTGGCTCTCGACTGCGGTGGCGACCGCATCGTCCTCGGCGCGCGCCTTTTCCAGCGCGTCGGTCATCACGTAGCTTCCGCCCATCGGGTCCATCGCGATGTAGCGCGAAACCGGCGTGTCGACGAGCACGGTCACATGGCCGCCGCCGTGGCGGGCGATGTTTGCTGCGGTCTGGATGCGGGCATGAGTGCCCTTCTTGCGGTCGGCGTTGACGAGTATCGAGCGCATGGTCAGTCTCCCTTCTGGTCGGGCCAGTCTAGCCCGCTTGGGTGCCGGCTCCATGACCGGGATCAAACGCGCCATTCTTCCATCGTGGAAGGCGCAAGCGCGCGGGCGCCACGGCGAAAAACGAGCGGCCGCGCAGCGGGCTGCGGCGGACACACGCGGTAACATGGCGCCGCCGGAAGACCTTACGCCGTCACAGGATCGATCGCCAGCTGCGATGCGCTTCATCCGATAACCACTTCTATCGGAACCGATAAACAACAATGGCTATTCGTGATCGAAGAAGCTGTCTAACTTCCGCTCGAAACGGCAAGAGAGGATTTGCCTGGATGAACAAGATCTATCCCACCGCCGGGGCCGCGCTGGAAGGCGTGCTCAGGGACGGGCTGCTGATCGCCAGCGGGGGTTTCGGCCTATGCGGCATTCCCGAGCGGCTGCTCGATGCCGTTCGCGATTCGGGCGTGCGCGACCTGACTTTCGCGTCGAACAATGCCGGCATCGACAACGAGGGCATCGGCAAGCTGCTGCGTACCCGGCAGGTCCGCAAGATGATCTCGTCCTACGTGGGCGAGAACAAGGAGTTCGAACGCCAGTTCCTCGCCGGCGAGCTCGAGGTGGAGTTCTGTCCCCAGGGCACTCTGGCCGAGCGCATGCGTGCGGGCGGTGCCGGCATCCCGGGCTTCTACACGAAGACCGGCGTGGGCACGCAAGTCGCCGAGGGCAAGGAAGTGAAGGCCTTCCGGGGCGAGGAGTATATCCTGGAAGAAGGCATCTTCGCCGACCTCAGCCTCGTCAAGGCGTGGAAGGCGGACGAGACCGGCAATGTCGTGTTCCGCAAGACCGCCCGCAACTTCAACGTGCCCGCCGCCACTTGCGGCAAGGTCTGCGTGGTGGAGGTTGAGGAGATAGTGCCCGTGGGCAGCCTCGATCCCGACGCGATCCACCTGCCCGGGGTCTTCGTGCAGCGCATCGTGCTCGGCGCGCCCTACGACAAGAAGATCGAATTCGCGACGACGCGCGAAAGGGAGGCCGTCTGATGGCGCAGGAAACCAGGGGCTGGTCCCGCAATGAAATGGCCGCGCGCGCGGCGAAGGAACTTCAGGACGGGTTCTACGTGAACCTGGGCATCGGCATCCCCACGCTGGTGGCGAACTATGTGCCCAAGGACATCACCGTCACGCTGCAGAGCGAGAACGGGATGCTGGGCATCGGGCCGTTCCCCTACCCGGACGAGATGGACCCCGACCTCATCAACGCGGGCAAGCAGACGATCAGCGAACTGCCGCACTCTGCCTATTTCGACAGCGCGACCAGCTTCGGCATGATCCGTGGCGGGCATATCGACCTGACCGTGCTGGGCGCGATGGAAGTGGCCGAGAACGGCGACATCGCCAACTGGATGATCCCGGGCAAGATGATCAAGGGCATGGGCGGCGCGATGGACCTCGTCGCGGGCGTCAAGAAGATCATCGTGGTGATGGAGCACACCTCCAAGAACGGCGAGCCCAAGTTCATCCCGTCCTGTACCCTGCCGCTTACCGGGCGAAACGTGGTGGACATGGTGATCACCGACCTCGCGGTGTTCCAGCGGCCGGACCATGCCAGCCCCTTCAGGCTGGTTGAGCCGGCGCCCGGCGTGAGCCTGGAGGAGATCGCCGCCAAGACGACCGCGCATTACGTGACCTGAGGGGCGCACCGCTCCTCACGCCGGCGCGCGATTTGGCTCTTTCCTTTTATCGTCATCCCCGCGATGGCTGGGTGACGATTTAAGGGGGGCCGGTGACGCGTTCGCCGGCCGGAAGGCGCGAACCGCAAAGGGCCATCATGACCTACACGCTGATCACCGCGAACCGGAACTATTCCAGCTGGTCGCTGCGGCCCTGGATACTGATGAAGGCGCTGGACATCCCCTTCGAGGACGAAATCGAGCTGTTCACCATGCCGGTGAACTACGACGCGTTCCGCAGCTTCTCGCCCACGGGCCAAGTGCCTGTGCTGATCGACGGCGAGCGCACGATCTGGGATTCGCTGGGCATCGCGCTCTACCTTGCCGACCGGCATCCCGGCGCATGGCCCGCCGACGAGGAAGCGCGCGCCTTTGCCCAGTCGGCCGTGTGCGAGATGCACGGCGGCTTCCCGGCGCTTCGCGGCTTCTGCACGATGAACGTGGGCGTGCGCGTGAAGCCGAGGCCGATGGACGGACAGCTGGTGCGCGAGGTCTACCGCATCCGCGAGATCTTTGAGGAGGGCCTCGCGCGTTTTGGGGGGCCGTGGCTGGCGGGCTCCTCGTTCACCGTGCTCGACGCCTTCTATGCCCCCGTGGCCTTCCGCGTGCGCACGTACGGCCTCGACGTGGGGCGCGGCCAGGCGTGGGTGGACGCCATGCTCGCCCACCCGGCCATGCGCCAGTGGGAAGAGGAAGCGCTTGCCGAGGAATGGCGCGAGGAAAGCCACGAGGCCGAACTGGTGGCGGCGGGCGAGATGATCGCCGATTATCGCACCGGCGGCCGCTGAAGCCCATGCGCATCCTGCTGACAGGCTCATCGGGCTGGCTCGGCAGGCATCTGGCGCCGCTGCTGCGCTCGCGCGGGCACGAGCTCGTCGGCCTCGACGTGGCGCCCGGCCCGGCGACGGCGATCGTCGGGTCGGTGGCCGACCGGGCGCTCGTGTTCCAGGTGATCGCGCATCACGGCATCGAGGCGGTGATCCACTCGGGCGCGCTGCACCAGCCCGATATCGCCCGCTTCCCGCGCCAGGCCTTCATCGACGTCAACGTGACCGGTACGCTCAACCTGCTGGAGGCCGCCGCCCAGGCTGGCCACTCGCGCTTCGTCTACACCTCGACCACATCGCTCATGGTGCGCGACGATGTTCGTGCGGGCCCGGGCGAGGGCGGCGCGTGGTGGATGGACGAGAGCTTCGGCCCTGTCGCGCCGCGCAACGTCTACGGCGTGACCAAGCGGGCCGCGGAAGATCTGTGCCGCCTTGTCTCGCGCGAGAGCGGGATGGCCGTGGCGATCCTGCGCACCGGGCGCTTCTTCCCCGAGGATGACGACGATCCCGGCTCGATCCTCGAGGGCGCCGCCCCGAGCGGTCCGAACCTCAAGGCGAACGAGTTCCTCAACCGCCGCCTTACCGTGGCGGACGCGGCGCTCGCCCATCTCGCCGCGCTGGAGCGGGCGAAAGGGTGCGAGACCTTCGTCCTTTCCGCAAGCCCGCCCTTCACGCGCGCGGACGCGGCCGAACTCGCGGTGGACGCCCGCGCCGTGATCGGGCGCTACTTTCCCGATGCGGGGGCTGTTTATGCGCAGGCGGGCTGGAGCCTGCCCGAGCGGATCGAGCGCGTCTACGATCCCGCCAAGGCCGCGCGCCTGCTCGGCTGGCAGGCCAACACCGATTTCGCGAGCATACTCGCGGCCCTTCGGGATGGCGCGCCGATGCCGTTCGCGCACGAGCCGGACTGGGTTTCGCCCGTGCTGCGGCGCTAGCCCGGCGACTGGCGGAGTGATGGGTGCGGGTCGCAAGGGCAGCCCGGCCGTCTTGCGGCCATGCGGGGAGCGGCCCATAACGCCGCGAACGTCATCCCATGGGAGAATTACGAATGGCAGACCTCGCCTCCATCCCGCTCGAGCGTATCGACGGCACGTCCGACACTCTCGCGTCCCATGCGGGCAAAGTCCTCCTCGTCGTCAACGTGGCGTCGAAGTGCGGTCTCACCCCGCAGTACGAAGGGCTTGAGGCGATCTACCAGGAGTACCGGGACCGGGGCTTCGAGGTCCTGGGCTTTCCCGCCAACGACTTCGGCGCGCAAGAACCGGGCACGCACGAGGAAATCGCCGAGTTCTGCTCGATCAACTACGGGGTTTCGTTCCCGCTCTTCGCCAAGGCCGACGTGACCGGCGAGGGCAAGCAGCCGCTCTACGCCGCTCTCATCGAGGCGGTGCCGGCCAAGCAGGGCGACGTGGAGGGCATGAAGGAACGCTTCCGCGGCTACGGCATGACCCCGAACGAGGACCCGGAAGTCCTGTGGAACTTCGAGAAGTTCCTGATCGCGCGCGACGGTTCGGTCGTCGGCCGCTTCGCGCCGGGCACCGATCCCAGGGACCCGCTGCTCGTTGCCGCGATCGAGGCCGAACTCGCGAAGTAGCCGTTCCGCGCGCCGAGCCCCCTCAGTCGCCCACCAGCACGAAGGGCGCCCAGGCCGCCGGATGGGCGCCGCCCGGAATGGAGGCGTCGCGCAGGACGGAAAGCTGCGCGGTGCGCAGCGCCTGCGCGCGTGACTGGCCCGCGTTCGCCTCTTCCAGCGTGCGCAGGGTGAGGCGGCTGGCCACGTCGTCGCGCACCGGCCAGTGCGACAGCAGCAGCGCGCGCGATCCCGCAGAGATGAACGCGCGCGCCAGTCCGGAATAGGTGGGCGCGTTCTCGCTTTCCCCGGCACTGGTATCGCAGGCGGAAAGGATGACCCAGTCCGCGTCGAGCCGCAGCTGCGCCACTTCGGAGGCGGTGAGCAATCCATCGTCCTGCGCCGTGGCGGCGAGCGGCGGGGCCAGCACAAGGGCCGGCTCCACCACTCCGCGCAGCGCGCCGCCCACCAGCCCGTGCGTGGCGAAAGCTATCACCCGCGCCTGCTCGAGCGGGGCCTGCTTCAGGGCCGTCTCGGTGGCGCTGGCGCCGATCAGCAGCCGGGTGGGGCCCGAGAAGCGGCTGGCCATGTCCTGCAGTTCCCGCGCGGCATCGGGCAGAGCGGCGAGCCGGGCCAGTGCGCCGGCCTGCCCGATGCCGCGCATGGTGTCGCTCTTCACCGGTGTCCCCGTGCCCGCCGCCGGTTCTGCCGGCGCGCCCGGCAGCGGCGCTCCGATCCCGGCGAAAGCGAGCGCGCCGCGTGCCTCGCGCGCGGGGCGGGGCAGGGGGGCGGCGCTGATCATCACGCTTACCGCATGGTCCCGCACCAGCCAGCGCGTGCGGCGCAGCGCTGCGGGATCGGCATCGTCTCCCCGTGGCGGCTGAGTGACCAGCGCGGCGAAGGGGATGGTCGCCAGGCTGCCCGGCGCCAGCACCACCAGTTCGCGCACCGATCCCAGCAACGGGCGCAGCGCCTGGGGCACGATCACGCGATAAAGCTCATGCGCCGCCTGCCGATCGAAACCGGCGTGCTCCTGGTCGAGGAGGCCGCCTTCCACCGACGCGCGCAGCCGCTGCTGCAGCTCCACCAGCCGCCTTGCCGCGATCGAGGACTGGCCAAGGGCAACGCCCCCGCGCGTGACCAGCTGGCTGACGAGCCCGCCATCGTCGTTGCCGATCAGCAGCAGGCCCTGCCCCGGCCGAAGCCGGGCGCGTGCATCCGCCAACCTGGCGGGTTCAACGGCCGTCAGCGCCCGATAGCCGGGCACCAGACTGGAAAGCTCGGCATCGGCGGCGCGCACCTGTTCCTCGAGCGCGGCGATCCTTGTGCCAAGATCGGCAGTGGCGGCGGGATCGCGCTGGATCGCCGCCTGGTCGAGCGACTTGCGCAGCTGTCGCCCCTGCGCCGCCAGTGCCAGATAGCGCCGTATCGCCTCGCGGGCCTCGGGGCCATATTCCTCCCGCAGCAATCCCAGCGAGGAGAACGCGCCCTGCAGGTCTCCAAGGTTCACCATCTGCAGCGCGTCGAAGACCTCCGCCTGCCGCCCCGCCTGTGCACAGACGCGCACCAGGTCCATGAACGCACTTCGGGTGTCGGCGGCGATCCCCATGATGTCGCTGCGGGCAGTGGCGCGGTCGAGCAGCCGCGCGCGCGCGGGGGCAAGCGCTTCGCCCAGCATGGCGGCGGCCTGCGCCGGGCGGCCTTCGTCGGCGATCAGGCGCGCTGTGACCGCCGCCGCGGCGATCCGGCCCCTTGTCCCGGGACCAGCGACTTTCGCGTAGCCTTCGCGCGCATGTGCCAGGAGCGCAGCGGCCTCTTCCCTGCGATCGGCATGGGACAGCGCCGAGGCCAGGTTGATCTCGGCGTTCAGCACCACCGGATCCTCGGGCGATGCGGCGTACCTGCGCGCGATCGACAGCGCCTTCTCGCGCATCGCCAGGCTGGCGGCCGCATCGCCGGCCCAGGCGGCCGCGCGGGCCTGCTGCCCGATCATCGTCGCCAGTCCGCTGGCCTGCAGGCGGTCGGGGTGCGCCTCGAAGATCGCGACGGCCCTGTCGTAGAGCGGCCCGGCCTCGGCCCGCAGCCCCGCATTGTCGAGCGCGTAGGCGAGGCTGTGGATCGACATCGCCAGCTGCGGACTGTCCGGCGGCAGGATCGCGCGGCGCTTTTCGAGCGCCGCCCGCAGGATCGGGATGGCCTGCGCGTACTGTCCCGCCTCGGACAGGATCGTGCCAAGCTGCTGGGTGGCGGTGGCGCGGATGCGGTGGTTTTCGGGCAGGTGCGCCTCGGCCCAGGCGGCCGCTTCGCGCGCGGTTACCACGGCGTCCTGCGCGTCGCCGGCGTAGAGTTGCAGCGCTGACAGGCTGACGCCGCGACTGGCGGGACTTTCAGGTCTCTCGCCCGTGGCCAGTGCACGAGCGCGCGCAATCGCCAGGGACTCGGCGACGGGGGCGAGGGCATCCCGCTGGCGTCCGCGCTGATATGCCACCACGCCGATGCCATAGAGCGCATCGCCGTATTCTGCGCTCGTGCGGCCGCCCAATCTTTCAGCCAGTGCAAGCGCGCGGCGGCTGTATGCCTCCGCCTCGTCGAGGCGGCCCAGCGCACCATGTTCGCCGCCGATATGCAGCAGGAGGCTGGCCCGGTCCAGTGTGGGCGGAGCCCCGCGCGCCTCCAGCGCCGCGTCGACCTCGGTGAACAGCGCCAGCGCCTCTTCCGTGCGGTCGAGCTCGGAAAGGGCCTGCGCCCGGATGGCGCGGGCATAGAGCAGCGCTATCGGATCCACCGCCGGCGCGGCCGCCGCGCGTGCGAGGACCGCGTCCACATGGCGCAGAGCCGCAGCCGGATCGCCCGAGATATCGTAGCCGCGCAAGGCATCGAGCTCCACCGCGACCGGCGCCACTTGCGACGGCGCCGCCGCCGCAAGGCCAGCGGGGACCCCGGCGGCGAGGACTGACAGCACGGCTGCGAACCAGAACTTGCGCATCCAGTCTCCACCTGCCCGGACGACGGGCGAACGGCCCGCAACCGGCCGTTTCACGGATTGAAGGAGAAGCGCCTTTGCCGCCTGAATTCAACTCACAAGTTCTGTAATGATCGGCGCCGGCCGCCGGTTACGCCCCGGTCGCGACGGGACGGGCCGGATCGGCGATCCACTCGCTCCATGAACCGGGGTAGAGCCGGGGTGCGCGAAGCCCCGCGACGGCCATCGCCAGCGCATTGTGACAGGCGGTGACGCCCGAGCCGCACTGCACGATCGCGGGTGCTCCATCGAGCAGGGCCGAGAACTCCGCCGCAAGGGAGGCGCTGTCGCGAAAGCGTCCGCCCGCATCCAGGTTGTCGCGAAAGAAGCGGTTGCGCGCGCCGGGGATGTGGCCTGCGACAGGGTCGAGCGGGTGAGGCTCCCCGGCAAAGCGTGAAGGGTCGCGCGCATCGAGGACCCGTGCCGTCCCGCCTTCGATGTTGGCAAGCACTTCGGCGGTGGTGACAGGGGCGGGAACGAGGCTTTCTCCCGCCTCGAAGTCACCCGGCGTGGCCGCCTGCGGCGTGCCCGTCTCGAGCGGGAGCCCGGCGGCGGTCCACGCCTGCAAGCCCCCGTCGAGCACTGCGACGGGTGCGTGGCCCAGCCAGCGCAACAGCCACCAGGCCCGCGCGGCCCAGGCCCCGCCGCTATTGTCGCAGGCGACGACCTGCTGGTCCTTGCGCAACCCCTGGGCACGCAGCCAGGCCGCCAGCACGGCAGGCTCGGGGAGCGGATGGCGTCCGTTGCTCCCGTCCGGGGCGGAGGCGAGGTCGGTGTCGAGATCGGCGTGGCGGGCGCCCGGGATGTGTCCTTGCGCAAAGGCCTGCCTGCCCTTGTCGGGCGCGCCGAGTTCGAACGCGCAGTCGAGGACGAGCACGTCCCCGCCGGAAGTCAGCAGGGCGTGCAGGTCATCGACGCCGATCAGCGTTTCGTAGCTCATGATGGTGTTTATGCCTGTCTTTCGAGGACGAAAAAAGGGGCCGACAGCTTGCGCCGCCGACCCCTCGTCCACATGGGAAGTGGAATGGTCGAAGGAGATCAGTCCTTCTTGTTCGCTTCGTAGCGCTCGATCGCTTCCAGCACGATCTTGCGCGCGTCGTCCGCATCGCCCCAGGTGCCGACGCGAACCCACTTTTCCTTCTCGAGGTCCTTGTAGTGGGTGAAGAAGTGCTCGACCTGCTTGTAGACGATCTCGGGCAGGTCGTCCTTCTCGTTCACGTTCGAGTAGTACGGGAAGGTGGAGTCGATCGGCACGCAGAGCAGCTTCTCGTCGCCGCCATGCTCGTCCTCGAGGTTGAGCACCGCGATCGGGCGCACGCGCACCACGCAGCCCGGGATGAAGGGCGAGCGGGCGACGACCAGCGCGTCGAGCGGGTCGCCGTCGGGCGAAAGGGTGTGCGGCACGAAGCCGTAGTTCGCCGGGTAGCGCATCGGCGTGTGCAGGATGCGATCCACGAACAGCGCTCCCGAAGCCTTGTCGAACTCGTACTTGACCGGCTCGCCGCCGACAGGAACTTCGATGACGACGTTGAGGTTTTCCGGCGGATTGTCGCCAACGGGGATCATGTCGATGCGCATAACGGTCCTTGCTTTACTGGCGCGCCGAAGACGCACCGTTTGGATCACGATGCGGCGGGCTTAGCGGCGCAACTATTGCACTGCAACAGGCTATTGGAATGAACGTAGTCGAGAATTCGTACTGATTTGGACGCGCTGGGCCGGGGCCTCGAACGACCTTGCGCGATGTATACTTTCACGCAGGGTCGTGTGGGTGCCGGGGCCTCTGCCGCGTCCGGCGTCCCTCGAACAAATACTGCTTGCCTGCCCTCAGTTCTTGCGGGCGGCGAGCAGCCGGTCGAGCGCGTTCTCGCGGCCCGGGGTGGTGCTCTCGAGCGCGGGGTAGCGCAGGCCGCCGTGGTAGTCGATCGAGACGGTCTGGTAGCGATCGTCACGGCGCACCAGCAGCGCGATCGGCTCCTTCGAGGACTTTGCGGCGGTGATCGCCTTCTTCATGACGTCCTCGGAATAGGCGGTGCCGTTCACCGCCGTGACCTTCACCCCGTTGACGATGCCCGCATCGTAGGCCGGGCCGTCCCACAAGGTGGCCGTCACATCGCCGTCCTTGTCGAGCGTGATGCCCAGCGAATACGTGAGGTCGAGGTTCTTGCGCGCGCTGGCCACGCCCTTGTCGTAGGCGTTCGGCTTGTCCTTCCAGACCAGCTTGTAGCCGCCCATCTCGATGCCCTTGAGCGGAGCGGGCTGGTTCGTCGCGTAGAGGCGCGTGCGCAGGAAATCCGCCCAGTCATGGGCATAGACCCCGTTCAGGGTGCTTACGACCTCGTCGAAGTCGTAAGTCAGTTCGCCCCAGTCGCCATCGCGCACGCCGAAGAACGCGCGGGCGAAATCGTCGAGCCCCCTGGCGCCGCGGGTGCCGTGCCGGATGATCTGGTCCGCCTCCAGCCAGACCAGCGCGCCCTCCACGTAGTAGTCCTCGCTACGGGTGAGCGACGAATAGGGCAGCGGCCTGCGGCGATTGAGCTGCGGCGCGTGAACCGTATCCTCGACGGAGCGCCAGCCGCGCCCCGGCGTGCCTTCGGCATACTTGGCGGCGGCCGTCGCGAAGTTGCCCAGGATCGTCTCGCGCTTCTGCACGCCCGACCTTGCCGCCAGGACATAGCCCCAGAACTGCGTCTGCCCCTCGTAGACCCACAAAAGCGTGTTCTGCATCGGCTGCTGGTAGTCCGGGGTCCAGGCATCTGCGCCGCGCCTGTACTTGCCGTTCCAGCTGTGCACGAACTCGTGCGCGATGACGTTGCGGTCCCAGTCCATGTCGGCCCAGTCGATCCAGGACTTGGGCTCCTGCTGGTTTTCGCTCGAACGGTGATGCTCGAGGCCGATCCCTCCCAGCCGGTCGGAGAGCGCCAGCAGGAAGTCGTAGTGATCGAAATGCCGCGCGCCGAAAGTCGCCAGCGCCTCGGTGACGAGGTTGCGGTAGGTCTGCAGGTTCTCGGGCTTGATGGCGAGCAGTTCGGGCTCGTCGGCGACGACGTCCATGTAGACGTTCTGCCCCAGGTCCCACCGCTGCGCATGGATGCCAGCGAAGATCGGGGAGTCGACGAGGCGCTCGTAGTCGGTTGCGCTCCAGCTGATCCTGTCGCCTGCGCGGCTCATGCCGTCGAGCGCGGTGTAGACGGTCCAGCCCTTGGGAAATGTGACCGTCGGCTTCACGGCGATGCCGCGGGTGTAGTAGCCGGCCGGATAGAGGCTCATCTTCTCCCACTGGAGGTTGAGCATCTCGCGCGTCATCGTCACGCGGCCTTCGCTCGACTGCAGCGGCGAGGTGTGGACGAACCTGGCCGTCACCGTCTTCGTGCCCTGCGGCAGCGCGAGGTGGAAGGCGTTGACCGCCACCGTATCGCGCGTCCAGGGAATTTCCTTGCCATCCGCGAAGAAGTGGATCTGCGCGAGAAGGGCATAGGGGCCTGTCTCGGAGTGGTTGCCCGGCAGCCAGCCCGGCTGGAGCAGGGTGAGCTGCGAGGTGCCGGCCGCGACCGGGAAGGTCTGCGTGACGCCGTAGATGCCGCGCTCCACGTCGCTCGCATCGATGGTCAGCCCGACCGTGCCGGGATAGGGCACGTCGCGCGCGGCGGGAAGCGCGGGCGGCAGCGGTGGGGCCGTCGGTGTCGAGCGGCTGGCGTCCTGCGCCGGGGCGGCGGTGGCAAGAAGCACGGTCGAGGCGAGCACGGTCGGGGCGAGCACGGAGGCGAGAAGCGCGGGGGTCGCGAAACGGTTGATCATCATGCGTTTCCTCGTCCCTTCCGCCCGATTTGGCAACCGCTCAATCGACGCATTTCCCTCGCGACCACTTCCCCAGCCGCCGCGCGTCGGCTAAGCGCGCGCGTCATGAACACCACACCACAGGCCATCCGCGGGACCCAGGACATCTTCGGCGCGGAGGCGGAAGCCTTCGCCCATGTCGTCGAGACGTTCGAGCGCGTGCGCCGCCTCTATCGCTTCCGCCGGGTGGAGATGCCGGTCTTCGAGAAGACCACCGTGTTCTCGCGCTCGCTGGGCGAGACGACGGACGTGGTTTCCAAGGAAATGTATTCGTTCGAGGACCGGGGTGGCGAATCGCTCACGCTGCGGCCCGAGTTTACCGCCGGCATCGCTCGCGCCTACCTGACCGACGGCTGGAAGCAGTTCGCCCCGCTCAAGGTGGCGACGCACGGACCGCTGTTCCGCTACGAGCGGCCGCAGAAGGGCCGCTATCGCCAGTTCCACCAGATCGACGCCGAGGTCATCGGCGCGGCCGAGCCGATGGCGGACGTGGAGCTTCTGGTGATGGCGGACCAGCTGCTCAAGGAACTGGGCATCGCCCAAGGCGTGACGCTGCAGCTCAACACGCTGGGCGATGCTGCCAGCCGCGATGCCTGGCGCGCCGCGCTCGTCGAGTATTTCCGCGACCACAGGGCTTCGCTGTCGGAGGATTCGCAGGACCGGCTGGAACGCAACCCGCTGCGCATCCTCGATTCCAAGGATCCGCGCGACAAGCCCTTCACGGCCGACGCGCCCCGGATAGACGATTTCCTCTCGGCCGAGGCGCAGGAGTTCTTCGGGGCGGTGACACAAGGGCTCGAAGCGGCCTCGGTGGACTTCGTCCGCGCTCCGGCCCTTGTGCGTGGGCTGGACTACTACAGGCACACCGCTTTCGAATTTGTGACAGATCGCCTCGGCGCGCAGGGCACGGTGCTGGGCGGTGGCCGCTACGATGGCCTCATGGTCGCGCTGGGCGGGCCGGAGACCCCGGCGGTCGGCTGGGCGGCGGGGATCGAGCGGCTGGCGATGCTGGTCGCCGATGCGGGGGGCGCTGCGGAGGAGCCGCTGACCGCGATCCTCGCAGTCGAGGACGATGCGGCGCTGCCTTTCGCGCTCAAGGCCCTTACCGCTCTACGCCACCAGGGCATCGACGCCGAGATGATCGCGACGGGTTCCCCGCGCAAGCGCTTCGACAAGGCCGTGAAGTTGGGCGCCAGGGTGCTCGTCTCGTTCGTCGTCAAGGACGGGGTGCCGACCGCCAACCTGCGCGCCGGCGATACCACGCCCGCGCGCCTGGCGGTCGAGCAGGTGCTGGTTTCGATCCAGCCGTGACACGGGCGCTGAACCTGACCGGCCGGGCGCATCGCAGCCTCGCCGCTCGCGGGCGAATGGCGGGGACGGTCCGCGCAGAGGCGACGGCGTGAGCATTTCCGACGCCCGCCTCGCTCAGATCGCCGCCCGTTTCGCCGAGCTAGAGGCGCGCCTCGCCTCGGGCACGCTGGAGGGGGATGCCTTCGTCGCCGCCAGCCGCGACTACGCCGAGCTTGAACCCGTCACGCGGGTGGCGACCGAGGTCGTCTCGATGCGCGGCGAACTGGAAGCGCTGGCCGGGATCGAGGATCCCGATCCCGAGATGCGCGCCCTTGCCGCGGAGGAAGCAGCGCGCATCAGGGCCGAACTGCCCGACGCCGAGCGCCGCCTCGCGATCGCCATGCTGCCGCGCGATGCGGCGGACGTGCGCCCCGCCATGCTCGAAATCCGCGCCGGCACCGGCGGGGACGAGGCCGCGCTCTTCGCCGCCGACCTCTACCGCATGTACGAACGCTACGCCGCCGAGCAGGGCTGGCGGGTGGAGATGGTGAGCGCCAACGCCAGCGATGTGGGCGGCTTCAAGGAAGTCGTCGCCAACGTCTCGGGATCGGGCGTGTTCGCCAAGCTCAAGTTCGAAAGCGGCGTCCACCGCGTCCAGCGCGTTCCCGTCACCGAAAGCGGCGGGCGTATTCACACCTCCGCGGCGACGGTGGCGGTGCTGCCCGAGCCTACCGAGGTGGATGTCCAGATCGAGGACAAGGACCTCAAGATCGACATCTACCGTGCCTCGGGAGCGGGCGGGCAGCACGTCAACACCACCGATTCGGCCGTGCGCATCACCCATCTCCCGACCAATCTCGTGGTGATCTGCCAGGACGAGCGCAGCCAGCACAAGAACAAGGCCAAGGCCATGCAGGTCCTGCGCGCGCGTCTCTACGAGAAGATGCGCGACGAGGCGCAAGGGGCCGAGGC
The DNA here is from genome assembly GCF_009856825.1 of Novosphingobium silvae. Classification (GTDB taxonomy): domain Bacteria; phylum Pseudomonadota; class Alphaproteobacteria; order Sphingomonadales; family Sphingomonadaceae; genus Novosphingobium; species Novosphingobium silvae. The sequence continues at coordinate 228,989 of NZ_WVTD01000001.1, read as the reverse complement.
GGAAGCGAGGCGGGCGATGGTCGGCTCGGGCGACCGGTCCGAGCGCATCCGCACCTACAACTTCCCCCAGGGGCGCGTGACCGACCACCGCATCAACCTGACCCTCCATCGCCTCCCCGAGATCCTGGAAGGGCCGGGGCTCGGCGAGCTGGTCGATTCGCTCATCGCCGAGGACGAGGCCAAGCGCCTTGCCGCGATGGATGGCTGAGCGCAGCGTCGCCGACGCCATCCGCGACGCGGCCGAGCGCCTGGCAGCCACCAGCGACACCGCCCGTCTCGATGCAGAGGTGCTGATGGCCCACGTGCTTGGCACCGACCGCTCGGCCCTGCTGCTGCGCCACATGCGCGAGGCAGCGCCCGCCGCCTTCGCATCGCTGGTCGAGCGACGGGCAGTCTGCGAACCGGTGGCCTACATCACCGGGCGGCAGGAATTCTTTGGACTGCCCTTCATCGTCGGCGCCGACGTGCTGATACCGCGCGGCGATTCAGAGACGCTGGTGGAAGCCGCGCTGGCCGCCCGACCCCGCGCGCGCTCGGTCCTCGATTGCGGCACCGGCTCGGGCGCGCTGCTCCTTGCGGTGCTGGCGAACCTGCCCGAGGCCCATGGCGTGGGGATCGACGTCTCGGCCGGCGCGCTCGCCACTGCCTCGGCCAACGCGCGGGCTCTGGGTCTTGAAGGCCGCGCGGCCATGGTCTGCGCCGACTGGCACCTGCCCGGGTGGGACGAGAGCCTGGGTGGCCCGTTCGACCTCGTGCTGGCCAATCCCCCCTATGTCGAGGACCATGCCGTGCTCGATACGTCCGTGCACGCGTTCGAGCCTGCCGGCGCCTTGTTCTCGGGGCCGGAAGGGCTGGACGATTACAGGGTGCTGGTGCCGCAGCTTCCGCGCCTGCTCGCCCCCGGCGGGCTGGCGCTTGTGGAGATCGGGCACCGGCAGGCGGATGCGGTCTGTGCGATCGGCACCGCCTGCGGGCTTTCGCCGCAACTTCACCATGATCTTGCGAGGCGCGCTCGGGTCATCGCGTTTTCGGTGGGAAACGGAGACGAGGGGTAAGTTTTCGCTTGGAATTGGGCTGTACAATGCCTAAAGATTGACCCGAACCGGCCTATGGACGATGTTTTCCCATACCCGGTTCGCCTCCAGCATTTGCTAGCGGTCGTGTCACAGGCACGGCAACGCAGATGTGGAACTCGCGGCAGCCGGGGGCCAGCCGGGATCACAGACGTTCGGCAGGCCGGCCCGGGAGGCTCGGGTCGATGCCAGGGGTTTTGAGGAACTTCATCCTTGAATAACAATCGTGGTAACAACAACAATAACCGCAGGCGTGGCCGCGGTAACAACAATCGCCAGCAGGGCGGCCAGCAGACGAACCGGATCGACAGCAGGGCCCGCGGCAACGCGCCCCAGATGCTCGAGAAGTATCGGAAGCTGGCGCACGATGCGCATCTCAACGGAGATCGCGTGACGGAGGAATACAACCTCCAGTTCGCCGATCACTACTTCCGCGTCATCGCGGACCAGAAGCAGCGCCAGGAAGAATCGCGCCAGCCGCGCCGCGACGATCGTCCGTCCGACTATGGCGACGATTACGGGGTCGAGTACGATCCCTACGGCGAAGCTCCGGCACCTTCCGCGCAGCAGCAGAGTGACCGCGCACCGCGTCAGGACCGAGAGCCCCGTCAGGACCGAGAGCCCCGTCAGGACCGAGAGCCCCGCCAGGACCGTGAACCGCGTGAGCATCGGGAGCCTCGTGGAGATCGCGGCGAACAGCGCGGCGAGAACCGCCAGGAACCGCGTTTCGAGCGCGAGCAGCGCGCCGAGCCGGTCGCCGACGAAGCGGCCGAGGAATACGCCGGTAATGGCACCGGCACCGAGCCGGTCGCCGGTTCGGTGTACGAGCCGCCCGAGAACCCCTTCGTGCGTGACAGCCGTGGCCCCGGTCGTGGCCTGAAGCAGCGCAAGCCCCGCGCTCCGCGCGGCGGCGATGTCGCCGAGGGCGAAGCTGCCACCGCTTCCGCTTTGCAGGGACCGGCTGATGCAGGCGCCGAGGCTCCGCAGGGCGACTTCGACGCGGCGACCCTGCCGCCCGCCATCTCCGCGCGCCCCGCACGCAAGCCGCGCGCCACAGCGCCCGTCGCAGCTGCCGAGGCGGAGGCCCCGGCCGAAGCTCCCGCCGGAGCGGCTGGCGAACCCGCCGCCGAGGAGAAGCCCCGTCGCCGTCGCACCCGCAAGCCCGCGGCCGACGATGCAGGAGTCACTCCCGAAGCCGTGAACGGCTGATCATCCATCCCGGCGTGATGCAAGCAGGCTTGCGTCACGCCGGTGGGGCCTTACAAGCCCATGGCGATGCAGTCCGAACGGCGCGCTTCGCCCTTTCCCCCCTTCCTTGCCAGCATGCTGGCTCCCGGCAAGGCGCGCGGCCGTGCCCTTGCCGCCATGGCTGCGGGAGTGCTCGCCGCCTGCGGTTTCCAGCCCCTCGCGCTTTGGCCGTTGACGCTTCTGGCGATCGCGTGGCTGCTTGAACTGGCCATGCAGGCGCGCACCGGGCGGCAGGTCTTCGCGCTCGGCTGGTTCTTCGGCCTCGGCCATTTCACGCTCGGCAACAACTGGATCGCAACGGCCTTCACCTACCAGGCCGAGATGCCCGCATGGCTCGGGATGATCGCGGTGGTGCTACTGGCCCTCTACCTCGCGTTGTTCCCCGCCGCCGCGACCCTGGCGGCATGGCTGCTGGCCCGACCGGACCGGGGGCAAGGGCAAGGGCGGGGGCGGGGGCGAGTCCGCGCGTTCGGTGCACTCTGCCTCGCCTTTGCCGCAACCTGGATCGTCACCGAGTGGATGCGCGGGTGGCTCTTCACCGGCTTTGCATGGAACCCGCTGGGCGTGGCGCTGCTCGGGCCGTTCGACAGCAGGGGCCTTGCCCTGCTTGCTCCCTGGATCGGCACTTACGGCCTGTCGGGCGTGCTCGTTCTGTTGGCGGCGGTGCCCGGCGTTTGCGCCCGGGCCGCTGTCCCGGCACTCAGCCCCACTGGTGCCGACACGGCAGAGGGCCGCGTGCGGTGGCTCTGGGCGGTGCCTGTTGCCGGGGGCGCAGTGGCTCTCGCCGCCGTCATGTACCTGCCCGCCTCGCGGGAGGTGAAGGGCGCCGTTCCCTACACGCTGGTCCAGCCCGACCTGCGGCAGGAGGTGATCGACGATCCCCGGCATTACGAGCCGAACTTCCTCAAGCTCGCCGCGCTTTCCCTGCCTCGTCGGCCGGGGGACCGAAGGCTGGTGCTCTGGCCCGAATCCGGCCTTGGCGACTTCCTGCGCGACGGCTATCCCTCGTACCTCTACAGCGCCTATACTTACGCCGGTGATCCGGTGGTCGCCCGGCGGCGCATCGGCCGGGTGATCGGTCCCTACGGGCTTCTTCTCACCGGCGCCGTCGATCTCGTGATCGACAGGGGGGACCAGGTGGCCGCGCGCAACTCGGTCACGGCAATCGATGGCGGGGGCGCGATCCTCGCGGGCTACTCCAAGGCGCATCTGGTCCCTTATGGCGAGTACCTGCCGATGCGGGAATTGCTCGAACCCCTGGGCGCCAGCCGGCTCGTCGCCGGCAGCCTGGACTTCTGGCCCGGCCCGGGACCGCGCACGATCGACCTTGGCGCCTATGGCGAGGTGGGCGTGCAGATCTGCTACGAGATCGTCTTCAGCGGCGAGGTCGTCGATCCTGCGAACCGCCCCGACTATATCTTCAACCCGTCCAACGACGGCTGGTTCGGCTCGTGGGGGCCGCCGCAGCATCTGGCGCAGGCGCGCCTTCGCGCGATCGAGGAAGGGCTGCCGGTGCTGCGCTCCACCACCACCGGGATCAGCGCGGTGATCGACGCTGACGGTATCGTGCGCGCCTTCGTGCCCCGGCATCGCACCGGGCGGCTCGACGGGATGATCCCGCCTCCCCATGCGCCCACCGCCTTCGCCCGCTTTGGCAACGCGTTGCCGCTGGCGCTTTGTGCGCTGCTTGCTTTTGCAAGCCTTTGCGTGGTTGCGCTCGGCCGCAGGCGGGGCTAAACCACCCACATAAAGCTTCCTTTATATCCCAAGGTCCATCATGCGCAGCAACTACGTCTTCACGTCCGAGAGCGTCTCGGAAGGGCATCCCGACAAGGTTTCGGACCAGATTTCCGACGCCATCGTTGACCTCTTCCTTTCGAAGGATCCGGAGGCGCGCGTCGCCTGCGAGACCCTGACCACCACGCAGCGTGTCGTCCTCGCCGGCGAAGTGCGGGGCAAAGGCATGATCGACAAGCATGGCCATTGGGAAGACGGCGCGCAGGAGGAAATCCAGCAGGTCGTGCGCGAGACCGTGAAGCGCATCGGCTACGAGCAGGCGGGCTTCCACTGGCAGGATCTCCTGTTCGAGAACCACCTCCATCCGCAGAGCGCGGACATCGCGCAGGGCGTGGACTCCGACGGCAACAAGGACGAAGGCGCGGGCGACCAGGGCATCATGTTCGGGTTCGCCTGCGACGAGACGCCGGACCTCATGCCCGCCACGCTTGACTACAGCCACAAGATCCTCGAGCGCCTCGCCGCCGACCGCCACTCGGGCGCGGCGCCTTTCCTTGAACCCGACGCCAAGAGCCAGGTGACCCTGCGCTTCGTGGATGGCGTGCCGGTGGAAGCGACCGCCGTCGTCGTCTCGACCCAGCACAAGGCGGGCTATCATGAGGGTGAGGGCGATGCGCAGCTCAAGGCCTATGTGAAGAAGGCGGTCTCCGAGATCCTGCCCGAGGGCTTCGTGACCGACGCCACCCGCTTCCACATCAATCCCACCGGCAAGTTCGAGATCGGTGGACCCGACGGCGATGCCGGCCTGACCGGCCGCAAGATCATCGTCGACACTTACGGCGGCGCTGCTCCGCACGGCGGCGGCGCGTTTTCGGGCAAGGACCCCACCAAGGTCGATCGCTCGGCCGCCTACGTCACGCGCTATCTTGCCAAGAACGTTGTCGCCGCGGGTCTCGCCAAGCGCTGCACGATCCAGGTTTCCTACGCCATCGGCGTCTCGGAGCCGCTGTCGCTCTATGTCGACACGCATGGCACCGGCACCGCGACGGACGCCGAACTCGAGGCGGCGATCACGAAGGTCGCGGCGGACAAGCTGGGCGGCCTGACCCCGCGCGGCATTCGCGTGGGCCTTGGCCTGAACAAGCCGATCTACGGCAAGACCGCCGCCTACGGCCACTTCGGCCGCAAGCCCGAGGGCGACCTGTTCCCCTGGGAACGCACCGACCTGGCCGATGCGCTCAAGGCCGCACTTGGCTGAACCTGCGGGGCAGTGACAAGCGCAAAGGCCGGGCCGGAGACAACCTCCGGCCCGGCCTTTTCCTTTGCGAAGATGCGCCTTTTCTGCCGCGCGATACAGGGCATCGCCGGGGCGGCGCGCCAGCGCTTCAGGCGGGCGCGATGCCCATGCACAGGTACTTGACCTCCATGTAGTCGTCGAGGCCGTAGTGCGAACCCTCACGGCCGAGGCCGGACTGCTTGACGCCGCCGAAAGGTGCGACCTCGGTGGAGATGAGGCCGGTGTTGATGCCCACCATGCCCGCTTCCAGCCCCTCGGCTACGCGCCACACGCGCGAGATGTCGCGGGCGTAGAAGTAGCTCGCCAGGCCGAACTCGGTATCGTTGGCCATGCGGATGGCCTCCGCCTCTTCGGTGAAGCGGATCACGCCGGCCAGCGGGCCGAAGGTTTCCTCCCGCGCGAGCTTCATGTCGGGAAGGACGCCCGCGATCACCGTCGGGTTGAAGAAGCTGCCGCCGCGCTCGTTCCGTTGCCCGCCCGCCAGCACGCGCGCGCCGCCGTCGATCGCGTCCTTCAGGTGCTCCTCAACCTTCTCCACCGCCTTCTCGTCGATCAGCGGGCCGACCTCGGTGCCTTCGTCGAGGCCGTAGCCGACCTTCATCCCGCTCACGCGGGCGGCAAGCTTCTCGACGAATTCGTCATAGACGCCGTCCTGCACGTAGAACCTGTTGGTGCATACGCAGGTCTGGCCGCCGTTGCGGAACTTGGAGATCATCGCACCTTCGATCGCGGCATCGACGTCGGCGTCGTCGAAGACGAGGAACGGCGCATTGCCGCCCAGTTCCATCGAGCACTTCTTGATGGTCTCCGCGCACTCGCGCAGCAGGTCGCGGCCGATCTCGGTCGAGCCGGTGAAGGTCAGCTTGGCGACCTTGGGGCTGGCGGTCAGCGCCGATCCGATCTGGCCCGCGCTGCCGGTGACGACGTTGACCACGCCTTTGGGGATGCCGGCCATTTCGCACAGCCGCGCGATCGCGAGCGCCGAGTAGGGCGTGGCGGAGGCGGGCTTGATGACGATGGTGCAGCCCGCCGCCAGCGCCGGGCCCAGCTTTCGGGTGATCATCGCATTGGGGAAGTTCCACGGCGTGATCGCCGCGACGACGCCGACGCCCTGCTTGATGACGACGATGCGCCGGTCGGCGGCATGGCCGGGAATCACGTCGCCATAGGCGCGCTTGCCCTCTTCGGCGAACCATTCGATGAAGCCGGCGCCATAGGCGATTTCGCCGCGCCCTTCGGCAAGGGGCTTGCCCTGTTCGCGGCTGAGCAGTTCGCCAAGGTCATCCTGATGCTCCATCATCAGGTCGTAGAGTTTGCGCATCAGCTTGGCGCGTTCGCCGGCGGTCCTGGCGCGCCAGGCGGGAAGGGCGGCCTCGGCGGCGTCTATCGCGCGTGCGGTTTCGTCCGCGCCCATCTTCGGGACGGTGCCGATGACCGCGCCCGAGCCTGGATCGGTGACCTCGAACGTCGCGCCCGAGTCCGCGTCTACCCACGCGCCATCGATGTAGCACTGGTGCTTCAGGAAGTCGGTGTAGGCCATTTCGCGCGGTTCCTCGTGTGCTTTGCCGGGAGGGGTGCGCCTTGCCGAAGAAGGCGCCTGCGGGTTCCGGCATGGTCTAGGCATCCGCCCTAGACCTTACAAGGCGCGCGCACCTCCTCGCATAATCGAGAGTTGGTCCGTTCACGCCCGCATTGACGCTTCCTCCCGCGTTCACTAGTCTGATCGGCGAACAATTATTCACATATAGGAACCTCGGGAGGGCCCTTTGGATTACGCGGGATACATCGACGGCGCTTTCGTGGTGGGTGAAGGCAAGCGGTTCGCCGTGCAAAACCCATCCGACGAGTCGGTGGTGGCCGAAGTCGTCGGGGTTTCCGAAAGGCAGGCCGATGCGGCGATCAGGGCAGCAAGGCGCGCCTTCGATTCGGGCGAATGGTCCGGCCTGACGATGAAAGCGCGCGCTGCTGCGATGACCCGCTTCGGCGAGGCGATGCGCAGGCGGGCCGACTGGCTCGGGGATTGCGCCGTCAACGAGGCCGGCTGTCCGGTCTCCTCCACGGTGATGGGCGCGCAGGTCCATGTGCCGCTGCGCATGACCGACGAGATCATCGACCTGTTCCTGCACCTGCCCGAGCATGAGGAGAACCCGCTGCCGATCCATGAGCGGGTGAACCCCTACTTCACGGTGCAGAGCGTGAAGCGATGGTCGCCGCTGGGCGTGGTCTCGGCGATCTCGGCCTACAATGTGCCGTTCTACACCGCGTTCTGGAAAGTGGTGCCGGCGCTCATGGCGGGCGACACGGTGATCCTGCGGCCCAACCCGCTGACGCCCATATCTTCTATGATCTTCGCCGAGGCGGCAGAGGAAGCGGGGCTGCCGCGCGGGGTGTTGAACGTCATCGTCGAGCCGGGGCTGGAAGGCGGCCTTGCCATGACCACGGACCCGCGTGTCGACATGGTCTCCTTCACCGGCTCGTGCACGGTCGGCGCCAAAGTGGCGGAGCAGGCCGCGCCCACGCTCAAGCGGCTCGTGCTGGAACTGGGCGGCAAGTCCGCGCAGATATACCTGCCCGATGCAGTCGGCCGCGCGGCTTCGGCGGCGCACTCGGTCTGCACCTCGCACGCCGGGCAGGGCTGCGTGCTGGGCACTCGCGTCTTCGTGCCCGAGGAGAGCAAGGCCGAAGTGCTGGAAGGCATGGCGAAGGCGCTGTCGGCGGTGAAGATCGGTCCGGCCAGCGATCCCGCCACCCAGCTGGGGCCGGTGATCAGCGCCGCCCAGCGTGATCGCTGCGAGCATTTCACACAGGCGGCGGTGGAGGCTGGCGGCCACGTGGTGTGCGGCGGCAAGCGGCCGGAAGGCTTGGACAAGGGCTTCTACTGGGAGCCGACCGTGCTCGACCTGCCGGACAATTCGAACCCCGCCGCGCAGGAGGAGATCTTCGGCCCGGTGGTGGGCGTCATCGGCTACCGCGACCTCGACCATGCGGTGGAGATGGCCAACGACTCGCGCTTCGGCCTCTCGGGCTGGGTGCACGGGGCGAACAAGGTGAAGGCGCTGGAGGTGGGCCTCAGGATCCGCAGCGGCGCGGTCAACGTCAACGGCGCGTTGATGTCGAGCTACGCCAGCGGCGGCGGCATCAAGATGAGCGGCCTTGGCCGCGAGCGCGGCGTCGAGGGCCTGCGCGAATTCCAGCTGATGACGACGCTGAACATCGGCGGGTGAAGGTTGGCCGAGGAACACCGCCCGGCGGCGCGGGACCCGGGAAGGCATGAGAGGAGAGGCACGGATGGACGGACTGGTTCAGGGCAAGGTGGCGCTCATCACCGGCGCGGGCTCGGGCGTGGGGCGCGCGGCGGTGCTGCTGTTCTGCGAGCACGGCGCTAAAGTGATCGCGGCCGACATCGACGGCACCAGTGCCGAGGAGACCGCGAGGCTGGCCGCAGCTGCGGGCGGCGAGGCGGTGGCGGTGACCTGCAACGTCGCCGACCCGACCAGCGTCGATGCGGCGGTGGCAAAGGCGGTGGAGGCCTTTGGCCGGCTCGACGTGGTCTACAACAACGCCGGCATCACCATCAGCCCGATACCCGGCAAGGGTCTGCGCTCGCTGGTCGAGTGCGATCCCGAGGAGATGAAGCGGGTGGAAGACGTCAACATCAACGGCGTGGTCTATGGCTGTCAGGCGGCGATCCGGCAGTTCGAGGCGCAAGGGGGCGGGGGCGCGATCGTCTCCACCGCCTCGGTCGCGGGGCTGATGGGCTATGGCGGCGTGCTCTACGGCACCACCAAGGGCGCCGTCGTCCAGCTTACCCGCGCGCTGGCGATCGAGGTGGCGGACAAGGGCATCCGCGTGAACGCCGTGTGCCCGGCAGGCATGCTCACCCGCTACGCCGGCATGGACCCCGACGGCGAGCACCGCGGCCGGGTCCTCGAAGGCATGGGCAAGGCGCACCCGCTGGGCAGAGCCATCGATCCGCGCGACACGGCGTCGGCGGCGATGTTCCTGTGCTCGGACCTGGCGAGCAACATCACGGGCGTGAACCTGCCGGTCGACGGCGGGCTCTACGCCGGTCGCAAGGTGGGAGGCTGATCATGGCGACCTGTCCCATGCGCGGCGGCAACTCGGCCGCCCTCGCCTCTCTGATGAGCGACAACCCGCGCTACGCCGAGATGTTCGACGTCAACAAGGAAAACGCCAACGCCGGCGTCGACAACAACCGCGACTACACCGATGACATGAACGCGCTGCGCGAGGCGGCGCCGGTCCACAAGGGATCCTTGCGCGAACTGCTCGGCGTGCCGGAGATCGCGCACTCGATGGGGCCGCCGCGCGATGCGATGACCTTCTTCTCATGGCGGGCCTGCGAGATCGGCTTCCGCGAGAACCTGCTGTTCTCATCCGAAGGCTACAACGAGAGCCCCGGCGTGCGCACCATCGGGCCGACAATCCTGTCTATGGTCGGCAAGCCGCACAAGCGCCTTCGCTCCGCCGCGCAGCCGCTCTTCAAGCGGCCAAAGGTGATCGACTGGTGGAACCGTCGCTGGATCGAGGAGACGGTCGACGCGCTGCTCGACCGGCTGCTGGACGAGCAGGCGACCGACCTCAACACCCAGCTCTGCGCCCGCCTGCCGATGGCCACCGTGACCCGCGCGATCGGGCTGGAGGGCGAGGACGTGATCGAGTTTCGCTATCAGCTCAACCGCGCCACGTTCGGTGCGGCCAAGCTGGGCCCACAGGAGGCTGCCGCCTCGCGCGCATGGGTCGATCAGACCTTGCGCGACCTGATCGCCGAGAACACCCGCAATCCCGGCGACAACCTCATCACCGGCCTCATCGCCAGCGAGATCGTCGACGAGGAGGACGGCTTCAAGCGCAAGCTGACCGAGGACGAGATCTTCGGCTATTGCAAGCTGGCGATCTTTGCGGGCGGCGGCACCACCTGGCGGCAGCTGGGCATCACCATCGATGCGCTGATGAACCACCGCCACTTCTGGGAAGCCTGCGCCAAGGACCGCTCGCTGGTCGAGCTGGCGGTGGAGGAATCGCTGCGCTGGCGCTGCACTGATCCGATGATGCCGCGCCTCTGCGTGGAGGACACCGATGTGGAGGGCGTGCCCGTGCCGGCCGGCACCCGCGTGTTCCTGTGCTTCGGCGCGGCGAACCACGATCCCGCCGTGTTCGAGAACCCGCTCGAATACGACATCTTCCGCAAGAAGCAGGCGAACATGGGCTTCGGCTACGGCCCGCACCGGTGCCTCGGCATCGAGGTGGCACGCCAAGAGATGATCGTCGCGATCAACGGCCTGCTGGATCGCTTCCCGAACATGACGCTCGATCCCGCCATGCCGAAGCCGGAATATCGCGGGCTCGAGCACCGGGGCATGACGGCGGTGACCGTGAGGCTGAAGTGAACGGTGCGATGAAGCAGGTCGCCCTGGCCGCCTACGCGCGCGGCAACCCAAGGGCCTCGGACTTCCGCGTGGAGGAGGTGCCGGTGCCGCAGCCGGGACGCGGCGAGATACTGCTTCGCACGCTCTACCTCGCCCTCGACCCGCTGCTGCGCTTCTCGGTGGACGAGACGACGCTGACCGGCGCGAGCCGGGTGGAACCGGGCAGCGTCATGGTGGGGCCAGCGGTGGGCGAAGTCGTCGCCTCCAACCACCCGGACTACGCACCCGGCGACGTCGTCGAGGCCCGCTCGGGCTGGCAGGAGTACTGCGTGCTCGCGCCCGACAAGAGCGACTATCGCGGCCCGCCGCGCAAGCTCGATCCCGCGCGGGCGCCGGTCTCCACCGCGCTCGGTGCCCTCGGCGGGCCGGGGCAGACCGCCTACGAGGGGATCGTCAGGGTCGGCCGCGTCACGGCGGGCGACACGGTGGTGATCTCCGCCGCCGGCGGGGCGGTGGGCTCGATCGCGGGGCAGATCGTCAAGGTGCTCGGCGGTCGCGCGGTCGGCATCGCCGGCGGGGCGGCGAAGTGCGCGGCGCTGCTCGACCTCGGCTTCGATGCCGCGGCGAACTACAAGGCGCCCGACTTCGCCGCACAGCTGGCTGCAGCGCTGCCGCAAGGCGCGGACGTCTACCTCGACAACGTGGGGGGCGACGTGACCATGGCGGTGCTGCCGCATCTCAAACGCGGCGCACGCATGCCGATGTGCGGCTTCATCGCCTATTACGGCGTCGGGATGGAAGGCCCCGGCCCCGATCGCCTGCCCGGTTTCTATCGCCAGATCATGAACAAGGGCCTCGAGATAAAGGGGTTCGCGGGCATGCTGGGCGGGCAGAAGGGGCTGGAGGACATCGCCGGGTGGATGAGAGCGGGCCGGATCCGCTTCGCCGAGGCCTTCGTGGAAGGCATCGAAGCCGCCCCTGAGGCCTTTTCAAGCGTGTTTTCGGGCCACGACCACGTCGGCAAGCTGCTGGTGCGCGTCGCGCCCGAGGCTTGAGCCGGGCGACCGGTTCCGCGCGCGGCCGAAGGCAGACATGCATGCGCTCCACCGGCCTGACCGAGACTCGGGAAATGACTGATATCGTCCCTGCGTGAAGACATGCCTCGTCGGCCTGTCGACCTTGAAGTTTGTCATGCTTCCGGATTTACTGAATCCGCCTGGCAGACACCAGTGCAGCGGAAGGCACGATGTCGGTCTTCCTCGCCTCGCCTCGCCTCGCCTCGCCTCGCCTCGCCTCGCCTCGCCTCGCCTCGCCTCGCCTCGCCTCGCCTCGCCTCGCCTCGCCTCGCCTCGCCTCGCCTCGCAGACGCGGGATCGCGGCCGCGTCCACCGTCCATGGCCGAAAGGGGATGAGCCGATGCACTGCCACCGGTGGGCTCGCCGCGACCGCGCGGACCCGTCCTACAAAGCTTTGGGAGCCTGACTGTGAAGGACTTCAAGATAACCGTTTCGTTCGACATGCGCTCGCCGGAGTGGGCAACGCCCACGCCCGAGCTCTACCGCGCCGCGATCGAGATGGCCGCCTTCGCCGACCGGATCGGCGCCGACCAGATCGGCCTCATGCAGCATCACGGGTCGGACGACGGCTACCTGCCCCAGCCTTTCGCGCTGGCGGGGGGCATGGCGGCAGTGACGAGCCGCATCCGCTTCCTTCTCGGCGCGGTGATCCTGCCGCTCCACGATCCGCTCGAGCTCGCCGAGCAGATAGCGGTGGTCGACAACATGTCGAACGGGCGCCTGGGGGTGATCTTCGGGGCGGGCTATGTGCCCTATGAATTCGCGATGTTCCGCAAGTCCCTCAAGGATCGCGCGAAGCTGATGGACGACGGGCTCGACATCGTCCTTCGGGCGTTGAGGGGCGAGCGGTTCGAGGCGGATGGCCGTCCCATCTTCGTGCGTCCCTTGCCCGTGCAGGAGCCCGAAGACATTGTCCTCGTCGGCGGCGGCGTTCCTGCCGCGGCGAGACGGGCGGCCCGGTTCGGCGTGGGGTTCGGACCCATGAAGGGCGAACTCGTGGACCTCTACCTTGCGGAGTGCGAGCGCCTTGGCCATCGCCCCCGCACCTACTTCCGCCCGCGCCCGGGAATGCCGCTCGCCGTCCACCTCTGCGAGGACCCGGACCGGGGCTGGGAGGCGATCGCGCCGCACGCCGTCCACGTCATCACCGAATATGCCAAGTGGGCGCAGGCCGAAGGCGAGGAAACGAACTCTCCGTTCAAGGGCCTGACCGATCCGGCCGTCCTTCGCCACGCAGGCATGTTCGCCGCGTGGACGCCACAAATGCTGCTGGAGAGGGTAAGCGCTGCGGAAGGCGGCAGCATCGGCTTCCAGCCCTTGCTGGGCGGCCTCTCGCCCGAAGAAGGCTGGAAGAGCCTGAAACTTCTGGAAGCCACGATGCCTGCCCTGCGCGAGGCGATCGGGAGCTGAGGCCGCCTGCATCGAGCCCGGCGGGTTCCACGTCGCGCCGCCGGACTTCGAACCATGCAAATGCCGCAGGCGATGAGGCGCGTTCGCGCTTGCGTGCGGCCGCGCGCGCGGGGCGGACGTTCGCCGCCTTCGTTTGAGCACCTTCCCGCTTCCAATCTTTCTTGCAAGGGCCGCACGACAGGCTTTTCATTTCCTCCCGCCCTCGCTAACCGCGCTTTCCCATGGACTACATCAGCACCCGCGGCAGCGCACCGGCGCTCGACTTCGAAGGCGCGACGCTCGCCGGGCTCGCATCGGACGGCGGGCTCTATGTCCCGCGCGAGTGGCCGCGCTTCTCTGCGGACGAGATCGCGGCGATGGCGGGCCTCCCTTATGCCGAGCTGGCGGCAAGGGTCATGGCGCCGTTCGTCAAGGGAAGCCTGAGCGAGGAGCGCCTGCTCGAACTGACCCGGCAGGCCTATGGCCGCTTCGCGCACGACGCGGTGACGCCGCTGAAACAGCTGGACGGGCAGCAGTGGCTGCTGGAGCTTTTCCATGGCCCGACCCTGGCGTTCAAGGACGTCGCGCTGCAGCTGCTGGGGCTGCTGTTCGAGGAGTTCCTCGGCCGATCCGACCGTAACCTCACCATCGTGGGCGCGACTTCGGGCGATACCGGCTCCGCCGCGATCGACGCAGTGGCCGGCCGGGCGAAGGTGGACATCTTCATGCTCCATCCCAAGGGCCGCGTGTCCGACGTACAGCGTCGCCAGATGACGACGGTGCTGGCGCCCAACGTCCACAACATCGCGCTCGAGCACGCCAACTTCGACGATGCACAGGCAATCGTGAAGCGCGTGTTCAACGATTCCCACATGACCGACCGCTTCGCCATCGGCGCGGTGAACTCGATCAACTGGGCTCGCCTGATGGCGCAGGTGGTCTATTACTTCGCAGCCGCGCTCCAGCTTGGCGCGCCGCACCGCAAGGTGGCGTTCTCAGTGCCGACGGGCAATTTCGGCGACGTGTTCGCCGGATACGTGGCGGCGCAGATGGGCCTGCCGATCGAAAAGCTGATCGTCGCCACCAACGTCAACGACATCCTGCACCGCGCTCTCGCGCAGGGCGACTACTCGCAAGGGACCGTGACGCCCACCGCCGCCCCTTCGATGGACATCCAGGTTTCTTCGAACTTCGAGCGCCTGCTGTTCGACCTTGGCGGCCGCGACGGCAAGGCGCTGGCCGAGCAGATGGCGGGCTTCGAGGCGACCCGGGCGATGCAGCTCACCAATGCGCAGCGCGAGGGCGCAGCGGCCCTGTTCACCTCGGCCCGCGCCGACGCGGACGAGATGGCCTCGACCATCCGCTGGGCATGGGAAAGCTGCGGCGAGATGATCGACCCGCACACCGCCTGCGGCCTCTTCGCGGCGCGCGCGGCCGGCCTGCCGCAGGACGTGCCCGTCGTCACGCTGGCGACCGCGCATCCCGCCAAGTTCCCCGAGGCGGTCGAACGGGCGACCGGGCATCGTCCCTCCCTTCCAACCCGCGTGGGCGATCTGTTCGAGCGCGAGGAGAAGTGCACCACGCTTCCCGGCACGTTCGAGGCCGTCACCGAGTTCGTCGCCATTCACGCCGTGCCGAAAGCCTGATGGCGACGCTTTCCACGCAGCCGCTGATCCTCGCGGGAGAGGGCTGGGCGGACTACGGCCTCGTCGATTCGGGGCATGGCCGCAAGCTGGAGCGCTACGGCGCATACCGCTTCGTGCGTCCCGAACCGCAGGCGATGTGGAGCCCGCGCGTGAGCGAGGGCGAGTGGGACGCGCATGGCGAGTTCGTGCCCGGCTCCGACGAGGACGGCGGAGGCAGGTGGCAGTTCGACAAGGCGGTGCCGCGCGACGGCTGGGACCTCGCGTGGAACGAGGTGGCCTTCACCGCTCAGTGCACGCCTTTCCGCCACCTGGGCTTCTTCCCGGACATGGCGCCGGTATGGGACTGGATGCGCACGATGCTGGCGGGCAGGACCGATGCCAGCACGATGAACCTGTTCGGCTACACCGGGGTGGGCACGCTGGCGCTTTCCGCCCATGGTCCCGTGACGCATGTGGACGCCTCGAAGAAGTCGGTCGCCCAGGCGCGTGAGAATGCGGCGCTGGCAGGGCTGCAGGATCGCCCGGTGCGCTGGATGATCGACGATGCGGCCAAGTTCGCGGCGCGCGAGGTGCGCCGGGAAAAGCGCTACGACGGCATCATCCTCGATCCGCCCAAGTTCGGGCGCGGGCCCGGTGGCGAGACCTGGCGGCTGGAGGAAAACCTGCCTGCCCTGCTGGCCGACTGCCGCCGGCTGCTCGATGCGGACAGCCGGTTCCTGTTCCTCACCGTCTACGCCGTTCGCATGTCGTCCCTGGCGCTCGCGGGGCTGATGGACGAGCTTTTCGCCGACCTGCCGGGTACGATCGAGCATGGCGACCTCGCCGTGCGCGAGGACGCGGGCAAGGATGGCGAGGGGCGACTTCTCCCCACCGCGATATTCGCGCGCTGGTCCAATCCCGGCTAAGGGGCCGCACATGGCCGATTCGCTGATCCTTGAAATTGCCGACTTCGAGCAGGACGTCCTCACGGGCATCTATTCGGAGGAAACCGGCAAGCCGCAGCCGCTGCGCTTCACCATCTCGGTGCGCCTGCGCCCTGCCGAACGCTACGCACCCGACACCCCGCTGACCGCCAGCAAGAACTACATGGACCTGAAGTTCGCCGCTTCCGAGGCGCTTCCCGCCGGTGTCCACTTCAAGCTGATCGAGGCGGTGGCCGACCACGTGTGCGAAACCCTGTTCCTTCAGGACGAGAGGGTTGAGGCGGTGACGGTCAAGATCGTCAAGCTGGCGCTGACCGAAGCCAACGAGAAGATCGGCATGACGCTCACCCGCGAGCGCCGCTGATGGAACTGCTGCACCTCGGGCCGCTGTCGGACGACGCGCTCGAGGCTGCGGCCGATTTCCACGCCCGCCTGCTGCCTTCGCTCGAAGCCACGATGCTGGCGGGCGCCGATCCCCTGACGCTGGTGTTCCTGCCTGCAGGGCCCGATCACCGCGCCTGGCGACTGGCGGCGGTGCAGGGCCTTGCCCGCCGTTTCGCGCCCTCGCGGATCAATGCCGTGGAGAGCGACGACGAGGCGTCGACGGCCGCGTGCGCACGTTGGCTCGACGGTGCCGGAGGCGTGACCGGGCAATTGCTGCCGCTGGATGGAACTGGGGCGGGCGGAGTGCTATATCCCACCTGATGTCATCACCAGCGCCTCTTGTTGATCAGTTCCAGCGCCGGATCACCTACCTGCGCCTGTCGGTCACCGATCGCTGCGACTTGCGGTGCGCCTACTGCATGCCCGAACGCATGACGTTCCTGCCGCGCAAGGACGTGCTGACGCTCGACGAAATGCACGATCTCGCGCTCGGCTTTATGGCGCGGGGCATCACCCGGATCCGCCTGACCGGAGGGGAGCCGCTGGTCCGCCGCGACATGATCGAGCTGGTGCAGGCGCTCGGCCGCCGGATCGGCGCGGATGACGGCCGCGGCCATCTCGAGGAACTGACCCTCACCACCAACGGCACGCGGCTGGCGGAGTTCGCCGAGCCGCTTCGCGCGGCGGGCGTGCGGCGGATCAACGTATCGCTGGATACGCTCGACCGCGAGTCGTTCGCGCGGCTGACACGGCGCGATTCGCTTCCCCAGGTGCTGGAAGGGCTCGCGGCGGCCAAGGCGGCAGGGCTGCGTGTCAAGCTCAACACCGTCGCGCTCAAGGGCGTGAACGAGCACGAGATCGCCGACCTTGTCGCCTGGGCCCACGGCCAGAGCTTCGAAGCGACCCTGATCGAGGTCATGCCGCTTGGCGACGTGGAGGAGGACCGGATCGATCACTACCTCCCGCTCGTCGCCGTTCAGGAGGACCTTGCCCGGCGCTGGACGCTGACGCCGAGCGGCCACCGCACCGGCGGTCCGGCGCGCTACTGGGATGTGGCGGAAACGGGTGGCCGGCTGGGCCTTATCACGCCGCTGACCAACAACTTCTGCGATGGCTGCAACCGCATTCGCGTGACCGCGACCGGCCAGCTCTACGCCTGCCTCGGCGGCAACGAACAGGTGGACCTGCGCGCCGCGCTGCGCAGCGCCGATCCTAGAGGCGCCCTGGACGAGGCGCTGGACGTCGCCATGAAGATCAAGCCCGCGCGCCACAACTTCGCGATCGACGCGCGCGGCGCCGTGCCTGCGCTGGCGCGCCACATGTCGATGACCGGGGGCTGAGGAATGGCGGCAAGGCTGGTGTTCCTGGGGCGGCTCGAGGAGCTGGCCGGAAGCGGTGATGCGGCACTTGCGCTTGCGGCTCCCCTGAACTGGCAGGCGCTGGTCGAGCGGCTGTCGGCCGAGTTCGATCCGCTCCTCGGCGAAGCCATCTGCGGCGACCGCGTCCGGGTCGCTATCAACGGCGCGCTCGTGGCGGAAAAGCAAGCCCTGGTGCTGGGCGACGGCGACGAACTCGCCTTCCTTCCCCCTGTGTCGGGCGGCTGACATGTCGGACGTTCGTCTCCTGACGGATCGGTTCGACCCGGCGGAAGAGCTTGCCGCCTTCACTGCCGCGCATCCGCAGGCGGGCGGGATCGTCAGCTTCCTGGGTCAGGTGCGCGAGGGCGGCGGTGTCGAAGCGCTGGAGCTGCGGCACTATGCTCCGCTGACGCTGCCGGCGATGCGCGAGCTTGCCGAAGGCGTGCGCGGGCGGTGGGTGCTCGACGGACTGCTCGTCGTCCATCGCAGCGGGGTGATGGTCCCGGGTGAGCCCATCGTCTTTGTCGCCGCCGCGGCGCGTCACCGCCGGGATGCCTTCGCCGCCGCGGACTTCGCGATGGACCACCTGAAGAGCGAATCGTGGTTCTGGAAGCGCGAGAAGGCCGGCGGCGAATGGCGCTGGATCGAGCCGCGCGCGCAGGATTTCGAGGACCTTTCCCGCTGGGCATGATTGTCCGCAAGGTTTGACCGCAATCAAGGAAATGGCGCGAACAGAAGCGCAATAGCTGGTCACCCAAGGAGATCAGCACATGTCCCAGCGTCATACCCTGCAGGAACTTGCCGCCCTCGCCATAGTGACGAGCGCGCCGGCGCGTACCAAAGTAGACCGCAACTTCGGCTTGCCGACCGGCCTCTACCTGGCGACGGTCGGCCTCTACCTCGCTTTCATCGGCGTCATGGCTTCGGTGTTCATGAACCCCGAACTCGCCATCCCGATGGTGATCTTCGCAGGTTTCGTCCTGATCGCCTTCGGCCTTGCCGGCTACTGGACGAGAATGAAGCCCGACAATGATACCGCGCCGCTGAGCTGGGGGCAGTTCGCGAGCGAGGGTATCGATACTCTGAGCGGAAGGCTCACGGCCACCGAAGCGGCCGTCCAGGTGCTCATGCTTCCCGTGCTGATCCTGGGCTGGGCCCTGGCGGTCGCGGTCATAGTGGCCTTCACCTGACAAGCGCCGCCTGGGTCGGGGGGCTTCAGGCGCGGCTTCGATGACGTTCGGAGAGCCTCACCCTCGCAAGGGGGTGGGGCTTTTCGCGCCGAATCAGGTCTTGAGGCGGGAGGACAGGCTGGCGATCACGCCGTCCTGCGCGTCGATGAGGGCGGCCACCTGAGCGCGCGCCTCGGCAATGGCGCTGACGCTCGGCGACTCCCGGAGCGGAGCGGTCTCGCGTGCCTGCGCATACAGCACGTCGAGGTCGGCCAGTGCTCCCATGCCGCTCGAACGGCTTGATTCCAGCCTTGCGAGCGCGACGCTCGCCGCGCTCCACGAATCGCTGCCAACCCCGCCCGCTGCCGAGACGGCGCGTTGGGCCTCGGTGCGATTGGCCTGGAACTGGCGATCCGCGGCCTGCGCGACCTTGACCAGGCCTGCAAGGCGGCTGACCAGATCGGCGCTGGCCGGCGGCAAAGGTGGAAGAGGCTGGGCCGCTTCTCCGCCTGCGGGGACGCCCGAGGCGCTCTGCCGCTCGACGTCGCGCACGGCGAGCGAAGGATAAGTGCCGGAGGTGGAGCAGGCCGCCATGCCGAAGGGAAGCAGCAGGCCGAGGATACGGGCTTTCGCACGGGTCATCGTGCTGCCATAGCATGGCCGCAGGGGAGTGGGAGGGCCTTTCGCCGAGTTATCCGGCAAGCAACCCATCTGTTGACACGAATCGGTCGATCCACTAACGGCACCCTCTCTTTCCGGCACCCCGCGGCAAGCGGGGCGGTCGGCGCGTCGCCCGAATGGCTCACGGTCCTCAGGACCTAGAGCGGCCGGGGCAGGTTTGTTTCGGCTCGTTTCGAGCATATTGATATTAGGTAAGGGCACCATGTTCGCAGTTGTGCGCACGGGCGGCAAGCAGTACCGGGTTGCCGCCGGAGACAAGATCGCGGTCGAGAAGCTGGCTGGTGAAGCCGGTGACAAGATCAACCTGGGCGACATCCTCCTCGCCGGCAAGGATGGCGAGCTCGCCGACGTCGCCAACGTGACCGTCGCTGCCGAGATCATCGCGCAGGCCAAGAGCGAGAAGGTCGTGGTGTTCAAGAAGCGCCGCCGCCACAACTATCGTCGCAAGAACGGCCACCGCCAGCAGATGACCCTGCTGCGCATCGTGTCCGTCGGCTGACCCCAAGATTTCGGAGTAACCAGCAATGGCACATAAGAAAGCAGGCGGTTCGTCGCGCAACGGTCGCGACTCCGCGGGCCGCCGTCTCGGCGTGAAGAAGTTCGGCGGTCAGGAAGTGATCGGCGGCAACATCATCATCCGCCAGCGCGGCACCCGGGTGTACCCGGGCGTGAACGTCGGCATGGGCAAGGATCACACCCTGTTCGCGCTGGCCGAAGGTCGCGTACGCTTCCACGACGGCAAACAGGGCCGCAAGTACGTGTCGGTTGACGCGCAGCTCGCGGAAGCCGCCGAATAATCGGATGGTTCCTGCCTGGGCCGTCCTGACGGGATGGCCCCGCCACACTCCTTGAAGGGTGTGGCAGAACAGAGGGAGAGGGCACCCGCCCGTCTCCCTTTTTTCGTTTCTCCCTCCGCCACCGGTGTCGACGCTCCATCTTGGAGCCTCGTTCAGGCACTTGCGTAATTGCACTGTCACGCGCGGCCGCTAGCGGGCGCGCGGGGCGGATGGAGAGATACGAAGATGTTCATTCGCAGCGAAAGGCTGTTCCTGCGTCCCGGCTGGTCCGAGGACTGCGCCGATCTCCTGTCCCTGATCTCCGACGAGGCGATCGTCCGCAATCTGGCGAACGTTCCCTGGCCCTATACCGCCGAGGACGCGCGCCGTTTCATCGAACTTCCGCAGGATCGGCTGCTGCCCCGGTTCCTCATCACCGTGCCCGGTGCTCAGGGTGCGCGCATCGTCGGCGGCTGCGGGCTCTCCGCGCTCGATGGCGAGACGAACCTGGGCTACTGGATCGTTCCGGGGGAATGGGGCCGCGGATATGCGAGCGAAGCGGCGCGCGCGGTGCTGGGGCTTGCCCACGCGCTCGGTCATCGCCGCATCGTGGCCAGCCACTACATCGACAATGCCGCTTCGGGCCGGGTGCTCGAGAAGGTGGGCTTCCGTCGTACGGGCCGCGTCGTGGAACGCTTCAGCAAGGGGCGCGGCTTCGCCAGCCCCTCTCGCGAGTACGAGGTCCTGTTCGGCTCGACGGGCGATTCGCCCGAAGACTGGGGCGGTGACGATTCGATGGCCCGCTGCGCGGCGTAAGCAAGGCGCGACTCGCACAAATGCAGGACGCTGCGGCTGCCCAGGGGAAGTACTCAGGGCAGCCGTTACCCTTCGTTAATTGCGGCATGTCAGGACCTTACCGCAGGCTGCGATCGCCATGCAGCAAACTTCGTGCATTGTGCCAAGCTTGCGTGCATGATCCCCGTACAAATACGACGGAGAACCATGGAATGTTCGTCCGCACGGAGAGACTGTTTCTAAGGCCCGCCTGGCCGGAAGACCTGGACGATCTCGTCGAGGTGCTCTCGGAGGAGGACATCCAGCGCAATGTCGGGGTGACGCCGCTGCCGCGCACCGCGCAGGAGCTTCGCGCCTATCTCGATCGCCCGCGAAATCCCCGCCTGCCGCACTTCTTCATGTACCTGCGCGGTGCCGACGGCCCCCAGCTGGTCGGCGGCGTCGGCCTTGGCCGTTATGAAGGCGATGTCGAGGTCGGATACTGGATCGGAGCGCGTCATCGGGGCCGGGGGCTTGCGGGAGAAGCGCTGCGGGCGGTGGTCGCGCAGGCCCGAGTGCTGGGCTATCCCAGGCTGATCGCCAGCGATTTCGCCGACACGCCAGGAACCCACCAGGTCCTGGAAAGCGCAGGCTTCCGCGACACGGGGCAGGTCCGCTCGCGCTACAGCGCCGCCCGTGCCATGGAGCATGCAGCCCGCATCTATGTCGCCGAACTACAGCGCCGCGCCGCGCCGCGCCAAACCACGATCACGCCCGCGACTGTCGCGCCGGCGGCGATCCAGCCAGCGGCCGCCTGATCCTCAGGCCTCGAGCGCCAGCCAGCGAGGCCGCACCTCCGGGGTGATGTCTTCCAGCCGCAGGTGATCGACGGCAAGGCCGAGATTAGGGTAGGCAGCGCGGCGGCGCTTTTCGTCGGAGCGTTCGAGCGGAACCACCACGAGGCGACGGTTGACCTTGGAGCGCCAGTTCATTCGCGCGGTATTTTCCTGGCCCACGTAGCAGCCCTTGGTGAAGCTGACGCCGTTGAGCTCGGCAGCGTTGCACTCCAGCCAGAGCGTCTCGCCCTCGCCCAGTTCGGCACGGCCTTCCGCAACGCCTTGCGCGAGCCGGTGCGCGCGCCAGGCCGCGTCCGCGCCGTGCAGGGCATCCTGCGCACCGGTTTCGTCGATGGCGGCGATCCAACGCTCGCCCAAGGCCGGGAGGCGCGGGTCCGACGCCGCGCCGTCGCCGACATGCGGCCGCCAGTGAACGGCGAGGCGCTCCTCGCGGGCGATGTCGATCGCCTTGCGAAGCCGGTACATCGCCAGCCGCTTAATCAATGCGTCCGCCACGTCCGCCTCGCAATCGATCAGCAGACCCTCGCCGCCGGGCCAGACGATGAAGTCGAACAGGGCCTTGCCCTGCGGCGTCAGCAGTCCGGCCCAGACCGGCAGCGGCCCGGCGACATCGGCGGTGACGAGGCCCTGGAGGAAATCGACGACGTTCTCTCCCGAATCGGGGCGTGGAGAAAGCCGGATCAGGGCGCGGTCGAACAGGCGGGTTGCGGTCATGGTGCCTAAGTGGGGCGAACAGCAGGGATGCTCAAGAGCCTGCGGGACACTTCGCCAGACGGGCGCGGAACTCGTCCAGCACCCATAGCGCTGCCGGGCCCGGCGGAGTGTCCTTGCGCCAGAGCGCGACAAGCGCATAGTCGATGACGGGCCGTTCGGGCAGCCGCAGCTCGACGAGGGCGCCGGTGTCGAGGTCGATCCTGACGACATGACGGGGCATCGAGCCCCAGCCGATGCCTTCGCGCAGCAGCGCATGCTTGGCGCCGAGATCCGCCAGCCGCCACGACCGCGGGCTGAAAACCGAGAAATCCCGTCCGTCGGTCAGGGGCGAGCGGTCGGTAAGCACCAGCTGCAGATGCTTGCGCGCTTCGCCCGGAGCAATACGGTCCATGCAGGCAAGGGGGTGGTCCGGCGCGGCGACGGCGACCAGCTCCACCGAACCGATCTGCTCGCGCTCTATATCGGGGAGGTCCAGTATGTCCGGCCCGGCGACGGCGAGTGTCGCGCGCCCTTCCAGCGCCAGCGCCGCGACCGCCCCCAGCGCTTCGACGTGGAGGCGCAGGGAGACGGTGGGAAAGCGCACCTGAAAGTCGCGGAGCAGGCGGGCGAGCACATGGCCGGGCACCATCACGTCGACCGCGAGCGCCAACTCCGCCTCCAGCCCCTGGCGCAGGCTGCGCACCTTGGCGAGAAGCGCATCGACATCGTCCGAGATCGCGTGAGCCTCGGAAAGCAGGGCGCGGCCCGCCTCCGTCAGGCTCGGCTTGCGCGATCCCTCACGGTCGAACAGGCGCACGTCCAGCTGTAACTCGAGCTGCGAGATGGCGTAGCTGACCACCGAGATCGCGCGGCCGAGCTTTCGCGCAGCGCCATTGAAGCTGCCTTCCTCGACCACGGCGAGGAAGCTGCGCAAGTGATCCAGACTGGGCGGGACAAGATCGACCATTCAGCTTTTCCGAACGACACCGCCGATTTTATCGCAATTATACGGTTGCCTTGCAAGGTGTAGATGGGCTTCAACACCGGTCGTTTCCGGCCGCACCCTGCGAGGAAAACAGCCATGATCGAACTCCGCCCGTTCAACAGCCTCGGCGCCGCCAACCACGGCTGGCTCGATGCGCATCACCATTTCTCCTTCGCCGACTACCACGATCCCGCCCGCACCAACTGGGGCCGCCTGCGGGTGTGGAACGACGACACAATCGCCGCGAAGACCGGCTTCCCGCCGCACCCGCATCGCGACATGGAGATCGTCACTTATGTCCGCAAAGGCGCAATCACGCACCGCGACAGCCTTGGCAACACCGGCCGCACCGAGGCGGGCGATGTGCAGGTGATGAGCGCGGGCACCGGCATCCAGCATTCCGAGTACAACCTGGAAGACGAGGACACCACGCTCTTCCAGATCTGGATCATGCCGGACCGCCGCGGCGAGGAGCCTGCCTGGGGCGCGCGCCCCTTCCCCAAGGGCGACCGCTCGGGCCGTTTCGTCACTCTGGCAAGCGGCATCGCCGGCGACGCGGATGCCTTGCCGATCAATGCCGATGCCCGCGTGCTCGGCGCGACGGTCAAGGCGTGCGAGACGGTGACCTATCCGACCGAAGCTGGCCGCCACGCCTACCTGGTGCCTGCGACCGGGCGCATCCGGATCGGCGAAGTGGAGGCGAATGCCCGCGACGGCGTGGCCATCACCGGGCTCGACACCATTACCGTGACCGCGCTCGAGGATGCCGAACTGGTTCTCGTGGACGCGGCCTAAGATCTCGCGGGCGGGGACCTCTCCGGTTGCCCGCCCGCGTTCCATCCTCTCCCAACCTGAGCAGACAAGGAACTCTTCGATGACCGGACGTATTGCCCACCCCAAGATCGAGAAGCTGATCGTCGATCGCTGGAGCCCGCGCGCCTTCGACGGTAGCGAGATCCCGCAGGACGACCTCGACGCGATCCTCGAGGCTGCAGGCTGGGCCCCTTCCGCTTACAACGTGCAGCCCTGGACCTTCCTCTATGCGAAGAAGGGCGATGCCAACTGGGACCTGTTCCTCGACCAGCTGATCGACTTCAACAAGGGCTGGGCGAAGGATGCCTCGGCGCTCGTCTTCGTCGTCTCCGACAAGTACATGCGCTCGGAGAAGGGCAATTCGGACAATCACAGCCACAGCTTCGATGCAGGCGCGGCATGGGCGCTGGCGGCGCTGCAGGCGCAGGCCCTGGGCTATCACACCCATGGCATGACCGGCCTGAAGTTCGGCGAGGCGGAAGCCGCGCTGGGCATTCCCGAGGATCATCGCCTGGAGGCCGCGTTCACCATCGGCCGGCAGGGCGACAAGGCGACGCTGCCCGACTTCCTGCAGGAGCGCGAAGTGCCCAGCACGCGCAAGCCGCTTTCCGAGATCGCGAAGGCAGGCAAGTTCGCCTGATCGCCGGTACGCGGACGATTGCAGGTCCGGTTCCACGTGGAACCGGACCTTTTTCGCGTCGCGAGCGGTCACGAAATGGCCGCTTTTGCATGGCCATCTGCAACCCCGGTTCCTTGCCGCGAGGGTGCGATGCCGATCACCGACCTGCCGCCCGCTCCGCCCGCGTTCGAGGCATCGGCCTTCGATCTTGAACAGATGGCACCGGCGCAGGGAGGGGACTTCCGGGCCGTGAAGCCGCGCTGCCCGCAGGGGCGTCCCGGTGAAATCGTGGTCTGCGCGCCCGATCCCGAAAAAGAACGCGTGCGTCCCCTGCCCGATACCTACGTCGTGGCCGATGGGCCGCCGCGCGCCGAAATCCAGCTCAACGATGCCGTCACTCTGGATGCGCATCTCGATTCGGCGACGATGCCCAACGGCCAGACCGCGCAGCGGATCATGGTGGGAGCCAAGATCAAGTTCTGATAGCCGCGCTTGCCTTGCCGAAAGGCGCGCCCGTCTCGTCATCGCGGCCAAGCTGCGCCATAGGGCGCGCCATGACGGCACAATCGGCAACGGCAGACTGGCGCGCGCGCGCCATGGGGCATCTCGGCTGGGCGCGCGGCGCGATCGGCGCAGGGCTGGGCATCGCGCTTGCGGGCGGCATCACATGGCTCATGCTGCGCGTACCGGCGGGCGGCTCGATGCAGGCGCTGCCTTTCCTTGTCGCGCCGCTGGGCGCTTCGGCCGTTCTGGTGTTCTGCGTCCCGGCGAGCCCGCTGGCGCAGCCCTGGCCCGTCATCGGAGGAGACCTGCTTTCCGCCATGATCGGCATTGCCGCAGGCCACCTGATCGGCGATCCGTGGATGGCGGGCAGCGTTGCCGTGGGCGCGGCGATCGCGGTCATGTCGCTCGCGCGCTGCCTCCATCCGCCGGGCGGCGCATGCGCCTTGCTCTGCGCGCTGGGAGCATCGGGCCCCGCGCCCTGGGACTGGAGCTGGATGGCGCCGATCGCGGTCAACGTCCTGCTGCTCTGCGCGACCGGCTGGCTCTACAACAACCTGACCGGCCATCCCTGGCCGCATCGCCCGCCCCGCGTTCCCCACGTCGCCCTTGCGCCGGCTTATACCCGCGAGGACATCGTGGCCGTGCTGGAGGACTGGAACGAGGTGCTGGACGTCGACGTCGACGATCTCGACGCGTTCGTGCAGGCGCTGCTGCGCCGTGGGCGGGGCTGATCGCGCCGGGCAGGCGGTGCGCGGCGACAAGCTGCCTTGAAAGCGCGGGTCCGGCGGCCTAGGTCGGCTGCGTCCCTATAAAAGCAGGAAGGCCGGCGATGAGCGCAACCGCACCCGAACTCGTTCTTGGCGGTGGCACCGTCCACACGCCCAGTGGCCCTGTCGTCGCCGACGTCGCCGTGCGCGACGGGCGGATCCTTGGCATAGGCTCCTATCCCGATGCCGCGCGCCGGATCGACTGCACCGGCCTCGACGTGCTGCCCGGCGTCATCGACAGCCAGGTCCACTTCCGCGAGCCTGGGCTCGAGCACAAGGAAGACCTCGAGACCGGCAGCCGCGCCGCGGTGATGGGAGGCATCACCGCCGTGTTCGAGATGCCGAACACCAACCCCAACACCGACACGTTCGAGCGCGTGAACGACAAGCTGGTGCGCGCGCACCACCGGATGCACTGCGACCATGCCTTCTATGTCGGCGCGACTGCGGACAACGCGGTCGAACTGGCGGAGCTGGAGCGCATCCCCGGCACGGCGGGCGTCAAGATCTTCATGGGCGCCTCGACCGGGAGCCTTCTGGTGGCCGAGGATGAGCAGCTTGCCCGCGTCCTTGCCCATGGCCGCCGCCGCGTCGCCATCCATGCCGAGGACGAGGAGCGGATGAACGCGCGCAAGGACCTGCGGATCGAAGGCGATCCCTCCAGCCACCCGGTCTGGCGCGACGACGAGAGTGCGATGCTGGCGACGAAGCGCATCCTGCGCCTCGCACGCGAGGCGCGGCGCCCGATCCACATCCTCCACGTCACCACGCCTGCCGAACTGGAGCTGATCTCCGCGCACCGCGATATCGCCACGTGCGAGGTGACGCCCCAGCACCTCACCCTTGCGGCGGAGGAAGCCTATCCCGCGATCGGCACGTTCGCGCAGATGAACCCGCCCATCCGTTCGGCCACCCATCGCGACGGACTGTGGCACTGGCTGCGCCAGGGCGTGCCCGACGTGCTCGGCTCGGATCACGCGCCCCACACGCGCGAGGAAAAGGCCAAGCCATATCCCGCCAGCCCCTCGGGCATGCCGGGCGTGCAGACGCTGCTCCCGCTGATGCTCGATCACGTCGCCAAGGGCCGCCTCTCGCTGGAGCGGCTGATCGACATGACGTCCGCAGGCGTGCAGCGCGTCTTCGGCCTTGTCGGCAAGGGCCGCATCGCCGCAGGCTACGACGCCGACTTTACCATTATCGACCGCAAGGGCCGCTTCACCGTGACCGAGGACTGGGTGGAAAGCCGCTGCGGATGGTCGCCGTTCACCGGGATGGAGCTGGAAGGCCGCGTCGTGGGCACGATCGTGCGCGGCCATGCGGCGATGTGGGAAGGCCAACTCGGCAATCAGGCCGTGGGCGAGCCGCTGCGTTTCGCAGGCGCTCTCTAAAAGGCTTCCCTTTCGTCCCGGATCAGCTCCGGGGCGAGAGGGACCGGCGCTTGCGGCGGGAAAGGATATCCCAGCAGAACACGCCGATGGCGGTCCAGATGAACAGGAAGCAGACCAGCTGGATCGGTCGCAGCTCTTCCTCGAAGACGAAGACGCTGAACAGGAACAGGCCCGTTGGCGTCACGAACTGGATGAAGCCCAGGACCGAGAAGTCCAGCCGCCTTGCGGCGCTGGCGAAGAGCATGAGGGGGATCGCGGTCAGTGGCCCCGCGCATGCCAGCAGCAGGTCCAGCCGCAGGGACGCGCCCATCGCCAGCCCCTGCGGGCCGGCGGCCTGAAAGGCGAGCAGCGCCAGGCCGGGCAGCAGCAGGACGATCGTCTCCACGGTGAGGCCGGGCAGCGCATCCACCGGCACCAGCTTGCGGACCAGTCCATAGCCCGCGAAGCTCAGCGCCATGACCAGGCTGATCCACAAGGTGTCGAGCGCGCCCTGCGCCAGCAGCGCCACGCCGATCGCGGCCAGAGCCACGGCGATCCACTGGCGCCGCGTCAGCTTTTCGTGAAGGAAGATCGTGCCGGCCAGCACGTTGACCAGCGGATTGATATAGTAGCCAAGGCTGGCCGCCAGCACGTGGCCTTCCATGACGGCGATCACGTAGATCAGCCAGTTGGTGCCGATCAGCAGTCCGCTGACCGCCAATGCGCCCAGTACGCGCGAGGTCGTCAGTGCGGTTCGCAGCGCCGGCGCCTGACGGGTGAGGAGAACCACCGCAAGGCAGAACGGCAGAGTGAACATCAGCCGCCAAACCACCACCTCGAACGGCGGAACTTCCCGCAGCAATGCGAAATAGAGCGGGAACAGACTCCAGACGGCATAGGCGCCGAATGCCTGCGGCAGGCCGGATGCCATCGCGCCGGGCCGGGCGCTTGTTTCCTTCATGAACGGTCCTTGCAGGCTAAACGGAGGATTTGCGGCTCGGGCACGGCTTAGAAGGAGGCAAGCGAGGGAGCAACATCTCGCTCCATCCCCGGTGGGAGCTCGGTTCATCGCATAATGCATTCCTGACGACCGCATTGCGGATCGTTCAGGTAAGTGGTCCTAAAGATGAATGCAGAAAGCGGATCGACTCGGATGGCCGGTTCGCCTCACCGCAAGGAGAGAACGACATGAACGCATTCTTCAAGGCTTCCGCCATCGCCGCCGCCGCTGCCAGCCTCGCCACTGCGATGCCCGCGACGGCAGCGATCGCCACTCACGCGCCGACCGGCTTCACTGCTCCTGGCGAACAGGTTTCCGAGTACGGCCGCCAGCGCTATTCGCGCGAGGATTACCGGCGCGGATATGGCAACCGGAACGATCGCTACGATCGCCGCGACTATCGCAACGCCCGCTCGTGGCGCGGCAACGACGGCCGTTACTACTGCCGCAAGTCGAACGGGACCACCGGTCTGCTGGTCGGCGGCGTTGCAGGGGCGCTTGCCGGACGGGCGATCGACAGCCGCGGCGACCGGGCGACCGGCACTCTGCTCGGCGCGGCCGCCGGCGCTCTGCTCGGCCGCGAAGTGGAACGCGGCGGCTCGAACTGCCGCTGATCGCTGGAACGACATAAGGATTTCCCCGCGCGAACGGCGACGGGCGGGGAAGTCGTCCGGCCGTTAACGCGGCCGGACGGGAGGGCGTCTGCACCTGCGGGCGCCCTCTTTCATGTGTCCTTCGCTGCGGAAAACCGACCTTCCTCTCCTTCCCGAAATGGGACGGAGCGATCCGGCCTCTGGCACTTGGCCGCCTTATCGCCTTTTCCTACGACAACTGAGGAGAAGGCCCACCCGGGCTCGATGAAGGACGCGCCCGATGATGACCCATGCCCGCTTCGCCATGCTTGGTATCGCAGGAACGCTGCTGCTTGCGGGCTGCGATGCGAAGGACCGCCAGCCCGAACCGTCGGCAAGCGATGCGGCGCTGAACGGCGCGCTCGGCGACCAGATCATGGTGGACCCGGAGATGGCGGGCGGGCAGGGCGCGGCGGTCAAGGCGGGCTCGGCCCGGATCACGGTCCCGCCGCAGGATCGTACGCCCGAAGCGATCGCTGCGGCGAGGAAGCAGGCCGCGCAACTGGCAGGCGGCAGCCTGAAGCCCGCGCCCCGCGCGCAGCCGGGGAGCGCCAGCGCGCTTGCAGAGGGTGCGGCGACGGCCGCGCAGGTGGCTGCAGCCTCGAAGGCGGCGCGGGCCGACTGTTCGGCCAAGGTCCAGTATTCCAACACCTGGGCGGCGAAGCTTCCCTCGCAGCTGCCGGTCTATCCGCGCGGCGCCGTGCAGGAAGCCGCCGGGGTGGATGCGGACGGCTGCGCGCTGCGCGTCGTCAACTTCGTGACGCCGGTAGCGATCGGCGATGTCGTCAGCTTCTACTACACCAAGGCATCGGGCGCCGGGTACAGCGCCGAGTACCGGCTCGATGGCAAGGACCACGTACTGGGCGGTCGCAAGGACGGGCGGGCATACGTGGTCTATGCCCGCAAGCTGGAGGACGGCCTGACCGAGGTCGATCTCGTCACCAGCGGGAAGTAGCGCTGCAGTTTGCAGTCCCGCCCGCGCGGAAGCGTTATTGCCTGAGCCCTACGCCGATGACCGCGCGGGGCTGTTCCATCTCCCCCGAGGCGACCGGATAGGCGCAATAGTCCGCAGCATAGAAGCCGGTGGGCCGGTGGTTGCCCGAAAGGCCCACGCCGCCCATCGGAGCGGAGTGGCTGGGCCCCACGGTCGCCCGGTTCCAGTTGACGATCCCTGCCCGCACATTCGCCCAGAAGCGATTGTATTCCTGCGGCGTGCCGCCCACGAGTGCTGCGGCCAGGCCATAGCGGGTGGCGTTGGCCTCGGCGATCGCCTCGTCGAAATCGGAGACGCGGATCACTTGCAGGATGGGGCCGAACAGCTCCACGTCGGGGCGCTCCTGCATTCCCGTCACGTCGATGATCGCCGGGCTGAGGAAGGGCAGGGCATCGTCCATGCGCACGAGGTGCTTGATCGCCCGTCCGCCGTGGCTGAGCAGGTAGAGGAAGCTTTCCGTCAGCCCGTCGGCGGCGGCTCCATCAATGACCGGTCCCATGAAGGGCACGGGTTCGTCGAACGGTCCGCCGACGATGACGCGGTCTGCCAGAGCCTTCACTTCGGCAAGGAGGGCATCGTAAAGCGTATCGCGCACTATCAGGCGACGCGCCGCGGTGCAGCGCTGGCCGGCCGTGGCAAAGGCCGACTGCACGACGAGCGCGGCCGCGTCGGTCAGCTTCGGGGTGTTCCAGACCACCATCGCATTGTTCCCGCCCATCTCCAGCGCCACCATCTTGTCGGGCCGGGCGGCGAGGCGCCGGTTGATGGCGATGCCGTTGCTGGCGGAGCCGGTGAACAGCACGCCGTCCACGCCTTCGTGGGCGACGAAGGCGGCTCCTTCGGCCGGTCCTCCGCACGCGAACTGCAGCACCGCCGCCGAGATGCCTGCCCGGTGGAAGCACCGCGCCAGCAGTTCTCCGGAGGCTGGCGCTCGCTCGCTCGGCTTGAAGATCACGGTGTTGCCGGCCAGCAGGGCCGGTACGATATGGGCGTTCGGCAGGTGAGCCGGGTAGTTGAACGGGCCCAGCACCAGAAGCACGCCGTGGGGCTTGTGCCGCACCGCCATCGTGCCTTGCAGCGCGGAATCGAGCTTACGCTGCGCCGTCCGCTCGGCATAGGAGCGGACCGAGACTTCCACCTTGGCGATCACCGCGTCCACTTCGGCGCGGGCCTCCCACAAGGGCTTGCCCACTTCGCGCGCGATCGTCGTGGCAAGCTTCTCGGCGTCCTTGCGCACCTCGTTGGCGAAGCGGCGCAGCAGTTCGATCCGGGTGGAAAGCGGCTGGGCGGCCCAGGCTGGCCAGGCGCGGCACGCGCGCGTCACGGTCTCGTCCACGTCGGCCACCGGCCCACGCCACACTTCCGCGCCGGTCGCCGGCTCCCAGGAAATCACTTCCGCCTTGCTCACGTTCCTCTCGGACCCCCGACCGGTGCCAGCCCCGTGCGCTCATCGGCAGGGCTGGTGACTGAACCGTCCATTGCGGCAGATGATCCGGTAACGACAAGTGATCGAAATTTCACGACACTTGCGCACGTAGACATACAGGGGCTGCCCAGGGCCGACTAGGATTGCGCCGGAGCCTGCCCGAGCGGGCGGGGAGCCGGGCCGAGCAGCGCGCCCAGCCGGCGGATGGCGTCCACCTTCGCGTGCATTTCGCTCCAGTCGTCATGCCGGTCTATGGCGGCCCAGATACGCTCGACCTCCTCGATCAGAATGTCGGGCGGCGCATCCTCGCTCCAGAACGGATCGTCGATGGCGGCGGCAGGCTCGTAGCGGCGCAGGAGCTGGCCGAACTCGTCGTCGCCTGCGGCGCGGCCTGCGCGATGGTCGAAGAAGAACCGGTCGGGAGCCACGCCGCTTGCCGTCATGGCGCCTTCCGCCGCCTGAACCAGGGCCGTGTCCGCTTCCGTCCCTTGCGGGACCACGCCAAGGCGCCAGGCGAAGCGGCGGCACATCGCCTCATGGTAGAGCAGGCCGAACCGGTCGAGCGCGGCCACGAGCGGCGCGGTCTCGGCCAGAGCCCTGAGCGCCACTGCCAGCTGGCCGCAGTTCCACAGCAGCGCCTCGGGCTGCCGGCCGAAGGCATAGAGGCCCGCATGATCGAAGTATGCTGCGGTGAAGCGCGGATCCCATTTCGGCAGCCAGCGCCATGGCCCGTAATCGAAGCTTTCGCCCGAAACATTCATGTTGTCCGTGTTGAGCACGCCGTGGACGAACCCGGCCACCATCCACGAAGCCGCAAGGTCTGCCAGCCGCTCCACCACCTGGTGCATCAGGATCACCGCAGGCTCGTCGCGCGCGGGCGCGTCCTCGGGCGGAAGCGAGCCGGGGAATGCATCGAGGCAGTAGTCCACAAGAGCCGCCATGTGCTCCTTCTCCTCCAGCGCGGCCAGGCGCTGGAAGCTGCCGATGCGGATGTGGCCATGGGACAGGCGCACCAGCACGGCGGAACGCGTGGGCGAGGGCTCATCGCCGCGCCACAGGTCCTCGCCCGTCTCGATCACCGAGAAAGTCTTGCTGGTATAGACGCCGAGCGCCTCCAGCATTTCAGTGGCGAGGATCTCGCGCACGGCACCTTTCAGCGTCAGGCGGCCGTCTCCCCCCCGGCTCCACGGCGTCTGCCCCGAACCCTTGGTGCCAAGGTCGAGCAGGCGACCCTGCCCGTCGCGCATCTGGGCGAAGAGAAAGCCTCGCCCGTCGCCTAGGTCAGGGTTGTACTGGTGGAACTGATGGCCGTGATACCGCAGTGCCAGAGGTTGCGGCAGATTGCCCGCCAGCGGCTCGAACCGGCCGAAATGCCCCGTCCATCGCGCGTCATCGAGATCGGCGAGGCCCACTGCGGCGGCCCAGCGATCGTTGCGCCAGCGAAGCTCGTGCCGTGGGAAGGCGGCGGCGGGCACCGGATCGGCTATCCAGCCGGAGATCGCCTCGATACGCGGATCGGGACGATAGGGCGCGGGTTGCGGTTCGCTTTGCATCAGGCGATAGTGGGGCGCCCAGGCCTGCCGATCAAGGCGGGTGAGTTTCCTGCCCCTTTGCGTTTTCAAGAGGTCGCCGCCCGGAATGAAGGTTTTCGAGGATCGCTTCTGGTCGAGCCGTGACGGTCTCAAGCTGCATTTTCGCGATTATGCGCCTTCGCCGGAAGAGGCAGACGGCGGCCTTCCCGTGCTGTGCCTCCACGGCTTGACGCGCAACGCCCGCGACTTCGACGTTCTCGCGCCGATGCTGGGCAGGCGCCGCCGCGTGATCTGTCCCGACCTGCGCGGCCGCGGCGACAGTGAATACGCCCGCGATTCCGCCACCTACACCCCGGTCCAGTACGGCGAGGACGTTCTCGCGCTGCTGGAGCAGGAAGGCATCGAGCGCTTCGTCGCGATCGGCACCTCGCTTGGCGGGCTGATGATCATGGGACTGGCCGCGCTCATACCCGGGCGGATCGCGGGCGCGGTGTTCAACGACGTAGGCCCGTGGCTGGAGCCCGCCGGGCTCGCGCGGATCAAGGACTATGTCGGGCAGGGCCGCTCCTTCCCCACCTGGGTCCACGCGGCGCGCGGGCTGGAGGATCTGCAGGGCGCGGCGCATCCGGGCCAGACGCTCGACTTCTGGATCGGGATGGCCAAGCGGTTGATGACGATCGCGGGCAACGGCCGCGTGGTGTTCGACTATGACATGAAGATCGCCGAGCCATTCCTCGACCTGGAAGTGGCAGACCAGCCGGATCTCTGGCCCGCATGGGAGGCGCTGTCGGGCACTGAAGTGCTGATCGTGCGCGGCGCCCTGTCCGACCTCCTTTCTGCCGACACGCTCGAGGAGATGGTGCGCCGTCTTCCTTCGGCAGAGGCGCTGACGCTGCCGGGCGTCGGCCACGCGCCGACGCTGGACGAGCCGCAGTCGGTCGCCGCCATCGAACGGCTGCTGGCCCGCGTGCGCTGACCCTTGCGCTTCCTTCACCTCCATTCCAGCTTCGCCCCGGGCGGCAAGGAGCTGCGCGCCGCGCGGCTGATGAACGTGTTCGGTCCGGGCATCGAGCATGCAGTCGTTTCCGCGCAGCCCGGCGCGCACGGCGCGAAGGCAGCCCTCGATCCCGGCCTGCAGGTGACGTTTCCCGGCGCATTTCCCAGTCTTCAGGGCCGCCCGACTCCTCTGCGTCTCTGGCGGATAGCGCAGGCCATGCGCCGCTTCGACCTCGTCCTCACCTACAACTGGGGGGCGATGGACGCGGTCCTGGCGCACCGGCTCTACGGAAGGATCCTGAGCCTGCCGCCGCTCGTCCACCACGAGGACGGCTTCAACGAGGATGAGGCGAGCGGGCTCAAGCGCTCGCGCAACCTGTTCAGGCGGCTGGCCCTCGGCCGTGCGGCAGCGCTGGTCGTTCCCTCGCGCCGGCTGGAGCAGATCGCGCTGGGCGCATGGAAGCAGCCCCCTGCGCGCGTCAGGCTCATCAGCAACGGCATCCCGGTCGCCACCTACCGCGAGGCACCTGCAGCAGGCGCCATCCCGGGCCTTGCCAAGATTCCGGGCGAGAAGTGGGTGGGCACGCTGGCGGGCCTGCGCGCGGTCAAGAACCTGCCGCGCATGGTCCGCGCCTTCGCCACACTGGCGCCGGACTGGCGTCTCGTCATCCTCGGAGAAGGGCCCGAGCGCGCGGCCATCGCCGCGCAGGCTGCCGCCTTGGGCGTGGCGGACCGGGTCCATATGCCCGGCTTCGTGCCCGAACCTGCGCGGGCGGTGGGTCTCTTCGATCTCTTCGCCCTGTCCTCCGACAGCGAGCAGTTCCCGATCTCGGTGGTGGAGGCGATGGCGGCGGGCCTTGCGGTGGCGTCCCCTGCCGTCGGCGACGTCGCGGGCATGGTGGCGGCGGAAAACCGCCCCTACGTGGCCCCGCCCGGAGACGAGGCGGCGCTGGCCTTTGCCATGGCGCAACTCGCTTCGGACGATGGCCTGCGCCGCCGCATCGGCGATGCGAACCGGCTCCACGCGGAGGCGCTCTACGATGAAAACGGCATGATCGCCGCCTATGCCAGCGTCTATGGCTCGGCCATGGGGCTTGCCCGGTTTCCCTAGGCAAAGTCGTTCAGCGATGCTTCACGCCGGGGCATGCACCGATCATCCCCGTTGAAAAGCACCGTCCATCCGCTAAACAGCGCCGCAACCATCCCGATTTTTCCGCAGAAAGCGCCCTGATCTTGGCCCTGCCTCCCGATACTACTTCCGCTTCCAGTGCCCGAGACGCCGCGCAGCGCGAGGTCTTCATGCGCGAGGTCGACGATGCCGTCCGCCAGGACCAGCTCGAAGGCTTCATGAGCCGTTACGGCAAGGCCGTGCTGGCGATCCTTGTTATCGGCCTCTTGGCTCTTGGCGGCTGGATCTACTGGGATCACCGGCAGACCAGGGCGCGCGAGGAACAGGCCGAGGCTTATGTCCAGGCGCTCGACGCGCTGCAGGTGGACAATCTCGATGTCGCCAAGGCGAAGCTGGCGCCGATCGCCGCCGCTTCGGGTTCGGACGCGAACGCCACTTCGGCGCGCCTGCTGCTCGGCGGCATCGCGTTGCGGCAGGACCGGAAGGCCGATGCGCTAAAGCTGTTCCGCCAGGTTGCGGGTGACAGCAGCGCGCCGCAGCCGATGCGCGACCTTGCCACGGTGCGCGAAGTGGGCGCGGATTTCGACGCGATGAAGCCGCAGGACGTGGTCGACCGGCTGAAGCCCCTCGCCGTGCCGGGCAACCCCTGGTTCGGCGTGGCGGGCGAGATGGTGGGAATGGCCTACCTCAAGCAGGGCAAGCAGGACCAGGCAGGTCCGCTCTTCGCCGCCATCGCCAAGGACGAGAGCGCCGAGAGCGGGCTGCGCAGCCGTGCACGCCAGCTGGCTGCGGTGCTCGGCATCGATGCGGTGGACGACATCGTGGACGACAAGGGTCAGCCCATAGGCAAGCCGGCGGCGAAGCCGGGCGCCGATGATGCGGAAGCCGGAGAATGAGCATGTCTCGCAAGGATGTTCGCATGAAAAGTACGCCTTCGGCCCGCAAGGTCGTTCCGCTGATCGCGCTGGCGCTGGTCATGGGCCTGTCGGGCTGCAAGATCTTCGGCGGCGGCAAGGGTCCTGCCAAGACCCCGACCGTCGGTGAGCGCGTGCCGATTCTCTCGCGGATCGAGAGCGGCGCCAAGGTGGACCCTACCCTCGGCGCGGTTTCCGTGATCCTGCCCCCGGCAGAGGTCAACCAGACCTGGGCACAGGGCGGCGGCACCGCCAGCAAGGCCTATGGCCATCTTGCCCTTGCCGACAATCCCAGCCGTGCCTGGACAGCGCAGATCGCCGGCTCCTCGAACCGGCGACGCCTTGCCGCCTCGCCCGTCATCGGCGGCGGCAAGCTGTTCGTGATGGACACCGATGGCGTCGTGCACGCTTTCGATGCGCAGAGCGGCGCCAGGCTGTGGACCAAGAGCTTCTCGGTCGAGGGCAGCAATGAAAACTCGGTGTTCGGCGGCGGCGTCAGCGTCGATGGCGACCGCGTCTATGTGACCACCGGCCTTGGCGAAGTGGCCGCCCTTAACGCGGCCGATGGCAGCCAGGTGTGGTCGAAGAAGCCCGCCGGGCCCCTGCGCGGCTCGCCCACGGTTGCGTTCAACTCCGTCTTCGTGATGACGCAGGACAACCAGATCGCCGCTCTAAACGCGGCTGACGGTACCTCGGTCTGGAGCGAATCGGCCTCGCTCACCCAGTCGGGTGTGTTCGGCGTCGCTACCCCGGCTGCAGGGCAGGGCACCGTGATCGCCGGCTTCTCGTCGGGCGAACTGGTCGCCTATCGCTACGAGAATGGCCGCCAGCTGTGGTCGGACGCGCTTGCGCGCACCTCGATCTCCACCGAAGTCGGCAGCCTCACCGACGTGGACGCCGATCCGATTATCGATCGGGGCCGGGTCTATGCCCTGGGGCAGGGCGGGCGCATGGCGGCCTACGAACTGGTCACCGGCCAGCGCGTCTGGGAACTCAACCTCGCGGGTATCTCCACGCCCGTCGTGGCCGGCGACTGGGTCTTCACGCTGGACGATCACGCAGAAATCCTGGCCATCGCACGTTCCACGGGCAAGGTGCGCTGGCTGACGGAACTGCAGCGCTACCGTAACGCCAAGAAGCGCAAGGGCGCGTACTTCTGGGTGGGTCCGGTCCTCGCCGGCAACAAGCTGTGGATCGCCAATTCGCAGGGCGATCTGATGACCGTGGACCCGGCAAGCGGCACGCCTACGCCTTTCGCCGAACTGGACGGCCCGGTTTCGCTGGCGCCCGTCGTGGCCAACCAGACCCTCTACATCCTCGACGATTCGGGCCGGATCACGGCCTATCGCTGAAACGTGGTGCCGCCGCTTCGTGGCATCGGGGCGGCGGCGCAGGGTTTGCGCCCCCTTAACCATTTGCGCTTAGGCGAAGGCGCATGAATCCTGCCCATCCAGCAGCCGCCACGGCCCGGCCTTCGAGCGACGTTTCGGCCGGTGTGGGCCTCGCGGGTGTCGTCACCCTGATCGCGTGGCTGCTGGTGTGCCGCAACTGGGCCGGCATCGCGGAGCACCTCGCTCTTCCCGGGCCTCGCGCGCCGCTGAGCGGCCCTTACGCCGCCGTCGCGACACTGTTCCTGACCGGCGCTGCAATGAGCGCATGGTCCCTGGCGGTTGATAAGGTACATCGCCGCCCGTCCACCGGGATCGACTGGTCGCGCCGCCGGGCGCTTTCCGAAACGCTCGACATCTCGATCACCAAGATCGCCGGGCTATGGGCCACATGGGCGGCGATCGCGTGCTTCTACTGCATCTGCCGCTGGTACTGGGACGGGCAGTACGTTTTCGCCATGCAGATGCTGGGGGCGGCCGCAGTGCCGCTCTTCCTGCTGTCCGTGCCTTACGTCCTGTGGCTCGATGGCGTCATGGTCGAGCCGCGCGATTCGTCCTGGCACTTCGGCGCGATGGTCACGGGCGGGGGCAGGTGGGACGCCGAAGAGGTGAAGAAGCACTGGCGCGCCTGGGCGATCAAGGGCTTCTTCGGTGCCTTCATGATCTCGATCCTGCCCGGCGGCTTCGGCAACGTGGTGGAGGCGGACTTTGCCGCCATGGCCCGCGATCCGGTGGACCTGGGCTCAACACTGATCGAGGCGCTGTTCCTGATCGACGTGCAGATCGGCACCGTGGGCTATCTCTTCACTTTCCGCCCGCTGGACGCGCACATCCGCAGCGGCAATCCCCTGCTTGCGGGGTGGGTGGCGGCGTTGATCTGCTACCCCCCGTTCGTCTGGGGCACGATGGGCCGGGCGGACGTGCTGGGCTACGAAGTCAACACCGGAGGGTGGGCCTACTGGATGGAAGGGCATCCGGGGCTGCTGTGGTGCTGGGCGGCCGTCATGGTGGCGCTGACGGCGATCTACGCCTGGGCCACCTTCGCGTTCGGGCTGCGTTTCTCGAACCTGACTTACCGCGGAGTGCTGACCAACGGCCCGTACCGCTTCACGCGCCACCCGGCTTATCTGTCCAAGAACCTGTTCTGGTGGGCGTCCGTGCTGCCTTTCCTCGTCACCAACGGTTCGCTGACGGATGCGATCCGCAACACCGTACTGCTGGCTGTCGTGAGCGGCATATACTACTGGCGCGCGCGCACCGAGGAAGCCCACCTTCTGGCGGAAGACGCGAAGTACAGGGAATACCACGCCTGGATGGGGCAAAACGCGTTCATCACGCGCACCCTGACTGGGCTTGGCCGGAAGTTGAAGCCCCGAAACCGCTTCGCCTGACCCATCCCCGCGCCCTGGCCAAGGACAGTGGCGCGGCGGAAAGGGATCAGAAGCTCTTTACCGCATAGATGCGCGAGATGTCTTCGCTCCACTCGCCATGGTAGAGGTCGAGCAGGCGCTGGGCAGGCACCTTGCCGCTCTTGACGATCTCGGCGAGCGGTTCGAGGTAGCCGGTCTCGTTGTCGCCGCCGGCGTTGAGGCGGCCGCGCGCCGCAAGGCCGCTTCGCGCGATGTCGAGCACCGGGGCCGCGATGTCCCGCAAGGTGCCGCCGCCGGGAAGTGGTGCATCGAGGCCAAGCCGGGGCGCATCGGCACGCAGCGCTTCGCGGCCTTCCATGTCCCAGTCCCGGACAAGATCCCAGGCGGCGTCGAGCGCTCCCTGATCGTAGAGCAGGCCCACCCAGAACGCGGGCAGGGCGCAGATGCGGCTCCACGGGCCGCCATCCGCGCCGCGCATCTCGAGGAAGGACTTGAGGCGCACTTCGGGAAAGGCGGTGGAGAGGTGATCCTGCCAGTCGGAAAGGCGCGGCAGCTCTCCGGGAAGAACGGAAAGCTCGCCCTTGAGGAAGTCGCGAAAGGAGAGCCCGGCCGCGTCGATGTATTTGCCGTCGCGGAACACGAAGTACATGGGCACGTCGAGCATGTACTCGACATAGCGTTCATAGCCGAAGCCATCTTCGAACACGAAAGGCAGCATGCCCGTGCGCGCCGGGTCGGTGTCGGACCAGATGTGGCTGCGATAGGAAAGATAGCCGTTCGGCCGGCCCTCGGTGAACGGCGAGTTCGCGAAGAGCGCCGTCGCCAGCGGCTGGAGGGCAAGGCTGGTGCGGAACTTCTTCACCATGTCGGCCTCGCTCGAATAGTCGAGGTTGACCTGGATGGTGCAGGTGCGCAGCATCATGTCGAGGCCCATCGAGCCCACGCGCGGCATGTGCTGCAGCATGATGCCATAGCGGCCTTTGGGCATGATCGGCAGCTCTTCACGCGTCTTGTCGGGCCACATGCCAAGGCCGAGGTAGGCCTTTCCGATCCGCTCGCCGATCGCCTTGACCTGAGCCAGGTGACGGCCCGTTTCGGCGCAGGTTTCGTGCAGGTTTTCGAGCGGCGCGCCGGAGAGCTCGAGCTGGCCGGCAGGTTCCAGGCTGACGTTGCCGTCCGCACCCTTCATCGCGATGACGTTGCCGCCTTCGACGATGGGTTCCCAGCCGAATTCGGTGAGGTTGTTCAGGAGATCGCGGATGCCGCCGGGCTCGTCATACGAGGGCGCATGGTGGTCCAGCGTATCGTAGACGAACTTCTCATGTTCGGTCCCGATGCGCCACGCCTCGCGCGGCTTTTCGCCCGCGGCCATGGGCGCGGCGAGTTGATCCAGGCTTTCGATCACCGGATCTTCGCGATCCGAAACCTCACGGGTGCTCATGGCCGCGGAAGTAGAGCGCCGCGCGAGCCTTCGCTACAACTTTTTGTACCGGTCAGTTTATTGTGCGCGTCCCGACCAGTCGCCGGCAGTAGCCATCCACACGCCGATCGCGGAAATGCAGGCGGTTTCCGCGCGCAGGATGCGGGGGCCCAGCGTGATCGCGCGAGCGCTCGGGTGCGCGCGGACAAGGGCGCGTTCCTCTTCGTCGAAGCCGCCTTCCGGACCGACAAGGAGAGCGGCGGGTCCCGGGTTTGCGGCGAAGGCCGCCACGGCCGGTTCACCCCCTTGCTCGTCGGCGAAGAACAGTGTCCGCTCCTGCGGCCAATCGCGCAGCAGCGCCTCCAGCTTAGCGACCGGCTCGATGCGGGGGAGAGCGGTGCGGGCGCACTGCTCGGCCGCTTCGGAGACGATGCTGTGGGCGCGCTCCGGGTTGAGCTTGTCGGCAACGCAGCGCCGGGTGACCAGCGGGCGAATCGCGGCCACGCCAAGCTCCGTCGCCTTCTCGAGGACGAGGTCGAAGTTGGGCTTCTTGAGCAGCGCCGCGCAGAGCACGAAGTCGGGCACATCCTCGCGCGGGCGCAATTGTCGGCGCACGGCAAGGACCACGTCCCGCTTGCCGGCCGATAGCACCTCGCAGGCCCATTCGCCCGTCCTGTCGTCGCAGGCGACCACGGCGTCGCCCGGCGTCACGCGCATCACCTTGCCAAGGTAATGCGCCTGTGCGCCTTCGATCACGATCTGCGCGCCCTCCGACAGCAGGTCGCCAACGAAAAGGCGCGGGGCCGAGCGGGGTGGCCAGGCGGGTACGGCAGGCATCTGTCGGCGGCTTTCGAAGAAGGAACAGGGCTGGGCGGCCTTGTCGGACAATCGCGCGCGGGATGCAACGGGCGGGACCAAGCGTGCCTCAGGCACGTTCAAGCATGACAGATTTGGCGCGATAGAATAGGGAAGAGGCGTGACTATCCCAACGCTCGTTCCTGACAGCCAGCATCGCGGCCTCGTCTCGCTTCTGCCGCAGCCGCTTCGCGACTACGCCATGCTGGCGCGCTTCGACCGTCCCATCGGGTCA
Source organism: Novosphingobium silvae (assembly GCF_009856825.1). GTDB lineage: Bacteria > Pseudomonadota > Alphaproteobacteria > Sphingomonadales > Sphingomonadaceae > Novosphingobium > Novosphingobium silvae. The sequence goes on along the minus strand of NZ_WVTD01000001.1, from coordinate 187,572 downwards.
TGGCTTCTGTTCTGGCCCTGCGCGTGGGGCGTGCTGCTTGCCGGCGGTGAAAGCCGCTGGGACATCATCCTGTGGATGCTGGTGGGCTCCATCGCGATGCGGGGCGCGGGGTGCGTCTACAACGATATCGTCGACGCCGACCTCGACCGCAAAGTGGCGCGCACCGCGCTGCGACCCGTGGCGAGTGGGCGGGTGAGCCGGCTTGCGGCCTGGGGCTGGCTCGCGGCGCTGTGCCTGATCGGCCTGATCGTCCTTGCGCAGCTGAACCCGACGGCGCAGCTCGTTGCCGTGGGCAGCGTGGTGCTGGTGGCGGCCTATCCCTTCATGAAGCGAATCACCTGGTGGCCCCAGGCGTGGCTTGGCATGGTCTTCACCTGGGGCATCCTGGTGGGCTGGACAGAGATCCGGAGCGATCATCTCGGGGCGATGTTCGCGTTTTACGCCGGGGCGATCGCCTGGTGCATCGGCTATGACACGATCTACGCGCTGCAGGATCGCGAGGACGACGCGCTGGTCGGCATCCGGTCTTCCGCCCTGCGGCTGGGCTCGAAGGTTCGGGCCGGGGTAGGCGGGTTCTATGCCCTGGCGCTGTTGCTGTGGGCCATCGCGTTCTGGATTGTGCGACCCGACTGGGTGGCGCTCGTCGCCCTGCTTCCGATGGCGCTGCACCTGGGTTTCCAGGTTTCCACGCTCGACCCTGCGGATGGCGAGAACGCCCTCGCCCGCTTCCGCTCCAACCGCGACGCGGGCCTGGTAATGGCGCTGGCCTGCTGGGTCGTAGGAAACGCCGGCATCATCTGACGCAGGCATTCCATCGGGAAGCCGGGTCTGCTACGGACAAGACAAAGGGCGGCCCCATTGCTGCGGCCGCCCTTCGCGTCTTCGTCGTGACGGCAGGCGCCGGTCAGAGCGCCTGTTCCTCCGTATTGAGGTTGCGACCGCTCGGCCTCGCCGGAGCCTTCGCGGGACGCGCGCCCGGCACCAGGTCTTCTGGCACGTCGAGGTAGGGCAGGTGCAGCGCCTCGCTGGTCATGCGGCGAACCTGGTTGGTCAGCCGGGGCTGCGCGTTCAGCTTGCGGCCAATCGAAGGGATCATGGCGCGGATCTTGGGCGCCCAGACGCCGTCCGCCTGCTGCGGGAAGGCCTTGTCCAGGACCTTGAGCATGATGCCGGGCGATGTCGAAGCACCCGGCGAAGCACCGAGCAGCGCGGCGATCGTGCCGTCCTTGTCAGTGACGATCTCGGTGCCGAACTGCAGGACCGCGCCGTTCTTGGGATCGCGCTTGATGATCTGCACACGCTGGCCTGCCGTTATAAGCTTCCAGTCGCCGCGCTTGGCCTGCGGGAAGTACTTCACCAACTCGGCCTGGCGATCGGCGTCGGTGAGCGTGGCCTGCTGGGCGAGGTATTTCACGAGATCGAGGTTCTCGATGCCCACCTTGGTCATCGGCACCACATTGGTGTCGTAGACCGAGTTGAACAGGTCCGTCCACGATCCGTTCTTGAGGAACTTCGTGCTCTGCAGCGCGAAGGGCCCGAACAGCGTCACCGATTTCCCGTCGAGCTTGCGTGCGTCAAGATGCGGAACGGACATGGGCGGCGCGCCGGTCTCGGCCATGCCATAGACCTTGACGTGGTGGCGCTCGGCCACGGCAGGCGTTTCGAAGGCGAGGAACTGCCCGCCGACCGGGAAGCCCGCATAGTTCTTGGCCTCGGGGATCCCCGAGAGCTGCAGCAGCTTGAGCGCCGCTCCGCCGGCTCCAATGAACACGAACCGCGACTTGATGGTGCGATCGGTCTTGCCCTTCAGGTCGTGGACCGTGACGTTCCAGGTCTTGTCCGCATTCTGGCTGAGGCCCCTGACTTCGTGCGAGAGCGAGAGGTGGAAGTTGGGATTGCGCTTGAGAGCAGCGGTCAGGCTGCGGGTGATGACGCCGAAGTTCACGTCGGTGCCTAGCGGCATGTACGTGGCGGCCACCTTCTGCGCGGGATCGCGCCCCTGCATGACCAGCGGCGCCCACCTGGCGATCTGCGCAGGGTCCTGGGTGAACTGCATGCCGTAGAACAGCGGGTTGCGCACCAGCGCCTCCTGACGCTTGCGCAGGTAGGCGATGTTCTCGTCACCCCAGACGAAGCTCATGTGCGGGGTGGGATTGATGAACTGCGAAGGCTCCGGCAGCCGGCCTTGGGCCACTTCGTGCGCCCAGAACTGGCGGGAGACTTCGAAGCTTTCGGCGATGTCCACAGCCTTCTCGGTCGCGATTGAGCCGTCGGGCTTCTGCGGCGTATAGTTCAGTTCGGCAAAGCCCGAGTGCCCGGTGCCCGCGTTGTTCCAGCCGTTGGAGCTTTCCTCCGCGACATTGTCCATCCGCTCGAACAGGTGAACGTTCCAGCTGGGCTCCAGCTCCTGCAGGTAGGTGGCCAGCGTCACGCTCATGATGCCGCCGCCGATCAGGACGACGTCTACTGGCTTCTCGTTCTCCGCTTCGGACGAGCCGCCCCAGCTGACCGGACGGAAAAGGAAGGCCAGCCCGGCGATGGCGAGCACCAGCACGGCGATCCCGATGATCTTGAGGGTTCGCTTCACGACGACGCCTCGCGCGTCGGAGCGAATGAAGGGCTTGGGTTCATGAGTTTTTCCGCTTCTCGTTTTTTCTGTTCTGTCCGGGGTCATCGGCCCTTTCGCCGGCTCCCGCGCGGGCGGGATTATCCTGGGCCCGGCAAAGCGGGTCAAACCGTCCAATTTCTTGAGATTGTCTGGTAATTACAAATAGATGGTGAATGGATGAGGTCATGCGTGTGTCGAAATTCGCCCGACCATAGCTTCGGATGTGCAGAAAATTGCACGTGGGGTTGAAGCTTCACCTGGCTTCGCCCCGCACGTTTCAGCGCGCGTTTGACCTCGGCTTCGCCGCCCCGTAATCGCGCCGGTATGACCGTTACACGCTTTGCCCCTTCGCCCACCGGGCACCTCCACGTCGGCAACCTGCGCACGGCGCTGCACAACTTCCTGCTGGCGAAGCAGTCGGGCGGCCGGTTCCTCCTGCGCATCGACGACACCGATGCCGCGCGCAGCCGTGAGGAATACGTCGTGGCCATTCGCGAGGATCTCGCCTGGCTCGGCCTGCATCCCGAGGCGGAGGAGCGGCAGTCGGTCCGCTCCGCCATATACGAGGAGGCGTTCGCCACTCTTGAGGCGGCGGGGCGTGTCTATCCGTGCTGGGAGAGCCCGCAGGAACTGGACCTGAAGCGCAAGGTCCTGCTCGGGCGCGGGCTTCCGCCGATCTACGACCGGGCGGCCCTTGGCCTCACCGAGGATGAGAAAGCGGCCCGCATCGCTGCCGGCGACCTGCCGCACTGGCGCTTCCTGCTGGACCGGGACGAGCCGATCGCATGGGACGACGGCGTTCGTGGTCCGCAGAAGTTCGATCCCGCGCAAATGAGCGACCCGGTGGTGCGCCGCGCCGACGGCTCGTGGCTCTATATGCTGCCTTCCGTGATCGACGATGTGGCCATGGGGGTGACGAGCATCCTGCGGGGCGAAGACCATGTCTCCAACACTGCTGCGCAGGTGCAGATGTTCACCGCGCTCGGCGCGCCCGTTCCGGCGTTCGCCCACGAGGCTCTGCTGGTGGGGAGCGAGGGCAAGCTTTCGAAACGTCTCGGTTCCTTGGGCGCCGCGCACTTCCGCGAGGCCGGGATCGAGCCGCAGGCGCTCGTCGCGCTGCTTGGCCGGCTGGGGACCAGCGATCCGGTGGACCCCTCGCTCGGGCTGGAGGAACTGGCCGCCGCATTCGACCTGTCGCGCTTCGGCCGCGCGCCGGCGCGCTTCGACGAGGCGGAACTCGAGCGCGTGAACGCTGCCGTCGTTCATGATCTGCCGTTCGCGGCAGTGCATGCCCGTCTTCCCGATGGCATGGACGAGGCCGCGTGGCAGGCTATACGCCCCAACCTCACCCGCGTTGCCGAGGCCGGGGACTGGTGGCAGGTCGTGACAGGGCCGGTGGCGGCTCCGGCGATGACGGACGAGGATCGCAGCTTCTGCGTCCAGGCGGCGGCGACGCTCGCCTCGCTCGAGTGGTCAGGCGCGGTGTGGAAGGACCTGACGGCCGCTCTCAAGGAGGCGACCGGCCGCAAAGGCAAGGCGCTTTTCCTGCCGCTGCGGCAGGCACTTACCGGAATGGACCACGGCCCCGACATGGCCGCGCTGCTGCCGCTGATCGGGCGCGACGCCGCCGAGCAGCGGCTGCGCCCCGGAGCCCGGGACGCTTTTTCGCTGTAAGATAAATTCCGTTTACAGCCCCTGCGCTTGTCGCTAATGGCGCTGGCATGTTCGCTAAGCCGATCATTATTACTACCCCGAAACCGACCGCCATCGCGTGGTCGGTGTCGGCGGTGTGCGTGATCTGAAGCAACACCCGGACATCGACCCCGCATAACGGCAGGCGGGGCTTTCTTCTTGAAACACAATGACCTCGCGCTGCTCCCTGGATTTGGAGAAGCATAGTCATGGTTGCAAAGTTCGCCCCCGGTCAGCAGCTCAACGTCGGCATCGTCGGCGCTACCGGGCTCGTCGGCTCGATGATCCGCGAGATCCTCGCCGAGCGCGCGTTCCCCGTCGCTTCGCTGCGCCTTTTCGCGTCGGCACGGTCAGCGGGCAAGGAGATCGACGGCGTGGTGGTCGAAGATGCCGCGACGGCCGACTTCTCGGGGCTCGATGTGGTCCTGTTCTCGGCGGGCGGCTCGACCGCGAAGGAACTGGCTCCCAGGGCGGCGGCTGCCGGCGCGATCGTCATCGACAACTCCTCTGCCTTCCGCTCGGATCCGGAGGTGCCGCTCGTCGTTGCCGAAGTGAACCCGCATGCGCTGGCGAACCTGCCCAAGGGCATCGTCGCCAACCCCAACTGCACCACCATGGCGGCGATGCCGGTCCTGCATCCGCTCCATGACGAAGCCGGGCTCAAGCGCCTCGTCGTCTCCACCTATCAGGCGGTCTCGGGTGGCGGGCTGGAAGGCATCGAGGTTCTCGCCAGCCAAATTGAGCATGTCGGCGATCGCACGCGCGAGCTCGCGGCGGGCGACACCGCGCCGCTGCTGCCCGAGGCAAAGAAGTGGGCGGTGCCGATGGCGCACAACGTCGTGCCGCTGAACTACGTATATGCCGAAGACGGCTACACCGAGGAAGAAATCAAGCTCCGCGACGAGAGCCGCAAGATCCTCGAGATTCCCGGGCTACCGGTCTCGGGAACTTGCGTGCGTGTCCCGGTCTTCACCGGCCACTCGCTGTCGATCAATGCCGAATTCGAGCGTCCGGTCAGCGTCGAGCGCGCGCTCGAACTGCTGGGTCAGGCGCCCGGCGTGGTGGTGACCGAAGTTCCCAACCCTCTCGAGGCGACCGGCAAGGACCCGGTCTTCGTAGGCCGGGTGCGCCGCGACCCGGGCGTTGAGAACGGCCTTGCGCTGTTCCTCTCGAACGACAACTTGCGCAAGGGGGCGGCGCTCAACGCGGTTCAGATCGCCGAAGCGCTGATCGGCTGATAGCGACGAGGGCGCGCGTCCGGGTGGCGCGCGCCCTCACTTTCTTTCGTCACTCCATGAACCAGCCGTGGCTTGCCACCAGGGACTGGCCGGTCAGCGCATTGGTCTGGAAGGCCGCGAAGAACAGGGCGACTTCCGCGATGTCGTCCACGGTGGTGAATTCGCCATCGACCGTCTGGCCGAGCATCACCTTCTTGACCACGTCCTGCTCGGAAATACCGAGTTCCCTCGCTTGTTCGGGGATCTGCTTGTCCACCAGCGGGGTCCGCACGAAGCCGGGACAGATCACATTGGTGCGCACGCCCTTCTTGCCGCCTTCCTTGGCGATCACGCGGCTGAGGCCGAGCAGGCCGTGCTTCGCGGTGACATAGGCGCTTTTGAGCGGGCTTGCCTCCTTGGAATGGACCGAGCCCATGAAGATCACCGCGCCCGATCCTTGCGCGTACATGTGCGGCAGCACTGCCTTCGACGTGAGGAACGCGCCGTCGAGGTGGATCGCCAGCATCTTCTTCCAGTCGGCATAGGCGAAGCTCTCGACCGGGTTGACGATCTGGATGCCCGCGTTGGAGACCAGCACGTCAACCGTGCCCCATGCCTCGACCGCCTTGGCGACGCCTTCGTTGACCTGCTCCTCGCTGGTCACGTCCATGGCCACGGCCATCGCCTTGCCGCCTTGAGCGCCTATATCGTCGGCAGCCTTCTGCGCAGCCTCCAGGTTGAGATCGGCGATGACGATCCTGCCGCCTTCCCCGGCATACTTGTGAGCGATGGCGTTGCCGATCCCGCTGGCGGCGCCGGTGACGATGCAGACCTTGTCGTGAAGTTTCATGCAGCTACTCCCATCTTGTTCGTCAGGCACTCAGCGGCTTTTCCGGGTGCACGCCCGCCAGATCGAAGGTGACGATCTCGTCGGGCTTGAGATTGCGCTCCAGCCAGTCGGGATGGACCAGCGAGCGGTGCGCGTCGGCACGGCCGGCGGCCCAGTGCTCGTCTATCGTCATGCGCGAGAACTCGTAGTCCTTGGAGTTGGTCTCGTAGTCGTCGGGACGATTGATGAGGTGCATGACCGCCACCGCGCCCGCAGGCCGGCAATCGAGCAGGCGGGCAAGGTCCGGATCGTCCTGGAATTCGGGTGGAAGCCGCTGGGCCAGCCGCTTGGCCGCGGCGCACATCTGCTGGAGCTTCTTCGACTGGTCGGTCCCCAGACGCGTGCGGCTGGAGAAACGAATGTCCTTTTCGCGCTGGGCGACGTCGGCCATCGTGCGCGGCACGATCCCGCGCGATGAGAACAGGTCCACCTGGTACACCGTCATCTCGCAGGAGGGACGGTTGTCGAGCACGTACTGGAGCGGAGTGTTCGAGACGAGCCCGCCGTCCCAGTACCATTCTCCGTCGATCTCCACCGGCGGGAAACCGGGCGGCAGTGCGCCGCTTGCCATGATGTGCTCGGGTCGGATGGTCCGCTCGGTGTTGTCGAAATAGGCGAAGTTGCCGTTCAGCATGTTCACCGCGCCCACGCTGAAGCGCAGGTCCGTGCGGTTGAGCCGGTCGAAATCGACGAGGTCGAGCAGCGTGTTGCGCAAGGGCGTGGTGTCGTAATAGCTGAGCCGCCCGAGTTCCGCAGGCCATTCGGGCAGCGGAAGAGGGATGCGCGGGGTGAAGAAGCCGGGCGCGCCGAACGCCGCCACCCACTGTGCCGAGGCCTCGTTGAAGGTGCGGCGCGCGAAGCCGAGCGGCTCGTCGAGCCGGTAGAGAAGTTCGGAGGAGACCTGCCGCCAGAACTTTCGCAGCGCGGCGACGCGGTCCTGCGGAGCGTTACCGGCTATGATGGCCGCATTGATGGCGCCGATCGAAATGCCGGCAACCCAGTCGGGCTGGGCATCGTCTTCGGCGAGAGCCTCGTAGACGCCGGCCTGATAGGCGCCAAGCGCGCCGCCGCCCTGCAGGACGAGGACGGTCTGCGGCCGAAGGTTGGACGAGGGGTGCGAGCGGGTGACGGAAGAACTCTGGGTCAAATGTTCTGCCCCGTTTTGTTGCAGTGCAACAGGTGGGACGATCCGGACGCCGTTTCAACTCCTGTTTTCACCCACGGCCTGCTTTCAGGCGGCCGCCTCGGCTGCGATCGATTCGGTGGCGGCTTCCAGCAGCCGGCGCTCCACCGCCTTCAGCCGTTGCGGCGCGGTGAGCTTTTCGCCCAGGAGGTCGGTCACGTAGAAAGTGTCCGCCGCGCGTTCGCCGTAAGTGGCGATATGGGCGGAATGGACCATTAGCTTCGATTCGAACAGCGCATGGGCCAGCCGGTTGAGCAGCGCAGGCTTGTCGCGGGCGTTGACTTCGACGACGGTGAAGCGGTTGGATGCCTTGTTGTCGAACAGCACGCGCGGGCGCACCTCGAAGGCGTCGGCCCGGGGGCGCGCGTCCGGCTTGGCGACAAGCTGGGGCAGGATCCTGATGCGGTTGGCGAGCGCGCTCTCGATCGACGTGCCGAGGCGTTCGAGCTGGCTCGCCTCCATGAACGGGCGACCAAGGGGATCCTGCACGAGGAAATTGTCCACCGCGCGTCCAGAGCGCGTCGTGTGAATGCGCGCGTCGATGATGTTGCCGCCCGCCAGGTGGATGCCGCCGGCGATCCGATAGAACAGTCCCGGGTGGTCGGACGCGATCACCGTCACCAGCGTGGCGCCGCGCGCGGGGTAGTACTCGGTCGAGATCGAGAGCGGCTCGTTCGCGCTGGCCACGAGCTGCACGAGGTTGCGCGCGATCACGTCCTCGGGTTCGGCGATCCAGTAGGCATCGCCCATGGCCGCTCCGATCCTGTCGATCAGGCCCGGGTACTCGCCCCCCAGCGCCGCCACGGCTGCCTTCTTCGCTTCCACCCGCTTGGGACGTCCGAACTCTGCATGGCCGAGGCGGAGGCGCTCTTCCGCGGCGCCGTAAAGCGTGGCGATGAGCTGGCGCTTCCATGAGTTCCACGTACCCGGGCCCACCGCCCGGATATCGACGATGGTCAGCACCGTCAGCTGGCGCAGGCGATCGACGGACTGAACGACCTCGACGAAGTCGGCGATGGTCTTGCCGTCCGACAAGTCGCGCTTCATCGCCGTGGCCGAAAGCAGCAGGTGATGGCGCACCAGCCATGAGACGAGCTCGGTTTCCTCCTCGTCCAGCCCGAAGCGCGGACACAGCTTCAGCGCGATTTCCGCGCCAAGGATGGAGTGATCGCCCTTGCGGCCCTTGGCAATGTCGTGAAGCAGCGTTGCCACGTAGAGCGCCCGGCGCGAGCGGAGCTTGTGGATCACCTCGTGCGCGAGCGGGTGGTCGTCCTTCAGCTCGCCCTTCTCGATGCGGGCGACAAGGCCGATGGCGCGGATGGTATGCTCGTCCACCGTGTAGTGGTGGTACATGTCGAACTGCATCTGCGCGTTCACGCGGCCGAACTCGGTCACGAAACGGCCGAAGACCCCCGCTTCGTTGAAGCTGCGCAGCGCCACCTCGGGATTGTTGCGGCTGGTGAGCAGCTCCATGAACAGCTCGTTGGCGCGCCGGTCCATCCGCACCTCGTCGCGAATCAGCGCGGCATCGCGGGAGATCAGGCGCAGCGTTTCGGGATGGATCTCCAGCCGCTCGCGGTCGGCCAGCACGAAGATCTCGAGCATGCGCACCGGATCGCGGGCGAACCAGTCGTCCGAGGGCGCGCGTACGCGGCCGCCGAACACCTTGTAGCCCTTCACGATGCGCTCCTTGGCGCGGAAGCCGGCCAGCAGGCCGCGCGGCTGGCGCTTGGCGAACTGGTCGTCCAGCTGGGCGAGGAAGACGCCGGTCAGGTTGCCGACCACTTTCGCCTGCAGGAAGAACATCTGCATGAACCGTTCGACCGCGCTTTTCCCGGGGCGGTCGGAGTAGTTCATGCGGGCCGCCACCTCGCGCTGCATGTCGAAGGTCAGGCGATCCTCGGCGCGGCGGGTGATGGTGTGAAGGTGGCAGCGCACCGCCCAGAAGAAGTTCTCGGCGCGGCGAAACGAGCGGTATTCCTTGTGAGTGAGCAGGCCCACGTCCACCAGCTCGGCGGGCGAGCGGACCTTGTGGATGTACTTGCCGATCCAGTAGAGCGTGTGGAGGTCGCGCAGGCCCCCCTTTCCTTCCTTGATGTTCGGTTCGACCACATAGCGGCTGTCGCCCATGCGCTTGTGGCGCTCCTCGCGCTCGGTCAGCTTCTCGACCACGAACTGCCGCTCGGTGCCCGAGACGACGTCGCGAAAGAAACGGGTGCGCGCTTCCTCGAACAGGTCCTGGTCGCCCCAGACGTAGCGGCCCTCCAGCATCGCGGTGCGGATCGTCAGGTCCGACTTCGACATGCGCACCATGTCGTCCAGCGAGCGGCTGGAATGGCCGACCTTCAGCGACAGGTCCCACATGAAGTAAAGCATCGCCTCGATGACCTGCTCGCACCAGGGCGTCTGCTTGATGGGCGTGAGGAAGGCGATGTCGACATCGGAATGGGGCGCCATCTCGCCCCGGCCATAGCCGCCCACCGCCATGATCGTCAGCCGCTCGCCCTTGGAGCGGTTGCTGGCAGGGTAGACGTTGGCGACGACGTGGTCATGGATCACGCGGATCAGCTGGTCGATCAGGAACGCCTGCGCCTCGGCCACCTCGTGGCCTGCGGAGGGCTTGCCGATGAGCCGGCGGGCGATCTCGGCCCGGCCGTTCTCCAGCGCCGTGCGCAGCAGCTCGACGATCACCTTGCGGCCCTTGACGCCGCCATGCTCGGCAACGGTCGCCTCGATCCGCTCGACGAGGTCGCGCCGGTCGATCACGGAACGGGGAGAGGGGATGCGGATCACGCTGCTGCTCATGCCTCAGCATCTAGGGGCTGGGACGGCGAAGGGAAAGACGGCAGGTGCCGCGCAGGCTGCGGATATTCGCGAGGCTCCCCGCTCCGCGACCAGGCGATCGGCCGATTATCCCTGCCGATTCGAATTGCCGGCTACCATCGCGTGGCGGCCTATGCCAGAAGGCCGGCCATTCAAGGCGCCCCGCCCAGAGCGCCCGGACATGAAGCACGCGAGGTCCAAGACTTGTCCCTGACACTGCTCGCCGCAGCCGCGGCAGAGGCGCACGAGCCCATCTACTGGGTCAACCTGGGCCTCAAGAACTACCTGTTCCGCATCGGCAGCTTCGAACTGCGCTGGTATTCGCTCGCCTACCTGGCGGGTATCGTGCTGGGCTATTGGCACCTGACGCGCATGATCAAGGCACCCGGCGCGCCGCTCGCGCAGCGCCATGCCGACGACCTGTTCTTCTACTGCACGATCGGCATCATCCTGGGGGGAAGGCTGGGCTATGCCACCTTCTACACGGGCGGCAGCTCCAACATCCCCAGCCTGTGGACCCAGCCGTCCGAGCTGTTCAAGCTCTGGCACGGGGGCATGAGCTTCCACGGCGGCCTCATCGGCGTGCTGCTGGCGCTGGCATGGGTGGCGTGGCGCAACAAGCTGAACTTCGTTCGGGTGGCGGACTACATCGCGGTCTGCGTGCCTTTCGGCATGCTGTTCGGTCGCCTTGCCAACTTCGTGAACGGCGAGCTGTGGGGCCGGGTGGTTTCCGGCTATGTGCCCTGGGCCATGGTCTTCCCCGACGCGCCCGACCAGTTGCCACGGCACCCGAGCCAGCTTTACGAAGCCGGCCTCGAAGGACTGGCGATGATCGTCATCATGCTGGTGCTGTTCTGGAAGACGCGTGCCCGCTTCCGCCCGGGCCTGCTCGTCGGCGTATTCACCGCCGGCATCGCCGCGGCCCGCTTCACCGTGGAATTCTACCGCGAGCCCGACAAGCAGCTGTCGCAGTTCGCCGAGGCGACGGGACTGTCGATGGGGCAGTGGCTCACCATTCCGCTCATCCTCCTCGGCCTGTTCCTGATCGCACGCGCCCTGTCGCGCCCGGCGCTCTCTACGCGGCGCCCGATCGAGATCACCTGAGGAACGGGCGCATGGCAGAGAGCGACTCGCTCGGCTCCGTGTTCCAGCGCCTGATTGCCCGGTTCGGGCCCATCACGCTGCAGCACTACATGGGCGAATCGAATGCGCGCTACTACGCGGGCAAGGATCCGCTCGGCAGCGGCGGCGACTTCATCACCGCGCCCGAGATCAGCCAGATGTTCGGCGAGCTGATCGGCCTCTGGCTGGTCGACATCTGGGTGCGCGCCGGGCGTCCCGTGCCGGTGCACTATGTGGAACTTGGTCCCGGCCGGGGTACGCTGGCACGCGATGCGCTGCGGGCGATGAAGCGGCAGGGGCTGGCACCGCATGTCCACTTCGTGGAAGGGTCGGCCGCGCTGCGCGCTCTGCAACGCGGCGCCGTGCCCGAGGCTCAGTGGCATGACGATCTCGCGACGCTGCCCACGGATGCCCCGCTGCTGATCGTCGCCAACGAATTTCTGGATGCCCTGCCTGTCCGCCAGCTGGTGAAGACGCCTGAAGGCTGGCGCGAGCGGATGGTCGACTGGCAGGTAGGTCAGGACGGCGAGGGCCGGTTACTGCCGGTTGCCGGCGACAAGCCGATGGATGCCGCGGTTCCGGAACACCTGCTGCAGGCGCCCGACCAGACCCTGATCGAGACGTGCCCGGGTGCAGCCGCCGCCGTCGACGAGATCGCTCGCCGGCTGGCCGGGCAGGGAGGCGCGGCTCTGCTGATCGACTACGGCTATGCCGAGCCCCGGTCGGGCTCGACGCTACAGGCGCTCAAGGATCACACCAAGGTGGATCCTTTCGCGCTGCCGGGAGAGGCGGATCTCACCTGCCTGGTCGATTTCGCCACGATGGCCGAAGTGGCCGCCGCGGGCGGGGCGCGTCACCTGGGCACGGTAGGGCAGGGCGCATTCCTGCGCGCGCTCGGCATCGATATGCGCGCGGCCCAGCTGGCGGCAGCGGCCCCGCAGCAATCGCCGGCGATCGAAGCGGCCCGGGACCGGCTGGTCGAGGATGACCAGATGGGGAACTTGTTCAAGGTCATGGGCCTTGCCGCACCGGAATGGCCGCTCGGTGCGGGTTTCTAATCGATAGAAGGGCGGCGCTCCCTCCGTCCTACTTCACCTTTGAGGTGCGGGTTTCCTGCGGCACCTGACGCACCGGAGCGGCCTTGATCCAGTCTTCCAGCGCATCGATGTCGATCGCGCCGCGAGTGCGATCGGTGCCCTTTGCGAAAGTGGAATAGCCGTCACCCCCTTCGGCGAGGAAGTTGACCACGCTCACCCTGTACGTGCCTGTGGCGAGCACGGGCTTGCCGTCCAGCGTCAGCGACACGATACGCGCGCCCGATGGCCTGGACATGTCGTAGGTAAAGGCGGTCCCCGCGGAGGGCGAGAGGACCTGCTTGGGGCCATTGTCATCAAGGCCCTCCTCGATGACGGCCCGCAGCTGAGCGCCCGTGAGGGTCATCGTCACCAGTTCGTTGTTGAAGGGCTGCACCGCATAGAGCTGGCCGAAAGTCACGCTGCCGTCGGCGGCCGGAACCAGCGAAGCGCGGATGCCGAAGGGATTGGTGAACGAGATCTGCGCACCGGCCGACCGTGTGGCCGCAAGCTGCCCGTCGGCGATCAGGTTGCCCAGAGAGCCGCCCGTGCCCGACTCCTCGCCATCGGCCTTGGATGCGCTTCCGGCGATCCGCCCGACGGGCCGCGCCACGAGCGAGAGTGAGGCGTCCTTGTAGCGCTTGACGTAGGCGGCAACATCGGCGCGAGGCGCGAAGGGCGGGAAGGCGTCGGTCGTCGCGACATCCCCCCGGCTCGACGTGAAGGGCTCGGACTGGACGATGACGTTGTGGGCGGCCGAGGAAACGACGCGGTGGCTGGCCGGATCGATCTTCAGCGTGATGTCGGTGACGAGTTCACCGTAGACGCCCGCGCTCGTCAGCAGGATCGGCGCGCCGGTGCCGGCCGGTTGGTAGTTGCAGACATAGGACCAGTGCGTATGGCCCGAGACCACGACATCGACGCCGGGCGACAGGCGGTCGAGGATGGGCGTGATGTCGCCGGCGAAATCGGCACAGCCGTTGGGGTCGCCGGCGGGCGTCTTGCCGCCCTGGTGGATGAGCACGACGACCGCATCGGCTCCTGCCGCCCGGAGCACCGGCACGGCCTTGTTGATGGCCTCTGCCTCGTCACCAAAGGTCAGTCCGGCAATCTGGGTGGGCGACACCAGCGTGGGCACCGACTTGAGCGAAAGACCGATGAAGCCGACCGTCACCTTGTCCGCGCCCTCGCCGAAGCTCTTGAGGCCGGTCGCCGGAAACAGTGTGCTGCCATCCGCCTTGAACGTGCTGGCCGCCAGGTACTTGTACCGTGCTCCGGTGAACTGCTCGAGCTGGCATGGCTGGAGCCGTCCGGTCTTTTCGCAGCCGCCGTTCTGCAGGCGCTGGAGTTCCTTCCAGCCGCGATCGAACTCGTGGTTGCCGACCGCGTTGAATTCCACGCCGATGCGGTTGAGCACGCCCACCGACGGCTCGTCGAGGTAGAGCGAGGAAGCCAGCTGCGAGGCGCTGGTGAGGTCGCCCGCCGCCACGACGACGGTATTGGCGTGGCGGGCCTTGATCGAATCGACCGCGGAAGCGAGCCACGCGCCTCCTCCCGCCGGGACCGACAGCATCGAGCCGTCGGGCTGCTTCACCAGGACGGCCTGCCGGGGCGGCTCGAGCGCGCCGTGAAAGTCGTTGATCGCTACGATGCCCACTTCCACCGGACCCGAAGGCGCGGCGGGCGCTGCCGTGTTGCGGCCCGCCTGGGGGGCGGCGCAAGCGGCAAGCAGGGAAAAGGCGAGGAGTGGGAGGGCCCGAACGTGAATGAGAGTCATGGCCGCGCTCTATCCCACGCAAGCATGACGTTCAAAGGACCAATTTGCGACGCGGCCGTCAGCGCGCCTGGTCTTCCAGCGCATGCATGGCCTCGTCGGAGAGGCCGAAGTGATGGCCGACCTCGTGGATGACGACATGGGTCACGAGATCCTCCAGCCCCACAGCGCTCTCGCACCATTCTGCGAGCAGGGGCTGGCGATAGAGAGTGATGCGCGGGGGGAACTCTCCCGAGACCCAGACCGAATCGGAATCCATCGAACGACCGTGGTAAAGGCCGGTGAGTTCGAAGGGATCCTCGATCTCCATGTCCCGCAGGGTTTCCTCGTCGGCGAACTCCTCGATGTGGACGGTGATCCCGTCCAGATGCCGGGCGAAAGGCTCGGGGATGCGCGCAAAGGCCGCCTGGGCGAGCGCCTCGAAATCCGCAGGGGAGGGGGGAGGTCCGAACGAGCGTGTCATGGAGGCGATTGTGGCACCGTTCCGCGCCAGATGTCGAGCACCGCGCCTGCAGATGCCCGCAGGGCGCTGCGTTATGCCTGACGGTGCCCGCGTTTGTCCATCCACATCCCGCTGCCCTCGCTTCCTTGCGGAGCGCTCCGGTTTCTGCGACCAAACCAGGCATGACCCCGGCGATATTCGGCCTTTCCGGCCTGACCCTCACCGATGACGAGCGCGCCTTCTTCCGCGATGCCGACCCGGCCGGCTATGTCCTGTTCGGGCGCAACGCGCAGAGCCGCGAACAGGTTCGCGCGCTGACCGACGACCTTCGCTCGATCCACGGGCGTGAACGCCTGCTGATCTGCGTGGACCAGGAAGGCGGCCGCGTGGCGCGGATGAAGCCGCCCGTCTGGCCGAAATACCCGCCGGGCGAGGTGTTCGACCGTCTATACGACATGGCCCCCGCCAGCGCGATCGAGGCCGCCCGCCTCAACGCCCACGCGCTCGGCCTCGACCTTGCCGAAGGCGGGATCACCGTCGACCTTCACCCCTCGCTCGACGTAAGGCAGCCCGGCGCCCACGACGTGATAGGCGACCGTGCGCTCGGATCCGAGCCGATGCGCGTCGCCGCGCTTGGCCGCGCCATCCTCGACGGCTTCGCGCGCGCAGGGATCGCGGGGTGCATCAAGCACATGCCCGGCCATGGCCGCGCCATGGCGGACAGCCACAAGGAACTGCCGACCGTCGCCGCCTCGGCAGAGGAACTTGAACTCGACCTCGCGCCGTTCCGGGCGCTCGCCGGTGCCGCGATCGGCATGACGGCGCACGTGCTCTATTCCGCGTGGGATAATCAGAACCCGTGCACGCTGTCGCCCACCGTCATCGGTGATGTGATCCGGGGAAGCATCGGCTTCGACGGACTGCTGATGAGCGATGACCTCGACATGGAGGCGCTTTCGGGTTCCGTGCCCGAGCGGGCGGCGGGCGCGGTCGCGGCCGGCTGCGATCTCGCGCTCAACTGCTGGGCGAAGATGGACGACATGATCGGCATCGCGCAGGTCCTTCCCGCCATCACCGACCAGGCCCGGGCACGGCTCGACCGCGCGCTTTCCGTCGGCGCCGCAATGCCCGCCGCGTTCGACAACGCTCAACTGCTCGCCCGCCGCGATGCGCTGCTGGCGCTTGCGTGACGAATGGCCACCCTGTTTGATGACGAGTGGGAGGTCGAGGATCGCACCGGGGCCAGGGACGACAAGCTCTACCTCGAGATAGAGGGGTGGGAAGGCCCGCTCGACCTGCTTCTCGACCTTGCCCGGCGGCAGAAGGTGGACTTGCGGGTCATTTCCATCCTCCAGCTGGTGGACGCATACCTCACCTATATCGAGGAGGCCGAGGCGCTGCGGCTGGAACTGGCGGCCGACTACCTGGTCATGGCGGCATGGCTTGCGTATCTGAAATCCGCGCTGCTGCTGCCTCGCGACGAGGCCGAGGATCCGAGCCCCGAAGAGATGGCGCTTCGCCTGCAGCTTCGCCTCCAGCGCCTTGGGGCGATGCGGGAGGCCGCGGCGCGGCTGATGGCGCGCGACCGGCTGGGCCGTGACGTTTTCCTGCGCGGCGCCCCCGAGGGACTGCGCATCGAGCGCAAGTCGTCATGGCGGTGCGAATGGCTGGATCTCGTGCGCGCCTATGGCGACGTGAGGATGCGGTCAGAGCCGGTGGTCCACATGGTACGCGAACGCATGGTGATGACCTTGGACAGCGCGATCAGCCGGGTGTCCTCGATGCTGGGCGTCGCGATCGACTGGATGGACCTTCGCGACTTCCTTCCGCCCGCCCATGACGGCTGGGCCGATCCGCGCCTGCGCCGCTCCGCACTGGCGTCCAGCTTCGTCGCGGCGCTTGAACTCGCCCGCACCGGCCGCGCCGAGATCGTGCAGGAGGAGACATTCGGGCCGGTGCGGCTCAGGGCGCCCAAGCCATGACCACTGCGCAACCGCACACGCCCGATGATGTTTCCCGCGCCATCGAGGCGACGCTGTTCGCGAGCGAGCAGCCGCTCACCGCCGACCAGATCGCGCTTCACCTCGGCCTTGGCGAAAGCGGGGGGGACGGCGTTCGCGCCACCCTCGCCGAGCTTGAGCGAGACTACGAACCGCGCGGCATCCGGCTCGTCCAGCGCGGCGGACGCTGGCATTTCGAAACGGCTCCCGACCTTGCCCACCTGCTGCGGCGGGAGAAGGAGGAGCTTCGCCGCCTCAGCCGTGCAGCGACCGAGGTGCTTGCGATCGTGGCTTACCACGAGCCGGTCAGCCGCGCCGAGATCGAGGCGATTCGCGGCGTGCAGACCGCCAAGGGCACGCTTGACGTGCTCCTGGAGGCGGGATGGGTGCGTGTCGCAGGGCGCAGGGAAGTGCCGGGCCGGCCGGTGATCTACGCGACGACTCCTGCCTTCCTCGACCATTTCGGCCTCGCCTCGCGCCGGGAACTGCCGGGCATCGACGAATTGCGCGCGGCGGGCTTGCTCGACCCGGTGGATGAGGACATGATCGGGGCTGGTCTCGGTGCTCCCCGGAGCGGGAACGAAAAGCCCGGTTTCCTGGCGATCGAGGATGATCCTGACTGAACGGTGACGGCCACGGGTCAGAACCATGACGGGCTGGCAACTTACCGACAAAGCGCCTAGATGAGCGCGCGACGATGGTCGGAATCGACTGTCCTTTTGGAGTTGAGGTTATGGGTAGCTTCTCGATCTGGCACTGGATGATCGTTCTCGTGATCGTGCTCGTGCTGTTCGGACGCGGCCGCGTGTCGGAAATCATGGGTGACTTCGGCAAGGGCATCAAGAGCTTCAAGCAAGGCATGAACGAGGAAGAGGCCCGCAAGGCCGATGCCGACAAGCCGGTCGTGCCGCCCGCGCAGATTTCCGCCACCAAGGTCGATCCGGTCGCCGCGCCGAGCGCGACCGAGACCAAGAACGAGCAGGTCTGAGCGAAGGGCCTGACAGGCGATGTTCGACATCGGCGCTTCCGAACTGCTGATGATCGTGGTCGTGGCGGTCGTCGTCATCGGCCCCAAGGACATGCCCATGGCGCTGCGCACCGCCGGTCGGTGGATCGGCAAGATGCGCAAGGTATCGAACCATTTCAGGGCCGGTCTCGACGCCATGGTGCGCGAGGCCGAGCTGGAGGAAATGGAACGCAAGTGGCGCGAGCAGAACGAGGCCATCATGAAGGCCAGCCCGCAGCTGCCTTCCATGAACCCTACTGCGGAGGACATGCAGGCACCGACGGCTTCGTCCCAGACTGTGCCCACGCCCGCGTCCTCGCCCCCGGCTACGTCCACGCCCGAAACGGAAGGGGCAGCGGCCGGAGACGCCCGGGCCGAGAACCGGCAGGCCGAACTGCAGCTACCGCCGCCCCCGCCCTGATGCCAGCTTGAGAAACCCGCCATGCAGCCCTTCCGCATAGCCGACATCGACGACACCCAGGCTCCCCTGCTCGATCACCTGGTCGAGCTGCGTGGCCGGCTGCTGCGTGCGTTCCTGGCCTTCGCGGCGGCCTTCGCGGTGTGCTTCTATTTCTCGGGCGACATTTTCTCGTTCCTTGTCCGCCCGTTGACCGAAGCCTTTCCGCCGGGAGAGGGCAGGCTGATCTACACCAAGCTCTACGAAGCCTTCTTCGTGGAAGTGAAGATCGCCATGTTCGCGGCCTTCTTCGTCAGCTTTCCGGTGATCGCCAACCAGCTCTGGGCCTTCATCGCCCCGGGGCTCTACGCGAAGGAAAAGAAGGCGTTCCTGCCTTTCCTTGTCGCGACGCCGGTGCTTTTCACCATGGGCGCGGCACTGGCCTACTACGTGGTCATGCCCACGGCATTCCACTTCTTCCTCGGCTTCGAGGGGCAGAAAGGTGGCCTGAAGCTCGAGGCGCTGCCCGGCACCGGCGACTACCTGGCGCTCGTCATGCAGTTCATCCTCGCCTTCGGCATCAGCTTCCTGCTGCCGGTGTTGCTGATGTTGCTCAACCGGGCGGGCATCGTCACGCGCCAGCAGTGCGTGGCGGCGCGGCGCTACGCGATCGTGGGCGTGTTCATCATCGCCGCGGTGGCGACGCCGCCGGACGTGATCTCGCAGCTGCTGCTGGCGATACCGCTGCTCATGCTTTTCGAGGGCACGCTGGTCGTCATGTGGTTCACCGAGCGCCGCGACGCACGGGAGCGTGCGGCGGAAGAAAGGGCGATCCAGAAGGAAGCCGAAGCGGCGGGCCGCGCCGCCGCCGAGTAGGATAAGGCGCGCGCTCGGCTCCCAGGCGAGGGCTACCACGGCGCCCTGCCACAACCGCTTCCCTCCCGAGCGATACCGGGCAATCTCTTCGCGACAGGATGGCAGACACCCGCCGAAGCCTGCGAGCTATTTCTCTCGCCGAACTCCGGCCTTGCCACCATCCTGCGCGGCGGACCATGCGAGTTTGCCGCCGATCCACGTTTCAAGCACCCGCGTCTGCCGCAAGGCCGGCGCATCGGCGGTCATCGGGTCCTGGTCCACGAACAGGAAGTCTGCGCGGAACCCTTTTGCGATCCGACCGAGCCGGTTCTCCGCGAAAAGCGAATAGGCCGCTCCAGTGGTGTAGGCGGCCAGCGCCGCCTCGCGGGTCAGGGCCTCTTGCGCTTGCCAGCCGCCTGCGGGTTGCCCGTCCGCGCCCTGGCGGGTGATCGCCACGGCCAGACCTTCGAAGGGGCGTGCAGGCTCCACGGGCGTGTCCGAACCGAAGGCCAAAGTCGCTCCCGCCGCCGCGATAGACTTCCAGGCGTAGGCGCCTGCCAGCCGGCTTTGCCCCAGCCGCGCCTCAGCCATGGTGCGGTCGGAAGCCTCGTGCTGCGGCTGCATCGAGGCGATCACGCCATTGCGGGCGAAGCGCGCGATGTCGGCGGGATCGACCACCTGCGCATGCTCGATGCGCCAGCGCCGGTCGCCCTTGTAGGTGGCCGAAAGGTCTTCGATCGCCCCCAGCACGGCGGCATTCGCGGCATCGCCGATGGCGTGGACGGCGATCTGGAAGTTGTCCATTGCCGCGCGGCTCATCAGGTTGCCAAGCTGCGTCTGACCCATCTGCGGCAGGCCCGAGGATTTGGGATCATCGGCATAGGGCGCCTTCAGCCATGCTCCGCGTGATCCCAGCGCACCATCGAGGTACAGCTTGACGCCGTTCATCTTCAGCCGGTCGTCATAGAGCCAGGGCGAAGGGCCCGGGCCGCCGATGAGGCTCATCGCGTCGATCCCGCCCGCATAGGAGACGATGCGCACGCGAAGCTCTCCGTCGTCGGCGGCGCGGCGGTAGGTCTGCCAGTCCTCGATCGTGGTGCCCATGTCGGCCACGGTGGTGACGCCCTGTGCCAGCAAGGCAAGCTGCGCCTCGCCAAGGGCGGTATCCCGGTCCTCGGGACGCACGCGAGGGAGTCTGGCCTGGACGAGCGCCGTCGCCGCATCGATGAAGACGCCCGCAGGTGCCTTTGAACCGCTCGCCCGCACGATCTCGCCGCCTTTCGGATCGGCGGTGGAAGCAGTGACCCCTGCGGCCGCGAGCGCGGCGCTGTTCGCCCAGCCCGCATGGCCGTCGATCCGGGTGAGCCATGCGGGCTTGCCCCCGGTCACTTCATCGAGTTCGGCAGCGGTGGGCATGCGATCCATCCCCCACTGGGCCTGGTTCCAGCCTCCGCCCAGGATCCAGGGCGCGTCGGGGTGCGCAGCCGCCCACGCCGCCACGCGCGAAAGCGCCTCGTCCAGCGAGCGGGCGGTGGAAAGGTCCAGCGTCATCCGCGCGAAGCCCGTGTCCATGACGTGGCCGTGCGCGTCGATCATGCCGGGAACCAGCACCCGGCCCTTGCCATCGACCTGATACTCGACCTTCTTCGGCCGCTTGTCGCCCTTGTGGTAGACCTGCGTGACGCGGCCGTCAGGGGCGATCAGGAAACCCTGGAAGCGCTCGATGCCGCCCTTTCCATCGGGAGAGATGCCATCGACGTTGTCGACAAGCACGTCTGCGAAGGCGGGGGACGCGGTGAGGGAAGCCGCCAAGGCGGTTCCGGCGAGCAGCGCGAGGGCTGCTCCTGTAGGATGCTTCACTTCTTGCCCTTCTTGGGGAGTCGCTTGATGATCGCGCTCGTGTCGAGCCTGCCGCCGCCCTGCGCCTGTATTTCGGAAAAGAACTGATCGACAAGGGCCGCGACCGGCAGGGACACCCCAAGGCCGCGCCCTTCCTCAAGGCTGAGCCCGAGGTCCTTGCGCATCCAGTCGATGGCGAAACCGAAATCGAATTCGTCCGCGTCCATCGATGTCCAGCGATTGTCCATCTGCCACGACTGGGCAGCGCCGCCGGAAATCGCCTCGTAAACCTTTGCCATGTCGAGGTGGGAGGCCTGGGCGAAGCGAACCGCCTCGGCCAGGGCGGCGACGTTCCCGGCGATGCAGATCTGGTTGGCCATCTTGGCGATCTGCCCCGAACCCGGCTTGCCGACGTGGACGATGCGGCTGGAATAGGCCTCCATGATGGGCCGCGCCGCTTCGATCGCATCGTCGCGCCCGCCGCACATCAGGGTGAGCGTGCCTTTCTCCGCACCGATCTGCGAGCCCGTCATGGGAGCATCGACGCAGTGAATCTTGAGGTCGCGCGCCTCAACCGAGATCTGGCGCGCGATGCGGGCCGACACGGTGGTGTGATCGATGAACACGCCGCCGCGTTTCAGCATTCGGAAGACGCCGTTGGGCCCAAGGACGACATCGGCAAGGTCGTCGTCGTTGCCCACGCAGGTGATCACGATGTCGGCATCCTGCGCCGCGTGTGCAGGGTTGGCGGCGATGCGATGGGCAAGGCCCGGGTTCTGTGCGCTCCACTTGCGCGCGCGCTCGGGCGTGCGGTTGTAGATCGTCAGTTCGTGGCCGGCCTCTCCTATGTGCCGGGCGATCGCGCCGCCCATCGTGCCGAGACCGATCATCGACACCTTGCGGCGCTCTATGCTGCTTGCTGCGGTGCTTTCGCTCATGGAGGCGTTCTAGCGCGTTTTGTCCAAAAGCAAACCGGTCAGCGGCCGTTTCATGTGTTGGCGGCAGCGGATTCGGTGGGAATGCCGACCATGCGGAACCGGGCCGAAGCTTGCTTTCATTTTGCCGCCGTTTCCTTTAGTCGCGCCCAATGGACCAGACTTTGCTCAGCACCGCACCCGGGGCCCTCGTCGACGCGCCCCTGACCGCAGCCGATGTTCGCGCGGCGGCAGAGCGGATTGCGGGCAAGGTCGTGCGCACGCCTACCGAATACAGCGCCACGCTGAGCGCGATCACCGGTGCCGAGATCTACCTGAAGTTCGAGAACCTGCAGTTCACCGCCGCCTACAAGGAACGGGGCGCTCTCAATGCCCTGCTGCAGTTGCCGGAGGACCGCAAGTCGCGCGGGGTCATCGCGGCTTCGGCGGGCAACCATGCGCAGGGGCTCAGCTACCACGGCACGCGCCTGGGCGTTCCGGTGACGATCGTCATGCCCAAGACCACGCCCACCGTGAAGGTCATGCAGACCGAGAGCGTGGGCGGGAAAGTCGTGCTCGAGGGCGAGAGCTTCGACGAAGCCTATGCCCACGCGCGCAAGCTGGAGGTGGAGCTGGGGCTGACCTTCGTCCACCCCTTCGATGATCCTCACGTCGCCGCGGGGCAGGGGACCGTCGGGCTGGAGATGCTCGAGGATGTGCCGGATCTCGACACGCTGGTGCTTCCGGTGGGCGGCGGCGGGCTCTCGTCCGGCATGGGCACCATCGCGCGCGACATCAATCCGGCGATCCGCCTCGTCGGCGTGGAGGCGCAGCTCTACCCTTCGATGTACAACCTGCTGAAGGGGACCAACCTGCCGATCGGCGGCGACACTCTGGCCGAGGGCATCGCGGTGATTGCGCCAGGCCTGATGACGTCCAAGGTGCTGCGCCCGCTTCTCGACGAGTTCCTGCTGGTAAGCGAGCCGGCGATCGAAAGCGCGCTCTGCCTCCTGCTGCAGATCGAGAAGACGCTGGTGGAAGGCGCGGGCGCCACGGGTCTTGCAGCGGTGCTCAACAACCGGGAGCTGTTCGCAGGCCGCCGGGTGGGCATGGTGCTTTCGGGCGGAAACATCGACACCCGCCTGCTTGCGAACGTCCTGCTGCGCGACCTCGCCCGCTCCGGCCGCCTTGCCCGGCTGAGGATCGGCCTTCAAGACCGCGCGGGAGCCTTGTTCAAGGTGGCCAAGGTGTTCCACGAGCATAACGTGAACATCATCGAGGTCTTCCACCAGCGCATCTTCACCCATCTTCCCGCCAAGGGCCTTGTCACCGAGATCGAGTGCGAGGCGCGCGACAAGCAGCAACTGGAAGCGCTCGTGTCCGCTCTGCGCCGCGAAGGCTACGAGGTGAAGCTCGTCGAAACCGAGTGAAGCGCTGCGGCTTCAAGGGTAGGCGCTCATGGCCTGCCGGGAACCGATAACGCCCGTTCGATTTAGCTCTTGCGCGGGAACGGCGGTTCCGTAAGGTTCCGCGTGCCGTTCGCCCCGATGCGGGACGATCATGCCGTGTTGCCACCGGTACGGCGGGATTTCGCCTCAGGCGGCTCGGTTCCTGCGGTTAAATGACTCGCAACATTCTGCGGCGGCAGGCATATTTCGGGAAGAGACGGACACAGCGCCGGCCACAACGCAAGAGGAAGACCCAGTTCGGTGACGGCTCCGGTAAGATTCCCCCGATTCTTCGTGACGAGCCCCGCGCCGTGTCCGTATCTTCCGGGCCGCAGCGAGCGGAAGGTCTTCACCGAGCTGAAGGGGCCTCACGCCGATTCGCTGAACGATGCGCTGGGGCGTATCGGCTTTCGCCGCAGCCAGACCGTCGCCTATCGTCCTTCCTGTATCGACTGCAACGCCTGTGTCTCCGTGCGCGTAGTGACCGGGGAGTTCACTCCCTCGGGCACCCAGAAGCGCACGCTCAAGGCGCACGGCGATCTCGTCGCCACCGTTTGCCGGCCATGGTCCACCAGCGAGCAGTTCGAACTGCTCCAGCGCTACCTGTCCGTGCGGCACCCCGAAGGGGGCATGACCACGATGGACGAGGTCGATTTCGCCGACATGGTGGAGCATACGCCCGTCACCAGCTACGTCGTGGAATATCGGGAGCCGTCGCCGGACGGCGTCAAGCCCGGTCGCCTTGTCGGTGCCTGCCTGACCGACCGGCAGTGCGACGGGCTGTCGATGATCTACTCGTTCTACGACCCCGATCACGAAGGCCGTCAGGGGCTGGGCAACTACATCATCCTCGACCACATCCGCCGCGCCAGGGAGATGGGCCTTGCCTATGTCTACCTTGGCTACTGGGTCGAGGGGTCGCCGCGCATGCAGTACAAGGTACGTTACCGGCCCATGGAAAAGCTCGGCCGTGCGGGCTGGGAACGCATCGATACGGCCGAGCAGGACCGCCTGATCGCCGAAGCCGTCTCCAATCCCCGCAGTCGCGAGGATGCGGCCGGGCCCAAGGACGGAATGGGAAACATCTCCAAGGGGTGATGGCTGCCGGGCGCAGCCGGCGCGCTCTGCCCGAGGGTTTTCAGGTCTTCACTCCGGTTCCAACGCTGGTTCAAGCCGCTGTCGGCAAGCGCAAGCCGACGAACGCGACGCAAAGCTTCAGCATCCGGCAATCCGCGAAATGGTGCGCCTGCCGCGCGACGACCGAGCGATGCGGCGTGCCCAGCCTCCTGTGGTGCAGGTATGTATGACCCCGGTGCTGCCCGCGATCACCGGGCGGAATAGAGTTCCGCTTCCTCCGCCCGCCGGTTCTTCAGGCCGTTCATCGGCTTGCCGTCATTGAAGATCCACCTCGCGAATTCCTTTTCGGCCCCTTCGAAGTCGCCCTTCTTGTGCAGCTTCGCCAGCGTGGACTTACGGATCTGGCCGGTGTTGTAGTGAAACGAGACGAGCGCATCGAATTGGTTCTGCGTCGTCGCGGAAGTGCCGAGAAAGTCGTCCACCGCCTCCACATAGTGCAGGATATCCTGGTCGAACCGCTCGTCGCACTGCGCCTGCGTGAAGATGACGCCCCTCGTCACGTCCGGCCCGGTGGAGCCCCAACCTATGGTCCAGGGCTCGCCATCGATGCTGCCCGGGTCCGCATAGGCGGTGAAGTTTCCGTTCGCGAGGCGTTTGGCACAGCCTTCCCACTTCTTGATGAGGTCGGCTCCGGCCTTTCCTAGAGTTCGGCCGGTCACTGCCGGGGAAGTAGCGGAGCCGGTCGGCGACTCGGGGGCGAGGCTTGCGGAGAGACCGCCGGTCGCCATGTCTATCGCCTCGTCCAGCGCCTCCACCTCGTCTTGCGTGAAGCTGCGGCCCAACAGCTTGCGGACCGCGTCGAATATTGGCTTGCGATTCATGATCATGCCCTTTCGATGCAGAAGATGCGCGCAAGATCGCGTGCAATCGAAATCGCCATGGAAGGCCGGACAGTCTCGGAAAGGAGACCTTTGTGGCCGCCGTCTACTGGTCCACGATTTGCGGGGACGCGCATCGTGTAACTCTGCGCCGGCACTGTAGGAAAGACGGTTGTTCTCACCTGTCGCGAGCTATCGGGATTTGTCATGGCTGGGCCTGCGGCGGGCGCCAACGAGAAAGGGCGCCCGGATCTCTCCGGACGCCCCACTCGGCGAACTGCCTAGCTGGCGGAACTCGCCAGCGCCGATCGGATCAGGCGCTGTAGTACATGTCGAACTCGACGGCCGACGGCGTGGTTTCCCAACGCAGCACTTCCGGCCACTTGAGCTCGAGGTAGGATTCGATCTGGTCTGCGGTGAACACGCCGCCTTCCAGAAGGAATGCGTGGTCGGCCTGCAGCGCGTCCAGCGCTTCACGCAGCGAACCGCAGACGGTCGGCACTTCGGCCAGTTCGGCCGGCGGCAGGTCGTACAGGTTCTTGTCCATCGCTTCGCCCGGATGGATCTTGTTCTTGATGCCGTCGAGGCCGGCCATCAGGAGCGAGGCATAGCACAGGTACGGGTTGGCCATCGCGTCGGGGAAGCGGAATTCCACGCGCTTCGCCTTGGTGCCCGCACCGTAGGGGATGCGGCAGGAGGCCGAGCGGTTGCGCGCCGAGTAGGCGAGCAGAACCGGCGCTTCGTAACCCGGGACCAGGCGCTTGTAGCTGTTGGTGGTAGGGTTTGTGAAGGCGTTCAGGGCCTTGGCGTGCTTGATGACGCCGCCGATGAAGTAGAGGCAGGTCTCCGAAAGCCCGGCGTAGCCGTTGCCCGCGAAGGTGTTCTCGCCCTCGTTCCAGATCGAGATATGCGTGTGCATGCCCGATCCGTTGTCCTTCATGATCGGTTTGGGCATGAACGTGGCCGTCTTGCCATAGGCCTGCGCGACCATGTGCACGACGTACTTGTAGATCTGCATGCGGTCGGCGGTGGTGACGAGCTTGCCGAAGGTCAGGCCCAGTTCGTGCTGGGCGGAGGCGACCTCGTGGTGGTGCTTGTCGCAGGGCAGGCCCATCTCGATCATGGTCGAGACCATCTCGGCGCGGATGTCGACAGCCGAGTCGACCGGCGCGACCGGGAAGTAGCCGCCCTTTGCACGCGGACGGTGAGCGAGGTTGCCCACATCGTAGTCCTTGTTCGAGTTGGTCGGCAGTTCGATGTCGTCGATCTTGAAGCCGTTGCCGTCGTAGCCGTCATAGAACTTCACGTCGTCGAACATGAAGAATTCGGCTTCGGGGCCGACGTAGACGGTATCGCCGAAGCCGGCCGAACGGACGAACGATTCCGCGCGCTTCGCGGTGGAGCGCGGGTCGCGGCCGTAAAGTTCACCGGTCGAGGGCTCGACGATGTCGCAGAACAGGATCAGCATCGGAGTAGCCGAGAACGGATCGGTGTAGACGGCGTCGAGGTCGGGCTTGAGGATCATGTCCGACTCGTTGATGGCCTTCCAGCCCTCGATCGACGAGCCGTCGAACATGAGGCCGTCTTCCAGCTCGTCTTCGCCCAGGACCGACGAAACCATGGTCAGGTGCTGCCACTTGCCCTTCGGGTCGGTGAAGCGAAGATCGACCCATTCGATCTCCTCGTCCTTGATCTTCTGCAGGACGTCCTTTGCACTAGCCATCTTCTTGGTTCTCCAGCGTTACTCTTCCGATCCCGAAAGAGGATAGGGTTGGTCTTGTTGCGGACGCGCGCCGGCCCCCATGCCCTGCGCGCTTCCCATGCCGGCCGTAGCCGGGTTCAGAGAGCGTCGTCGTCGCGCTCGCCGGTGCGGATGCGCACGGCCGTTTCGACCGGTACGACGAAGATCTTGCCGTCGCCGATGCGACCGGTCTGCGCCGCGTCCGCTATGGCTTCGACTACGCGTTCGGCGAGCGCGTCGGGAACGACGACCTCGAGCTTCACCTTGGGCAGGAAGTCGACGACATATTCGGCGCCGCGATAGAGTTCGGTGTGGCCCTTCTGGCGCCCGAAGCCCTTGGCCTCGGTGACGGTGATGCCCGAGACGCCCACTTCGTGGAGGGCTTCCTTCACTTCGTCGAGCTTGAACGGCTTGATGATGGCTTCGATCTTCTTCACGCTTGCCTGGACCCCTGCACTTGCACCCGGACTGTCATCAAGAGGGTACCGGTCCGGGAGCCAGTTGCCTCGCGCGCGAATTCCATCAAGAATCGTGCCAATGCGGTTGGGGCAGTGGTAGGCGAAGTGTGCACCCGCGGAAAGCCCGGAATCGCACCATTTGCCCAGTCCCATAATGTCCTGTTGCAATGTCGCACCTGCCTGGCGGGCAAGTTCTGTTCAACATTGAGGCAGCGCGTGCCCTAAAATTGTGCAACGATGCGGGCCTGTGTGCGGCACATGCGAAAAAGCCGCGCTTCGACAGGTCGGTAGCGCGCTATGCCGGGACAGTGTTGAGTGATGTGCGAAAGCGCGGGTCTTGGAGGCCACGCTCTCCGCTTCAGCAACATTGCATCGGGCGGGCGGGACGAAGCCTGCCCGTGAAGGTCAGAGGCGAAGGCCCGCGGCTTCGTCCAGTCCGGCCATGATGTTGAGGTTCTGCACGGCTGCGCCGCTTGCCCCCTTGCCCAGGTTGTCGAGCATGGCGACGAGGCGAGCCTGGCTGCCGTCGGCTGCGCCGAACACGCGCAGGGTGAGGGTGTCCACCGGCTGTGCTGAGCCCCGCAGCAGCAGCTCGTCGGGCGTATCGCCCACGACGTTTACCACCGGGCTGTCGGCGTAGAAGGTCGCGAGCGTTTCGCGAAGGGTGTCCGCCGATCCGGCGGCAGGCATCATCGAGAGATGCAGCGGCACTTCGACCAGCATCCCGCGATGGGCAGGGACCACCGCAGGCGCGAAGACCGGCGCATGGACGAGCCCTGCATGGGCCTGCATCTCAGGCACGTGCTTGTGGCCAAGCGCGAGGCCGTAGGCGCGAAAGGCGATGTCGGCATCCGCTTCGAAGCGGGCGATCAGGGCCTTGCCGCCGCCTGAATAGCCCGAGACGGCATGGCAGACATAAGGCCAGTCGGCGGGCAGCAGCCCCGCCCGCACCAGCGGAGCGACGAGAGCGATGAAGCCGGTGGGATAGCATCCCGGGTTGCTGACCCGCATGGCTGATGCGATCGTGTCGCGCCCGGTCACTTCGGGGAAACCGTAGGCCCAGTCGGGTGCGGTGCGGAAGGCCGAGGATGCATCGATCACGCGTGTGCGATCGTTGGCGATCATGCCGACGGCCGATCGTGCGGCATCGTCGGGCAGGCAGAGGATCACGAAGTCGGCATCGTTCAGCGCTTCACTTCGCGCTGCATCGTCCTTGCGGCGCTCGTCATCGAGGACGATCAGGTCGAACTCGGCGCGGCCCGCCAGGCGTTCGGCGATCTCGAGACCGGTGGTTCCGGCCGCGCCGTCGATGAAGAGCGTGTGCGCCATCAGTCCAGTGCCACCAGTTGGCCGAGCGCGACGTAGCCGACCTGCCCGTCCTCGCCCAGCTGGCCCCAGGCCCATTGTCCGGCGATGTCGAGGACGTTGAAAGTCGCGCCTGCCGGAAGCTGCGCTAGCACATCCGCATCGTCACGCCCGAAGCTGCGCAGCACCGCGTCTTCGGCGAGGGCGTGAGGCATGGGAACGGCATAGTGCGGCACGAAGTAGCGGCCCGCCAGCTTAATATGGGCAAGGTCGCCGCGGACGGGAAGGCAGCCGGGATCCGCGCGCACGCTCGGGCCGGTCATGGCAAGCATGCCTTCGGTCCGGGGAGGGCGGGTATGCGAATCCACAGGTGCCAACGTCGGTGCGTCTCCAAGAGCCAAGGATGCGCGCGCCTAGCGGAAGCGCGGCGCTACCGCAAGGTCAGGCATAGCGGCCGCGAAGCATGTGCCAGGCCGCGCGCAGTCCCAGAGCCTCCCCGCCCTTGGGCCGACCGGGCCTTGCCGCAGGGCGCCACGCGAAAGTGTCGAAGTGGGCCCAGTCGATGTCGGCCGGGAGAAAACGGTCGAGGAACAGGGCGGCCGTGCTCGCCCCTGCAAAGCCGCTGGATCCCGCGTTGTTGATGTCCGCCACTTCGGACTTCAGGTATTCGCGGTACCCTTCGTGGAGCGGCAGGCGCCAGCAGGGATCGTCGGCTGCCCTGCCGGCGGCGAGCAGCGCTTCGGCGGTGGCGTCGTCGCGAGCGAAAAGGGCGGGAAGATCGGGGCCCACGGCCACGCGCGCAGCGCCGGTCAGGGTCGCGAAGTCGATCACCAGTTCGGGCCTCGTGCCGTCTGCGCCTTCGCCCGCGCGGGTAAGCGCATCGCCCAGGATGAGGCGGCCTTCGGCATCGGTGTTGCCGATCTCGACCGAAATGCCGGCACGGCTGCGCAGGACGTCGCCCGGGCGGAAGGAATTGCCCGAGATCGCGTTCTCTACCGCCGGGATCAGCACGTGCAGGCGCACCGGAAGGTTCGCGGCCATGACGAGGCGGGCGAGTGCCAGCGCATGAGCCGCGCCGCCCATGTCCTTCTTCATGAGCAGCATGCCCGCCGAGGGCTTCACGTCCAGCCCGCCCGAATCGAAGCATACCCCCTTGCCCACGATCGCCACGCGCGGATGCGACGGGTCGCCCCACTCCAGCTCGATCAGGCGCGGCGCGTGGGAGCGGCCCGCAGCCCTGCCCACGGCATGAACCATGGGAAACTCGCGTTCGAGCATGTCGCCGCGCGTGACGCGGATTTCCGCGCGATAAGCCTTGTGGAGCGCTTCGGCCTCCGCTTCCAGCTGGCCCGGCCCCATGTCCTCAGCCGGCGTGTTCACGAGATCGCGCACCAGCATGACCGCTTCCGCTTCGGCGGTGAAGGCATCGATCGTTGCCGGCTCTCCGCTGAGGAGAATGCGCGGGCCTTCCTCCTCCGGCTCGGAAAGGTAGCGGTCGAAGCTGTACTGGCCCAGGATCCAGCCCAGGACCGCTGGACCAGGCTCGCCCCCCACGCGGCGATAAGTGCCCGCAGGAAGCTTTTCGGCCAGCTTCGCCATGCACCAGGTCGAAAGCGCGGCCGCATTCGCGACCCCCAGTACGGCTGCCCAGCCGTCGCCGTCCGGGATCACGGCAAGGTCGTTGGCGGCAGCGGTGAAGCGGTTTGCGGCGATCGCCGCGCGCTGGGGAACGCTCAGCCCCGTCAGGAATTTCTCCAGTCCGTCCTTGTCGACGAGATGAAGGGAAACGGCCTTCTGGCCGCGATCGGGCTGGATCAATGCGTTCTTGTCGCTCATGCGCGTAATCTCTAGCCTCCCTGCCAACCCGAGTGCGAGAGGAATCTTGATGCGATATCGCGGCCTAGTGGCGATCATGGCGCTGACGGGCGCGGCGGCTTGCGGCACATCGCCGCAACCTGCGCCCAGCGCTTCCGCGACACTGGAGGCGGACGGATCGCCGGCAACGCCCGCTCCTGCAACCGAGGCACCGCCGCCCAAGGGCCGGGCGGAGAAGGTGAGCAACGAGTTCTACTCCTTCGCCTATGCCTATCCCGCCCAAGCGGCGGCGATCCCCGCGCTCAACCAGATGCTTGAGGGGCGGCTCGAAGCGGCACGCTCGGATGTCGACAGTTCTGCCCGCGCGGGCAAGGCGGAGATGGACAAGGATGGCTATCCCTTCCACGCCTACGAGCGGCAGGTGGACTGGAGGGTCGTGACCGACCTGCCCGGATGGCTTTCGCTTTCGGCGACGCTGTTCGAATATTCCGGCGGCGCGCACGGGATGACGAATTACGATACGCTGCTGTGGGACCGCGCGGCGGGCACACCGCGCAAGCCCGCCGAACTTTTTACCAACGCGGAGAGCCTGCGCCAGTCGATCCAGGCGCCGTTCTGCGATGCGCTCGACCAGCAGCGTGCGAAGAAGCGCGGCGAGCCGGTGCAGCGCGGCGGGCAGATGTTCACCGAGTGCATCGATCCCACCGCGCAGACGCTGATCCTGGGCTCGTCGAACAATCGGACCTTCGATCGCATCGGCGTGCTCGTCGCGCCCTACGAGGCTGGCCCTTATGCCGAAGGAAGCTACGAGATAACGCTGCCGGTGACGGGTAAGGTGATGGCCGCGCTCAAGCCCCAGTACCGCTCCGCTTTCTCGGCCAGGAACTGAGCGGATCGGGCAGGCAGCGGGGTGCGAGCCGCCGGTATCCTTCCGACCTCGCAATCCGGGCCTGCATGCGCTATCTAGGGACCATGACCGAATACCAGATCGTAGAGCCCGGCCAGGAGGAAGCTCTCCTGCGCGATGGCACCATCAAGCTGCATGGCCCCGAAGGGTTCGAGGGCATGCGCCGCGCCGGCCGCCTCGCGGCAAGCATCCTCGACGAGATCGCGCCCATGGTGCAGCCCGGTGTCACGACCGCCGCGATCGACGACAAGGTACGCGAACTGACGCTCGCGGGCGGTGCGGTCCCCGCGACGCTGGGCTATCGCGGCTACGCGCATTCGTGCTGCATCTCGATCAATCACGTCGTCTGCCACGGCATCCCATCGGAAAAGACGCTCAAGGACGGCGACATCGTCAATATCGACGTCACCCCGCTGCTCGACGGCTGGCACGGCGATACCAGCCGCATGTACCTGGTGGGGGATGTGCCCCTGAAAGCCCGCCGCCTGGTGGACGTCACGTACGAGTGCCTGATGATCGGCATTGCCGAAGCCCGGCCGGGCAACCGGGTGGGAGACATCGGCGCCGCCATCCAGGCCTATGCCGAAGCGAACCGCTACGGCGTGGTGCGCGAGTTCTGCGGCCACGGCCTCGGACGCCTGTTCCATGATGCCCCCGAAGTGGTTCACGCCGGCCGCCCCGGCACCGGTCCGGAACTGCGTCCCGGCATGTTCATGACGATCGAGCCGATGATCAATCTGGGCAAGCCGCCGGTGAAGCTGCTTGCGGATGGCTGGACGGCGGTCACGCGCGACAAGTCGCTTTCGGCGCAGTTCGAGCACTCCATCGGCATCACCGAGGATGGCTGCGAGATCTTCACGACGAGCCCCGCAGGCCTGCACAAGCCCCCCTACGCCTGACGCTTTCTCGCGCCCTGCCGTTCCGCTGCGCGCTGCGTCGTTCGGGGCGTGGCGCCGGGCGGATAACCTTTCGCCCGGCGAGTGCCTTCCGCTCCTGAGCCGGCATCCGGTCCGGAGGCGGGGACCAGCCGGAAAGTTCAGAACGTGATCACCGCCTCGCCGATGGCGTTCCAGACCTCGTCCAGCTGGTCGTCGGTGATGCAGTAGGGGGGCATCACATAGACCGTGTTGCCGAGGGGACGGAGCAGCACGTCTCTTGCCCGGAAGAACGCCATGAGTTGCGGGGCGAGGCCGTCCATGTAGCCACCTTCGCCCCGCGTGCGAATGTCCAGCGCGGCGATGGTGCCGAGAACGCGCGGGTTCTCGAAATGACAGAACCGGCCGAGCTTCTCCAGCCAGCCCGACTGGCGGGCCGCCAGGTCGGTGACGCATTCCATCACCGGCTCTTCGGCCCAGATGGCTAGGTTGGCCGCCGCGGCCGCGCAGGCGAGCGGGTTGGCGGTGTAGCTGGACGAGTGGAAGAACATCCGCGCGCGGTCGGTGGACCAGTGGGCCTCGAACACCGGTTCGATCGCCATCGTCACGGCGAGCGGCAGGGCGCCGCCGGTCAGCCCTTTGGACAGGCACAGGATATCGGGCACCACGCCCGCCTGTTCGCAGGCGAGCAGAGTGCCCGTGCGGCCCCACCCGGTCATGACTTCGTCGGCGATGAACAGCACGCCATGCGCCGCGCAGATCTCTCGCATGGCGCGCAGGGTCTCGAGCTTGTAGACGAGCATGCCGCCCGCGCCGAGCACCAGCGGCTCCACAATGAGGGCGGCGGCATCTCCGGCCCGGCACAGCGCCTCGAGCGCATCGAGCGTCGCCTGCTCGGCTCCGGCACGCGGAAAGGGAATGCGGCCGACATCGAACAGCAGCGGCTGGTACGGCTGGTTGAAGACGCCGCGTTCTCCCACCGACATCGCGCCGATGGTATCGCCGTGATAGCTGTGTTCCATCACCACGATGCGGTGCCGTGCCTGCCCTCGCGCATGCCAGTAGCCCAGCGCCATCTTGAGCGCGACTTCGACACTGGTGGAGCCCGAATCGGAGAAGAACACCCTGGTCAGTTCGGGCGGCATGATCGCGGTCAGCCCGGCGGCCACGGCTTCGGCCGGCTCGTGGGTCCACCCGGCGAAGATCAGCTGGTCCAGCTTTCCCGCCTGCTCGGCGATGGCAGCCATGATGCGGGGGTGGCAGTGGCCATGCGTCGTCACCCACCACGAGGAGATCGCATCGATCACGCGCCGCCCGTCGGACGTATGGAGCCGCGCTCCTTCGGCATGGGTGACGAGGGGGATCGGCTCACACAGGCCATGCTGGGTGAAGGGGTGCCAGATCGCGGAACGGCTCATGCGAAATCCTCCAGCCGGAAGTTTGCGGCAAATGCGGCGCGCAGTGCCCCGGGTTCAAGCGGATCCAGGGGCGGCAGGCGGCCCAGCCGCTTCACCCCGGCCATGGCGCAGATCGTGGCCTCGCTGTCCTCAACCGGATCGCCGACGAAGGCTATGCCCAGGATCGGCACGGAGCGGGCGCGCAGGGCTTCGATGGAGAGAAGGCTGTGGTTGATGGTGCCCAGCATCGTGCGTGCGACCAGGACGACCGGCGCGCCCCAGCTGGCGAACTGATCGGCATAGGTCTGGCTGCGCGACAGGGGGACGAGCACGCCGCCTGCACCTTCGACCACCAGATGCCCTTCCACCTTAGGAAGGGACAGGCGAGCAGGGTCGATCGCCAGACCGTCGATCTCCGCTGCCAGATGCGGCGAGCAGGGCGTCTGCAGGCAATACGCCTCGTCCAGCACCCGTTCGCGCGGAAGGCCGGAAAGGTGGGCCACGCGCTGTGCGTCGGTGCCTTCATCCTCGATCCCGGCCTGCACGGGCTTCCAGTAATGCGCGCCGAGCGCACCCGCCAGAGCGGCGGCGAACACGGTCTTGCCGATACCGGTGTCGGTTCCGGTTACGATGATGGGACGAAAGGGCATGGATCGGGACCGCTGACAGGAATGTGAAGTAGATCCCCCGCCTTGTGCGAACGGCAGGGGCGGCGTCGTTCTGCTTGTCCTATGCCGTAGCGCGGCGCAGGTGGCAGGTCACGACCTCGTAAGTGACTTCGCATCCGCTTTGGGCGAAACGGGTCATGACGCGGCGGAGCCGGCCGGGGGCGAGCGGGCGATGTCCGGGGTGCGAAGTGCCCGCCCCGATCGCTTTCAGCGCGTGCAGGAAGGCGCGGGGGCTCTCGTGGCGCTCGGCATGGCACTCCACCTCGATCGAGGCGCCGGGAAGTGCGGCAAAGTGCTCCACCGGGGCAAAGGCGGGAGTGCCCGGCGCGATCCCCTCGGCCGCGTGCGCGGCGCGCCACTCGGCAAAGCTGCCGGGGCCGAGCGTGGTCACGACAAGGTGCCCCCCGGGCGCGAGCCAGCCCGCCATGCGGGCAAGCGCTGCTGGCGTGTCGTCGAACCACTGCACGGCAAGGCTGGAGCAAATGAGGTCGAAAGGGCCACCTGAAGGAGTGCCGCGCTCGCCGTCGAGCACCGCGAAGCGCAGCGCGGCGGGCTGCCTGGCACCGACGAACCGGCTCCTGCAGCGCTCCACCATTTCGGGAGCGATGTCGGTGACCAGCCACTCGCCGCCGAGGTCGGTGTCGGCCAGGGCTTGCGTGAGGAACCCGGTGCCGCAGCCGATTTCCAGCACGCGGGGCGCAGCACGCAGTTGCAGCCCGGCGATGCGTGCGGCGAGGCGCCGTGCGACCTCGCGCTGGACGCGGGCGTTGCCATCGTAGCCAGAGGCGGCTGCGAAAGCATCGCGGATACGCTCGCGCCTGTTCACGGTGCCGCCCTTTCTGCCAGTGCCGCCGCCATGCCGCGTACTGCCGCCGCACAAAGCGCCGGTGCCTCGAGCGGAAGCAGGTGGCCGCCCTCGGGATGATCCATCCGCCGCAGGTCCGCACCGGCGAAGGCCTCTTCGCGCATGGCGGCGGGCAGCAGCGGGTCTTGCCCGCCGTGTATCATGAGCACCGGCACTTCCGGCAGCGGCGGGGCGGCATCGCGCAGGCGCAGGAGGTCCGTATGCAGAAGGCCCGCGTCGATCTCGCCGAAGCCTTCATCGCTGCCGCAGGTGCGCCGGAACTCCGCGAGCACGGCACGAGGCTCCGTCTCGAAGCGGCGGAGCATGCGGTCGATCACGCGCAGCGGGACGCCGGCCCGGCCCGGAACCGCACTGAAGCGCTCGAAGCCGTTGATCGCGACGATCCCCACCAGCCCCATCGGCGGGGCCGCCAGCACGCGCATGGTCCCGAACGAGTGAGTCACCGCCAGGCAGGGCCCCTCCACCCCCGGCTGCACAGGCGCGCCGAAATAGCCGCGATCGTCGATTGCATGCTCCCATTCCGGCAGGAGCGCGGCGAGCGGAGCCCAGAAGTGGCGGTCGAAGCCCCAGCCGTGGGCGAACAGCAGTTTCACCGCTGCGCCTCGATCGCTGCAAGCAGGGCGTCGACGTCTACCTCGGTGTGCCCGGCGCGCAGGGCAAGGCGAAGGCGGCTGGTTCCCGCCGGAACCGTGGGCGGGCGTATCGCCGAGGCAAGGAAACCGGCAGCCTCGAGGCGTGCCGACAGGGCCATCGCCTCGTCCTCCGGGCCGATCACGGCGGGAACGATCTGGGTCGAGGATGCGCCGTACTCCAGACCGAGCCGCGCAAGGCCGCTGCGCAGCCGCTCGGACAGTCGGGCGAGGTGGGCGCGCTGCGGCTCCATGTCCGGCACCAGGTCGAGCGCCGCGTCGATTGCACCCAGCACGGCCGGCGGCGGGGCGGTGGTGAAGACGAAGCCGCTGGCCGAATTGACCAGATAGTCGATCAACGCGCGCGATCCCGCCACATAGGCACCGAAGCTGCCAAGCGCCTTGCTGAAAGTGCCCATCACCACGTCTACCCGGCCCGGCACGAGCGCGGTGAGCCCGCGCCCCTGCGGCCCCAGCACTCCGGTGGCATGCGCTTCGTCCACGAAGAGGACGGCGTCGTAGCGCTCGGCGATTTCGGCCAGCCGCACCATGTCGGCACGGTCGCCATCCATCGAGAAGACCGTTTCGGTCAGGATCAGCCGGGCCGGGGCATTCGCCCCCTTCTCGGCCAGCAGGGTTTCCAGATGGCCAAGGTCGTTGTGGCGGAAGCGGTGCTGGCGCGCACCTGCCGCGGCCAACCCGGCATGCATCGAGGCATGGATCAGGCGGTCGGCGAACACGGCCGTGCGCGGAATGGCCGCAAGCAGCGCGGGGATTACCGTCGCATTGGCCTGCCACCCGCTCGCGAAGAGGAGTGCGGCCTCGCACGCCTTGAACGCGGCGATGCGCGCCTCGAGCATGAGGTGGCGTTCGCTCGTGCCGGTCACCAGCCGCGAGGCGCCCGCGCCGGCACCATGAGCGGCGGCCCACTGCCCGGCGCGCTGTGCCAGCAGCGGATGGCGGGCGAGGCCAAGATAGTCGTTGCTCGAAAAGTCCAGCAGCATGCGGCCATCGCGCTCGACGCGGCCGCCCGGCAGCAGAGTGGCAGGGCGAAGCGTTCGGCGCTGACCGGCGCGCCCGATCCGCGCCAGCGCTGCCTCGAGGTGGGAATCGAGCGTGCTCATCACCCGCCCCGGTATGGCAAGCCGGGGCGCAGCACAATCGCTTGAGCCCGGCGCCTGAACCGGCGCCTGAACCGGACCCGTACCGCTGCCCGACCGCCGTCGGAGCCGCAAAGGCCCTTGGGCTCACTGCATCCCGGCCGGTTCTGGCGCGTTCATCGAGCATAGAACGATAAAAGATGCAGGTGTCGCTTGAAACGCATACGTCTCCTTTCTCTTTCGGCCATCTCGCTTGCGACCGTGGCGCTTCTGGCCGCCTGCGGCTCGCCGGAAGCACCCGGGCAGGACCCGTCCGCCTCGTCCGCCGTCGATCGGGCCGTCGTCGATGCACTCGCCTTCGCCGATGCACCCGGCGGCGGTGAAACCGAAGCCGCCGACAGTCTGGTCCTGCGTGCGCAGGTCGCGCTCGACCGGCTGGCGTTCTCGCCGGGCGTGATCGATGGCGAGGAGGGGCGGTCCTACAGGCTTGCCCTTGCCGCCTTCCAGGAAGCCCGCGGCCTGCCCGCGAGCGGCAACCTGGATGAAGCCACCCGACAGGCGCTGTTCAGCGGGCAGGGAAGCGCCGCAACCCGGCGCGTGGTGATCCCCGCAGCCTTCGCGCGGGGGCCTTTCGTGCCGGATCTTCCGCATGAGACATCGCAGCAGGCGCGGTTCGATCGTCTCGGCTACCGTTCGATGACCGAGGCGCTGGCGGAACGCTTCCATACCACGCCGGACGCGCTTCTTGCGTTGAACGGCCCGGGCACTCGGCTTGGTGCGGGGCGGATCGTACGCGTTCCGGCGGTCGACAATGTTCCCCTCGTCAAGATCGAGGGCGACGATCGCGGATGGGCCGACACGCTCCAGCGGCTTGGCGTCGCAAACCGGCAGCCGCAGGCGGAGCGGATCGTCGTCGACAGGTCCGAAGGAACGCTGCGGGCCTACGACAAGGGAGGCAAGCTCGTCGCGCAGTTCCCCGTCACGACCGGAAGCGCGCGCGACCCGCTCCCGCTCGGCACCTGGAAGATCAAGGGCGAGGCCCGCAATCCGGACTACCAGTACAACCCGGACCTGTTCTGGGATGCCGATCCGGACGACAAGGCCAGGCGCCTTGCGCCGGGGCCCAACGGACCGGTCGGCGTCGTATGGATCGATCTCTCCAAGGAACACTACGGCATTCACGGCACACCCGAGCCGCAGAACATCGGCCGCACCGAAAGCCACGGCTGCGTGCGGCTGACGAACTGGGACGCTGCTCGCCTTGCGCAGATGGTCCATACCGGCACCGAGGTGGTCTTCCAGGCGTGATCGAGGGGGCGGCGGCCCTATTAGCGCGGCCGAACCCGACGGAGCGAGTCCACCGCGCGGCGGGCCGACCCGGCCCACCTTGCCCCTGCAACCCGGCTGAAATAGCCCCTCGGCCGGATCGAGGTTCAAGGAGCAGCCGCTATGATGAAGTATCGTCTCGCCACCCCGTTGGCATTTTGCGCCGCGTTTGGGGCGCTGGCGGCAGCGCACCCGGCCTCTGCCGGCGTGAGGGCGGAAGCCAATGTGGCGCGCTCGGAAGGAGACTGGGGCGGCGAACTGGCGCTTGGAGTGCCGGTCATCGAGGACGGCGGCTTCTCCATCACGCCGGCGGTGGGCGCCTTCTTCCACAAGCGCGACCATGACGGTTACTACGAGGACGGTTCGCAGTGCTTCCGCCGTTCGGACGACGCGCCGGTATCAGGCGGCAAGTGCGACGATTCGGGCACCAAGATTTTCGGCAAGGTAGAGGCGACGTACCGGTTGCCCATGTCCCTTGCTTTTGGAGTGGGTGCCCGGCTGATCGGCGACGACCTGCGGCCCTACGGCACCGCGGCGATGCCGATCCTTCCCATGGTGGACGGCAAGGTCAACGTGGGCGATCGCTACCTTGCGGCGGGACTTCAGGCGCGGTTCTGACGGCGCGGTCCGGGATCGTCGGGCGGTTTGCGAGCAGGGCCAGCGGCCGGACAGCGTCCATCATCTGACGGTCGCTCGGCACTTTGCCTGCCATCAGTGCCCCCAGCAAACGCGGGGCCACCCGGCGCAGCATCCAAACGGCAAGATAGCCGAGCGCCAGGACCATGAACGGCGCGGCCGCGAAAGCCGCGAACTCGCTCCCTTTTCCCAGCTGCCGCGCCGCCGGGCCGACGAAGGTCCAGGCAAGCCCGATGATAAGCGGATGGGCGCAGAATATGAAGAAGATCACCGGCTCGAAGCCTGCGAATGCACGGGCGAGCCTGTGGTGACGGGCTATGGCGGCGGCCGTAACCCAGAACGCGGCGGCGGCGGCGAAGCGGCGCACGATCAGCAAGGCCGCGCTCAGGCTTTCAGGGAGGCGCAGGGCCGGGTATTGCGCCGCTACGAGCGGCAGCACGGCCAGGGCTGCGAGCGTCCTGGCCGCGACGGCCCAGCAAAGCCGTGGGCGCTGTTCAAGGATCGCCGCGGACCAGTACCCCTGGCCCAAACCCAGTCCGAGCGCGTAGAACAGCGGGATGGCGCCGGAGATGAACAGCGGACCGTCCATGTTCCACACTGCGTTCGCGGCAAGGCAGGTCATGAGCACCCAGCGCGCATGTCGCAGTCCGGCCAGCAGCCATGGAGCGAAGAGGCTGCACAGGAATATGTCACGCAGGAAGTAGAGCGGCGTAAGTCGCGGTTCGCCGCCGATCGCCAGAAGCAGGCGCGGCAGGCTTTCGAAAGCGGGCATCGCTTCCCCCAGCGAAAACGCGATGTCCTTCGAAAGGGCGATGGCGTTCCACAGCAGGAGCGGTAGCAGGAGAGTGGCCGCCTTGCGCCGCAGCGTGCGCCGCCATCCGCCGCCCATGGCGAGCCGGGCCGCAAGGTAGCCCGATATGATACTGAGCAGCGGAACGCTCGACCGCCCGAGCACTTCGCGAAGGGTCCAGATCGCCGCGTCGTAGCTGGGTACGCGCAGGGGCAGCGGGGTATGATAGGGCGGGGCGTGGGCGTAGATCACGCAAAGGATGCAGAGCACGCGCGAAATCGCGATGACTTTCGATGTCGTCTCGCCGATGCCGCCTTTCACCCTGATCCTTCCGTGCGGGATTGCCCGGGGGCTGAAGGCGAACCCGCTGCCACGCCCCTGTAGAGCGTGCTAGCACGCAGGCCTCGCTGCACGCCGCGCGCTCTGATCCGCTATCGAGGGTTTTCCCTGTGCTGGCGCGGCATCGCACCGGGATTGCGGGACCGCCCGCCGAATTTCCTCGCGGCGCTGATGATCGGCGATAGCTCGAAAATCGAGGTTGTCGCCCGGCGGCTGCGCGCCGATCAGCCCTCGAGAAGATCGAGGTAGGCGACGACGTCGTTGTCGGTGGCGATGAACAGGCCGTCCTGCACGTCCTCGCTCTGCTGCGCGGCGATCCGCATCGCTTCGGAGAGGGGGCCGTAGAACAGCGTGTTCGCGGCGCCTCCCTCCGCTCCCGAGTCCAGGTGGTAGAGGCGCACGCTGGCTTCCTCGTGAGTGCTGCGCATCAGTCTTCCTGCCTGTCGTCGCCGCGTTCGATCTTGGCGCCATCGACCGCGCGATCGATCCGTGCACGTTCGGCGTCGGCAGCGAGGCGCTCGGCTTTCGTGCGGCCGTGCTTTGCCCGCGCCGCTCCGGCCTGCGCCTGTTCGGCGGCACGGGTCCGCGCCTTTCGGGCCATCCGCAGGTTGACGATCTCTGCCATGGTGCGCTTCTACCGTCCGGCGCGGGCGACCGCTAGGCCTCTTGCGGCGCGGTGGTCACCCCAAGATCGGGCAAGCCGACCGAGCGCTTGCCCGAAAAATCGGTGCGCACCACGATCAGCCCGTCCTTTTCCAGATAGTCGAGCAGGCGCTGCACGCGGCGCGGGCTGCTGGTGCCGTAGACGCGGGCCAGATCCACGTCGTCGGGACATGGCTTGCCGTCCATCGCTGCGCGGGCGATCACGTAGAACGTCGCCAGCGCATCGTCCGGGACGTGCTTGGCAAGGTTGAGAAGGTCGGTCCAGCGCTCTTCGTCGGGATCCCGGATCCCTGCCAGCGCTGCCGCGAAGCCGCGGCGGAACATCGTCGCATCCAGTCCGCGCACCGAAATGCCTTTCATCCGGCAGCGGATCGTGAAGTCCTGGAACAAGGTGGTGGAGGACTGGAACGTGCAGTCGTCTTCCTGCGCCATCGCGTTCATGATCTCGACCATGGCTGCGCGGCTTTCCTCGGGCGCAGGCTCGGCGCGCTCGCGCTCCTGTGCGCGTTCGCGCGAAAGGGCGACGCCGGGGTCGATCATCTCGCTGGCGGCGATGCGGCTGGCGAGCGTGTCGGCATCGTCCACGCCCATCGTCACCCGGGGGGCAGGACGCGGGAACTCAGGCCTTTCGGGCTCGACGTGGAGGTTCTCGTGAAGAAGCTCGCGCAGTTCCTCGGTGGTGGCGGTGGGAAGCGGCGCGAGGCCGGGCGTGACCGACTTGGCGCCCGTGCGCACGGTTCCCACGTTCACCGGAACCGGCCTGCGCGAGATCGCCGGACCCAGCCCCAGGAACTGCCCGCGCGCAAGGTCGCGGATCGTTTCGGCCTGGCGCCGCTCCATGCCGAGCAGGTCGGCGGCGCGGATCATGTCGATGTCGAGGAAAGTGCGCCCCATCAGGAAGTTGCTCGCCTCGGCCGCGACGTTCTTGGCCAGCTTGGCAAGGCGCTGGGTGGCGATCACGCCCGCGAGCCCGCGCTTGCGGC
Organism: Novosphingobium silvae; assembly: GCF_009856825.1. Taxonomy (GTDB): domain Bacteria; phylum Pseudomonadota; class Alphaproteobacteria; order Sphingomonadales; family Sphingomonadaceae; genus Novosphingobium; species Novosphingobium silvae. The sequence continues at coordinate 145,838 of NZ_WVTD01000001.1, read as the reverse complement.
CACGGCACATGAGGTTGGTCATTGCCGCGAGGCTGACGCGCCGCGCCTCTTCGGAAACCTCCCCGGCGGCGGCCGGCGCGAACATCTGCGCTTCGTCGACGACGACGAGGGCAGGATACCACTGCTCGCGCGGGGCATCGAACAGGGCGTTGAGGAACTGCGCCGCGCACTTCATCTGCTGGTCGATCTCCAGCTCGTCGAGCGCGAGGATGACCGAGGCGCGGTGTTGGCGGATGCGGGCGCCCAGCCGCGCTATTTCGGCTTCTCCATAGGCCGAGCCATCTATGACGACATGGCCGAACTCCTCGGCGAGGCTGACGAAGTCGCCTTCGGGATCGATCACCACCTGCTGGACGATGCCGGCGCTCTCTTCCAGGATCCGGCGCAGGAGGTGCGACTTGCCGGACCCGGAATTGCCCTGCACGAGCAGGCGGGTCGCCAGCAGTTCCTTGATGTCGATCTCTATCGGCTGGCCTTGCGGCGCCTGGCCGATGACGATGTTCGCGCTCACGGGCGTGCTCCTGCCAAAGCGGTGCGCGGGGCGCAAGCGCGCCCCGTCGTTATCCCCTGCCGGAAGGAAGCGCCCAAGCCGATGAGGCGGGCGGGCCGGTGGTCGGGAAAATGACGGGCTTTGAAAATAATCTGCAAGACCCGCTTGCAGGGTCCGAAACCCTTTGCTAATGGCCCGCTCCTGCCGGGGACGGATCACTGTCCAGTCCCCAAGATTTAGCGGTCGTGGCGGAATTGGTAGACGCGCAACGTTGAGGTCGTTGTGGGCGAAAGCCCGTGGAAGTTCGAGTCTTCTCGACCGCACCAGGCAGATTTCTGAACGGAAATGATCATTGCCTTCGGGCACCCTGACCGTCCCTTCGAAGGGCGGCGGCGATCAGTCCTTCGGCTTTTCCTTTCCCTTGCCCACATCGTCGCGCGGCTTGCCCTTGGTGGTGCGTTGTGCCGAAGCCTTGGCGCCGGCAAGGACCGGACCGCACGCGGCCGACTTCGCATCCCCAACGTCGATGAAGGCGAACAGGCCCGCAACCGGCGTGGCGACCACCGCCAGTCCCAGGCCTGCACCCGCACGGCCGAGCAGTTCGGGGGAGATGACGTCGAGCCTGGGCTCGGAGAAGCGTCCTCGGATGCCGACTGGCGACTGGCCCGAGAACAGGCTGAACTTTTTGGCGTCCGCCCGGAAGGCAAGGTCCACCGCTTCGGTCCGGAAGCTGAAGGCTCCGCGGCCGGTGATGACGTTCTTGTGCGTGTCTATCAGGATCGGGTCGGTCGAGGCCACTCCGTTGCGGACGGTGAAGGCGACCAGTCCGCAGTTGACCTCCACCGGCGTCTTCAGCTTGCCCTGGAACATCTTGTACGCGAAAGTGCCGATGTCGAGCTCGGCCAGCTGGACGTTGCGCGTCCACAACGCGCCCCTCGGCATGACGAAAGCGATGCGCCCGGACGAGGTGGCGAGCGAATCGTGAATGGTATCGCCCCGGCCCTTGAGCTGGATGCGCCCGGCGATCGTGCCGGTCGTCCCTGCCTCGGCGACACCGTAGCCCGAGAGGAGGCGACCCATCGGGGTAGGCGACAAGCGGATGTCGTAGCTGATGGCGCTTGGGCGCTGGCGTGTGTCGAAGACGAAGTCGGATGCGACATCGCCGCGCGCCATGGAGAAGGTGAGCGGCGAAAGTTCGAGCCGCCCGCGTTCTAGCTTCAGCTTCAGGTCGATCTTCTCGACCGGCACGTTGCGCGAACGCACCACGCCGATCTTCCAGTCCAGCCCGGCGTCGAAGCGCTGCATCGACTGCACCGGAAGCTCGGCATCGGGCATCACGCGCTGGGCACCGGCACCCGTCGCCGCGGCGGCGGCAACAGCGCCTTTCGAGGCCACGATGTCGGGATTGTAGCCGATGAAGGGCGCGGCATCGATGATGTCGAGCCGCCGGGTGGTGAGCGCTGCGTCGAGGTGGAGGCGCTCGGCATTGGTAATGGTGAAGCGCCCGGCAAGGTCGGACTGGCCGAACGTACCGGCAAGATCGGTGAAGCGGTAAGTGTTCGCCTCCTTCACCATCTGCGCCTTCAGCGCATAGCGCCGGGTCTGCGGGATCGCGACGTCGATGATGGCGAGAAGTTCGGAAAGGTCGCGGCCGCGCGCGCGGACCCGCAGCGGCACGCCTTCCACGTCGGCGATGGAGGGCAGGGTGCCCGAGACGTCGAGGATGCTGTTCGCCGCCCATGCGCGCAGTTCCAGCTCGTTCCTGCCCCGGTTGACCGTTGCGTCCGGAGACAGCAGGCGGGCGCTCACGCGGAAGGGCGTATCGCGCAGGCGTCCGTCTCCCTTGAGCGCCACGGCCTTTCCGATGCGCGCGTCGTTGGAGACGATGGGCTCGACCGCCAGGTTGGCGAGCAGGCGCATCTGCGGATCGAGGTAGCGGATGCTCGTGCCCGTGACCGTGGCGCGATCTATCCGCGGGAACTCGAGCGGCTCGCCGCCGCCGCTGCCGAAGGTCCAGGTGTTGTGCTTGTGCGGCGCGTCCCACTCGAGATCGACGCGCCCGCCGTCGAGGTCGAGCGTGTGGATGTGGCGCCGGCCGAACAGCAGCGAGAGCGGAGCGATCCGGGCTTCTACCCGCCGCGCGGCGAAAAGGCTTGGCCGGGTGGCCCACTGCGGGTTCGCGACGTCGAGCCCCTCGGCGAGGAACTTGATGCGAAGCGGCGCGAAGTAGAGCTGGAAGTCGCCCGCCACCGAAACCCGGCGGTCGGTCATCGAGGAGACGACGCTTTCGAACGGGCTCTTCAGGAAGCGACCCTTGGTGATGAACAGGATCAGCCAGATCGCGAATATCAGCCCGACGATGGCCAGCCCCACGTTGCGCACGATGCGCAGGCGCCGCTTGCGAGAGGGCTCCGCCGTCCGTTCGCCCTCCGGGGCATCGATCTTCGCTGCCGCATCCATGATAGGCGATAGCGCCCGGGCAGGGCATTTGGTTTCAACGGGAACTCAGAAGCGGTAGTTCGTCTGCAGCCCGAAGTAGTTGGCCCGTCGTCCGCCGGCTTTCTCAAACGCGGAGCCGGGCTCGAAACGGGTCTCGAACAGGCGCAGTCCAAGCCGGCGGGTGACCTGCCACGAGGCTTCGAGATTGAGCGTGGTGCCGATCCGCCGGGTGCTGCCATAAGGAGCGAACGAAGCGCCCGCCGGCCCCACGTAGACCCCGTCCGCGCTGCTCTGGCGCCACAGGAACTGGGGCCCCACCATGACGCTGACCGCCTCGTGCGGCTTGAGGGTGAGCGAGGGGTAAAGGTCGACAAGGTTCGAGAAGTTGAGGAAGGCGCCTTCGGACAGCATCGGCAGGCGGGGGGCGGCGGCCACGAATGTCCCCGCGGTTCCGTCCGCCAGATCGTCGTCGCCGCTGAATGCGTCTGCCCGCAGGCCGAGGCGCGGCTTCAGCGGCAGCGCGGCCCAGGTGTAGCCCGCTTCCAGCAGCACGCTCCAGGCGCGGATGTCCTGCCCGGCGAACGTGCCGCGCTGGAGCGCCGCCTCGAGATCGACATCGATGCCGGCGTCGCGTCGCCACAGCCGCGCGCCAAGGGTGTCGCGCTCGTCGGCGCCCGTACCCTCGCGCAGGGTCGCGGCCTTGCGCTTCATCTCGTACCAGTAAAGGTCCGCTCCAAGGCCGGCGAAAAGATCGGGTGCGCTTACGTAGACGCCATGGAAGACGCGCGCCGGATCGCCCCGGTCGTCGAAAGTGCCCGGCCTCACGGCGATGGGGCGGGTCGCGAAGGCGTCCACCGAGATCCGGCCCGGCAGGATATACGTGGCCCGCACCCCCTGGTACGTGAAGCGCATGTTGAGTGCCTCGCGGGTGCCGACGAGCTTTCCATTGCCGAGCGGCATCTCGAAACGTCCGGGGCGCAGGGTCAGGCGTCCGGCCTCGCCGAGCGGCAGGGTCACGTCGACGAAAGCCTGATAGAGGTCGAGCTTGTCGCGGTTGGCGGCGGTGGCGAATTCCTCGCCGAACTCACGATTGTCGCCCAGTTCCACGTAGGCGCGCACCTGCGGGCCCAGATGCAGGTCCGCGAGCAGGCGCAGCCGGCTCTGGACGAGGCTGTTGTCGTCGTCCGCCCGCAGGCCGAGCGTCGCGTGCTGCCAGTCGGTGTAGTAGGCGCGCGCCTCGCCCCCGATGGAGAGATAGAAGTCCTCGTTCGCGCCCAGCGGCACATGGCGCAGCTTTTCGACAAGGGAGGCGCCGGGGGCAGGAGGCTGCGACCAGTCCTCGGTCCAGCGCTGCGCCTGAGGCACGCCGGGAGGCGCCGTGCGGCCACCGGGGACGGCTTCCGCAGGCGGGCGCGGGCTCTTGCGGGCGAGCGGAGCCGCGCGCTGCGGCGCGGGATCGGCGGAAGCCGGCGGGTGCTGGTCTTGCGCCTGAGCCTGAGCCTGAGCCTGAGCCTGAGCCTGGACCGGCGCCAGCCAGAGCGCGGCGGCTCCAAGGCCAAGAACGGCGGCGATGCGCGGGGGGCGGGGGGACATTTGCGGCATTCCTCTCGTCTCGCTCCGCATGCGCGGCGGGCGGACTGCCTTTAGCCAGGCCGCGCCGTTTTCGCGATAGCCAAGGTGGCGATCGAAGGATCGTACACGAGCCGCGATGCGCGCTGCCCGCAACGATCCGCCGCAAATGGCGCGAATGCCTCACGGCAAGGCGGAACCGCAATTGCTTCAGTGCATTACGCAGCCGAAGCGAATGGAGCGGATCGGGGGTATCATGAGCGGTTGCAATGCGGGGCCTCTGGACGAGGTGGTGTCGATCGTGCTCGCCGGTGGCAAGGGAAGCCGCCTGCATGACCTGACGCAGGCCGAGGCGAAGCCTGCCCTGCCGGTCGGCCCCGACGCGCGGCTGGTGGATTTCACCCTTGCCAACATCGCCAACTCGGGGCTGCGCAAGGCCCTGGTGCTCACCCAGTACGAGCCCGCATCGCTGCAGAACCACGTGGAACGCTGCTGGGGCGCGGACCCCGAAGGCTGCTCCTTCCAGGTGCTCGACGGCGAGGATTTCGGTCCCTTCGAAGGCACTGCCCACGCCGTCGCCAGCGTCATCGCCGAGATCGACCGGCTGGCGCCCCGCCATGTCGTGATCCTTGGCGGGGACCATCTCTACCAGATGGACTACCGGCCCTTCCTGGACCGTCATATCGCCTGCGGGGCGCAGGCGACCGTCGGCGTGATCCACGTGCCGCTTGCACAGGCATTGGGCTTCGGCGTGCTCGACGCCGGAGCGGACTTTCGCATCCAGGCCTTCGTGGAAAAGCCGGCCCACGCGCCGCAGGCCCACGACCGGCCCGGTCATGCCCTTGCCTCGATGGGTATCTACGTCTTCGACTGGCAGGCCTTGCGCGCCATCCTCATCGACATGAGCGCGAGCGTGGAAGAGCTGGATTTCGGCCAGCACGTCATCCCCCGACTTGTCGCGGCGGGCACCGCCTACGCCTATGCTCTGCCCGGGCGCGGCGAGAGCGAGCCGCTCTGGCATGATCTGGGCACCCTCGATGCGTACCACGCGATCCAGTGCCGGATCAGGGATGGAGCGCTGCCGCTCGATGCGGGATGGCCGATCGTCCACGCGCGGCGCGCGATGGCGGGAGACAGCGGATCCATCGGCCTTGGCAGCGTGCTGCGCAACGTGGTCGCCTTGCCGGGCGCAAGGATAGGCCGCTTCGCCCGGATCTCGGACGCGATCGTCACCGGCGACGCGGTCCTGCCCGACCATTTTGACCTCGATGCCGAGCTTGCCGTCCATGGCGAGTGGTGCACCGTGTCAGAGGGCGGCATCCGCGTCGTCTCGGCAGCGGCGCTGCGCCGGCTCGAGGCGCTTCGTCGCCCGGCGCCCGTGGACAGGATCGCCCCGCTCCGGCGCGATCCGCGCGTGCCCTATGCACCGGCCCTGGGGCGCACACCGGCTGTCGCCTCGGCGGTCTGACACTCGCCCGAAAGGCTGTCGGCGGCGATCGCGAGCATGGCTGCGGAGCAACGATGCCTACCCGGCTGAGCCGCCTCGGGGAACACCAGCTGCACCCGCAGGCCCGGCGCGGCATCGGCGAACTCCAGCGCGGCGCCGTGCGCATGCGCGATGGCCGCGACCATGCTGAGGCCGAGGCCATCGCCGGGGCACTTGCCCGAGGCACGGCCGCGATAGAACTGCTCGGTCACGCGTTCGCGCTCCTCCTCGTCGAGGCCGGGGCCGTCGTCCGTCACGCTCAGGCACAGGCCGGCAGCCAGGCGCGAACCCTGCAGTTCCACGCGCCGGCCGCCGCCGGCGTGCTTGAGGGCATTGTCCAGCAGGTTGGAAAGCGCCTGGAACACCAGGTCAAGGTCGAGGTCCGCGACCAGCGGGCGGCGTGCCTTCAAGACCAGTTCGATGCCGAGCCGCTCCGCCTCGGGCTGGTAGAACTCCACCAGATCCTCCAGTAGCTGCACGACGTCGGTGCGCTGCAGTTCCAGCGGATGGCGCCCGTTCTCCAACCGCGAGATGCGCATCAGGGCCGCGAGGATCTGCTGCAGCCGGCTCGCCTCGGCGATTGCGCCAGCGGCGGCTGCACGCATGGCGGGATCGCTTCGGGAGCGGTGCTCCAGCTCTTCCAGCCGCCCCACCAGCCGCGCCAGCGGCGTGCGCAGCTCGTGGGCCGCGTTGTCGGATACGCTCTGCACCGCGCGGAAAAGGCTTTCGATGCGCGACAGCATGAGGTTCAGCGTCTCGCCCAGCCGGTCGAAGTCGTCGTTGGTGCCGCGCACTTCCACCCGCCCGGCCAGGTCGCCATCCATCACTTGCCGTGCCGCGCGGCGCACGGCCTCGATCCTGGCGCCGATCGCCAGGCTCATCAGCCAGCCGCCGCTCAGACCCAGCAGCAGCGTGACGCCGAAGATCCAGATCGCCGCGGTGCGCAGCACTTCCGCCTCGCTCGTCACGTCCTCGACGTCGCGTCCTACCATCAGGCGCGCGCCGTCGGGAAGGTACTGGTCGCTGACCAGCGCGTTGTGGTCGACCTCGGCGCCGTCGAGGAAGGTGTCGGCCTCGATCAGCGTCAGGTGCGGCATTGGACGCACCGGCCAGCTCGGCAGGTTGGCCGTGACGACTGCGCCGCCGGGGGCGAGCAGCGCATGGAATGCCTTGATTCCGCCGGTAGCGTGCGCCCGCCGCTCCAGCGCCGCGCGCGTGGCATCGGGGCCGCGGGCGAGATACTCGGCCCGGAACGCGGCCTCCTCCTGCTGCACCATCCAGCGGGCCCGGTCCATCGGCACCACCACGCGCAGCCAGTAGACGGCCCCCATCAACAGCGCCACCGAAAGGCAGAACAGCCCGGCATAAGTCAGCGCGAGGCGGAACGAGAGGCTGCGCAGCAGGCGGTTCATGCAGGCGCCCTCACGCCTCGCGCATCATGTAGCCCACGCCCCGCACGGTGTGGACGAGATCGCGCTCCCCCTCGGCCGTGATCTTCTGGCGCAGCTTGCTGATGTGCTGGTCGATGATGTTGGTCTGCGGGTCGAAGTTGTAGTCCCACACGTTCTCCAGCAGCATCGTGCGGGTGACCACACGCCCTGCATTGCGCGCGAGGTAGGCAAGGATCCTCAGCTCGCGCAAGGTGAGCTGGATGCGCCGCCCTGCACGGGTGACGCTGTGGGAAGCCAGATCGATGTCGAGATCGGCCACCCGCAGACGGCTGGCCGCCGGCGTGAGAGGGGCATTGCGCCTTGCCAGCACCTCGAGCCGGGCGAGCAGTTCGGACATGGCGAAGGGCTTGGCCATGTAGTCGTCGCCCCCGGCGCGAAGGCCGCGCACCCGCTCGTCCACATCGCCGAGCGCGCTGAGGATCAGGACAGGCGTTGCATCGTCGGTGGCACGAAGGGCCGCCAGCAGCTTGAGCCCGTCGAGCGTGGGCAGCATGCGGTCGAGCACGATCGCGTCGTATGTCTCGCAAGCCGCGCGCACCAGTGCGTCGCGCCCGTCGGCGCAATGCTCGACGACATGGCCCGCCTCGCGCAGGCCGGCGACGATATGGGCGGCAAGGGCGGCGTCGTCTTCGACGAGGAGTATCTGCATCGCGGCGACGAGCCTTATCCTGCGCCATGTCCGGCGTCGAGATCATGCCCGTGCCGCAAGGCTCCTGCGTCCCCCGGAAACCGAGCCCCGGCCAACATGGGCAAATCTACATAAACGGCCCATCCGGCAAACATGTCGCTGCGGCAAGGGCGCGCGATGCCCGCATCTTCCGCCTCCGCGTCCTCGGCCCGTCCTGCCCGCCTGCATGTCGTTGCCATCGGCGGCGTGCACCAGTTCGCGCACATCCTGCCGGTCGCCTTTGAGCTGGAAAGACGCCACCCGGGGCAGGTGACTGTCTTCGTCTGCACCGGGGAAGAGGCCAGCGCGGCACGGGCCCGGGCTCTCGAATCCGGCGGGCCGGTCCCGCAGATCGTGGCCATGGACCTTCCCCGCGCCATGCGGATGCTGCCGGGGAACCTCCACAAGACGGTGCGGCTGGCCACCTGGGCGAAGCGGCTCTGCGATGCCGACGCCATCCTCTGCGCGGAACGCACCTCCACCGTCCTGCGCCGCCTGCGGGGAGACTGCCCGCCGATCCTCCACATCCCGCACGGCGCAGGAGACCGCGCAGTGGGCTTCGAGAAGCGCTTCACGCTGTTCGATCACGTCATGGTGGCGGGAGAAAAGGACCGCGAACGCCTGCTGGCGAGCGGCTTCGTCCAGCCGGCGGACTGCACGGTGACCGGGCCGATCAAGCTCTCCACGGTTCTTCCCGCCGCCGCGAAGCGCGCGCCGCTTTTCGACAATGCCCGGCCCACGATCCTCTACAACCCGCACTTCTGCAGGACCCTATCGTCGATGGAGGCGTTCGGGCGGCGGCTCGTGGAGGCGGTAGCAAGGGACGGGCGCTACAACCTGGTGGTCGCGCCCCATGTCCGGCTCGCCCGGCACCTGTCCGCGCGCCAGCGGCGGCAGTGGCAGGCGCTTGCCGTGCCCGGGCAGGTCGTCGTCGACCTCGGCTCGGCGCGCTGCAACGACATGACCTACACCCTCGGCGCGGACCTCTACCTCGGCGATGTCAGCAGCCAGGTCTACGAGTTCCTCGTCCGCCCGCGGCCCTGCCTCTTCGTCGATGCCCGGGGCGTCGACTGGCGGGACAGCGACGATTACGCGATGTGGCATTTCGGCGATGTCATCGGCGCGGATGCGGACCCGGTGGCGGCGATCGACCGCGCATTCGCCAGCCACCATGCCTACCTCGCCTGGCAGCGCGAGCGGATGGCCTATTCGATCGCGGGCATCGGCTGGACGGCGGACGGCAGTCCCACTCTGGGCGGCCGCAACCCGGTAGGCGCGGCGGCAGGCATCGTCGAACGCTATGCCGGGCTGCCGGTGGGGCTGGCTGCCGGGCAGTGGACTGCGGCGGCCTGAGGTCCGATTTCGCCAGACGACCCCGGTTTTTCCCTGAGGCCCTCGTCTATCGACCGGCAAGTGCAGCGATGCTATCCATACCGGGTTTTTACGGAACCAGGTTCAAGGTCTGCGGCTATGTCGGGTATGGAACACGAAAGCGATCGTCGTCCGGGCGGACCCGCCGAGACGAGCCCGCTCCGCTCGTCCCCCTGGCTTGCGCGCGCGGGCGTGGGGCCTGCGCCGGGCACGGTCGGCGCGCGGCCTGTCCTGTGGCGCTGGTGGCTTGCCGCCGGTCTGCTCAGCATCGCCATGTGGGCGGGGATCTTCGCGCTGGTCTTCTAGACCGGAGGCGCGGGAGGCGCGGCGGCCTAGTCGAAGCTGACCTTGCCGCGCCCGGCCTTTACGTTGCCGCGCAATTTCTTGCCCTTCAGCCGCTGCTCCTTGCCGATGCGGTTGAGGCGGCTCTTCGCGCGTTTTTCGGGCAGTTTCTGCGCTTCCTCCAGCAGTTCGGCGAGCCGTTCGCGCGCATCGGCGCGGTTGGCTTCCTGCGTGCGGAAGCGGCGGGCGGTGAGCACCAGTTCCCCTCGCGACGTCATGCGGCTGCCCGCAAGCTCGCGCAGCCGCGCGAAGACCGGCGGGCTGAGCCGCAGGGCATAGCAGTCCAGCCGGAGCTGCACTGCCGTCGCCACCTTGTTGACGTTCTGCCCGCCCGGCCCGGTCGAGGCGATGAAGCTTTCGCTCGCCAGCGCCTGGGCCCGGTCGACTATCTCATTCATCGCCTGCGTCGGGTGCCGCGTCGGGTGCCGCATCGGGCAGGGGGGATGGGGCAAGCGGGGCATCCGGCGTGGTGAAGCCCAGAGCGCGGAAATCCGACGGCATCGGTGCCTGGGCCACGATCGGGGCCTTGTCCCCACCGCGAGGGACGGTGAGCGCGGCTGCGTGGAGCATGGTACGGCGGACGCTGCGCGCGCGGTCTGCCCCGGAGCCATAGACCGGGTCGCCGAGCAGCGGCAGGCCAAGCCCGGAAGCTGCGTGCACGCGGATCTGGTGCGTGCGCCCCGTCTCGGGCCGGAACTCCACGAGCGCAAGCCCGTCGCGCACTTCGAGCTTGCGCCAGTGCGTGACCGCAGGCTTGCCCTTGCGCGCGGGGATCATGCGCCAGCCGTCCTTCGCGGTGCTGACCTTGGAGAGCGAAAGCTGGATCGTGCCTTCCTCCTCCTCGGGCACCCCGGCGACCACGCCGAGGTAGACCTTCTCCACCTTGCGTTCTTCGAAGGCGACGGAGAAACGCTTGAGCGCCTTGGGATTGCGGGCCAGCAGCAGGCAGCCCGAAGTGTCGCGGTCCAGCCGGTGCACGGGCGCCGGTTCGCGCTGGAAGCCCAGCTTCAGCTCGTCCAGCCGGTCCTCGAGGCTGGGACCGCCGGCGCGCGGAGTATCGAGCGGCAGGCCGCCCGGCTTGTCGATGACGAGCGCCTCGCCGTCCTCGAAGAGGATTTCCAGTTCCATTTACGTCCAGCTTTCCATTCGTCGTCCCTGCGCCCGGCAGGGACCGCAAGGCGTGCCTTACGCGCAAGCGCGCGCGAAGTCTGCCCCGTTCCCGCCGCCCGGCACCGCCGGGATGCGCTTTCACGCAACCGCTTGCGCGATCCGCCTGCAGGCTTCCACCAGTCTGGCCTCGTCGGCGGCGAAGCTGATGCGAAAGCCGTCGCGCCCGCCGAAAGCAGATGCCGGAACGATGGCGACGCCGTGCTCGAGTAGGTGCAGCGCCAGCGCCGCATCGTCGCCGAAGCGTTCCATCAGCGGCTCGGCATCGACCATGCAGTAGAAGGCACCGTCGGGCACCGGCGTGGAAAGTCCGGGAATGGCGTTGATGGCGGCGACGACGAGGTCGCGGCGGGCGCGGAACCGGCCGCACCAGTCGGCCAGGAAGTCCTGCGGTCCTTCAAAAGCGGCGACGGCGGCCGCCTGGCTGATCGAGCAGGGATTGCCCGAGGAATGCGACTGCAGCCGCTCCATCGCCCTGATCAGCCACTCGGGACCGGCCGCCACGCCGATGCGGAAGCCCGTCATGGCATGGCTTTTCGACACGCCCGAAATGGTCAGGATGCGGTCGGAAAGGTCAGGGCAGAGGTTCGCCAGAGTGGCGTGTCGCCCGCCGGTATAGTTGATGGGCGCGTAGATGTCGTCCGACAGCACCATCACGCGCGGATGGTGGCGCAGCACCTCGCCGATGGCGAGCAGCGTTTCGGCGGGGAAGCAGGCGCCGGTCGGGTTGCCGGGGCTGTTGAGCAGCAGCCAGAGCGTGCGCGGGCCGATCTGCGCCTCGAGGTCGGCGGCGGAGAAGCGGAAACCGTGCCGTGGGTGGGTGTGGAGGGGCACCACCCTGCCGCCCGCGAAGCGAACGATCTCGGGGTAGCTGACCCACCACGGGGCCGGAACGATCACCTCGTCGCCGCCACCGCTGCTGCCCGCGCTGATCGTGGCCAGCAGGGCGTGGAAGATCGCCTGCTTGCCGCCCGCGCTGACGGTGACCTGCTCGGGCGGGACGACGATGCCGAGGTCCCGCGCGAAATGCAGCGCGGCGGCCTGCTTGAGCCGCGAGGTGCCGCCGACGGGCGTGTACCTGGTGTCGCCGCGGTCCAGCGCCGCCTTGGCCGCTTCCACTACGTGCGGCGGCGTGGCGAAGTCGGGTTCGCCGACGGAAAGCGAGATCACGTCGTGCCCGGCTTCGCGCAGCTGCGTGGCGCGGTCGGTCATGGCCGTGGTCTGCGACGGGGCGATGCGGGCAAGGGCGGGGGAGATGTGCATGGCGTGGCCTCTCAGACCAGGAACCGCGCAGGCATCAGCCCGCGCAGGGCATTGCCGATGAGGAAGCCTTCGGCAAGATCGTCGAGCGTCAGCGCCGCCTCGGCCGCGCGGCCCTGCTCCAGCAACGAGCGGCGCAGCACGCCGGGCAGCAGGCCCAGCGCCGTTGGCGGCGTCAGCAGCGTGCCGCCGCGCTCCACGAAGATGTTGGTGAAGCAGCCTTCCGTGACGAGCCCGTCGTCGCGCAGCAGGATGGCCTCGTCGGCTCCGGCGCCGCGCGCCAGTGCCAGTCCCTTGTCGTAGAAGCCGCGATCGCTGGTCTTGTGCGCCAGCCGCCAGTCGCCCGGGTCCACGGGGAGGCGCAGCACGGCGACACTCGCCGGTTCGGGCAATGCCGCCGGAAGCGCGCTGAGTTCGAGCGCGAAGGCGCCGGTGCGACCCACCACGAGCCGCAGCCGAGAGGCTTCGTCCGCATCGAAGCACAGCGCCTGGATGGCGTTGCGCACCGCATGCCGGTCGAACCCGAAGCCCAGCGCCGCCGCGCTCGCGCCGATACGTTCCAGGTGCAGTTCCAGCAGCGCGATGCCCTCTTCGGGCGTGAAGCGGATCGTCTCGATCAGGTCGAAGCTGGCCGGAGAAGTGGCCGCCTGCGCCGATCCCGGTGTCACTCGTGCTTCCGAATTCCGCACGAAACCCCCTTTGACCAGGCATTCCCGCCATTCGGGAAGCGCTTCAGAGTCCGCGACGATCGCCGAGCCGACCCCAAGGATCGCCCGGCCGCCGATCCGGCCCGTCCCGCTGCGATCGGGGATGAGCCGAAGGGTGCGAATTGCCACATTGAACGCCGCATCGCCAGAGGGTTCGATCCTTCCGATCGATCCGCAGTAGGGACCGCGTGCATGGCCCTCGACCCCGGCGATCAGTTCCATCGCCCGGATCTTGGGTGCGCCGGTGATCGAACCGCAGGGAAACAGCGCGCGCACCACGTCGAAGGCGCTTCGCCCGTCCTCGAGCCGGGCCTGCACCGTGGAGACCATCTGGTGGACGGTGGGATAGCTTTCGACCGTGAAGGGGGCTTCCACCCGCACGCTACCCGCCTCGGCCACGCGCGCAAGGTCGTTGCGCATGAGGTCGAGGATCATGAGGTTCTCGGCCCGGTCCTTCTCGCTCGCTTCCAGATCGGCGCGAAGCGCGGCGTCCTCGGCCGCATCGCGCCCGCGGGGCCTTGTACCCTTCATGGGCCGGACGGTAAGCGCGCCGCCCTGAAGCGCGAAGAACAGTTCGGGCGAGAAGCTGAGGTGCCAGTGGGCACCGTCGAACACCACGCCCCCGTGCCCCGCCTCGGCCCGGGGACGCAGCGCGGCGTAGAGCGCAAGCGGATCGCCCTGCCACGGTCCCGCCAGCTGAAAGGTGAGATTCGCCTGGTAGATGTCGCCCGCGCAGATCGCGGCATGAAGAATATCAAAGGCGCGGGCATAGTCGCCGAACTCCACCTGCGGCTCCAGCGGGCCGATCTCGGCGGGACCGCTCCCGCCCAAGGCGGCGGGACCGTTGCCGCCCAAGGCGGCGAGGCGGCCTGGCAGCGCCTCGCGGGCTATCGTCTCGCAGCGTTCGAAGGCGCCGAACCACAGCAGCGGCCCTCCGGCGCCGGTGCGGGCGGGCAGCAGCGGGGCAAGCCGTGGCTCCAGCGCGAGCCCGGCTTCGTAGGCCATGTACCCGGCAAGGTGGAGCCCCCGCGCCGATAGCGCTTCCATGCGGGCCAAGGCCCCTGCCACCTGCTCTGCGCGCATCGCCGTCACGGTTTCGCAAGGGTCGCGGTAAAGCCGCGCGTCGGCGGTGCCGGTTGCTCGGGCGTCATCGAGGAGGACGAATGGGTCTGGCATGGGCTTTGGCAGGCCCTTAGCGGCAGCGCCAAGCACAGGCAAACCCCGTCGCGGTCAGGCGGCGGGGATTTCCAGCCGGGCGGTCAGCCCCTCCACCTTTCCGGCGGGCGAGAGCCGGTTCGCCAGCACCAGCGCGCCGCCGTGCTGGTCCGCGATCGCACGCGCCAGCGCCAGGCCGAGCCCGGCCCCGCCAGTCGCCGAATTGCGGGATGGATCGCCGCGCACGAAAGGGTTCATCATGCCCTCGATCTCGGCCTCGGGGATGCCGGGGCCGTCGTCCTCGATGCGGATGACCGCGCTCCCGCCTTCGCGCGATAGCGTGACGCGCGCGCGCTCGCCATAGCGCAGGGCATTGCCGATGAGGTTGCGCAGCGCGCGGCGCAGCCAGGTCGAGCGCGCCTCCAGCACGATGCGCTGCGTATCGCCAAGTTCCACCGGATCGCCCATGTCCTCGTACTCCTCCACCACGGAGGCGACGAGAGCGGAAAGTTCGGTACGCTCGCGCGGGTCGCTGGGACGGCCCACGCGGGCAAGCGAGAGGATGTCGTCGAGCGTGCGCACGATGTCCTCGATGGTGCCGGCCATGCGGCCACGCTCGGCATCGTTCTCGACCGATTCGATCCGTACCCGCAAGGCCGCGAGCGGGGTCTTGAGATCGTGGCCGATGGCGCCGAGCATCACGTCCTTCTCGTCGAGCATCGCGACGATGCGCGCTTCCATGGCGTTGTGCGCCACGATCAGGCGCTGCATGTCGTCCGGCCCACTGGGCTCCAACTGCCCGGCGGAGCCCGGCGCATAGGCGAACTGCTCCACCCGGCGGGTCAGCGCCGCCAGCGGGCGGGTGATGCGGCGCAGGATCAGCGCCACCGCGCCCACCAGCACGAGGTAGATGACCAGCGTCTGCGCCAGGAGCGGGACGAGCAGCAGATTGACGACGCGCGGCGAGCGGATGCGCGCGACCATCCAGTTCGCGCGTGCGGGCTGGCGGATGGCGACCACCAGCAAGTTGTCGTCCATCAGCCCGGCGAGCTTCGCCTCGTCCATGTGCCGGCGCGCGGCGCGGCGCTCCAGCGTGCGGCGGGCGGCGGCATCGCCGCGCACCGTGCGGTGCAGGACGACGACTTCAGAGGCCTGCAGTTCCTGATCGTCGAGGATGCGCGCGATGCGGGCCTCCGCCCGCGCGTCGCGATCCTCGCCGGGGCGGGCGGGGGATGCGGTGGCGAACTCCACGGGGAAGCCGCGCGGCTGGGCTCCACCGAACGCCGGGCGGTCGCCCCGCCGCATCCGTTCGAGAGCGCCGGGACCGCGCGTCTCGGCGACGAGGCGGAAGGCGGCGGCATTGGCCATGCCGACCTCGAAGCTCTCCCGCTGGGCGCGGAAGACGAGAAGCGCGCCAATCCCTTGCACGAGCAGCAGCGCGGCGGCGACCGCCATCAGCATCTGCCCCATGAGGCTCTTGGGCCGGGGAAGGGCGGGGGAAGGAAACTTCATCAGCTGTCGAGCGTCACGCGGCGCACGTCCGCGGCGAGCATGTAGCCACCGCCCCAGACGGTCTGGATCAGTTGCGGATTGCGGCTGTCGACCTCGATCTTGCGGCGCAGGCGGCTGACCTGATTGTCCACCGCGCGGTCGAACAGGTGCGCCTCGCGGCCCTGCACCATGTCGAGCAGGCGGTCGCGGTTGAGCACCTGACGGGGATGTTCGAGGAAGGCCATCAGCAGCCGGAACTCGACCGAGGAAATCGCCACGATCGCACCTTCGGGGTCGATCAGGCGGCGCTTGAGGGGATCGAGGCGCCAGCTCTCGAACTCGAAGGCCTCGTTCTCGGCCTCGGGCGCGGCGTTCCCGGTGCGGGCGGCGCGGCGCAGCACGCTGCGGATGCGCGCCACCAGCTCGCGCGGTTCGAAAGGCTTCACCACATAGTCGTCGGCGCCGATCTCGAGCCCGACGATGCGGTCGGTCGGCTCGCCGCGCGCGGTGAGGAAGATGACCGGCATGTCCTGCGCCTCGACCAGATGGCGGCAGAGCGAGAGGCCATCCTCGCCCGGCATCATGATGTCGAGCAGGACGAGATCGAAACGGTCCTCGCCCGCCGCGTCGCGCAGGCGGGAGCGGGCCTGCGCGGCGCTTTCGCACTGGACGACGGCGAACCCCTGCCGCGAGAGGTACTCGCCCAGGGGTTCGCGCAGGGCCGCCTCGTCATCGACGAGCAGCAGCCTTGGAGGGGCTGGCGGGGAAGGCGCGGTATCGTTCATCGGTATTCCTCGAAGGGCCGCGCCATCCCTGTCAGTTCGCGGCCTTGCTGTCAGCCTTCTTGTCGGCGCGCATCTGCTGCCACTTGGCCTTCATCGCCTGGCGCGCGGCCGTGCGCTCTTCCTTGGTGACCTTGCCGTCCTTGTTGGCGTCCTCGGCATCGAAGCGCTTCATGGCGGCGGCGGTGAATTCGGCCTGGCTGATGGCGCCGTCGTTGTTGGTGTCGGCCTGCTTGGCCATCATCATCATGCCGCCGTGGCGACCGTGGCCACCCTTGCCGAAGCGGTGATGCCCGCCGCGCTTGCCGTCCTTGCGGCCTTCGGCGCGGGGACCGTCATTGCCGGGGCGTTCTGCACCTTCGCCGCCCTTGGGACCGCGCTCGGCGGAGAACTCGGTCTTCGAGATCGAACCGTCGCCGTTGGCGTCCATCCGGGCGAAGCGGGCATCGCGCATCTGCTGGCGGGCGAGTTCGCGATCGGCCTTGTCGAGCTTGCCGTCCTTGTTGGCATCCATCCGGGCGAACATGGCGGCGGCGGCGGTCTGCGCCTCGGCGCGGGTCACGGTGCCGTCGCCGTCCGCATCCATCCTGGGGCGCTCCATCCTGGGCGGGTTGGCGGGAGCCTGCGCGCAGGCGACGCCGCCTGTGGCAAGAGCGACGGCCGAGAGGCCGAGCGTCAGCTTCTTCATCGTGGTGATCATGGCGTTTCTCTGATCCGTTTTCTGCGAAAGGGGATGAGAACCGCGCGGCGGGGGAGGGGAAGGTGCCCCGCGGCTCTCTGGAACCCGTTCTACGGGCCTGTTGTCGCGCAGTTATGCCGGCGGCGGCGTTTATTGTCGCCAATTGTCACACCTGCGCGTCACCGTTCATGAACGCGCAAAGCCGGTGAACGGTTGTTCAGCGGCCGGATGAAATGACCCGGGGGGCTTGGAGGAGCAGGGGGCGGGGGCGGGGGCGGTGGCGAGCGCAGGGCGCAGGGCGCAGGGCGCAGTCCCCGTCTTTAGCGCGGGCGGCTCTCGGTGCCCTGTCCGGCGGTAATGAACAGCGCGCTGGCGGGCACCGGGATATTGGCCGTGTGCCACACCCCGGCGGGGTTGATGAGGTACTGCCCCGCCGCGATCGTCTCGGAGTGGAGGCTGCCGTCGGGATGTTCCTGGATCAGCGTCATCTCGCCCGCGAGGCAGACCACGACCTCGTCGCCCGCAGGGTGCATTTCCCAGCTGTCCCAGTCCTGCGCGAAGTCGAACATGCTGACCAGCCGCCCGAACCCGTCCTCATCCTCGGCCTCGGTGCGCCTTGCGTAGTCGGCGTACCATTCCATGGTTCCGGTAAAGGCGGGCTGGATGGCCGCGCCGGCGCGGGGCCCAGGTGGACCGGGAAAGTCCGAAGGTCGCGCGCCAGCGTGGTCATGGGGATTTCTCCTGTCAGAGCGAGGTTGTCAAAGCGGCGCGCACTGCGCCTCCAGCCAGGCGAGGGAGGGGCCGTCGAGCTGCGGGGCGACGATCTCGAGCACGCGGGCATGATAGGCGTTCCACCATGCAAGCTCGGCCTCGGTCAGCAGCGACACGTCAACAAGATGACGTTCGATCGGCACGTGGGTGAGCGTCTCGAAGCCGTAGAACTCGCCCTCGGCACCCTCGATCGCGCGCGGTTCCACCAGCACCAGGTTTTCGATGCGGATGCCGTACTCGCCGGTCTTGTAGTAGCCCGGCTCGTTCGACAGGAACATGCCCGGCATCAGCGGCTGGTCGGTTCCGGCCTGCCCGCCCGCCGGCTTGCCGATGCGCTGCGGTCCTTCGTGCACCGACAGGAAGCTGCCGACGCCGTGGCCGGTGCCGTGCGCATAGTCGAGCCCGGCCTCCCACAGCGGCAGGCGCGCCAGCACGTCGAGCTGCCCGCCCACCGTGCCTTGCGGGAAGACCGCCAGCGCCAGCGCGATGTGGCCCTTGAGCACGCGGGTGAAGCGGTCCTTCACTTCGGGCCCGGGCGCATCGGGGCCGACCCAGACGGTGCGGGTGATGTCGGTGGTGCCGTCAAGGTATTGCCCGCCCGAATCGACGAGATAGACCGAGTTCGGCTCCAGCTTCAGGTTCGTCTCCTCCGAGACGCGGTAATGCGGGCTGGCGCCGTTCGGCCCCGCGCCCGAGATCGTGTCGAACGAAAGGTCGCGCAGCAGCGGGTCCATCTCGCGGAAGGACTGCAGGCTGGCGGCGGCGGAAAGCTCGGTGACGCCGCCCTTGGGCGCTTCCACCGCAAGCCAGTGCAGGAAGCGCGACACGGCCGCCGCATCGCGGGCCTGCGCGGCGCGGTGGCCCTGCTGCTCCACCGGGTTCTTGATCGCCTTGGGCAGCACGGTGGGATCACGTTCCTCGACGATGGTGGCGCCCGCGTTCCTCAGTTCCGCGAAGATGGCGCTGACGGCGCGTTCGGGATCGACCGCCACGCGCTTGCCGGCAAGGTCGCGCAGCGCCGCGACGAAGCTGTCGCGCGGGCGGATGCTCACCGCGTTGCCAAGATGGCGGCGCACGTCTTCGGTGACTTTCCCGGGTGCCATGAACAGCTCGGCGGTGCCGTCCGCGCGGGCGATGACGTAGGAGAGGGCGACGGGCGTGCGGCTCACGTCGGTGCCCCGGATGTTGAGCAGCCACGCAATCGAATCGAGCGCGGTGACGACGGCCGCGTCGAGCCCGCGCTCGGAAAGCCATTCGGACACCGCCGCGCGCTTCGCCTCGCTCGACTGGCCGGCGTACTTGTCGGGATGGACGAGTGCGGGGGCATCGGATGGGACGGGCTGGTCGTGCCACACCGCGTCCACGGGGTTGCCGTCCACCGCCACGAGGGCGGCGCCCCGGGCGGCCAGCGCCTGCTCCAGCCCCTGTGCCCACCTGGAGCCGTGCAGCCAGGCGTCGTAGCCGATACGCGCCTCAGCGGGCGCATGGCGGGCCAGCCACGCGGCCGGGCTGGTCTGCGGCACGCTTTCGTAAGCATAGAGCCGGCCATCGACCTGCTCGCGCACCTGCAGGGTATAGCGACCGTCGACGAACATCGCCGCGGAGGGCACCAGCGCCGGGTCCGTCAGCACCACGGCCGTCCCCGCCGAGCCGCCGAAGCCGGTCAGCCATTCCAGCCGCTGCGCATAGGCGCCCACGTATTCGCTCATGTGCTCGTCCGAGATCGGGATCACGAACCCGTCGAGACCGCGCGCCTTCAGTTCCTTGCGCAGGTCGTCGAGGCGGGCTTCGTGAGTATTCATCAGCATGTCATGGTATCCGGCTTGCGGGGGGAATGCTGCAAACATAGATGGGAGCGATGGCAGATTCCACCCAGACCTTGATCGGTCCCCCGCGCGCGGCGAAGAAGCCGCATTCCTTCACCCGCCATGGCACCAGCGTGACCGACGATTACGCCTGGCTGCGCGACGCGGGCTATCCCGAGGTGACGGACAAGGAGGTCCTCTCCCACCTGGAGGCGGAGAACGCCTGGTTCGAGGCGCGCATGGCAGCGCACAAGGGCCGGATCGACGCGCTGTTCACCGAGATGCGCGGCCGGATCAAGGAAGCCGACACCTCGGTGCCGCAGAAGGACGGCGACTGGCTCTACTGGATCGAGTTCGAGGAAGGGGCCGAATACAAGAAGTGGTGGCGCCGCCCGGTGGCAGGCGGCCCCGACGAGCTGATCCTCGACGAGGTGGCTTTGGCGCAAGGCAAGGAATACTTCCGCCTCGGCGCGATCTCCACCAGCGCGAACGGCAAGCTCCTCGCCTATGCGATCGACGACAACGGTTCCGAGCGCTTCACCGCGCGGATCAAGAACCTCGAAACCGGCGAACTGCTGCCGGACGAGATCCCCGGCACGCTCTCGGGCCTCGTCTGGGTGGCGGGCGACAGGGGCATCGTCTATTCGCTCGCCAACGAGCAGTGGCGCACCGACAATGCCCGCCTGCACTGGCTGGGCGAGCCGGTGGAGAACGACGTCGAGCTCTACCACGAGGACGACGAGGGTTTCCGCGTCGGCTCCTCGCTCTCCGCGAACGAGAAGTGGCTGCTGATCGGCACCAGCGACCACGAGACGAGCGAATGCCGCATGGTCCCGGCCGACGATCCGCTCGGCACGCAGATACTCGTGAAGGCGCGGCAGAAGGGCGTCGAGTACGACGTCGACGAGCGCGACGGTGTGCTCTACATCCACACCAATGACACTCACGAGAACTTCCGCCTCGCCACTGCCCCGCTCGACAATCCGGGCGAGTGGACGAGCCTGATCGAAGGCACCGACGAGTTCTACCTCACCGGCGTCGACCTGTTCCGCGAGTTCTACGTGATCGAGGGACGCCGTGCGCAGGGCGAAGGCGCCGGCCTCGACCGGATCGAGGTGCGCTACTACGACGATCCCGCCCGCGTGGAGCCGATCACTTTCCCCGAGGCAAGCTACTCGGCGGGTCTGTCGAACAACCCTGAATGGCATGTGTCGACGCTGCGGCTGACGTACGAATCGATGGTCGCCCCGTCCTCGGTGATGGACTACGATGTCGCCGCGCGCACGCTGGAGACGCTCAAGGTCCAGGAAATCCCCTCGGGCTACGATGCTTCGCTCTACGCCACCGAGCGACTGGAGATCACCGCGCGCGACGGCACCGCGATCCCGGTCTCGATCATGTACCGCAAGGACCGGGCCGAGACCGTGGGCGGCGATGGGCCGCTGCACCTCTATGGCTACGGCGCCTACGGCATCTCCATCGACCCGGGCTTCTCGACCTCGCGCCTCAGCCTTGTGGACCGGGGCTTTGCCTATGCCATCGCCCATATCCGCGGCGGCGACGACATGGGCCGCGCCTGGTACAAGGCCGGGAAGCTTGAGCGGCGCACCAACACCTTCAACGACTTCGTGGACGTGGCGCGCGGCCTGATCGAGCGCGGCTTCACCGCCGAGGGCCGGATCAGCATTTCGGGCGGGTCTGCCGGCGGCGAACTGATGGGGGCGGTGATCAACTCCGACCCGCACCTGTTCGGCGCGGTGGTGGCGCATGTGCCCTTCGTGGACGTGCTCAACACCATGCTGGACGACAGCCTCCCGCTCACGCCCGGCGAGTGGCCGGAATGGGGCAACCCGATCGAGGACAAGGCGGCCTTCGACCTCATCCTGAGCTACAGCCCCTACGACCAGATCAGGGCCCAGCCCTATCCGCCGATCATGGTGACGGCCGGTCTGAACGATCCGCGCGTGACCTACTGGGAGCCCGCCAAGTGGGTCGCCAGGTTGCGCGAGATGAAGACGGACGACAACGAACTCATCCTCAAGACCAACATGGGCGCAGGGCATGGCGGCAAGTCCGGCCGCTTCGAGAGCCTGAAGGAGACGGCGGAGGAATTCGCCTTCATCCTGTGGCAGCTCGGGGTCGAAGGCTGATGTTCACGCTCACCTTCACCGCGCTGCCCGAGCACATCGACGTGATGGGCCACGTCAACAACGCGGTGTGGGTGCAGTGGATGGAGGCGATGGCGGGCGCGCACTGGGCCGCGCTCGCCCCGGCCGAGCATCAGGAGAAGTACGCCTGGCTCGTGACCCGCCACGAGATCGACTATCGCGGCAACATCAGCGAGGGCGAAAGCGTGACGGGCGAGACCTTCATCCCCGAAGGCCCTTCCGGCGCCCGCTTCGACCGGCGCGTGGATTTCCGCAACGCGGCGGGCAAGGTCATCGTCTCGGCGCGGACGACCTGGGCGATGATCGATATCGCCACCGGCCGCCTCGTGCGCGTCCCTCCCGAAGTCGCCGCGCCATTCGTGGGCGACTAGGCAGGGAGGAGTTTCGAGGCCGGAGCGCGGATCGCCGGCGTCGTCCGCCTGATCGCCGGTTCGACCGCGAACCTATGGGGATCAGTCGCCGATGATGAAGCGGACGGCGACCGGGATGTGATCGGAATAGTCCTTCGTGAACGCGGCCAGTTCCAGGTCGGAGCGAACGATAAGCTGCTCGCCCAGGTCCTCTTCCGGCATCGCCGCCACCAGGTCGCGCGTCACGACGATATGATCGAGGAGTCTCCTGCTGGCGACCCGCGTGAGCGCATCGTGCCCATAGTCCTCGCGCATGCCCAGCGAAAGCAGCGCAAGGTCATTCTCGGCCGAGAATGCCGCGAGCCCCTGCCGGGCGGTTTCCGCGTTCATGTCGCCTAGGATCAGGTAATCCGTTTCGCTCCCGCTCTCGCGGTCCCTGGCGATCCAGCGCGCAAGCGTTCGCGCGGAGGCTTCGCGGATTGACGATCCCGTGTCCGCCAGTTTGGTATCGGTGCTCTTGAGGTGGACGATCGCGCAGCGGAAATCGAACACCGCCGCGCCCTGCGACACCTGGACCTCGAGGAACATGGGACGGCGGTGGAAGACCTTGCGGTCTGCGGTCTTGCCGTTGGACAGCTCGACGCGGATCTCCTGGGCAAGCTCGGCCTCGATGTCCACGGGCGGTTCGATCACCCGCACGCGGGTCGTGTCGCGACGGAAGATCGCCCCGCTCTGCTGGCCGGAGCCGGGCACCGCGATATAGCCGTATCGAACGTTGCCCCCGGTGTTGATCGCCTCGGTGAGCTCGGCAAGGGAACGCTCGTCGACCTCCTGCAAGGCCCAGAAATCGCAGCGGAACGAGCGGATCAGTTCGGCGATCTTCGGTATCTTGGTCCAGTTCGCCTCGTTGTGGAAGTGCTCGATGTTCCACGACACGATGTCCGCGAACGCGGCCTCGTCGCGTAGCGAGGGCACTATGCGCTGGAGCGGATCGAGCGGCTCTTCGGAAACGGCGCCGTCGAGACCGAGGAAGCCGAAAAGCCCGCCCGGCGGCACGCTTGCCCGCATGAGTTCGGGCGCCCGAAGCGGCACGGGACCTGCGGGCGCGATCCCGTGCGGCAGGGCAAATGTCCGTAACCGCGCCGGCTCATGCTCCTGCTCGGCGCAGAGCGCGGCCACCCTCTGCCGGACCGATTGCGGCAGGCCCGATGGGTCGACCCGCCGCATGTGCTCGGCCGCTTTGCCGAAATCGGGGTGATATTCCCGGCGGCCGTGCCCCGGGGCGAAGGGGGTCGCCCAGCCAAGCCCGGCGATATAGTCGAAGTACCCCTCGGTGGTGTTGCCGTGCTGGCCGGGCAGGCCGGCCTCGGCGATGTCGTTCCAGGCATCGTGAGCGGCAAGTGGATGACGCAGGTACAGCGCGTGCAGTGCACCGCGATTGTCCCAGAGGCGCCTTGCGAAATCCTCGGTCGGCGCGTCCGGAACCGCGATCCTGACGGTGGCGGGTTTCGAATAGAGCACGCGCGAGCCGTTGACGCCCGCCAGCTCGGCCCGGACCTCGTAGTCGCCCGGCTCGGTGAACACCGGCCCATCGGCTCCGAGGAACAGGGGGATTCCATCGAAGCCTGCGTATTCCTGTCGTGCGGGAAGCCGCACCAGACCGGCCTGCGTGCACATGCGCGCAGGCGGCCGATAAGTGAACGTGCGGCCCGAGGGCGAGCGGATCGTCAAGCGCAGGTAGCCGTGCGCCGGATCGAGGGCGTCGGGGAAATGGATCGGCTCGGCAGTCGCGTTGGTGATCCGGGCGCTGACAAAGACGGGTTCGCCCAGTTGATGAACCCGCTTGAGCGAGGCGATAGCAAGGTCGATGCCGCCGATCGCACGCAGGGGGTTGCCGCCGGGGCGCGTCAGCCGGGGCTGGCCCGGTCCGCCGAACGGCTGGCTGAGGCCGTCCTCATATGTCCCGAACGGAAACCCGCCCGCGGCGATCTCGCGGACCGAGGCATGATGCAGATGGACGAGTTCGTCGGCATCGAAGGTTTCCGGGAACCGGCGCCAGAAGGCGCTCGTGCCGTCATGGTCGCGCGAAGCCTCGTAGCCTTTGGGATAGAGGTGCGGGTACTGCATCCAAGACAGGGCCGAAGGGCGGGCCTTGTCGAAACTGTGCAGGAGATTGAGGGCGTGGCCGATCTCGTGGACGGCGGTGAACACATACTCGCGGTTGCGATCGGCCTCGGGGACGCGCGGGTCGGACAGCAGCGGATGGTCGTAGAAGACCGCCACGCCTTCGCGCGGACGGCGGTTCAGATCGGCCTCATAGTCATACATGACGCCCAGGACGCCGCGCCCGTCCCGCCCGGCGAGGTAGCTGCACACGAACATGTGGACATGAAGGCCATCGGCAGGATCGCGAAGGCTCGCCGCTTCCATGGCGGAATGGATCTCGGCGAGCGTGTAACCACGGGCCCGCATGGGATCGGGCGCCTTGATCCTGAAGGGATCGACCCGCACGGTCGTCTCGAACCCCGCAGTCTCGAAGGCGCGGGCGATGGTGACAAGGCCCGATCGTCCCGCGAAACCCTCGGTGGAGGGCGGCTTCGTTCCCTCGATCCCGTCGATCTCGATGGTCAGCCTGCGCATGAAGTCGCCGCGCCGCTCAAGCCTGCCGGCGAACACGTCGCGGTAATTGCCCTCGAGATCGACCGCGAGATAGAATGAGCCGATGCCGCGCCCATCCACCTCGAGGCGCAGGCTGCCGCTGACCAGATCGGGGTGCCCCCGAAACCTCACCGTTCCGGTCGCCTGACCCGTAGCCGGCTCCTCCCTGAGCGCTTCACAGATGAGCGAAGCGACGAAAGCGCCATCGCGGGTGACATCGGCGCTTATCGTGCGCAGCGGACCCTCGGTGTCGCGGCCCACCCGAAATTCGAACCGCAAGCCTTCCGCTTCGCCTTCGTAGGAACCGCTTTCGAGCATCGACATGGTCCTCAGCCTGGATGGGGTTCAGCCGTAGAGAATTACGCTGGCCGATGGGTCCTGGTATCGATCAGCCTTCAGCGACTTCGCGTTCGACGACTTCGCGTTCGGACCGTAATGATGCCTTCGTCGGCAGGCGATGGAGCTGCGGAGCAACGCGGCGGCTCCCGCCCGCACGCAGGACCGCCCACCGAAGCATCCACGCTGCTGTGTACGTTGCCTGGCACCGCGCGCCCCCCGCGAAACTCGGTTACTCACACGAACAAAGGCGGGCTCACACAAGAACCCGAGAAATACGACCGCGAATCGCGGTACTAAATCGATACCACGGGTACAGTTGTTATTGAACGACGGATGTCGGGATCGGGGGCAATCTCCTGTCGAGGATTGCCGGACGCATACTTTGACGCGTCATAGTATGCTGCCTCTCCAAAGCGTTCTTGAAAACCGGTGGCCGATACACCGCGCGTCACTGGCCCATCGAAGCGAGGCAGGGGACGTGATCTGCGCTCCAGTCGATCTCGTATGTCGCAGGCACCGGACGCGGGGCCCTGGGCGGCGGCGTGGTGCCTGCAGGATCGTAGGTGATCCAGGCCATGCTGTTGTCGAACCGGGCTATGCGGTCGTTGTCGTGGCGGGCGGTGGCGGCGGGCACTTCCTTCTGCTCGATGCGTGACCCCCTGACCATGCGCAGGGCGCCGTCGCGAAGATCGAACGCGCGGTAGTAGTTGCGGCCGAACATGCGCGTGTCGATGTCGTCCTTGTGCGACCACTGGCCCGGCTTCGTCGTCGCGGGAAGGCGCACGGTAGTGATGCGGCAGTCGAACTCGGGCTTGTTGTAGAACGGCAGGTCCTGGTCCTGCTCGGCCGCGCGCAAGCGCTTCTCGGGCGGATTGAACCCGCCGCCCGGCAGCGCAAGGCCCTTCGAACCCCCGCCCTGGTCGTCCCAGTCGACCATGCCGGTGCCGATGATCGTGAGCACGCTGGCCTGCGCCTTCTGGTCGTAGCGCCATTTGACGTCCTCGATCGTCTGCCAGGTGTCGCCGATCGCGTTCTGGCGAAACGCGCTGAGCAACTGGGCAGGTGTTGCGGCGGAGAGCTGGACTTCCTGCTGCAGCCCATTGATCCCGCGCTTGATGGTGGTGTTGGTGATCCGCGCCGGCTTGTCGAAGCCTTCGCGCGCGTCGATCTCGAAGAGCGATAGCTGGTCGGGCCGGTCGGCGGGTTTCCAGGCGAGCCGCTCCAGCGGGGAGCCCTGCGCGCTCAGCGCAAGCACCCACTCATAGGGCATCACCGGCTCCGGTGCGGGAGGGACCACGGCGGGAAGGGTGCCGTCCAGCCAGTAGGCCTTGCCCTCCAGAGTGGCGCGCACCAGCACGTGGTCGAACATGCGCGGACTGGGCAGGCGTTCGTCCAGCCCATCGTCGTTGCCGCCGTTGTTGACCAGCACGGCCTGCGCCTCGATCCCCATTTCATGCAGCAGCGCGAGGAGCAGCACGGTCTTGGCCTTGCAGTCGCCATAGCGGCGCTGCCACGTCTCTTCGGCCGTCGCGGGCGAAAGGTTGCCGCCGTTGAGGCCGACGTAGATATAGCGCACGTCCTGCTGCACCAGCTTCAGGGCCGCGGCGGCCCGTTCCAGCGGCTGCGCCTTCGCGGCCATGATCCGGGCGGCTTCCGCCTTCAGGGGAGAGCCGGCCTTTAGGTCCGATGCCCTGGCGAACAGCGGGGCGAAGCGGCGCGAGATGCCCTGCCAGTCCGCGAAGCTGCTGTATTCGACCACCCTCTGCCACATGTAGCGCGGCGGTGCGTCCTTGGGCGGTGCCAGCGCCGCGGGATTGTCGAAGCGGTAGTCGACGGCGTTCGCCCCTTCCTGCGCGACTGCCGCCATGTCCGGGGTCATCTTGATGGCGGGCCTGTCGCGCGCCTCCCAGCTCAAGCGCAGGTGATAGCGGCCCGACGCCGGCTCACCGCCCAGCAACAGCAGGCCCGCGTCGTCCTTGCCGAGGGTGGGATCAGTGGTACGGATCGTCGCGCCGAACTCAAGCTCGTCGCCAACGCGCAGGTCAGGCACGCGCAGCACCGCGGTCAGGTTGCCGTCGAGCCGCGCGGCCTCCAGCTGGTCTTCCCGGCGCAGGATCTCGAACGAGGCCGCCTGCAGGACATCGATCACCTGTCCTTCGCGGTGGATCCTGATGACGTGCACCGTGGGCGCCCCGGCCGCCGGGTTCCACGCCAGCGAGATATTGCCGATCTGCAACGCGCTGGGGTGAAGTATCCGGACCCGGTAGCCGCTGTAGAGCAGCTGCCCCTTGCCATCGAGGTGGACCTCGCTGTCCTGCTGGCGGATGAACACCGCGCCGGTCGCATCCGTCGGCACCGGCATCGGCTCCGAGAGCACCGCCCATTTCGGCGCCGGGCCGCGCTGCACCTGCTCGTCGTGAGCCTTCCTGCTGTCCGCATGGACCACCCCTCCGACGAGCGCACTCGCCAGGCACACGTAAATCGCTGAACGCACGGTATCCCCCTTGATCCGCGCCATAATGTCCGCGGCGGCAGGATAAGCAAGCCCCTGATGCAGGAGGTCACGCTTCCGCGGACAGCCACATGGCGGCGAGCCACGAGAGCGGGCACGACAATCCGGAACACGAACGATGCCGTGACGCAGTCCTCCAGGCCGGTGCCGCGTGAGGTGGCTGCGCGGCACGGGTCTGGTTCGGCGGCTCAGCCCAGCACGTCTGCCATGGGCACGTAGTCGTAGCCCAGTTCGCGGGCCACGGCCTCGTAGGTGATCTTGCCCGCGTGGACGTTCAGCCCGTTGGCGAGGTGGGGGTCGGCCTTCAGCGCCGCCTGCCAGCCGTTGTTGGCGATCTCCAGTGCGTGGGGCAGCGTCACGTTGTTGAGGGCGTAAGTGCTGGTGCGGGCGACGGCGCCGGGCATGTTAGCCACGCAGTAGTGGACGATGCCGTCGACGGTGAAGGTGGGGTCCTCGTGCGTGGTCGGGCGGCTCGTCTCGAAGCAGCCGCCCTGGTCGATCGCGACGTCGACCAGCACCGCGCCCGGCTTCATGCACGAGAGCATCTCGCGGGTGATGAGCTTGGGCGCGGCGGCGCCGGGGACCAGCACCGCGCCGATCACGAGTTCGGCCTCGCACAGCATCTGGCGGATGTTGCTGGAATTGGCGAAGCGGGTCTTGGCGCGGCTTTCGAAGTGGATGCCAAGGCGCTCCAGCACTTCGGGGCTGCGGTCGAGGATGGTGACGTCGGCGCCCAGGCCCACCGCCATCTGCGCGGCGTTGAAGCCCACCACGCCGCCGCCGATCACCATGACGCGCGCGGGCAGCACGCCGGGCACGCCGCCCAGCAGCACGCCGCGCCCGCCGTGAGCCTTTTCCAGCGCGGTGGCGCCCGCCTGGATCGACATCCGCCCCGCCACCTGGCTCATCGGCTTGAGCAGCGGCAGCGTGCCGCCCGGCCCCGTGACGGTCTCGTAGGCGATGGCGGTGACGCCCGACTTCACGAGATCGGCGGTCTGTTCGGGATCGGGGGCGAGGTGGAGATAGGTGTAGAGGATCTGGCCCTCGCGCAGCATCGCGCGCTCGCCGGCCTGTGGCTCCTTGACCTTCACCACCATTTCGCACTCGGCGAAGACCTGCGCGGCGGTGGCCACGATCTTCGCGCCCGCGCCCGAATAGTCATCGTCGGAGGCGCCGATGCCGAGGCCCGCGCCCGTCTCCACCCAGACTTCGTGCCCGTGCGAGACGAGTTCGCGCGCGCTTTCAGGCGTCAGGCCGACGCGATATTCGTGGTTCTTGATTTCCTTGACGGTGCCGACGCGCATGGCATCTCTCCTGGCCGTTTTGCTGTTCCGGTTCATACACCGGCACGACGGAAAGTATCAACCGATTGTAAGTTGTGTGCGCGCTGCGACAGCCGTCCCTACTTTCCCTCGCTGGCGCCTTCCGCCCCGCCGCGCCGTTCGCGCGGGCGCTGCGTGATGATGTGGTCGCGTGCGGCGCGGATGTCGCCCGATTCGTACTGCAGGGTGAGGCGCTCCTTGTCGCTCTTGCGGTAGATCTGCTCGGCGCGGTCGATGTCGGCCAGCGCCACGTCCAGCCCCTTCAGAGCGCGGCGGGCGAGTACGACTGCGGATTCCAGCACCTCGCGCGCCATCGAGGCGACGGGGGAGCCCTTGAGCCGCAGCAACGCGCGCCGGTCGAACACGCGGGCGTGGATCTGCGCGTTGGGGAACGCCTGCTGCACGGCCTGCAGGAACTCGGGCGAGAGCTGGTCGCCGTCGATGCAGAAGACGATCAGCTCGGCGTCGGCCGCGCCCGCCTGGCGCAGCATGTCGATGCGGGTGCCGTCGCCGAACCACACCTGCGCGCCGAAGCCGCGGGCGATGTCGATCATCTCGATGTCGGTGTCGATCATCGTGACTTCGATGTTGGCCGAGATCAGCATCTGCGCCACCGTCTGCCCGAAGCGGCCATAGCCCACGATGATCGCGTTGGCGCCGTCCTCGTGCGGCCCTTCGCGCACTTCCTTCTTGCCTTCGGGCCGCTCGCGGATGCCGCGCGTCGCCATCATCAGGAACGGGGTGGTGACCATCGAGAGAGTGACGATGGCGCTGAACAGGCTCGTCGCGCCGGCATCAACCAGCATCGAGTTGCCGGCCTGCGCGAAGAGCACGAAGGCGAACTCGCCGCCCTGGCTCAGCAGCAGGCCAAGCGCCAGCGCGCTGCGCCACTCCATGCGGAAGGCAAGGCCGAGCAGGAAGATGATCGTGGACTTCACCGCGATCAGCGCCAGCGCCATCGAGACGACGAAGAGCGGGCGCTCGGCGATGGCCGACAGGTCCAGCATCATGCCCACCGACATGAAGAACAGGCCGAGCAGGATCGAGCGGAAAGGCTCGACGTCGGCCTCCAGTTCGTGGCGATAGGGGCTGTCGGCCAGCATGACGCCGGCGATGAAAGCGCCCAGCGCGGTGGAAAGTCCCAGCGCCTGCATCAGCGCGGCGCTGGCGAGCACGGTGAACAGCGCGGCGAAGACGAACATCTCGCGCTCGCCCAGGTTGCCGATCAGGCGGAACAGCGGGCGGATGGCGAAGCGCCCGGCCAGGATCAGGCCGACGATCGCCGCCACCGTCTCCAGACCGAGCACCCACCCCGGAGGGCCTTCCGGAAGCGCGGGGTTGCGGTTCATCGCGGCGATGATCGTGATCAGCGGGATGATCGACAGGTCCTGGAACAGCAGGACCGCAAAGGAGCGCTCGCCGAAGGGGGTGTGCAGGCGCCCGGCGCTCTGCAGCATGGGCAGGACCTGCGCGGTGGAGGACAGGCCGAGCGGCAGGCCCAGCGCCAGCGACGCCTCGAGGCTGAAGCCGGTGAAGAAATAGATGATCGCCGTCACCGCCATGCCGCACAGCGCCACCTGCAGGAGGCCAAGGCCGAATATCTCGTGTCGCATGCGCCACAGGCGCGGGGGAGCCAGTTCCAGACCGACGATGAACAGCAGCAGCGTGATGCCCAGTTCCGCGATGCCCATCTTGCTTTCGGGATCGCCCACGAGGTCGAGCACATAGGGGCCGAGCACCGCGCCGGTGGTCAGGAAACCGAGCGTGGCGCCGATGCCGAGCCTTCGGAACACGAGCACGAAGGCAAGCGCGGTTCCGAGCAGCAGGAACCCGTCGCGAAGCAGGAACGCCTGTGCATGTTCTTCCATGGTGGCCTTTCGGGCGGCAGGGGTGGGGAGCGAAGCGCCCGTCTCTTAGAACGGGCCGCACAAGGGGCCAAGGCATACCTTGGGGTGGCGCGGCACTGCAGCGGCGCGAGGGGTCTCGCTACCTGGGCAGGATTCCGGTGCAGACGTAGCGCAGGGCCTTCCCGTCCTCGCTCTCCCACTGCACGCGGGTGACGGCACCCGGACCCGGGGACGCGGCGAGAGCGGTGCCGTCCGGGCCGACGACCTGCCACTGCGTCGTCACCACGCGGCTACCCGCGCAGTCCACGCTGCGGGCGGAGAAGCGGGTGGTGCCGCGCGGATAGGCGCGGCTGGCGCGGTTCATGACCTCCGCCTGCCGGAAGTTCACGCCCAGCCCGCCCGGCGCGACGCTGGCGGCATCCACCCGCACGCTGCGCCCGATGGTGCGCTCCACGTCGAGGACGAAGATGCGCACCCATTTGCCCGCCGTGGTCGCCAGCACCTGCGCGCCGCCCGGTGCGGGGACAAGTGCCAGCGCGAAGGCTGCCGCTGCGAGGGCGAGCGGGGAGGCTCTCGAAGCGGCCAGTCTCGAGGCGGCCAGTCTCACAGGGGCCAGTCTCGAAGCGGCTAGTCTCGAAGCGGCCAGACTCACAAGGGGTTGCCGTTCTCGTCGCGGTAGATGTCGCGGCGGCCGACGTGGTTGGCGGGGCCGACGAAACCGTCGTTCTCCATGCGCTCCACCCACTTGGCGGCGGTGTTGTAGCCCACCCCCATCTGGCGCTGCAGCCACGAGACCGAAACCTTCTGGTTCTCGAACACCAGCTGGCAGACCTGCCGGTACTTGCGCTCGTCCGGCGCGTCCGACGCGGTGGCGTCGAGGTCGTCGAAGCCGAAGCTGCCTTCCTCGGGCTCGTTGGTGACGGCATCGACGTAGTCGGGCTTGCCCTGTCCGCGCCAGTGGTCGGCGACGTGCTCCACTTCCTCGTCCGAGACGAAAGGCCCGTGGACGCGCTTGATGGGGTCGGAACTCGGCTTGTAGAGCATGTCGCCCTTGCCCAGCAGCTGCTCCGCGCCCTGTTCGCCAAGGATCGTGCGGCTGTCGATGCGGCTGGTGACGGCGAACGACACACGGGTCGGCAGGTTGGCCTTGATGACGCCGGTGATGACGTCGACCGAGGGGCGCTGCGTCGCCATGATGAGGTGGATGCCCGCCGCGCGGCTCTTTTGCGAGAGGCGCTGGATGAGCACTTCGATCTCCTTGCCGACCGTGACCATGAGGTCGGCCAGCTCGTCGACGATGAGGACGATCTGCGGCAGCACCTCGTAGTCGAGCTGGCGGTCCTCGTAGAGCTCCTCGCCGGTGTCGGGATCGAAGCCGATCTGGATGCGGCGGCCCAGCGGCTTGCCCTTGGCGGCGGCCGTGCGCACCTTCTCGTTGAAGCTGGCGAGGTTGCGCACCGAGATCTCGCTCATCTGGCGATAGCGGCGCTCCATTTCCTCGACCGCCCACTTCAGGGCGCGGATCGCCTTGGGCGGTTCGGTTACTACGGGCGAGAGCAGGTGCGGGATGTCGTCGTAGCTCTTGAGCTCCAGCACCTTGGGATCGACAAGGATCAGGCGGCACTGCGCGGGCGTCAGGCGATACAGCAGCGAGAGCAGGATCGCGTTGAGGCCGACCGACTTGCCCGAGCCCGTCGTACCCGCGACCAGCAGGTGCGGCATCGTCGCAAGGTCGGCCACCACCGGCTCGCCCGCGATGTCCTTGCCAAGGATGATCGGCAGCATGCCCTTGTGGTTGGCGAAGGCTTCGGAGGCGACCATCTCCTTGAACGAGACCATCTGGCGATCCGCGTTCGGCAGTTCGATGCCCATCACCGTGCGGCCCGGGATCGAGGACACGCGCGCCGAGATGGCCGACATGTTGCGCGCGATGTCGTCGGCCAGGCCGATCACGCGGCTCGCCTTGATGCCGGGCGCCGGTTCAAGCTCGTACATGGTGACGACAGGGCCCGTGCGCACGGCGGTGATCTCGCCCTTGACGTTGAAATCGTCGAGCACGGTCTCCAGCAGGCGCGCGTTGCGCTCCAGGCTGAGCTTGTCGATCTTGGGCTGCGAGTTCGCGGGCGGATCGGCCAGCAGGTCGAGGCTGGGCAGTTCGTACTTGTCGAACATGTCCTTCTGGCGATTGCCGAAGCCGACCTGCGCGGGCGTGGCCGAGGCCTTGGGCTCCGCGATCTCGGGCGCCTTGCGCGGCTTGTCGGCGGCAGCAGGCGCGGCGGCGGCGAATTCGGCCACGCGCGGCGGCGCTTCGGGGCGAGCGGCGTCCTTCTCCGCCGAGGCGCGGTCCCTCGTGGCGGCGAAGGCCGCGTCCTCGGGCGCGGGAAGAGCGCGCGGCAGGCGCCCGATGCGGCCGGGCAGGGTAAGCAGGCGCACCCAGTCGATCGCGAAGACCCGGCCCGCCAGCAGCACGCCGGTGCCAAGGCACACCAGCGCCAGCGCCAGCTTGATCCAGTTCTGCGCCATCGGCGGGGAAAGTTCCGCCAGCGCGGTGATTGCCTTGGCGCCGAGCAGGCCGGTCAGCCCGCCCATGGAGGCCGGCAGGCTGCCGCCGGGCTGGGTGAACCAGAGCGAGAGAACCGTCGCGATCAGCAGCATCGCCAGCGCCAGCACGCCCACCGGCCGCCACCAGCGCTGGTCGGAATGCTCGATCTCGCTGTCGTCCTCCTCGACCAGCAGCCAGAGCTTGCGGCCGAAGACGTAGAGCAGGGGAATGAACAGGGCGGAGACCGGGCCGAACACGATCAGCACGCTATCCGCCAGCCATGCGCCGACAGGGCCCATCCAGTTCTGCACCTCGCCCCCGGCGGCGGTGGAAGTGGAAGGGTCGGTCTGGTGGTAGCTCACCAGCGCAAGCGCCAGGAACAGCATGCAGCCGAACAGCGCGACCGCGCCCGACAGCTCGCTGGCGCGGCGCAGCGAGCGCTTCAGGATGGCGCGCCAGTCCGGTTTGGCGATTCGCCGACCGGGCGCGATGGGCCGAGTAGCCATGCAGAAAATTCCCCTGGGGTTCGACGCCAATTATGCGGCGGCGGGAACCTGCGCGTCAAGAATGGATGGGGAACGCGGCTGTGGGGAGCTTGCGCCCCCGCTTGTCAGCCGCTCCATCGTCAGCGGCGCATCCCAGAAGACCCGAGGGGCGCGGAGAGCCCGTCGATCGCCGCCCATCGCGCCAGACGGTAGCTGCGCGCGCGCCGCGCCGTCACTCCGCCGAGGGCGATCACGGGCACTGGTGAGCGCGCGGCGATCAAGCGCCAGCGCAAGGGGCCGATCGCCTTGCCGCCGGGATGCGAGGCGGTGGGAAACACGGGCGAGAGCAGCACCGCATCCGCCCTGGCGCGGGCCCCCGCCGCCAGTTCGCGCAAGTCGTGCGCGGTCGCCAGCCGCACTCCCGCCATGCCCTTCGCCAGCACCCCCGCAGGGCCATAGGCGCCATCGGCCCCCAGGCGTCTTGCAAGCGCCATGTCTCCCGATACCGCGACGACATGGCCCCGCCGCCGCGCGATGCGCAGCAGCCGGGCAAGCCGCGCGCGGCGCTCGGCCGGGGGCAGATGGTAGTGGCGGAACACCAGCCCGGAGCCGCGCGGAAGGCGGGCCAGCACGGTCTCCAGCACCGCGTCGTTGCGCACGTCGCTGACGAGCCAGAGGAGGGGAAGGGACGGCTGGCGGTTCTTCACGGGGACGCTATAGCAGCGCGCCATGGATCAGCTAGAAGACATCCGCGCCCGCATCGACAAGTCCGCCCGCATCGCCGGGCGCAAGCCCGCAGAGGTCGAACTCGTCGCCGTCTCCAAGACCCACGAGGCTCCCGCCATCGAGCCGCTGCTCGCCGCCGGGCAGCGCGTCTTCGGCGAGAACCGCGTTCAGGAGGCGCAGGCCAAGTGGCCCGCCCTTCGCGAGGCCTATCCGGACGTGAAGCTTCACCTCGTCGGCCAGCTCCAGTCGAACAAGGCCGAGGACGCGGTCGCGTTGTTCGACTGCATCCACTCGCTCGACCGGCCCTCGCTCGTCGCCGCGCTCGGCAAGGCGATGGAAAGGACCGGGCGCCGCGTGCCCTGCTTCATCCAGGTGGACATCGGCGAGGAGGAGCAGAAAGGCGGCTGCCCGATCGGCGAAGTGCCCGCGCTGCTCGCTTCCGCCCGTGAGGCGGGTATCCCCGTCGTCGGCCTGATGTGCGTGCCTCCCGCCGGGATCGAGGCCGCGCCCTTCTTCGCGCTGCTGGCCAAAATCGCGGGCGACAACGGCCTCGACCAGCTCTCGATGGGGATGAGCGAGGATTTCGAGACGGCCGTGCTTCTCGGCGCCACGCATGTGCGGGTGGGCAGCGCGCTGTTCGGCGCGCGGGGCTGATGGAGCCTCGCTCGGAAAAGCAGAAGATGCTGGCGGGCGAGCCCTACCTCGCCTCGTGCCCCGAGATCGTGGCCGACCAGCGCGCCGCCGCCGAATGGATGGCGCGCTACAACCGCACGCTGGACCCGGCGGAGCGCACGCCGCTGCTTCACGAGCGGCTCGCCGCCGTGGGCGAAGGCGCGACGATCCGCCCGCCCTTCCACTGCGACTACGGGTTCAACATCAGCCTTGGATCCGGCGTGTTCCTCAACTTCAACTGCGTCGTGCTCGACGTGGTGGAAGTCTCCATCGGTAACGGTACGCAGATCGGTCCGGGCGTGCAGATCCTGCCCGCCGACCACCCGCGCGATCCGGTCGAGCGCGCGAGCGGCCGGGAATGGGGCCGCCCCGTCCGCATCGGCCGCAATGTCTGGATCGGCGCGGGCGCGCTCGTCCTGCCGGGCGTCACCATCGGCGACGATGCGATCGTCGGCGCGGGCAGCGTGGTGACGCGCGACGTGCCCGCCGGCGCCACGGTCGCGGGCAACCCCGCAAGAGTGCGCTAGGCCGCCGTCAGGCGGCGCGGAAAGCCAGCAGCGACAGGCCGAACCCGGCGAACAGCCCGCCGGTCACGCGGTTGAAGATGCGCTTCACTCTCGCCCGCACGAGATGGCGCGCGAGGGCACGGCCGCCCAGCGCATACATCGTGTACCAGAACCCCTCGATCACCGTGAACACCGCCACGAGCAGGGCGAACTGCGGAAGCTGCGGGCGCGCGGGATCGACGAACTGCGGCAGGAACGCGGCGGCGAAGACGATCGCCTTGGGGTTGCTGATCGAGATCGTGTAACCGCGGCGCAGCAGCCTGAGCGGCGAGATTTCCGGCCGGATCACGGGCGCGGCGCCATCCTCGTCCGCAGCGACCGGCGCGCGCCAGGTCTTCACCGCGATGTAGAGCAGGTAGCCCGCGCCCAGTACGCGCAGCACCGTGAACATGCCGGGCAGCGCATGGAGCAGCGCGCTCAGCCCCACGGCCGAAGCGGCCAGCAGCGTCAGTAGGCCCAGGAGACAGCCCGCCATGACCGCGAACGTGCGCTTCACGCCCAGCTCCACGCTGCTCGCCATGACGTGCAGCATGTTGGGCCCGGGCGTGGCGCTCACCAGGAACACCGCGCCGATGAACAGCCAGAGGGTGTGAAGCGTCACCGGCATGATGCCTCTCGCGTCCTTACTTGGTGTCCAGCTCGTTGCCGGTAAGCGTGACGATGTGGAGCAGGTTGGTCGATCCCGGCACGCCGAACGGCACGCCCGCCAGCGTCACGAGGCGCGAGCCGGCGGCGCCGAACCCGTGGCGAAGGGCCATGCGCTTGCCCTTGGCGATCATCTCCTCGAAGCTGCCGATGTCGCGGGTGGTGACGCAGTGCGTGCCCCACAGCAGCGCCAGGCGCCGCGCGGTCTTCTGCGCGGGGGTGAGCACCAGCATGGGCGCCGCCGGGCGCTCGCGCGCGACCCGGCGGGCCGAGATGCCCGAGCCGGTGAAGACGATGATCCCCTCGATCGTCAGGGTGTCGGCGATCTGCGCGCAGGCTTCCGAAAGCGCGTCGGCGCTCGTCGCGTCGGGCGGGGTGTGGGTGAGGTGGATGCGGTCGCGGTACGTGGCGTCGCCTTCCACTTTCGCGGCGATGCGGTCCATGATCGTCACGGCCTCGACCGGCCACTGCCCCGCCGCCGTCTCGGCCGAGAGCATCACCGCGTCGGCGCCGTCGTAGACCGCGTTGGCGACGTCGGACACTTCGGCGCGGGTGGGCGAGGGGCTGGTGATCATCGATTCGAGCATCTGCGTGGCCACGACCACCGGCTTGCCCAGCGCGCGGGTCTTCGACACGATCAGCTTCTGGATCGGCGGCACTTCCTCGGGCAGCAGTTCGACGCCAAGGTCTCCGCGCGCGACCATGATGCCGTCGGAAAGCTCGATGATCTCGTCCAGGCTCTCGACCGCCGCGGGCTTCTCGATCTTGGCCATGATCGCGCCGTGGCCGCCGGTCAGCCGCCGCGCCTCGGCGACGTCCTCGGGCCGCTGGACGAACGAGAGGCCGATCCAGTCCGCGCCCTGCTCCACCGCGAAGGCGAGATCGCGCCGGTCCTTCTCGGTAAGCGCGGGGACAGGCACGATGGCATCGGGGATGTTCACGCCCTTGCGGTCCGAGATCGGGCCGCCGACTTCGGCGCTGCACAGGATCGAATCGGGTTCCGCGCGGATGACGACGAGGCGCAGCTTGCCGTCGTCGATCAGCAGGCGCTGGCCCTTTGTCAGGATGCCGAAAAGCTCGGGATGGGGCAGGCAGACGCGCTCGTCGGTGCCGGGCGCGGGATCGCGGTCGAGCGTGAAGTGGGCGCCGTGGCGGATGAAGGCCTTGCCTCCCTCGAACGTGCCGACGCGCAGCTTGGGGCCTTGCAGGTCACACAGGATAGCGACCGGGCGCTCCAGGTCCTTTTCCACGGCGCGGATGTTGGCGATCGTCTCGCGGTGAGTCTCGTGGTCGCCGTGGCTCATGTTGACGCGGAAGGCGTCGGCGCCGGCCTTGAGCAGCTTGGCGATGGTTTCCCTGTCCCGGCTGGCCGGGCCGAGCGTGGCCAGGATCTTCACCTTGCGCTGGCGCTTGATGCCGCGATGATGCGGCGAGCGGCGGTAGGGGAGCGTCGAGGAGGAAAGGATGCTGGCCAAGTTGCTGTCTGCCTCTTTCAGGAACGGGGGCTCATATGGCAAAGGCGGCATTACAAACCAAGGACGATTGGCAGAATATGAACGAGAGTGACCGTATTGACTCGCCCGCGGACATCGCCGGGCTGGACGACGCCGCCGCCGCAGCGGCTTT
Source organism: Novosphingobium silvae (assembly GCF_009856825.1). GTDB lineage: Bacteria > Pseudomonadota > Alphaproteobacteria > Sphingomonadales > Sphingomonadaceae > Novosphingobium > Novosphingobium silvae. The sequence goes on along the minus strand of NZ_WVTD01000001.1, from coordinate 107,748 downwards.
CCGCCGACTGGTGCGCCACCTCCAGCATCGCCACGATGCGCAGAACATCGAGCTGATGGGCCTTGCAGGCTTCTGCCGCAACTGCCTTGCCGACTGGATCCGCGATGCCGGTTTCGCCGGCGACAAGGCCGAGGCGCGCGCGCTCATCCACGGCATGCCTTTTGAGGAATGGAAGGCGAAGTACCAGAGCGAGGCCACGCCCGAACAGCTCGCCCGCATGGAGGAGAGCCTGGCGAAGAACGCCCCGGCGCACTGAAGCGGACGCAAGGCGATCGGCTGCGGCTTGACTTGGATAACCATTTAGGTTATACGCCGCAGCATCGATTGCGATCCTTGGGATCACGATCGAGCAAGCGGCGGGCCGGGAGCGTGTAGCTGACGCTTCCTTCGTTCCCGGCGCGGTCGGCGTTTCGGTCGTGGACACCGGAACAGCCACATCAGGATGCGTGGACGAAGATGAGGGTATGCCCTCAGGGAAGACGGCATGGGATGCGAGCCCTGCCCGTCACCCCCGCGCACCGCACGGGCTCGGCCATCGGGAGTTTTTCATAGCCTCTCCCGGGGCCCTCGGCGACAAAAGGCTTGAACCGGCAGTCCTTGCGTGATGCCCGCAAGGAACCCCAGCGCCGACCGCCTCGCCGTCCGCTGAACTTCTCCCCCGGCGTTACCCCGCACTCGCCAGCGGGCGATAAGGCGTGCCATGATGCATGGCACCGCCCCTCCTTGCCAGAGGCCTGCGCCGCCCGGCCGGAAACAGGGCCGCCCGCGTCAGGGCGTCGCCACTTTCATCAGCACGATGCCCGACAGGATCAGCCCCGCCGCCAGCAGGCGCGCCGGGCTGGCCGCTTCGCCCAGGAACAGGATGCCCGCGACGAAGGCCCCAACCGCGCCGATGCCCGTCCACACCGCATAGGCCGTGCCCAGCGGCAGCACTCGCATTGCCGCGGCGAGCAGGCCGAAGCTGGCGATCATCGCGACCAGCGTCAGCACGCTCGGCCACAGGCGCGTGAAGCCCTGCGACTGCTTCATGGAAAAAGCCCAGACGACTTCGAGCAGGCCGGCGACGAACAGCAGGATCCAGGACAAAAGGTATGCTCCGTGCAGGGAGGAGGGCCTCGGGGCGGGTTCGGCGCCGGGCCGTCCCGGTCTTGAAGCTCCGCACAGAGGAGGCGCGAACGTTGTCGGCAGGCGAACAGCATAGCGGGGCATCGCCGCATCGGCAACCGTGAGGAGGGCGGCACGAGGAGGCCGGCGCGCTCTCCACATGATTTCCACAGCCCCGTGCTTTGCCCGAATCCCTGCGCCTCGCTATCAGCGCCGGCCAACGATTCACGCCTTTCCACCGGAGCACCTGACCCAATGGCCGAAACCACCGACGATCGCCTGCGCCTGCTAATCGAGCGCGTCGAGCGCCTCGAAGAGGAAAAGAAGGGCATCTCGGACGATATCCGCGACGTCTACAACGAAGCCAAGGCGGTCGGCTACGATGTCAAGATCATGCGCCAGATCGTGCGCATCCGTAAGATGAAGCCCGACGACCGCCGCGAAATGGACATGCTGCTCGACACCTACAAGTCGGCGCTCGGCATCGACTGACGGCTCCCGGCGGCGGCGGCTCCCGGGCCCGGTCGCGGTGCTATCCCGCCATCGCCAGGGCCATGCTGGCCGCATTGGCAAGCGCGTGCTGGAGGATCGCTGCGGGCAGGCCGAGGCGCTGGCGGGTGAAGCCGAGCATCGCGGCCGCCCATAGCTGGGGCAGGACCATCGGCAGCGAAAGCGCGGTGGTCGCCGGATAGTTCATCAGGTGGATGGCGGCGAAGAGCACGGCCACCAGCCAGAACACCACCGGATAGGCCTTCCGGTATGCCGCGGGAACCCCGTGCCGCCGCAGCCGCAGCCATCCCGCGAGCGCCGCCGCCGCAAGCGCCAGCAGCGATGCGCCAAGCACCGTCGGCGCCAGCGTCTTTGCCGTCGTTCCCAGCACAAGCAGGACAAGCAGGCAGGCGAGCAGCCACAGAGCGCGGGGCCGTCCGGTCTGCCAGCCCCGGAAGATCGCCTCTTCCACCAACGGCGCGACCAGCACCGTGATCGGCAGCAGCCATCCGCCCGGCAGCTTGCCGAAGGCGTCCGGCAGGGGCAGGCCGAAGTGGCTTTGCCACAAGGCGATGAACGGCAGGATCACCAGCATCATCGCGCCCACGTGCAATGCCAGCAGCACGCCCAATGGTGCCCATGCCTCGCGGCGGAACAGCCCCCAGGGCGCAAGCACGCGCGGGCGGGAAAGAAAGGCCGCCAGTTCCTTCAGGATCGTGCGCGCGGAAGGCGGCGGGGCAAGAGGCGCGGCAAGAGGGGGCGGAGAGAGCGGGGCATCGTGCGGTGTCACCATGGCATCCGTGCTAGCGGCGCGTTCCTTGCCATTTCCTTGCCCGCCATGTCCTTGCGACATATCGCTTCCGGGCCGCCGTGTCGTTCAGCGACCGCGCAGGTGTGTTCCCTGGCAAGTCGGCTCGCCAACGTCATGGGATTTCGCTTTCGTCGTGCTGCGAACTGTCGGTCCCCGCTGGTGGCCCTTGCCCTTGCCCCTGGCCCTGCCCCTGTTGTAAGGCCCGCGCCACTTCATTCATCGAGAGCCCGCCGTGTCCCCAAGCCGGACGCGAGCCGGCGGGCAGGCAGCGAGCGGACAGGTAAGGCACGAGCAATGGCAGGCCATTCCAAATTCAAGAACATCATGCACCGCAAGGGTGCGCAGGACAAGAAGCGCTCGGCGCAGTTCAGCAAGCTCTCCCGCGAAATCACCGTGGCGGCCAAGATGGGCATGCCCGATCCCGACATGAACCCGCGCCTGCGCGCCGCCGTCAACGCGGCGAAGGCGCAGTCGATGCCCAAGGACAATATCCAGCGCGCGATCGACAAGGCGAGCAAGGGCGACGCCGAGAATTACGAGGAAGTGCGCTATGAGGGCTATGGCCCGAGCGGCATCGCCATCATCGTGGAGGCGCTGACCGACAACCGCAACCGCACCGCCACCAACGTGCGCACCGCCTTCGCCAAGAACGGCGGCAACCTGGGCGCGAGCGGCGCGGTCAGCCACGGTTTCGAGCGCCTCGGCCTGATCGAATACCCCGGCAGCGTGGGCGACGAGGACAAGGTCCTCGAGGCGGCGATCGAGGCGGGCGCCGACGATGTCGAGAGCGACATGGGCGATGGCGACGAGAACCCCGGCCTGCACCAGATCTGGGTCTCGGTCGATTCCCTCCACGAAGTGGCGCGCGAACTGGAAAAGACGCTGGGCGAGGCCGAAGGCGTGAAGCTGGCGTGGAAGCCGACCCTCAAGGTCGACGTCGATGCCGACACCGTGGGCACGCTGATGAAGCTGGTCGACACGCTGGAAGACGACGACGACGTGCAAACCGTCTGGGGCAACTACGAGATCTCGGACGAGGTCATGGAGACGCTGGGCTAAGCGCCCGGCATGATCATCCTGGGCATCGACCCCGGCCTCACCTGCACGGGCTGGGGTGTCGTCGCCAAGAGCGGCAGCCGCCTCAGCCACGTGGCCAACGGCCAGATCCGCACCGATGCCAAGGCCGGCATGGCCGAGCGGCTGGTGGAGCTCGACGCGGCGCTGACCGACGTCATCCTCCACCATCGCCCAGATGCGGGCGCGGTGGAGGAAGTTTTCGTCAACGTGAACCCGCAGTCCACGCTCAAGCTGGGGCAGGCAAGGGGCGTGGCGATGCTATCGGTCGCGCGCGGCGGGCTGCAGGTGGCGGAATATTCGACCAAGCTGGTCAAGAAGGCGATCGTCGGCACCGGCCGCGCCGAAAAGGCGCAGGTGCAGGCGATGCTCAAGATCCTGCTGCCCGGCGTGAAGCTGGCGGGAGAGGACGCGGCCGACGCACTGGCCGTGGCGATCACCCACGCCAACATGCTGGGAAGCCACCGCTAGGCTGCATGGACGGACAGTCCGCAAAGGGCTCGTTGCGGTCATTCGCTTGGTCAGCCAACGTTGAACACGTCCAAAGAGATGGGGCCCACGATTGCGACTGCCAATCCGCAACTACCTCGCAACGCCACTGACTATCTTCATTGAGCCGGTGTGCGATCAACATGAGGTTCCAGTGGGAGGCGAAGCGGTTGTAATCCTTGAAGACGGGTACCCGCACTCAATCGACGTTCACCCTGACAACTGGGTTTCCATCTGGAATGACGGACCGGCTTGGGCAACGGTACAGATATTTGACGAACACCAGTTCGCGAAGCCAAAGCGCAAAGTCTAGCAAGGTTAGCGGAACGCCTGCTTTCCACCCATAATTGCCATTAGGAAGCCAAGAGCCGCTCGGCCTAACGGACTGTCCGATGCGCTCGCTGCGCTAAGAAAAGCCGACCACCCGAACACGCCCCTAAGCGGACGTATTGCACTTTAGCGCAGGCCTGCGCCGACCGGCACGACCTGAAGCAGCACTAGCAAGCCGTAACCCACGCACGTCACAGCGACGATGCCGAGCAAAATGGTGAAGTACCAAAACTGGACCGGGTGCTTCCCCCGATACGAGCTCATGAATGATGCGTCCTCACGGCTACGTCTAAAGCGCTTCCACACAGCGGCACCAAGGACCAATCCAACCAGTAGCTGTATCAGAGCTCCCACCATACAGTTGCCCTATCCCAATCGGCAGCTGATTGCGACCATTGGCTATTGTCCGCCCCCACCCATCGCGGTCATCTTTTCCTCTGGCGCGCGGAATCCGTTCCTGCCATAGGAACAAACCATGATCGCCAAGCTGACAGGACTGCTGGATGATACCGGCCCGGATTGGGCCATCATCGACGTCAACGGCGTGGGCTATCTCGTCCATTGTTCGGCGCGCACGCTCGATCATCTGGGCATCCGGGGCGACCGGGTGGTGGTGCACACCGAGATGCAGGTCTCCGAAACCGACCAGCGCCTGATCGGCTTCGCCAGCGGGGCGGAGCGCAACTGGTTCCGGCTGCTGACGGCGGTGCAGGGCGTGGGCTCCAAGGTGGCGCTGGCAATCCTTTCTGCACTGACGACCGAGGAACTCCAGCGCGCCTGCGCGGGCGGCGACAGCGCCATGGTGGCGCGCGCCAACGGCGTCGGCCCCAAGCTGGCGAGCCGCATCGTCAACGAGCTGAAGGACAAGGCGGGCGGCATGCCGACAGCGCCCGGGCTGCCCGGCGCGGTCGCGGCGGTGCCGCCGGGTTCCGCCAGCGCCGACGCCGTCTCGGCACTCCAGAACCTCGGCTTCAAGCCCGCGGTGGCCGCCACGGCGGTGGGCCAAGCGGTCGAGGAACTCGGCGAGGACGCGCCGCTCGGCGATCTCATGCGCGTGGCGCTAAAAAAGGCGGCGGGCTAAGGCATGAAGACCGTGATCGCCATCATGACCGTTTTCGCGGGCGGCGTGCTGCTCGGCGTCGAAATCCGTGACTGGACCGCAAAGGACAGGTGCCTCGACCATGGCGGGGCGTGGGACGCCGAACTGGGCGGGTGCCGTTTCCGATGACCGATAACCCCATCCTCTCTCCCAATCGCCAAACCGAGGACGCCGATGCGGCGCTGCGGCCCAAGATGCTCGACGAGTTCGTCGGGCAGGCGGCAGCGAAGGACAACCTTCGCGTCTTCATCGAATCGGCCCGTTCGCGGCGCGAGGCGATGGACCATGTGCTGTTCTTCGGCCCCCCCGGCCTTGGCAAGACGACGCTGGCGCAGATCGTCGCGCGCGAGCTGGGCGTGGGCTTCCGCGCCACGTCCGGGCCGGTCATCGCCAAGGCGGGCGACCTTGCCGCGCTGCTGACCAATCTGGAGCAGGGCGACGTCCTGTTCATCGACGAGATCCACCGCCTGAATCCCGTGGTCGAGGAAGTGCTCTACCCCGCGATGGAGGACCGCGCGCTCGACCTCATCATCGGTGAGGGGCCCTCGGCACGCTCCGTGCGGATCGACCTGCCGCCGTTCACGCTGGTGGGCGCGACGACGCGGCAGGGCCTGCTGCAGACGCCGCTGCGCGACCGCTTCGGCATTCCCGTGCGCCTGCAGTTCTACACCGTCGAGGAACTGGAAAAGGTCGTCACGCGCGGCGCCGGGCTGCTCGGCATCGGCATGGACCGGGGCGGCGCGACCGAGATCGCGCGGCGCGCGCGCGGCACGCCGCGCGTGGCGGGGCGCCTGATGCGCCGCGTACGCGACTTCGCGCATGTCGCGGGCTCCGATGTGATCACGCGGGAGATCGCGGACGATGCGCTGACCCGGCTGGAAGTGGATTCCATCGGCCTCGACGCGCAGGACCGGCGCTACCTCCGCATGATCGCGGAGATCTACAAAGGCGGACCCGTGGGCGTGGAGACGCTGGCCGCCGGCCTGTCCGAGCCGCGCGACACGATCGAGGAAGTGATCGAGCCCTACCTCATCCAGCTCGGCCTCGTCGCACGGACGGCGCGCGGGCGCTGCCTCAATGACCGGGGCTGGCAGCACCTGGGCATCTCGCCCCCACAGGGGCCGCAAGGCGCGCTTTTCGATTCGGAAGGGTGACGCCCGGCCGGCCGCCGGGGCGGCCGAAAAAACGTCGAGCGCCTTTACACCTGCCGGGGGTGACAGTCCCGTTTCGGCACAGCATCCTTGCAAGGGGCACTTAACAACCGTCTTTCCCGGGTTGGGACGCTGAATTACCGGTTAACGACGTTGTCCCGTCAGCCGGTCTCTGCGTTGTTTCTGCAAGATAGGTCGCGGGTGTCTTCAGGGCGCTCTCCGCAAGGCGGCCGGAAACAAGAGAGAGCACCAGATCATGTCCGTTCGGATGGCCCTTGCGAAACTGTCTGCCTGCGCGGCGGGCTGCGCGATCATCGGCGGGGGCGCGGTCCATGTCGCGGAAACGCAGTCGCGCACGACCGAGTATCGCAAGGTGAAGGTCGCGAAGAAGGCGCAGCCGCCCAAGCGGCCCGCCGCGCGCGTCGTTCGCAAGGAAGAGCCGCGCACCACCCGGCGCGTTCGCAAGATCGTCCGGCGCACCTGCTGCGACCAGCAGATGGCCATGGTGCCGCTGCCGCCCGCCTACATCCCGCCCGCGCCCCCGGCGCCCTATTCGGGCGGCGGAGCGAGCGCGCCGGTGGTGATCGGCGGCGGACCGATCGGCGGCTTCGGCGGGGGCTTCTTCGGAGGGTTCTTCGGCGGCGGCGGTGGTGGAGGCGGCGGCGGCAACGTCGTCATCACCTCGACCACGACAGGCGGCTCCACTTCGAACGGGGAAATCACCTCCACCACGACCACATCCGGCAACGTCTCGACCTCCACCACCTCGGGGAACGTCTCCACGTCCACCACTTCGGGGAACGTGACGAGCACCAGCACGACCTCGGGCAATGTGACGAGCACGTCGGGCAACCTTTCCTCGACCACCACGACCTCGGGCAACGTGTCGACCTCGACCACGTCGGGCAACGTCTCGACGAGCACCTCGTCGTCGTCGTCGACGTCCACTTCCTCCTCGACATCGACTTCCAGCTCGAGTTCGACCTCGACCTCCTCGTCCACTTCCACCTCGGGCGGCGACGAGGAGAACCCGCCCACCAACCCGCCGACCGACGTTCCCGCGCCGCCGATGCTGATCCTGTTCGGCGCCGCCGCGGCCGCTCTCGTCGCGCGCCGCCGCTTCGCCCGGGCCGGGACGGCCTGAGGCGCACCGCATAGAGGCAGGCGCCCGCCCCGGGGGGAGCGGCGCCTGCGGGGGGAAGGGCGGCGCCATGCGTCGCCCTTTTTCGTCGGGTCCGTCGATAGCGAAAAATTCGGGCCCGGAGTTCGCGCCGCCGCGGCCGCAAGCGTTCCCGTGCCTTTCAACGAAAAACCCCGCCCGGCTCGCGCCGGACGGGGTTTTCAAAGCGACCGGCAGAATAGCCGGTGGCGGATCAGGCCGCCAGCTTGCGCAGCACGTACTGCAGGATGCCGCCGTTCATGAAGTACTCGACTTCGTTGGCGGTATCGATGCGGCACAGCGCCGTGAAGGTGAAGGTCGTGCCGTCGGCACGGGTGACCTCGACCTCGACGTCCTGCTGCGGCTTGAGGTTGGCGACGCCCTTGATGGTGAAGCTGCAGTCGCCGTTCAGCGCCAGGCTGTGGCGGCTCTCGCCATCCTTGAACTGCAGCGGCAGCACGCCCATGCCGACCAGGTTCGAGCGGTGGATGCGCTCGAAGCTCTCGACGATGACGGCGCGAACGCCGAGCAGGTTGGTGCCCTTGGCCGCCCAGTCGCGCGAGGAACCGGTGCCGTATTCCTTGCCCGCGACCACCACCATCGGGGTGCCGTCGGCCTTGTGCTTCTGGGCGACGTCGTAGACCGCGCCGACCTCTTCACCGTAGCGGCTCATGCCGCCCTCGATGCCGGGGACCATTTCGTTGCGGATGCGGATGTTGGCGAAGGTGCCGCGCATCATCACGTCGTGGTGGCCACGGCGCGAGCCGTAGGAGTTGAAGTCCGCCTTGGCGACCTGGTGCTCCATCAGCCACTGGCCCGCCGGGCTGTCGGCCTTGATCGAGCCGGCCGGCGAGATGTGGTCGGTGGTGATCGAATCGCCCAGGATGAGGAGCGGCTTGGCCTCGACGATGTCGGCGACGGGAGCCGGGGTCATTTCCATGCCCTCGAAGTACGGCGGGTTGGCGACGTAGGTCGAGCCCGCGCGCCACTGGTAGGTGTCCGAACCCACCACGTTGATCGCCTGCCAGTGCGCGTCGCCCTTGTAGACGTCGGCATAGCGGGCCTGGAACATCGCGCGGTCGACGCAGGCGTTCATCGTCTCGCTGACTTCGAGGTTGGTCGGCCAGATGTCCTTGAGGAACACGTCCGCGCCGTCCTTGCCGGTGCCGATCGGGGTGGTGGTGAAGTCTTCCACCACAGTGCCCTTCAGCGCGTAGGCGACGACGAGCGGCGGCGAGGCCAGGAAGTTGGCGCGCACGTCCGGCGAGACGCGGCCCTCAAAGTTGCGGTTGCCCGAGATGACCGCCGCGGCGACGAGGCCGTTCTCGTTGATCGCCTTGCTGATCGGCTCTGCCAGAGGGCCCGAGTTGCCGATGCAGGTGGTGCAGCCGTAGCCTACGAGGTTGAAGCCGATGTTGTCGAGGTGGCTCTGCAGGCCCGCCTTGTTCAGGTAGTCGGTGACGACCTGCGATCCGGGGGCGAGCGAGGTCTTGACCCAGGGCTTGGGCTTGAGGCCCAGCTCGTCTGCCTTCTTGGCAACGAGGCCGGCGGCGACCAGCACGCCCGGGTTCGAGGTGTTGGTGCAGCTGGTGATCGCCGCGATCATGACGTCGCCGTCACCGATGTCGAAGTCCTTGCCTTCCACGGCGACGCGGGCGGGAGCCTTCTTGTAGGTCGCGGCCATGTCGGCGTTGAACACGTCGTCCACTTCGGGGAGCGAGACCCAGTCCTGCGGGCGCTTGGGGCCGGCGAGCGAGGGGACGACGGTCGACAGGTCGAGCTCGAGCGTGCTCGAGAACACCGGGTCGGCTGCGCCCGGCTCCATCCAGAAGCCCTGTTCCCTGGCATAGGCCTCCACGAGGGCGATCTGCTCTTCCTCGCGGCCGGTGAGACGCAGGTAGTCGAGCGTCTTGTCGTCGATGCCGAAGAAGCCGCAGGTAGCGCCGTATTCGGGCGCCATGTTGGCGAGCGTCGCGCGGTCGGCAAGGCTGAGCGAGGCGAGGCCTGGGCCGTAGTACTCGACGAAGCGGCCGACGACGCCATGCTTGCGCAGCATCGAGGTGCAGGTGAGCACGAGGTCGGTGGCGGTGACGCCTTCCTTCAGCTCGCCCACGAACTTGAAGCCGACGACTTCGGGGATGAGCATGGAAACCGGCTGGCCGAGCATCGCGGCCTCGGCCTCGATACCGCCCACGCCCCAGCCCAGAACGCCCAGGCCGTTGACCATCGTGGTGTGGCTGTCGGTGCCGACGCAGGTGTCGGGATAGGCGACCAGTTCACCGTTCTGGTCTTCGCTCGACCACACGGTCTTGGCGATGTTCTCGAGGTTGACCTGGTGGCAGATGCCGGTGCCCGGGGGCACGGCGTAGAAGTTGGCGAGCGACTTGGAACCCCACTTGAGGAAGTCGTAGCGCTCCATGTTGCGCTGGTACTCGATCTCCATGTTCTCTTCGAACGCCTTGGGGTGTCCGAACTCGTCCACCATGACCGAGTGGTCGATGACGAGGTTCACGGGGACCAGCGGGTTGATCTTGCTGGTGTCGCCGCCGAGCTTGGCGATGGCATCGCGCATGGCGGCCAGGTCGACCACGCAGGGCACGCCGGTGAAGTCCTGCAGCAGCACGCGCGCGGGGCGGTACTGGATTTCAGCGCCGGTCTTGGGGTTCTGCTGCCAATCGACGATCGCCTTGATGTCGTTGGTGGAGACGGTGAAACCGCCGTCCTCGAAGCGCAGGAGGTTTTCGAGGAGGACCTTCATCGAGAAGGGCAGGCGGCTGACGTCGCCGATCTTCTCCGAGGCTTTCTTGAGCGAGTAGTAGGCGACGTTCCTGCCGCCGACGGTCATGGTGCTGCGGGTGCCGAGCGAGTCCTGTCCGACCTGAGTCATATTGGGTCTAATCCCCTTCTGTGATGCCTCTCGCGGGCTGCCTCGCGGCGCTCCTTTACCGTGTTGCAGTGCGACAGGCGGATTCGTCGCGCCGCCGATGCGCGCTTGGGGGGCGAACGTCAAGGGGGCGGGGGCTGGACTTAAATGTCGATTTGTGTCTTGCGCGTGCCGATCCAGCAACCCAGCACGATCAGCGCGGCCCCCGCGACCACTCCCTTGCCGGGCTGCTCGCCGAAGATCAGCCAGCCCATCAGGGCCGCCCAGAGGAAGCCGGTGTACTCGACCGGGACCAGCACCTGCGCCTCCGCGCGCGCATAGCCCCACGACAGGAACAGCAGCGCCGCCGTCGCCAGCACCGCGCCCGCCGCGATCCAGCCCAGCGTCTGCGCATCGGGCATCGTCCAGTAGAGCGGTGAGAGGACGAGGAAGATCAGCGCCACGTTGAGGTTCTGGAAAAGGGCGATCTCCACCGGGCCCGCCAGCATCGCCTGCCGCCGCTGGAGCACGAGGTTGAGCGCGTAGAACACGGCCGAAAGGACGATGGCCGCCGTGCCTTCGATGGCATCGGGCCCGTATTCTCCCGCTCCGAAGCGGTCGGCGCCGATCACCAGCATGCCCGCCAGCCCCAGCAGCGCGGCGAGCACCGCCCGGGGCCGGATCGTCTCGCCCAGCATGAGCGCCGCAAGATAGAGCGCGATGATCGGCGCGAAGAACGAGATCGCCATGCCCTCGGCCATGGGAATGCGCACAAGGCCGTGGAAGAACAGCGCGGCCATGATCGCGGTGATGGCCGAACGCTGGAAATGCAGCTTCGCGACAGCAGGCGTGGGCACCGGGCGTCCGGCCACGAGCCACAGCGGAAAGGTGATGGCGGTGGCGAACAGGTTGCGCAGCAGTAGCGCGCTCGCCACCCCGACGCCGAGCGCCGCCGCCTTCATCGCCGCGTCCATCACGCTGAAGGCAGCGATGCCCGCGATTACCGAAAGCACCGGCAGCAGCGGGGAGGAGGGACGGTCTAGAGACGCTGGCATGATGGCCCGAGCCTCTCGCCCGGCGCAAGGTTGTGCGCAAGCAATTCATGCCTGCGACAGGTGCCGTCCTTGAAGATGGGCGCGTAAAAGGGCACATCGGGGCGCACGCGGGCAACTTTCGCCCGCCCCCCGCACTTCCATTCCCAGGGCAGTGAAGCCCGGGCATCCATTCGGCAGGTTTCAAGGACTTATGGTGAGTTTCAAGCGGTTCGGTCCGGGCGTCGTCTCAGCGCTGACGATCCTCTCGTTGGGCGCGCAGGGCGCGCAGGCCCAGAAGATCAAGGCCGAGCCCGAGGATCTGCTGCCCCCCGCCGCGTCCCCGCCGGTCGCATCGCCTTCCTCACCCGCCCGCTCGCAGCCCACTCCGCGCGCTCCTTTCGGCACGCGCATGCCAGCGCCTGCGGTGCCGGCTTCGGCGGCGGTGGACGCCTCAGCGACTTCCACGCCGGTGGTGCAGGACGTCGTCGTCGCCGAGCCCGTCATGCCCTGGACGCTGGCGGATGCGCAGGCGCTGCTCAAGACCGTCGAGTACATCGGCAAGGAAGGCCTGCTTCCGGGAGACTATCAGCCCACCGCGCTCAAGACCGCGATCGCGGCCGGCGAGGGCGATGCGCTGGATGCGCTGGCGAGCCGCGTGTTCGGCTGGCTGATCGAGGACCTGCGCGATGGCCGCACGCCGATGACTGCGCGCGTGCAGTGGTTTGCGGTCGATCCCGACCAGGACGTGATGCCCACCGCCGAAATCATGGCGCAGGCGCTTTCCGATCATGACGTGGCCGGCGTGGTCGCCAAGCTTGCGCCGACGCACCCGGACTATGCCGCGCTCAAGACCGAACTCAACGCGACGCCCATGGCGAACAAGGCGCGCCGCGCGCTGATCCAGGCCAACATGGATCGCTGGCGCTGGCTCGCCCGCGATCTCGGCACGGTCTACCTCATGACCAACGTGCCCGAATTCCAGCTGCGCCTTGTGGTGAAGGACAAGATCCTGCGCACTTACAAGACGGTGGTCGGCAAGCCCGGCCGCACCGCCACGCCGCAGCTGGCCGAAACGGTGAGCGCGGTCGTGTTCAACCCGACCTGGACGGTGCCGCAGTCCATCGTCAAGGGCGAGGGGCTGGGCGCCAAGGTGCTCAACAACCCGCGCTGGGCCGCCGCCAACCACTACAAGGGCTACAAGAACGAGAACGGGACGATCACGGTCGTCCAGCAGCCCGGGCCCACCAACGCGCTGGGCCTCATGAAGATCGACATGCCCAACCCCCATGCGATCTACCTGCACGACACGCCCGCCAAGCAGTACTTCAATTCCGAGGTGCGCGCCTTCAGCCACGGCTGCATCCGCACCGAGCGGGCGGTGGAACTGGGCATGACGATGGCGATCCTGGGCGCGCAGATGCCCGCTTCCGAGGCGGCGGAACTGTCGCGCGCGGGCAAGTACAAGAAAGTGGAGATGACCCGGACCTTCCCGGTCTATCTCACCTACTTCACCTTCGCCCGCTCCATCGACGGAACGCTGCAGTCCTTCAACGACCTCTACGGCCGCGACGCGCCGGTCCTCGCCAGCTTCAAGGCCGCGCGCGAGCTCAAGACCACCCAGCGCAAGAGCGAAGAGGAAGTGATCCAGCTGGACAACCCGCTCTAACGCGGCAGCGATCGAAAGCGCTCTCCCCCTTGCGGCGCATGGGCTCCTCGCCCAAGTGATCGCAAGGCAAGGAGAGCACGATGACCGACCCCGAGACCGACCGCATCGAAGCTGCCGCAGCGCGCATCGTCGATCTCGAGGCGGAGCTGGAGGCCGCCGGCACCACCACCCGGGATGAAAAGGCGCTGCAGCGGGTCCGCGCGCTCCTTCACGAATGGGTCGATACCGTCACTGCCGTCGTCGCCACGCCGGGCGTCGGACGCGTGGTGCTGATCCACGGGAACGGCAGCGAATCGCGCATCGCTTCGCCCGAACTGCCGTTCAGGTTGGCCGTGCCTGTGACGTTCGGGGACGCGGCGGAGCATTAAGCCCCGCGCCGTTTTCAGAACCGGTGGAGCACGTCGAGGAATTCCTCGCCGTAGGCTTCCAGCTTGCGCGTGCCGACGCCGCCGATGCGGCCCAGCTCGACCAGTGTCGAGGGGCGTTCGCTCGCCATTTCGCGCAAGGTGGAGTCGTGGAAGATCACGTAGGGCGGGACGCCCGCGTCCTGCGCCAGGTCGCGGCGCAGTTCGCGCAGGGCCTCGAACAGCGGATCGTCCACCGGGTTGGCGGCGTTGTCGCTGCCGCGCTGGCGTCGCCTGCGTTCGGGCTTGGGCGGGATGGCGATGACGACGCTGGCTTCCCCTTTCAGGATCGCGCGGGCATCGCCGCCCAGCGCCAGGCCGCCATGCTCGGTCGGCACCAGGCTGCCGCGGGCCTGAAGCGCGCGCGCCAGCCCTTTGAGCAGCGGCTTCTCCTGCTCGTCCAGGATCCCGAACACGGAAAGACGATCGTGCCCGCGCTGTTGGATGCGCTCGTCCGATAGCCCCGCCAGCACCTTTTCCAGATGCCCCAGGCCATAGGACTGCCCGGTGCGGTAGACGGCCGAAAGCAGCTTGCGGGCAAGGTCCGTGACATCGACCACGCCCACGGGATTGAGGCAGTTGTCGCAGTTGCCGCAGGTTTCGGCGGGCTGTTCGCCGAAGTGGCGCAGAAGCACGGCGCGGCGGCAGCCTGCCGTCTCCACCAGCCCTGCCAGCGCATCGAGCCGCTGGCGCTCGCTCTGCTGTCGCCCCGGCTCGATTTCGGACAGGCGCTGGCGGGCCCGCGCGAAATCGTCCGCCCCCCAGAACATCACCGCCACCGAAGGATCGCCGTCGCGCCCGGCGCGGCCGGTTTCCTGGTAGTAGGCCTCGATCGACTTGGGGATGCCCGCATGGGCGACGAAGCGCACGTCCGGCTTGTCGATCCCCATGCCGAAGGCGACCGTGGCCACCATCACCATGTCCTCGGACGCCACGAAGGCCGCCTGGTTGCGCGCGCGCACTTCGGGATCGAGCCCGGCATGGTAGGGCAGGACGCGGCGCCCGGTGGCGGAGGCCAGGGTTTCCGCCAGTTGCTCCACGCGCGCGCGGGTGGGGGCGTAGACGATGCCGGGGCCGGGGTTCTCGTCCACCACCGCCTTGATCTGGCGGCCCACGTTTTCGCGCGGGCGGATGGTGTAGCGGATGTTCGGCCGGTCGAACCCGGCGACGATCAGGCCTTCTTCCGGGATGCCGAGCTGGGCGAGGATGTCGGCGCGGGTGTGATGGTCTGCGGTCGCCGTCAGCGCCAGGCGCGGCACTTGCGGGAAGGCATCGAGGAGTGGGCGCAGCAGGCGGTAGTCGGGCCGGAAGTCATGGCCCCATTCGGAGACGCAGTGCGCCTCGTCGATGGCGAACAGGCCGACGCGCGCGGATTGCAGCAGGTCGCGGAAGTAGGGCTGGCTCGCGCGTTCGGGCGCGATGTAGAGCAGGTCCAGGTGGCCTGCGCGGAAGGCGTCCATGGTCTGCCCGCGATCGGCGTCGGCGCTGGTGAGCGTGGCCGCGCGGATGCCGTTGGCGCGGGCGGAGCGCAGCTGGTCGTGCATCAGCGCGATCAGGGGAGAGACGACGACGCAGGTGCCCTCCAGAAGGACGGCGGGAAGCTGGTAGGTGAGCGACTTGCCCGCGCCCGTGGGCATGACCGCCAGCGTCGAGCGGCCGTGCAGGACGCGGTCCACCACCTGGTCCTGCACGCCCCTGAAGCCCGAGAAGCCGAAGACGTCGTGCAGCGCCTTCGCCACCGCATCCTCGGACGGAGGCGGCATGGGCGTCCAGTCCACATGCGGGGCGTGTATGTCCATCATGTCGGCGTCGGGTTCGCCGTAGAAGGTCGTCTCGAAAGGCCAGTCGTCGTCGTTCACGGCGGCGACTATGGCAGATGCGGGCGATGCAGGGAAACCGCACGGACGGCGGTTTCCTCCGTTATCGTGACCGGCCGTGCGCTCAGTCGGCCCAGAGATCGGGACGGCGCAGAAGCAGCGCCTGTGCGAGGACCAGCGTCTTGGCGTCGGTCAGTGCGCCCGACAGGGCCATGTCGCGCAGCGTGTCGAGGCCGATTTCGTGGACGGTGATGCACTCGTCCTCTCCCTCCGCGCCGCCGCCCGGGCCCACGCGGTCCTGCGCCGAATACTGCGCGAGGTAGAGGTGCACCCGCTCGGTCGAGACAACGAACATCGGCCAGATGTTGGCCACCGGTTCGAGGTCGCGGATGCACAGCCCGCCTTCCTCGATCGCTTCCTCGACGATGCGCTCCTGCGGGCTCGCCCCTTCGAGGTTGCCGGCGATCGCCTCCAGCACCGGAGGCTCCCCGGCCGCGATCACGGCGGCGCGCGGCTGGTCGATCAGCATGCACGTGCGGCGTACCGGATCGTAGGGGAGCACCGCCACGGCCGAGCCGTTGTCGAGGAGATGGCGCTCCACCTTCGTGCCGTCGGGCAATTCCATCTGCAGCCGGTAGAACCTGTACCAGCCATCGTGGAGCAGCGTGCGTTCGAGGATGCGGGCGGTCGTCATGCCGCCAGCGTTACCTTCGTGCCGTCATGTTGCAAGTGCGAAGATGGCGTTCGTCAGTCCAGGTTCGGCCGCAGCCAGCGCTCTGCCGTGGCGAGGTCCACGCCGCGACGCACCGCGTAGTCTTCCAGCTGGTCGCGCCCGATGCGGGCGACGCCGAAGTACGAGGATTCCGGGTGCGCGAAATAGAAGCCCGAGACCGCCGCCGTCGGCAGCATGGCCTGGCTTTCCGTCAGCACGATCCCGGCGTTGTCCGAGGCCCTGAGGAGGTCGAACAGGATCGGCTTGAGCGAATGGTCGGGGCACGCCGGGTAGCCGGGAGCGGGGCGGATACCGCGGTATTCCTCGCGGATCAGCGCCTCGTTGGTGAATTGCTCGTCGGGCGCATAGCCCCACAGCTTCGTGCGGACATGGCTGTGCAGGCGCTCGGCGAAGGCTTCGGCGAAACGGTCCGCCAGCGCCTTGAGAAGGATGTCGGAATAGTCGTCGTGTGCGGACTGGAAGCGCTCCAGATGCGGCTCGATGCCGTGGATGGCGACCGCGAAGCCGCCCAGCCAGTCGTCCTTGTCGTCGATGAAGTCGGCCAGGCAGAAGTTCTCCCGGCCGCGCGACTTCTTCACCTGCTGGCGCAGCATGGGAAGGCGCGTTGCCCCAAGGTCATCGGCGTCGAGCAGCACGTCGTCGCCATCCCGGCGGGCGGGCCAGAAGGCGCAGACGCCGCGCGCGGTCAGCCACTTCTCGTCGATGATCTTCGCCAGCATGGCCTGCGCATCGGCGAACAGGCTCGTCGCGCTTTCGCCCACGATCTCGTCCTCGAGGATCGCGGGGTAAGTGCCCGCAAGCTCCCACGCGCGGAAGAAAGGCGTCCAGTCGAACGTTGCGGCAAGGTCGGCAAGGTCCCAGCCATCAAACACGTGGAGGCCGGGCTCCGCGGGCGCCGCGGGCTTCTGCGCGAAGTCCGCCTTGAAGCCGTTGGCGCGCGCCTCCGCGATCGGGAGCAGCTCGCTCTGGCCCTTGCCCTCACGCGCGATGCGCACTTTCTCGTATTCGTCCGCGACTGAGGACACGAAAGGCACCGCCTGCGTATCGGACAGCAGCTGCGAAGCGACGCCGACGGCACGGCTGGCGTCGAGCACGTGGACCACCGGGCCCTTGTAGGCCGGGTCGATGCGCAGCGCGGTGTGGACCTTCGATGTCGTCGCCCCGCCGATCAGCAGCGGGATGTTCATCTCGGCGCGCTGCATTTCCTCGGCCACCGTCACCATCTCGTCGAGCGAGGGGGTGATGAGGCCGGACAGGCCGATGATGTCGGCCTCGTTCTCGTTCGCGGCTTCCAGGATCTTCGTCCAGGGCACCATGACGCCAAGGTCGATCACCTCGTAGCCGTTGCACTGGAGCACGACGCCGACGATGTTCTTGCCGATGTCGTGGACGTCGCCCTTGACCGTCGCCATGATGATGCGGCCCTTGGCCTTGGCGCCGGGCTGCTTCTCCGCCTCGATGAAGGGGATCAGGTGGGCGACCGCTTTCTTCATGACGCGCGCGGATTTCACCACCTGCGGCAGGAACATCTTGCCCGATCCGAACAGGTCGCCGACCACGTTCATGCCGCCCATCAGCGGGCCTTCGATCACTTCGATGGGCCTGCCGCCGCGCGCCGCGATCTCGGCGCGGGCTTCCTCGGTATCGTCCACCACGTATGCGTCGATGCCTTTGACCAGCGCATGCTCGAGGCGCTTGACGACGTCCCAGCCCCGCCATTCCTCGGCGGCCTTCTCGGCGACGGTGTCCTTGCCCTTGTAGCTTTCCGCCAGCTCGATGAGCCGCTCGGTCGCGGTCTTGCCGTCCTCGCCAATGCCCGGTCGGCGCATCATGATGACGTCTTCGCAAGCCTCGCGAAGGGCCGGGTCGATCTGGTCGTAGACGTCGAGCTGGCCGGCGTTCACGATCGCCATGTCGAGCCCTGCGGGAATCGCATGGTAGAGGAAGACCGAGTGCATCGCCCGGCGCACCGTCTCGTTGCCGCGGAAGCTGAACGAGAGGTTGGAGAGGCCGCCCGAGAAGTGCACGTGCGGGCACCGCGCGCGGATTTCCGCCACTGCCTCGATGAAGTCGAGCCCGTAGCGGTCGTGTTCCTCGATGCCTGTCGCCACCGCGAAGACGTTGGGGTCGAAAATGATGTCCTCGGGCGGGAAGCCGATGCCGGTGAGGAGGCCGTAGGCGCGCGTGCAGATCTCGATCTTGCGCTCCTTGGTGTCGGCCTGGCCCTTCTCGTCGAAGGCCATGACGACGACGGCGGCACCATAGTCCATGCACTTTCGCGCATGATCGAGGAACTGGTCGACGCCTTCCTTCATCGAGATGGAGTTGACGATCGGCTTGCCCGAGACGCACTTGAGGCCCGCCTCGATCACTTCCCACTTCGAGCTGTCCACCATCACGGGAACCCGCGCGATGTCGGGCTCGGCGGCGAGCAGCTTCAGGTAGGTCGTCATCGCCTCGACGGCGTCGAGCAGGCCCTCGTCCATGTTGACGTCGATGACCTGCGCGCCGTTCTCCACCTGCTGGCGGGCGACCTCGATTGCGGCGGGGTAGTCGCCGGCCATGACGAGCTTCTTGAACCTGGCGGAGCCGGTGACGTTGGTGCGTTCGCCGATGTTGACGAATCTGGAGCCGGAAGGGGTGGCGGTCATCTTTTGTGTTCTCGTTGAATCAGAGAGGCCGTGCGAGCACGAAGTCGTCGTATGTCCTGCCGCCCACGTCGAAGCGGCGGGTGCCGATCGTCTCGAAGCCGTGCTTGGCATAGAAGGAAAGGGCGCGGTGGTTGTCGTCCTTGACGCCGAGCAGCAGGCGCCTTGCGCCTTGCGCGTGGGCGACTACCGCCTGCATCAGGGCGCTGGCGATGGTCGAGCCCTGGAAGCGGGAAAGCAGGTAGATGCGCTTGAGCTCCACATCGCCGAGCTGCGCATGCTCGATCTCGGGCGCGCACAGGAGCGCGTAGCCCACCGGCGCGCCGCCCGGCTCGATCTCGGCGAGCCAGGCGTTTGCCCCTCCGGCGAAGTAGGCGCGATAACTCTCGGGCGCGTGCTGGCGCGTGCAATGCGCGACCAGCCCGGCGCCGTCGATGACGCCTGCAAAGGTTTCGAGGAACGTCGCCCCGCCCACTAGGGCGAGCGCCTCGGCATCCTCCGGCCCCGCCGGGCGGATGCGCCAGATCGGAAGCCGATCCATCACGCCTCCATGATGAAGGGCTCGAGCCCTGCAAGGCGCGTGACGGGCTCAAGCCGGGGGAGCGCACGCGGAGCCATGCCGCCCACCTTCTCGGCGATTGCCTTGATGTGCGTAGGGGTGGAGCCGCAGCAGCCGCCCAGTACGTTCACCTGCCCGGCGACGGCCCATTCGCCCACGAAGCCCGCCGTGGTCTCTGGCATCTCGTCGTAGGCGCCCAGTTCGTTGGGCAGCCCGGCGTTCGGATAGATCATGATGAGCGTATCGGCGATCTCCGACAGCGTCTTCACGTGGGGGCGCAGCTGCGTCGCCCCGAACGAGCAGTTGAGCCCGATGGTGACGGGCTTGGCGTGCCGAACCGCGTGCCAGAACGCCTCGACCGTGTGGCCGGACAGGTTGCGGCCCGAAAGATCGGTCAGCGTCATCGAAAGCATGATCGGCACTTCGCGGCCAAGCTCGTGCTCCAGCTGGCGCACCGCCATCACGCCCGCCTTGGCGTTCAGCGTGTCGAACACGGTCTCGATCAGGATGAAGTCCGCGCCCCCTTCGACGAGGGCGGCGGCCTGCTCCTTGTAGACGTCGACCAGCGTGTCCCAGTCGATCTCGCGGTAGCCGGGATCGTTCACGTCGGGGCTGAGCGAAAGGGTCTTGTTGGTCGGCCCGATCGCGCCCGCGACGAAGCGGGGGCGCCAAATACCTTTGTCGGCGTCCTTCGCCTGGAATTCGTCGGCAAGGCGGCGGGCGAGCCTCGCCGATTCCACGTTGATCTCGCGGACCAGATGCTCGGCGCCGTAATCGGCCTGGCTGATGCGGTTGGCCGAGAAGGTGTTGGTCTCGGCAATGTCCGCACCGGCCTCGAAGTAGGCGCGGTGGATCGCCTCGGGAACCTCGGGCTTGGTCAGCGCGAGGATGTCGTTGTTGCCCTTCTGGTCGTGGGTCAGCCCGAGGTCGCCGGCATAGTCGGCTTCCGAGAGCTTCCAGTTCTGGATCTCGGTACCGAACGCGCCGTCGGTGATGAGGATGCGCTTGGCCGCCTCGGCGAGGAATGTTTCGCGCACGCTCATGCGGCGAGCTCCTTGGGACGCAGGCCGAGCAGCTGGCAGATGGCGTAGGCCTGCTCGGCGCGGTTGAGAGTGTAGAAGTGAAAGTCGCGCACGCCGCCTTCGTAGAGGCGCTTGCAAAGGTCCGCGGCCGCCACCGCGGCGACGAGGGCGCGGGGGCCCGGACGCTCGTCGAGCCCTTCGAACATCGTCTCCAGCCAGTCCGGGATCTCTGTATTGCCCGACATGCGGCGGATCGCGGTGAAGCTCGTCACCGGCATGATGCCGGGCAGGATCGGCGCGGTGATGCCCGCCGCCAGCGCCTTGTCGAGGAAGCGGAAATAGGCGTCGGTCGAGAAGAAGAACTGCGTGATCGCGCGGGTGGCGCCGGCATCGATCTTGCGCTTGAGGTTGTCGAGGTCGAGGTCGGCGCTCGCCGCTTCGGGGTGAACCTCGGGATAGGCGGCGACGGAAACCTCGAAGTCGTGGCGCTTCATAAGTCCCTCGACCAGCTCGGCGGCGCTGGCATAGCCTTCGGGATGGGCCACGAAGCGGCCGCCGTCAGACGGCGGCGGATCGCCGCGCAGGGCGACGATGTGGCGCACGCCCGCTTCCCAGTACTGGTCGACCACCTCGGCGATCTCGGCCTTGCTTGCCGCCACGCAGGTGAGGTGGGCGGCCGGCACCAGCGAAGTTTCCCGCACGATGCGCGAAACGGTCGCATGCGTGCGCTCGCGCGTGGAGCCGCCCGCGCCGTAAGTCACCGAGACGAAGCTGGGATCGAGCGGTGCAAGCTGGGTGATCGCATCCCACAGCTGCTCTTCCATCTTCTCCGTCTTGGGCGGGAAGAATTCGAAGGAGACGCAGATGTCGCCCCGGGCCCCTGCGAAAAGCGGGGTCTCTGCAGTGCGCCCGGTTGCGGGCTGGGGAGCAGCGGTCATGTCGGGCTTGTCTCTCGATTGGCGTTGGCTTCGCTGGGCGCGGGGAGGGCGTGGTCGCCCGTGGCGCTTTCCCGCCGCGCCGTCCAGATCTTCACGGTGAGCGGATCGCCCGGCAATGCGGTGGGGGCGGCCGGGACCAGCCCTGCGGAAGCGAGCAGCGCCAGCATCTGCTCGTCCGAAAAGCCGAGGCGCGCATGGGCGTGACGCTCGCGCAGTTCCTCGCGGTCGTGGGCGGCAAGATCGACGACCGCGATGCGACCGCCCGGCCGAAGGACGCGCGCGGCCTCCGCCAGCACCGCGCCGGGATCCTGCGCATAGTGCAGCACCTGATGGAAGAGCACCGTGTCGAAGGCGGCCGGGGCAAAGGGCAGCGCGGTGAAATCGCCCTGCACGAGGTCGATCTTGCCCGCCGGAAGCGTCTGCAGGCGCGCGCGGGCGATGCGCAGCATCTCGGGGCTCTTGTCGAGCGCGGTCACTTGCCCCGCGCCCGGGGAGAGAAGCTCGGCCATGCGCCCGGTGCCGGTGCCCACATCCAGCAGCGCGCCGAGCGGATCCCGGCCCAGCGTGTCGAGCAAGGCGGCCTCCACCGGCTCGTCGGCGCCGTGCAGGCTGCGCAGCGTGTCCCATTCCTCGGCATGGCGCGCGAAGTAGGCCTGCGCGTTCGCCTCCCGCGCCGCGCGGATCGCTGCCAGGTGGCGGCGGTCCTCGGCGCACCGGGCGCAGAACTGCGCGTCCTCCCGCTCCGCCAGCGTCAGCAGCTGCGCCGCCACGCTCCCCATCGAGAGAGGGCCGTGCTCGTTCACCGCGCTGCGCAGGAACACCCAGCTGCCTTCCTTGCGCCGCTCGGCAAGGCCCGCGTCGCACAGGATGCGGATGTGGCGCGAGACGCGGGGCTGGCTCTGGCCGAGCACCTGCGCAAGCTCGCCGACCGCCAGCTCCATATGCGCGAGCAGGCGCATGATGCGCAGCCGCGTTGGCTCAGAAAGAGCTCTCAGGAGGGGGTCGATCCGCATGGCAAGGCATATAAAGATATCTTTATATGTTTGCAAGCCCTAGGAAAACAGCCGATTTCGGCCACCATCATTCCTATTTGCGTTGCACCATCGTCTCGTCTAAAGAGTGCCACTGCAGGCTTGCCTGCAAGCGTTGGCCTATGCGCCAAACAATGCAAGGGGATTCGCATGAAGAAGATTGCTTTCGCCGCGTTCGCGTCGGTCGCCGCACTGTCGCTCGCTGCTTGTGGTGGTGAACCGGCTCCCGAAGCCACCGAGTCGGTGGAAACCACTCCGGAAGAGATGATGACCGGTGACGCCACCGACGTGCCGACCGAGGCTGCGTCCGAGGCGATGTAATCGGCTCTGGGGGTCTGGCGCCTGCCCTCGCGGCTCGCTGGCCCCCGCGGCTTTTCGATCCGGGACTTTTCGGGGTCCTGACGGAAAGTCCGTTTCACGACGGACAGAAGCCCTCCTTAGCGGGAGGGTTTTTTGTATCCGGCGCAAGCGCAAAGCCTCCGGTCGGACTCCGTAGGTCCATGCTCCGGGCACGGCTTTTCGTTTGCACTGCCCCGGTGGCGCGGGCATCAACCGGGCCATGCCCGACACGCTGAAGATCACTCTCGCGCAGCTCAACCAGTCGGTGGGAGACATTCCCGGCAATGCGGCAGGCGTCCTTGCCGCGCGCGAGCAGGCGAAGGGCAGCGACCTTGTGGTCTTCCCCGAACTTCACCTTGTCGGCTATCCGCCCGAGGACCTGGTCCTCAAGCCCGCCCTGATCGAACGCGCAGCCGCGCAACTGCAGCAACTGGCAGAAGCGAGCGCGAGCGAGGGACCGGCGATGCTGGTCGGCTCGGCCTTCATCCTCGATGGCGCGCTTCACAACGGCGTCGCTCTCCTCGACCAGGGGAAAGTCGCGGCCGTGCGCCTCAAGCACGAGCTGCCGAACTATGGCACGCTGGACGAGATGCGCCTGTTCCAGCCCGGCCCGCTGCCCGAACCGGTGATCCTGCGCGGCACAATGATCGGCGTGCCGGTTGGCGAGGACCTGTGGCGCGTCGAGGTGTGCCGCCACCTTGCCGATTTCGGCGCCGAGATCCTCGTCTCGATCAACGGCAGTCCCTACGAGATGAACAAGGATGCCCTGCGGATCGAGGGCGTGGCCAAGCGCCGCGCGGTCGATACCGGGCTTCCGCTGGCCTACCTCAACCGCGTGGGTGGGCAGGACGAACTGGTGTTCGATGGGGCCAGCTTCGTCGTCAACGGCGATGGCAGCCTCGCAGCGCAGCTGAGGGACTGGGAGGAGCAGGTCTTCGAAACCCGCTGGACCAAGACGGTGAGAGGCTGGCGATGCGATCGCGGCACCGTGGAAGCCCTGGCCGCGCATCCTGAGGACATCTACTGCGCCATGGTCCTGGCCTTGCGGGACTATGTGAACCGGGGTGGCTTTCGGGGCGCGCTGCTGGCGCTGGACGGCGGCGTGGCCTCGGCCGCCTGCGCCGCGATCGCGGTGGACGCGCTCGGGCCGGAACGCGTTCGCGCCGTGATGATGCCCTCGCGCTCCACGGCCGGTGCAGCGCTGGAGGACGCAGCCGCCTGCGCCAGCGCACTGGGCATCCGCTGCGCGCCGATGCCGATCGACGCGGCGCTCGAGAGCATGGACGCCATGCTGGGGCAAGAGGATGGGGATGTGCCCAGCAGCCGGACGGAGGAAGAGCCGGAGCGCCAGCTGCGCGCGGCGGCGCTGGCCATCCTCGCGGGGCGGCGCGGCTCGCTGCTGGTGACGAGCAGCGACAAGAGCGATCTCGGCACCGGCGATGCAGCGCTGTGCGCGGGCGCGGCCGCCTACAATCCGCTGAAGGATGCCTACGCCAGCACTGTCGCCGCGCTCGCCAGCTGGCGGAACGGCCATGTGCCGCGCATCGGCCTTGGCCCGGCCGGAGCGGTGATCCCGCAGGCCACGCTGCTTCGCGGACGGCGAGACACGGCGCGCGGGGGACCGTACGGGAGCGGCCGCCTGCCCGAGGGCGAGATGCTCGATGCCATCCTCGTCGGCCTCGTCGAGAACGACAAGAGCGTGGGGCAGCTGGTGCAGGAAGGCTTCGCGCGGGAAACGGTGAGGGCGGTGGAAGACCTTCTCCACAGCGCGGAGTACAGGCGCCGCCAGTCCGCCCCGGGCGTCAAGCTGACCTCGCGCAACTTCGGCCGGGACCGCCGCTATCCGATCACTCACGCTTTTCGCAGCGAGTGAAGGGCGGCCAGCAGGTCACTCCACCACGAGGAAATATTCGGCCACCCGGTCGCCGCCGTTGCGCACCTCGATCACGTAGCGCTGGGTGAAAAGGGGTATCCAGCGGCAGCCGCGACGGGCGTCGGCGGCAGTGCAGACGGGCCGCCGGTCGGCGTCGAGGACCTGCAGCGTCATGGGCGTGTTGCTGGGCGTGGAAAGGGCGATGCTGGCCTTCTTGCCCGAAAGGAACACCTGCTCGAAACTGTCGCTTCGCCCGGGCGCGGCCTTGCCGCTGCGATAACCGGGGCCAAGGGGACTGCCGCGAAGCGGGCTGGGCGTGGTGGCGACCAGCGCGCGCCAGGCGGGGACGGGGTCTTGCCCCTGCCACTCGGCGAGGGGACGGGCGCCTGCGCGTTCGATCACGCCAAGCGCCTGTGCGAGCGCCGAGGCGTCTGCTCCGGCCTGCGCGGCCTGCGCGCTCGACAGCGCGAGCGCCACTCTCTCTCCAAGCGCGGGTGCATCGTCCTGCGCGGCTGTAGGGGCTGCCGGTGCTGCTGCGCATGGCGCGGTGCACAGGGCCGCGCAGAGGATGGCGGCGAAGGGGGCAGGGCGGCGGCGCAATGCAAGGCTCATCGCTTCGACTCCGGCGTAACGCTGAAACAGGCGCCCTTCTCGGTGGGCACCAGGTTGATCTCCAGGTGGTGCCGCTCGGCGATTGCGCGGCACAGGGCAAGGCCAAGGCCGGCCCCTTCCGTTCCGAAGCGACTGCCACCGCGACTGAACTTCTCGAAAATACGTTCTCGTTGATCCTCGCAGATGCCCGGTCCATCGTCGCTCACCACGAGTCTCGGGCCCTGCCGCAGCGTGAGGCGCACCGTACCACCGGCAGGCACGAACTTGAAGGCGTTGTCGAGCAGGTTGGTGACGAGCCGTGTCAGCTGCATCTCCTCCCCGTCGATCATGACGCCGGGCTCCACGTCGAAGGCGAGGTGATGGCCCGAATCCTCCGCGCTGTCGGCATAGAGTTCCGCCAGTCGGGTGACGAGGGCGCTCAGGTCCACGGGCGAGAGCCCGTGCCGGTCTCCTCGGCGCGCCTCGCTCGCGGCGATGTCGAGAAGCGATTCGAGCATGCGGATGATGCCGCGAATTTCCTTGCGGGCGTCGGCAATGCGCGCCGCGGTCTCGCCATCGGGCGTGGCGGCGAGCGCCTTCACCAGTCGGTTGTCGAGGTGCATGAGCGGCGTGCGCATCTCGTGCGCGACGTGGTCGCTCGTCTCGCGGTGCGCGGCCGCCAGGCGCTTCAGCCGCGAGAGCGCATTGCCCGAGTGGCTCGTCAGTTCGTCGATCTCGTCGCGGCCGACGGAGCTGCGGGCCAGTTGCTCCAGCGCTGCATCGTCGGGCTGGCGAAAGGCGGCGTTGATCCGCTCGAGCCTTCCGGCAAGCCGGTGCGCCGCGGTCCATCCGCCCAGCGCCACCGCGAGCACCGCCAGCACGCCGCCCGTCAGGAACACCAGCGCGACCTGGCGCTGCAGGACGCTGAGGTCGTTGTATTCGTGCGCCACCAGCAGCCTCAGGTTGGGGGCAAGCTGGGTGGAGCGGGCGAACGCCCCCTCGTTACCGTCGATCCTGACGTCTCCGGCTTCCGACAGCCCGGCGCGCAGGCCCGGCCATCTGGTGAGATCGCCGGCGATGCGATTGCCCTGGTCGTCGGCAAGCAGGTAGTGCGCGGTGGCCCCGGCGCGCGGTTGCAGGGCGAGGCGGTCCTTGATCCGCTTGGCGAGTTCGTGTTCGTCGCCGCTGGCATAGATGTCGACCATGCCTGCAAGGTCGACGTCGACGGCCCGCTCCAGAGCCTGCCGGTTGGTCCGCTGGATCGTTGCGTTGGTGAGCGCCCAGAGGCCGAAGGTGATCGTCGCCGCGGTCGCGATCGCCCACACGACGATCTGCGCGAAGATCGAGTGGCGAATGAGGATGAGGCGGCTCATGCCGAAGGTTCGCCCCGGAATCGGGGCCTTGCATGGAAAGGCATCCTCACCGCCCGTCGAGCAGCCGGTATCCCGAGCCCCATATGGTCGCAAGGGCGGGCCGGTCGAAACCTTCCTCGAGCTTGCGGCGCAGGCGACCTATGTTGACGTCGACGACGTTGGTCTGCGGGTCGAAGTTCATTTTCCACACGTCGCGCAGCAGCATCTCGCGGGTGAGGACTTCGCCCGCATTCTCCATGAAGTAGCGGAAAAGCTCGAACTCCTTGGGGCTCAGCGCGAGGTGACGGTTGTCGCGGAAGGCGGTGCGGGCCTTCACGTGGCACTCGAAGGCGCCGTAGAGGATGACGGCGGAATGCTCGCGGCCGGAGGCGCGGCGATGTAGCGCGCGCAGGCGAGCCAGCAGTTCGTCCGCCTCGAACGGCTTGGCAAGATAGTCGTCCGCGCCCGCATCCAGCCCTTCGGCGCGGTCGGAGCTGCGTCCCAGCGCCGAAAGCAGCAGCACCGGGGTGCCGACGCCGCTTTCGCGCAGGCGTGCAAGGATCGTCAGCCCGTCGAGGTCGGGCAGCATGCGGTCGAGGATGATGACGTCGAAGCGTTCGGCTCCCGCGCGCTTGAGCCCGTCGCTTCCCGTGGCGCACCAGCTCAGGGTGTCTCCCGACTGGAGGGCAAGTTCCCTGACCTGCGAGGCCGCGCGCGAATCGTCCTCGATATAGAGGATGTTCAGCCCGCTCATCGTGCGCCGCGCTTTCTGCCATGAACGACCGCGACGGCCCGGTGCGCGAGGCCGCCGCCCGTGTCGGGGCGTTGCAAGGCGATCAGCACGCTGGTGCCGCGCCGGCAGGACGTTGCATCGATAATGGCCATTCCCCCGCGACGGCGGCCGCGCCCATGCGCGGGCGGCGATGCCCCCATCGTATCCGCCCGAACCT
The DNA here is from genome assembly GCF_009856825.1 of Novosphingobium silvae. GTDB lineage: Bacteria > Pseudomonadota > Alphaproteobacteria > Sphingomonadales > Sphingomonadaceae > Novosphingobium > Novosphingobium silvae. The sequence goes on along the minus strand of NZ_WVTD01000001.1, from coordinate 80,222 downwards.
ACACTGGCGCGCCGCCGAGGTCGCCTGACAATGCCTGTCATCCCTCCCTCCCGCAAGAGGTGGGCGGGTCAGGAGTCCGGGCGCCTGGTCACTGCGGGGCGGCGGCAACCGGCATGTTGTCGATGAGCCGTGCCGGCCCGATCCGCGCGGCTGCCAGCAGGCGCATGGGGCGGCTCGCCCGGGCGTTCAGCGTGGCCAGGCTCTCCGCGTCGCGAAGCTCGGCATAGTCGACCGAGGCGAAGCCGCCGGCGATGATTTCGGCTTTCAGCGCCTCAAGCGCCTGCGCGACGTCTTCGCCGTTCTCGATCCCGGCGATTGCGCGGTGCATGGCGCGCGGCAGGGCGACGGCCGCCTCCCGCTCTTCGGGCGAGAGGTAGGCGTTGCGCGAGGAGCGGGCGAGGCCGTCCTCCTCCCGGACCGTCTCGACCCCGAGGATCGCATCGGCCGCCGGGCGCGTCAGGTCGAGGTCGCGGGCCATGCGGCGGATCACGGCGAGCTGCTGCCAGTCCTTCTCGCCGAACAGCGCAACGTCCGGCATGACCTGGTTGAACAGCTTGCACACGACGGTCGCCACGCCATCGAAATGCCCGGGGCGCGCGCCGCCGCACAGGCCCTCGCTCACGCCCGCAACGGAGATGTTGGACGAGAAGCCCGCGGGGTACATCGCCTCCACCGTGGGGGCCCAGAGCACGTCCACGCCCTCCGCCTCGAGCAAGGCCGAATCGCGCGCAAGCTGGCGGGGGTAGGCGTCCAGGTCTTCTCCGGCGCCGAACTGCAGCGGGTTCACGAAGATCGACACCACCACGCCCCGCGCGTGCCTGCGGGCCTCGCGCACGAGTGTCAGATGCCCTTCATGGAGCGCGCCCATCGTTGGCACCAGGGCAACCGGCCCGGCCTCGCGCAGGGCGGCGACGGCACTGCGCAGTGGATCAAGGGTGTGGACGGTTTGCATTGGGGTTCACTGCTCCAGTATGATGGCCGCGACCGGCAGGCGCGCGGGTGGTTCTCTAGACCCGGCGCGCTTCTGGGGGCAATGTTTGAAACGTCGGCCCAAGGACCTGTCCTTCGCGCCGCAGCAGGAAAGCGTATCGGTCCCGTGACAGCGCATCGCATCGTCTTCGCCAACGAGAAGGGCGGCACCGGCAAGTCCACCACCGCCGTCCATGTCGCCATCGCGCTTGCCTATCAGGGCGCGAATGTCGCGTGCATCGACCTCGATCCGCGCCAGCGCACCCTCTTCCGCTATCTGGAGAACCGGGTGGAAACCGAGCGCAAGCGCGACATCGCGCTGCCCGGCGCGCGCTTCGCGGTCTACGATGGCGACGATGTCGATGAACTGGACGATCTCGCCGAGCAGATCGCGGAAGGATTTGACTTCCTCGTGTTCGACACTCCGGGCCGCGACGATGCGTTCGCCCGCCATGTCGCCACCACCGCCGACACGCTGGTCACCCCGCTCAACGACAGCTTCGTCGACTTCGATCTCCTCGGTCAGGTCGACAGCGAGACCTTCCGGGTCAAGCGGCTGTCCTTCTACGCGGAGGTCATGTGGGAAGCGCGCAAGAAGCGCGGTCTCAAGACCATCAACGAGGGTCGGCGCGATCTCGACTGGGTGGTGGTGAGGAACCGCGTGCAGCACGTGGAAGCGCGCAACATGCGCCGCATCGACGGAGCGCTACAGGAACTGTCGAAGCGTGCCGGCTTCCGCATCGCGGGCGGCCTTTCGGAGCGCGTCATCTTCCGCGAGCTGTTCCCTTCGGGCCTGACGCTGCTCGACAAGGGCCATCTGGGCGACCTTGGCACCAGCCATCTCGTTGCCCGGCAGGAAGTGCGCGGCCTCCTGGCGGGCCTGAACCTGCCCATACCCGAGCGCGGGGCCGGCGAAGCGGCGCTCGCGGCAGGCGCGTGACCCGGTGGTGAAACTGCTCTGGCTGGTCGCGCTGGCCTGCATCGCCTGGCGCCTTTACTCGGGCCGCTGGCCCTGGCAGGCGAAGACCCCGCGAAGCGCCCTTTCGTTCGAGGCCGCGCGGGCAAGGGCGCTGCTCGGCATCGAGGCGGGCGCAAGCCGCCGCGAGATCGTGGAGGCGCACCGGCGGCGCGTGGCTCTCGTCCATCCGGACCGGGGCGGCAGCAGCGAACAGGTCCACGAAGCAAACGCCGCGCGCGACGTCCTGCTGGCGCAGCTTCCGGCAGAGGTCTGACGGCGCGGCACCCGGATGTAGCCGCAGCGCGGCGGGGGGAGGGACGATGCCCGTATCACGCCGCATGCTGTTGCCGGGGATCGGCGCCGCTGCCGCCGCTCTCTTGGCAGGCTCGTGCGGCTGATAAACGAAGCGCCGGGCCTTGATGACGATGCCGTGGCGCAGCGCGCCGACGAACTGGGCGTGCGCTTCGACAACGACGTCATCGATCGCATCCTCGATTACCCGGCACGCAGTCCGGTTGAAGACCTGGCCCTCATCCGGGGCTGGACCCTCTCGGCAGGCAAGCGCGACCGGGCACCCGTGCGCCTGGAGGAAACGAACATGCTGAAAGGCGAGCGCGGGCTCGGCCTCTACCAGTTCACCCTGCGCCGCGACCGGTACTACGCCGAAATCAGCGAGGTGGAGGCTTCGGGAGACAGTTGCACAGTGCCCTCGCCCGCGTTTTTCGCGGTGGAGGACCGCTCCTATCTCGGCGTCTTCGTGAACAACCGCCTGCGCGAGGTATCGGCTTTCGACGCCTGGCTTCGCGAGGTTTGAGCGGGGCGCGTCGCGTCAGATCATCGGAGGCAGGGTCGTTGCGGCAATGGGGGGAAGTTGGCGCTTCGATGCCCTTCACCTCCCGATGCGCGCTTGCCTGCGGTGGCGGCCCTGGGGCACAGATGGAGGATGATGCAGCCCCACGTCTTTCATCCTTCGATCCTGCGCGAATACGACATTCGCGGCGTCTACGGCGAGACGCTGTTCGAGGCCGATGCCCGGGCGATCGGCGCGCGGTTCGGCGCGATTGTGGCGGACACGGCGATTGCCGCAGGCAAAGAGCCCCGTGTCGTCGTCGGCCGCGACGGGCGGCTCAGTTCGCCGGATCTGGAAGCCGCGCTCGTCGAAGGGTTCGTCAAAGCGGGCGTGACGGTCATCCGCATCGGGCTTGGCCCCACGCCCATGCTCTATTTCGCGGAGGCATCAACCCCAGAGGTGCAGGGCGGCGTTCAGGTAACTGGCAGCCACAATCCCCGCGATCACAACGGCTTCAAGATGGTACTTGGCGGGCGGCCGTTCTTCGGCGCCGACATTCGCCGCCTCGAAGCGACGGACGGGGCGCCGGCGCCCCGCAGTCCCGGCAGGATCGAGCAGCGCGACATCCTGCCCGCTTACGTCGACTGGCTGCTCGAAGGGCTTTCCGGTATCGATCCGCACGACCTCGGCAGCCTTCGCGTGGGTTGGGACGCGGGCAATGGCGCGGCGGGGCCTGCGCTTGAAATGCTCGTCTCGCGATTGCCTGGCGAACACCATCTGCTTCACTCCGAAGTGGACGGGCGGTTTCCCAATCACCATCCCGATCCGACGATCGAGGCCAACCTTGCAGACCTGCAGGCGCTCGTCGCGGCCAAGAAGCTCGACTTCGGTGCGGCTTTCGACGGCGATGCGGACCGGCTCGGCATCGTCGACGGGCAGGGGCGGGTCCTCGACGCAGACGGGTTGCTCATGATCTTTGCCCGCGACCTGCTGGCGCGGCGCCCGGGAGCGACGGTGATCGCGGACGTCAAGGCCTCCGCCGCCGTCTTCGACACGGTGCGCGAACTGGGCGGGACGGCCCAGATGTCGCCCTCCGGGCACTCGCACATCAAGTCCAGAATGAAGGCGACGGGCGCGCTGCTGGGCGGCGAGACGAGCGGGCACTTCTTCTTCGCCGACGATGCATTCGGCTTCGACGATGGCCTCTACGCCGCTGTCAGGCTGATCGCCGCGTGTGCCCGGTTCAACCGCTCCGTTGCGCAGCTACGCGATACCATGCCGGTCATGCACAACACCCCCGAACTGCGCTTCGCCGTGCCCGAGGATCGCAAGTTCGCCGTGGTGGAGGAGGTGCGCGAAAGGCTTGCGGCCACGGGGCTGCGGGCGAACGCGCTCGACGGGGTGCGCGTGGAGACAGGTGAGGGCTGGTGGCTGCTGCGAGCCTCGAACACGCAGGCTGCGCTCACTGCCCGTGCCGAGAGCGCCACGGCCGATGGCCTCGCGCGGCTCGTCGCCGAGATCGACGGGCAACTCGCCCTCTCGGGAGTGAAGCGGGCGGGCGACGGCAAGGGCGGCCACGGCTGACGCGGCGGGGACGCGGGCGACCGTGCAACCTCGCTGGCGCGCGGTGCTTTCCTTCCTCGTGCCGATATGCTCCTCCTCCGCTGCATGAACACGAACGCGCCCGGCTCCGTCCCTCCCGAGATCGCCGCCTGGTTCGATGCGCGTGGATGGCGGGTCCGGCGCCACCAGGCGGCAATGCTGGAGGCGGACGACCGGGGGCAGCACGCCCTACTCGTCGCCGACACGGGTGCGGGCAAGACACTCTCGGGCTTCCTGCCGACGCTCGCCGCGTTCTGCTCTTCCCGGCTAGACGGCGTGCCCGCGCCCGAGGGCCTGCACACGCTCTACGTCTCGCCCCTGAAGGCGCTGGCCACCGACGTGCAGCGCAACCTGCTTGCGCCGATCGAGGAAATCGGCCTGCCGATCCGGGTCGAAACCCGAAGCGGCGACACGCCGTCCGACCGCAAGGCACGCCAGCGCAGCCGCCCCCCCCACGTCCTGCTGACCACGCCCGAATCGCTTTCGCTGCTGCTGAGCTATCCCGAGGCGGGCAAACTCTTCGCCGGGCTGCAGCGGGTGGTGATCGACGAAGTCCACGCCTTCGCCACGGGCAAGCGCGGCGATCTGCTGGCGCTGGCTCTCTCCCGGCTCCAGGCGATCAACCCCGCCCTTCAGCGCGCCGCGCTTTCCGCGACGCTGGCCGATCCGGACGAATATCGCGCCTGGCTTGCGCCCTGGGGCGAGATCGACAGTGTGGAACTGGTCCATGGCGAGCCCGGCGCCGAACCGGAGGTCGACATCCTGCTACCGCGCGAGGAGCGCATTCCCTGGAGCGGCCACGCAGCCACCTGGGCGATCCCGCAACTGATCGAGCAGATCCGGGCGCACCGCACGACGCTGGTCTTCACCAACACGCGGTTCCTTGCCGAATACATCTTCCAGGAACTCTGGGATGCGAACGAGGGCAACCTGCCGATCGGCATCCACCACGGCTCGCTCTCCCGCGAAGCGCGCCGCAAGGTGGAAGCGGCAATGGCGGACGGAAAGCTGCGAGCGTTGGTATGCACCGCCAGCCTCGACCTCGGGATCGACTGGGGAGACATCGACCTGGTCGTGCAGATGGGCGCGCCCAAGGGCTCCTCGCGCCTGCTGCAGCGTATCGGACGTGCCAATCACCGGCTTGATACGCCCAGCGAGGCCGTGCTTGTGCCGGGCAACCGCTTCGAGTTCCTCGAGGCCTTCGCGGCGCAGCAGGCCGTGCGCGAAGGCCAGCGCGACGGCGATCCGTTCCGCCCCGGCGGGCTCGACGTGCTGGCGCAGCATGTCATGGCCGTGGCCTGCGCCGGGCCCTTCCGCGAGGACGACCTGCGGGCCGAGATACGCTCCGCGCTGTCCTATGCCTGGATCGAGGAAGATACGTTCTCGCGCGTGCTCGAGTTCGTGGCGACCGGTGGGTATGCGCTGCGCTCCTACGACCGGTTCCGCCGCATCGTGCGCGACCGCGACGGGACATGGCGCCTCACCCACCCGGAGCATGCCGCACGCCACCGCCTGAATGCAGGGATCATCGTCGATGCCGAGATGCTCGACGTTCGCTTCCGGAACGGGCGCTCGCTGGGCAAGGTCGAAGAGGGCTTCGGAGCCAGCCTGGAACCCGGCGATACCTTCCGGTTCGCAGGGATGGACCTCGAGGTGGAGGGGTTGAAGGATCTGGAACTGATCGTGCGGGCCGCCAGGCGTTCGGCCACCATCCCCAGCTATTCCGGACAGCGCCTGCCGATCTCCACCCACCTTGCCGACCGGGTGCGCGCCATGCTGTCGGACAGGGCCGGGTGGTCGCGGTTCCCCGACGACGTGCGCGAATGGCTGGAGGTTCAGGACTGGCGCTCGCACCTGCCCGCGCCGGGACGCCTGCTGGTCGAGAGCTTCCCCCATCGCGGGCTGGAGTACACGAGTTACTACACTTTCGAGGGCTGGAATGCGAACCAGTCGCTGGGGATGCTCGTCACCCGGCGCATGGAGGCAAGGGGCCTTGGGCCGCTGGGCTTCGTGGCGACCGACTACACGCTGATCGTGTGGGGACTGAAGCCGGTGGAGGACCCGGCCATCCTGCTGTCGCCCGACATCCTCACGCACGAGTTCGTAGACTGGGTGCAGCAATCGTACCTGCTGCGCCGGGCCTTCCGCGAGGTTGCGGTGATTTCGGGTCTGGTGGAGCGGCAGCAGCCGGGCAAGCGCAAGTCTGGAAGGCAGGTCACGTTCTCCACCGACCTCATCTACGACGTATTGCGCAAATACGAGCCCGACCATCTGCTGATACAGGCCGCATGGGCCGATGCGCGTGCCCGCATGACGGACGTGGGCCGCGTCGCCGACGTCCTCGACCGTGCGGGTAAGGAGATCGACCATGTGCGTCTGGAGCGGATCAGTCCACTGTCGGTCCCCGCGCTTTCGATGATCGGCCGTGAGAACCTGCCCTCGGGCGCGGCGGACGACGACCTCCTGCTGGAGGCCGAGAGCCTTGCCTCGGTCGCCATGCGGGTCGACCCGGCGATGGAGGAAGAAGAGGGCGAGTGAGCGCAAACGCGCTGCGGCTCCCGCCGGGCTGCGAGCCGCGATCAGATGGGGAGCGCCATCGAGGGGCCCACCGAACAGGAGGCCGGGAGGGTCCTCAACAAAAAAGGGGCGGATCGCTCCGCCCCTTTTGGGTGTCCCTTGCGGGGACCAGTCTTTGAACCCGGCTTACTTGCCGAAAGTCGCGAACTGTTCGTTTCCGACGAAGCCGAACTTGGTGACTTCCGCGGCCTTGATGACCTGGAGCACCTGCGCCGACAGCTCGTAGCTGGCTTCCGGCTCGGGCTGGAACTGCAGTTCCGGCTCGGGGGTCATCCGGGTGGTGGCCTGAAGCGAGTTGGTGAGCGTCGCTGAGTCGATCTGGGTGCCGTTCCACAGGATCTTTTCGTCCGCCGTGAGAACGACCTTGTTCTTCACGGGATCGATCGGCGGCGGCTCGTTCGTCGGAGGCGTCGCGACCGGCAGGTCGATGTCGATCGAGTGGGTCGCAACCGGGATGGTGATGATGAACATGATGAGGAGCACGAGCATGACGTCGATCAACGGCGTCGTGTTCATGTCCATCATCGGGGCGCCATCATCCTTGCCGCCTGACATTGCCATGAGAGTTTACTCCTGTTCCTGCCGAACGTCAGCCGGCGGGGTCGATCGGGTTGGTGATGAAGCCAACCGTCGGATAACCCGAGACCTGAACGTTGTAGATCGCACCTGCGACGCAGCGCCAGGGAGCCTGGACGTCGCCGCGGATGTGAACCTGCGGGATGAGATCGGGATTGGCCATCAGGGCCTGCGGGCCGCCTTCACGCTTCACGATGGCATCGAGACGCTTGAAAGCCTGGTCGCGCAGCTCTTCCGAGGTGACCGGAGTGACGTTGTTGAAGTAGATGCGGCATTCGCCGTTGCGAGCCGCGCCTTCGTAGCCGGGTTCGCCGGCGCTGCGGCCGGAGCTGTCCGTGGTCGAGACGGTGAGGAGCAGGTTTTCGACCTTGTCCTTCGATTCGACCGCGGCAACAACCGGGATACGCAGCTTCTCGATCGTCTGGATCGCGACCGGAACCGCGATCAGGAAGATGATGAGCAGCACCAGCATGACGTCGACGAGCGGCGTCGTGTTGATGTCGGACATCGGTGTATCTGCACCGCCTCCGCCCGTGGATATCGCCATAGTCTTGTCCTAATCCTTGCGTTGCCTGGAGGCCGGCGGCGGCCTCTCGCATGCTTCGTGCCGCCGCCCTTGTGTTGGCCCCGACGGGTTCGCGGGTCGGGCCTGAACCGGAGCCGACCCGCCGGTCCCGTGCGTCTTACGGCTTGGCCGGAGCGGCGGCCGGCTTGGCCGGAGCCGCAGCGGCCTTCGCGGGAGCGGAGGCGATGGCGGGCTTCACGGCGCCCTTCGAGTTAATGTTGGCGAGCACGTCGTTCGAGAAGCCGGTCAGCAGCTCGGCGATGCGCTTGTTGCGCGCCTGCAGGTAGTTGTAGGCGAGAACGGCCGGAACCGCGACGAGCAGACCGAGCGCGGTCATGATGAGAGCTTCACCGACCGGGCCTGCGACCTTGTCGATCGAGGCCGAACCGGCAAGACCGATGGCGATCAGTGCGCGGTAGATGCCGACGACGGTACCGAACAGACCGATGAACGGCGAGGTCGCACCGACGGTGGCGAGGAAGGGCAGGCCGCCGGCCAGACGGGCGTTGATGCTGGCTTCCGAACGGGCGAGCGAGCCGTGCAGCCAGTCATGCGCCTCGAGCGAGTCGGTCATCTTGGCGTGCTGGTCTTCGGCGGCGAGGCCGTCGTCGACGATCTGGCGCCATGCGCTGTTCTTGTCGAGCTTGGCAGCGCCTTCACGCAGGGTCGGAGCGCGCCAGAAGGTGGTGCGCACGACGCCGAACTGGCGAAGGATCTTCGACTGCTCGAACCACTTGGTGAAGAGGATGTAGAACGAACCGAACGACATGATGCCCAGGATGATCACGGTCGCGTAGGCGATGAAGCCGCCCTGCTCGAGGGCTTCCATGAAGCCGAACTTGTTCTGCGGCGCGCCCGCACCGGCGGCAAGGATGTCAACGATAAGCATGCGATATACCTCTCAAGAAGAATGCAGGGTGTTGGCCAGGACCAAAAGGTGCCGTCCCGGCCGCCTTGGAGTTAGTTGAGCTTGTACACGATCGCGGTCTGGTAGGACGACGAGACCGGTTCACCCGCGTCGTTCAGCGCCGGATCGAAGCGCGCGTAGCGGGTCATGCCGTCGCAGGCCGCTTCGTCGAGGTCGGGGCTGCCGCTGGAGCCCGAGACCGAGCAAGCGGTGACCCTGCCGTCCGGTCCGATCTGGACGCGAACACCCACGCGACCTTCGCGCTCTTCACGAGCGGCGCGGGTCGGGTAGTTGGCCTGGATGCGACCAGCCCAGCCGGCCTGACCCTTGGGGCGAACGCCGCGGGCCTTCGAGGGGCCCGGCGCCGGCGGAGGCGGCGGGGGAGCCGGCGGAGCAGCGGTCGCGATCACGACCGGCGGAGCCGGCGGAGGCGTGATCACGGTCTGCACCGGCGGCGGAGCCGGGGCGATCTGGATCGGCGGCGGCGGCGCCACGATGGGCGGCGGCGGCGTATCCGGCTGCTCAGGCGGAGGTGGCGGCGGCTCCTCCTCCTTGGGTTGCTCCTCCTTGATGTCCACGGTGGTCACCTTTTTGATGACCTGTTGCGCCGCCTTGTAGGCCAAGCCGGTGACGAGCGCATAGCCGACGAAGACGTGGATCAAGGCGACAATGACAAGAGCAACAATCTTGTTGGTGCTCATTTGCTGGTCAGCGTAAGCCATTCAGACGCATCACTCCATTACCAAGCCCCGGACGTATCGGACGGAATGAAACCCGACAAGACGTGTCCAAGGGCGCCCATGGCTTCTTCCCGGAGGGAGAAAACCATGACGAAACTCAAATTACCCACCCTGACGGCTGACAGTCTGCCTCTTCCGAGAACGAACCCGACGGAAGGCGAACCGCGGGGCATTATTAGTATTTTTGCCCCATTTTGCAGGCTTCTTAGCGGTGAAGCCCCCCCCCGCGCAACGGCTTATCGCCCCCGCTTGGGTTAACGCACAATTCATGCCGCGTCCGATCAAATTGATCCAGTGCAATTTTGTCACGGCCCCCGCCTGTCGCTATAAGCCATCGCATTTTCTCGGAGATTATCGTTCATGTCGTCGAAAATCCGGCACCTTGCGGCAGGCCTTGCCAGTGCCTATCTCGCGCTCGCGGCACCGGTCGCGGCCGCCCAAGGGGTGGAAGCCGGCCCTCCGCCAGTCACTTACGCGGACATAGCGGACCTTGCCGATTCGGCGGGCCTTGTCGTGCACGCGCAGGTCGCGAAGGTCGTCCGCATCGAGGATCGGCGTGCGAACGGGCTGACACCCGGGCACGGCCGGTTCTACATTCAGGCCCGGACACGGGCGCTGCTCACGGGCAAGGCGCCGCTGGGCGAATCGATCAGCTACCTGGTCGACCTTCCGCTCGATGCACGCGGAAAGCCGCCCAAGCTCAAGAAAGTGGACGTCTTCCTTTTTGCGCGCGCCGTGCCGGGGCGCCCGGGCGAGCTGCAGCTGGTCAGCCCGACCGCCCAGCAGTACTGGACCGTGCAGGGAGAGGCCCGTCTGCGCGCGATCCTGCGCGGCTTCGTGGCGCCGGACGCGCCTGCGAAGATCACGGGCGTGCGGGAACTGCTGTACGTGCCGGGCAACCTGGCAGGGCAGGGGGAGACGCAGATCTTCCTCAACACCGTGGACAATTCGGCCGCGTCGATCACCGTCCGGCACGAGCCCGGCGCGGCTCCGGCGTGGGGCGTCTCCTTCTCCGAACTGGTTGCGGATATCGGCCACCCGCCGCAGCGCGACACGATCGAATGGTATCGCCTCGCCTGTTTCCTGCCGAACGTTCCTCCGGCCCGCGCCAATGTCTCGGACAGCTTCGCCGCGCAGCAGCAGGCGCTGTCCGACTACCGGATGGTTTTGGGTGACCTCGGTCCCTGCGACAGGACCTTGAAGTAAGTCCTTCGCGGCGGCAGATTGCGGACATTATATTTCGCGGCGGGGCTTACTTCATGTCGTTCCGGAAAGCTGAACAGGTGAAACAGGATCGTTGATCCCGCAAGCTGCTGGCATTTCCCCTCCGGCTGTCCTAGGGCGCGCTCCCGAAAAGGAGCTTGCATGGTCGAACCGCTCAATATCGCGCTTGCCGGACTGGGGACCGTCGGAGGGGGCGTGGTCCGCCTCATCGAGACGAACGCGGAGCTGATCGCCCGCCGCGCCCGCCGCCCGATCCGTATCGCGGCGGTCAGTGCGCGCGACCGCATGAAGGACAGGGGCGTCGACCTCTCCCGCTACGACTGGGTCGACGATACCGCCGATCTGGCCGCCCGCAGCGACGTGGACGTGGTGGTGGAGATGGTGGGCGGCTCGGACGGTCCGGCGCTTGCCCTCGCCCGCCACGCCATCGCGGGCGGCAAGGGACTGGTGACTGCCAACAAGGCGATGATCGCGCATCACGGCCTGGAGCTTGCCGCCGCCGCGGAAGCGGCCGGCGTCGCGCTCAAGTTCGAAGCGGCGGTCGCGGGGGGCATTCCGGTCATCAAGGGCCTGTCGGAGGGCGCGGCGGCCAATGCCATCGAGCGGGTCTACGGCATCCTCAACGGCACCTGCAACTACATCCTCTCCACAATGGAGGACACCGGGCGCGACTTCGCCGATGTCCTCGCCGATGCGCAGCGGCTGGGTTACGCCGAAGCCGATCCGACCTTCGACATCGAGGGCATCGATGCAGCGCACAAGCTGTCGATCCTGGCTGGCATCGCCTTCGGCTCGCGCCTGCGCTTCGATGCGGTGGAGACGATGGGGATCAGCCGGGTCAAGGCGGCCGACATCGAACAGGCCCGGGCGCTCGGCTATGTGATCCGCCTGATCGGCATGGCCGGCACCGACATGACCGACGGTACCTGCCGCCTGTTCCAGCGCGTGCGCCCGCACCTTGTGCCGATCGATCATCCGCTCGCCCATGTCGATGGCGCGACCAATGCCGTGGTCGCCGAGGGCAACTTCATGGGCCGACTGCTGTTCCAGGGCGCCGGCGCGGGCGACGGGCCCACCGCGAGCGCGGTGGTTGCCGACATCATCGACATCGCGCGGGGCGAGAAAGGCGCCGCCTTCTCAATGCCTGCCGGGGAACTGGAGGAGATGGAGCCGGCACAGACCGGGCACCGCATCACCAGCTCCTATATCCGCTTCACCGTCCCGGACCGCCCTGGCGTGCTGGCCGACATCACCGCCGCCATGCGCGATGCCGGGGTCTCGATCGAGAGCCTGATCCAGAAGGGCGATCCCGATCAGGACGGCGAGGTCATCCTGGCCGTGGTCACCCATCCCGGCCCCGAAAGCGCGGTGAACGAGGCGATGCGCATCCTCGATGGGTCCGACAGCCTTGCCGCGCGGCCGCTGGTCATGCAGATCATCGGCGCCTGACGGACGCACGAGCGGGATAACTGCGCGTCTGCCCGGACGGAGGGCGCGCGAAGGCGCCCTTCGTGCAGTCGCTAGGGCACGCGCATCTCGCCCTTGGCGATCTTGTCGGCGTCGGAGCCCTCGGGCGCTTCGGGGATCGAGGAAAGGTCGATGATGTAGGGCGCCTCGGGAGGGCAGGGCGGTATCATGCACATGCCGCTCATCGTCGACTTGCCCCGGAAGATGCCCCGTCCCCCGACATCGGCGGGAGCAAGATCGCCTTCGTCAATCGACTGATCGGGATCGTCGCCGGTATCGGGAACGCGGAACTGGTCCTGGTTCGGGGCGCAGACCACGATCTCGCCCGGGCGGGTCGGATTGGCGCAGCGGTTGCGGATGCGATCGGGCGTCACGCGCCCGCCCACGCCCAGCATCTTTTCCGCGATGGCGCGGTCCTCTGCGGCCTGCGTGGATGACTGCGGCGCAGCCGATTGCGCCATCGCCGGGACGGGCGCCGCTATTGCGAATGCGAAAAGGTAGAGCCAGCTTCTCGACAATTCAAATTCCTCTGTCTAAGCGGTTCGAACCTTTCCTCCCTGGATTAATCCGGAGTGAACATGTCCGACAGCAATACCCCCGCAAGTAAAGTCCTCGATCGCGTCCTCGTGCTCGAAATGGTGCGCGTCACCGAAGCCGCCGCCATTGCCGCATCCAAGCTCATCGGGCGCGGAGACGAGAAGGCCGCCGATCATGCAGCAGTCGAGGCGATGCGCAAGGCCTTTGACGAGCTCTACATGGACGGCACCGTCGTGATCGGCGAGGGGGAGCGGGACGAGGCCCCCATGCTCTTCATCGGCGAGAAGGTGGGCGGCGCCCCCGGTCGCGGTCCCAAGATCGACATCGCGCTCGACCCGCTCGAGGGCACGACCATCACCGCCAAGGCCGGTCCCAACTCGCTCGCGGTCCTGGCCGCTGCCGAGGAAGGCGGCCTGCTCAACGCGCCCGACGTCTACATGGACAAGCTGGCCGTGGGGCCGGGCTATCCCGAGGGCATCATCGACCTCGACAAGAGCCCGACCGAGAACGTCAGGGCCGTGGCGGCCGCCAAGGGCGTGAAGCCCGAAGAGATCATCGTGTGCGTGCTCGACCGCCCGCGCCACGAGGAGCTCATCGCCGAACTGCGTTCCATCGGCTGCGGCGTCGTGCTGATCGGCGACGGTGACGTCGCCGGCGTCATCGCGACGACAGACGAGGACACTACGATCGACATGTACATGGGATCGGGCGGCGCGCCCGAGGGCGTGCTTGCCGCCGCCGCGCTGCGCTGCGTGGGCGGGCAGTTCAACGGCCGCCTGCTGTTCCGCAACGACGACGAGCGGGCCCGTGCCCGCAAGTGGGGCATCGAGGATCTGAACAAGGTCTACAAGCTCGAGGACCTTGCCAAGGGCGACTGCATCTTCGCGGCGACGGGCGTCACCAGCGGTTCGCTGCTGCAGGGCGTCAAGCGCCTCAAGGGCGGCCGCATGACGACCGAGAGCGTCGTGATGCGCGCAAGCTCTGGCACGGTGCGCTGGATCAAGGGCGAGCACCGCATCTGATCCTGTCCGGTTCGCCGGATGCATGAAAGGCCGCCTGCGGAAAACTCCGCGGGCGGCTTTTTCTTTGGCAACGGCGCAAGAGGCGCCGCGCTGTGCCGAGGTCGGGCGGACATGCCGTCAGAGGCGGCGGCGCGCGCGGATCGCTGGCGGATCGATGTAGGCGTCGCGCCAGCCTTCGGCGCACAAACCCCCGGCCGACTATTGCAATCCCGCGACACCGGGCTACAGGGCCGGTCCCAACGACAGACCGCCAGGAAACGTCACGGGGATTCGCCAAATGAAGATCATGTCCGGCAACAGCAACATGCCGCTCGCCCGCGCCATTGCGGGATACCTCGAGCTGCCGCTAACCGACGCCAGCGTTCGTCGTTTCGCCGACGAGGAGATCTTCGTCGAGATCCACGAGAACGTGCGCGGCGAGGACGTGTTCGTGGTGCAGCCCACCGCTTTCCCGGCGAACGACAACCTCATGGAACTGCTGATCTGCATCGACGCGCTGAGGCGCGCATCGGCGCGGCGCATCACTGCCGTGGTTCCCTATTTCGGCTACGCTCGTCAGGACCGCAAGCCCGGGCCGCGAACCCCGATCTCGGCCAAGCTGGTCGCCAACCTCATCACCGAGGCAGGTGCCGACCGCGTGCTCTCGGTCGACCTGCACGCAGGCCAGATCCAGGGCTTCTTCGACATCCCGACCGACAACCTGTTCGCCGCGCCCGTCATGGCGGCTGACATCCAGGCCCGCTACGGCGACCAGTCGCTCATGGTGGTCTCGCCCGACGTGGGCGGCGTGGTGCGCGCCCGCGCGCTCGCCAAGCGCCTCGACAACGCACCGCTCTCCATCGTCGACAAGCGTCGCGACCGTCCGGGCCAGTCCGAGGTCATGAACATCATCGGCGACGTCAAGGGTCGTGCCTGCATCCTTATCGACGACATCATCGATTCAGGCGGAACGCTCTGCAACGCCGCGCAGGCGCTCATGGACGAAGGCGCCACCAGCGTGACGGCCTACATCACCCACGGCGTGCTTTCGGGCGCTGCCGTGAGCCGCGTGACGAATTCGGCGCTGAAGGAACTGGTGATCACCGATTCCATCCAGGCGACCGAAGCGGCGAAGGATTCGAACAAGATCCGCATCCTGACCATCGCGCCGCTGATCGGCGAGGCCATTCGCCGCATCGCCGACGAAAGCTCCGTCTCGAGCCTGTTCGACTGATCGGAGCGCTGACTACTCCCCGCCGCGCCTACTCCCTGGGGCGGCCTACTCCCAGGGACGGGGCGCGCCCGGCTGCAACCGGTGAAGCGCCTCGAGCCGGCGGGCCTGGCGCGATTCCAGCGTGAGGGTGAGGAGCGGCTGCGGCGTCTTCACGAACTGGCGCGGCGACATGCCGAGCAGGTCCGTGAACTCGTGGATCAGGTGGCTTTCGTCGTAGTAGCGCAGCGCGATCTCGTCGCCCTCGTTGCGGTCGGCGACACCGCGCAGGTGGCTTGCCATGTCGAGCGCGCGGGCGCGGCGCAGGACCTGCTTTGGCGGCATTCCGAAATCGCGGCTGATCACGCGTTCGAGCTTGCGCCGGTCCACGCCGCATTCGGCTGCGGCGGTGGTCACGGACATGCCCGGATCGCGGAAGGTAATCTCCTCGAACATCACCGTCACCGGGTCTGGCAAGCGTCCGTCCACCTGTCTCACCTGCTCGCGGATCATGCCTTCGAGCGCCAGCAGCCAGTCCTCCGGCGAGCCTGCCGGGTCGAGCATTTCGACGATGCGCTCGGACGGCGTGGCGACCGCCCCTGTCGGCACCACCCGGTCAAGGAACTCGCCCATGCGCGGCCCGCCCAGGGCGGTGCAGGCGCCCGGGCGAAGCGCCAGCCCGACGCTGATGAAGCTGCCCGTCACGGCTATCGGCATCCGGCGCGACTGCGGCCCGAAGAACATCGCCTCGTTCTCGGAGAAGACGCGGCCGGTGGCGGTGTCCGCCCGCCACTTGCCCGCGAGCTGGACCCGGATGAACGCCGTGTCGTTCAGAAGGCCGCACGCAAGGGTATAGTCGGCCGGAGCCTGCACCTTTGTCACATAAAGCCGCGCTACCCACGGGGCGAGGTCCGCCGCCGGTGCCCGGTTGTAGGACAGGGGTTGCCCGTCCCGTGTCACACCCTGTTGCGGCGCGATGGCAGGATCGACCGCAGGGCGGTTCTTGCGCTGCATGCCCACTCCAGCCGCGAATGCCCTGTTAACTGCGATAATCGGCGCGCAACCTCGCGGCAATGCAGGAAAACCCACAAATCCGGTTAGATTTCATCACCTGTGATAGTAAAGCAGTCCGGCAGGCGGCGCTTGACCGCGGCGGCCCCGTGCAGGCAGAGGACAAGCCATGAAAATCGAACAGGATATCGCCCTTGCACGGCGGCTGGCCGATGCCGCGGGGGATGCGATTCGCCCGCATTTCCGCACCGGCCTCACCGGTGATCGCAAGTCGGACGCCTCGCCGGTCACGGTCGCAGACCGCGCCGCGGAAGAGGCCATGCGTCGTATCCTCAAGGCCGAGGTTCCGCGCGATACAGTGATCGGCGAGGAGTTCGGCACGGAAACGGGCTCGTCCAACCGGACCTGGGTGCTTGATCCTATCGACGGCACGGTATCGTTCATTGGCGGCAGGCCGATCTTCGGGACGCTGATCGCGCTCCTGGTGGATGGCTGGCCGGTGCTCGGCGTGATCGACCAGCCGATCCTTGGCGAGCGCTGGATCGGGGCGAGCGGCCATCCCACCACCTTCAACGGCACTGCCGTGCGCACCCGCCCCTGCCGCGAACTGGCCGACGCGATGATGGCGACCACCGGCCCGCAATACTTCGATGACCACCAGGGCGACCACTTCATGACGCTGGCGGCGAAGACCGATCACAAGCGCATGATGTTCGGTGGCGACTGCTACAACTACGGCCTCCTCGCCAGCGGTCACATAGACCTCATCTGCGAGGCCGGCCTCAAGCTTCACGACTGGGCGGCGCTGGTCCCCATCGTAGAGGGCGCGGGCGGCACCATGTGCGACTGGAACGGCGAGCCGCTCAACATCGATTCCGGCGGCGAGGTGCTGGCGATCGGCGATCCCGCCCGCCTCGAGGACGTGATCGAGGCGATGGCCTGCCAGCACCACGACTGAGCACGCCTGCTCCTTGCCCCCGAGAAGGCGGCTAGGGCTGACGAGATGAACCCCGTGCATCCCGCTTGCCTTTCCATCCGCCACCCACTAAGGGCGCGTCCTTCAATCGACACGGTTGAGTCTTGATCCAAGAGATTCGCGCGTCGGCCTGGCGAAAAGGGCTGCCATGGCCGGCTGGACGTGTCCCTGAAAAGGAGACGAAAATGCCCAAGTTGAAGACCAAGAGCGGCGTGAAGAAGCGCTTCAAGCTCACCGCCACCGGCAAGGTGAAGCACGGCGTGGCCGGCAAGCGCCACCGCCTGATGAGCCACAACGGCAAGTACATCCGCCAGAATCGCGGCACCGAGGTCATTTCCGACGCCGATGCCAAGACGATCAAGAAGTGGGCGCCCTACGGGCTCAACTGAGGAGTACTGACCGATGAGCCGTATTAAGAGGGGTGTCACCACCCGCGCCAAGCACAAGCGTATTCTGGATCAGGCCAAGGGTTACCGCGGCCGTCGCAAGAACACGATCCGCGTTGCCCGTCAGGCCGTCGAAAAGGCCGGCCAGTACGCGTACCGCGACCGCAAGATCAAGAAGCGGACGTTCCGCGCCCTGTGGATCCAGCGCATCAACGCTGCGGTCCGTGCGGAAGGCCTGACCTATTCGCAGTTCATCCACGGCACCAAGCTGGCCGGGATCGAACTGGACCGCAAGGCGATGGCAGACCTCGCCATGAACGAAGGCGGCGTGTTCAGCGCCGTCATCGCGCAGGCCAAGGCAGCGCTGCCGGCGGCGTAATCCGCCCTAGCACGACGGTCTCGCCTCACGGCGGATCTGAAAAGGGCGTGGATGGCATTTTGCCGTCCGCGCCCTTTTCGCATCCGGGGAGCCGGCGCGAGGCGGTGCACACTCCGTTGCGATCTGCGCCCCTTCTCCCTAAGGAGCGCAACCGAAGACTTCACAATCAGGCAGGCAGACGACCAGTGGACTACGCAGCAACCGGCCAGGAGGCGCTATCCCGTATCGCGGGCGCCGATGATCTCGATACGCTGGAGTCCCTGCGGGTCGAATTCCTCGGCAAGCAGGGCTCGATCTCGGGCCTGCTCAAGACGCTCGGCAAGCTCGATCCCGAGGAGCGCAAGGTCGAAGGGCCCAGGATACATGGCCTGCGTGAAGCCGTCACCGAGGCGCTCGCCGCGCGCAAGGCCGCGCTCGAGACGGCCGCGCTCGACGCGCGCCTCGCGTCCGAGACGATCGACCTTTCGCTTCCCGCGCCGGAAGCGCCCCGGGGGTCCGTCCATCCGATCTCGCAGGTCATGGACGAACTTGCCGAAGTCTTCGCGGACATGGGCTTCGCGGTCGCCACCGGTCCCGAGATCGAGGACGAATGGCACAACTTCACCGCGCTCAACATGCCCGAGAGCCATCCCGCCCGCGCGATGCACGACACCTTCTACTTCCCCGATCGGAACGACGAAGGGCGCGAGATGCTGCTGCGCACGCATACCTCGCCTGTGCAGATCCGCTCGATGATCAAGCAGGGCGCGCCGATCCGCGTCATCGCGCCGGGGCGCGTCTACCGTTCGGACAGCGATGCCACGCATACGCCGATGTTCCACCAGATCGAGGGCCTTGTCATCGACAAGGGCATCCACCTCGGCCACCTCAAGTGGACGCTGGAAACCTTCCTGAAGGCCTACTTCGAGCGGGACGACATCGTCCTGCGCCTGCGGCCAAGCTACTTCCCCTTCACCGAGCCCTCGATCGAGGTGGACGTGGGCTATTCCAACGAGGGCGGACCCAACGGTTCTTCGAGGCGCGTCGTCGGCGGCTCGGGAGATGCGCCGGGCCATGCCTGGATGGAAGTCCTGGGCTCGGGCATGGTCAATCGCCACGTCATCGCCGCAGGCGGCCTCGATCCCGACGAGTGGCAGGGCTTCGCCTTCGGCACCGGCGTCGATCGCCTCGCCATGCTCAAGTACGGCATGGACGACCTGCGCGCCTTCTTCGACGGCGATGTTCGCTGGCTCTCCCATTACGGTTTCTCCGCCCTCGACGTGCCGACCCTGTCGGGCGGCGTCGGTACTCCGGCCTGAGCGCGGAAAGGATCTAGAAGATGAAGTTCTCGCTCTCCTGGCTCAAGCAGTACCTGGACACCGATGCCGGCATCGAGGAGATCGCCGCCACGCTCAACGCCATCGGCCTCGAGGTAGAAGGCATCGAGGACCCGGCCGAGAAGCTGCAGGGCTTCCGCGTCGCCCGCGTGCTCACCGCCGCCCGCCATCCCGATGCGGACAAGCTGCAGGTCCTCACCGTCGATACGGGCGACGGCGATCCGCTGCAGGTCGTCTGCGGCGCGCCCAATGCCCGCGCGGGGCTCGTGGGCGTGCTGGGCCTGCCCGGCGCCACGGTTCCGGCGAACGGCCTTGTGCTGCGCAAGTCGGCGATCCGGGGCGTCGAATCGAACGGCATGATGTGCTCGACCCGCGAGCTGGAGCTCGGCGAGGATCACGACGGCATCATCGAGCTGCCCGAAGACGCGCCCGTGGGCACCGCCTTCGCCCAGTACCACGGCGCGGACCCGGTGATCGACGTCGCCATCACGCCCAACCGCCCCGACTGCATGGGCGTTTATGGCATCGCCCGCGATCTCGCCGCGGCGGGCCTCGGCACGCTCAGGCCTATCGAGGCGCTGGAGATCGACGGCAGCTATCCATGCCCGGTCGAGATCCGCATCGAGGATGCCCAAGGCTGCCCCGCCTTCTACGGCCGCGTGATCAGGGGGGTGAAGAACCGCCCCTCGCCGCAGTGGCTGCAGGACCGGCTGAAGTCCGCCGGACAGCGCCCGATCTCGGCGCTGGTGGACGCGACCAACTACGTGATGCTCGCCTATGGCCGCCCGGCCCATGCCTATGACCTGGCGAAGCTGAACGGCGCGGTCGTCGCCCGCCGCGCGGTGGAAGGCGAAAGCGTCGAGGCGCTGAACGAGAAGACCTATACGCTCGACGCCGAGATGACGGTGATCGCCGACGAAAGCGGCGTCCACGACATCGCAGGCATCATGGGCGGCGCGCATTCGGGCTGCGGCGACGAGACCACCGACGTGCTGCTGGAGATCGCCTACTTCGATCCCGAGCGCATCGCGCGCACGGGCCGCAAGCTCAACCTCACGTCCGACGCGCGCGGGCGGTTCGAGCGCGGCATCGACCCGAACTTCCTCGACACCGGCCTCGCGCAGCTCACCGGGCTGATCCAGACGCTTTGCGGCGGCGAGGCGTCCGAGGTCGTGCGCCAGGGCGCCGCGCCCGCGACCCCGAAGATCGTCCACTTCCAGCCCGCGCTGGTGGAAAGGCTGGGCGGCGTGATCGTGTCCCCGGCCGAGCAGCAGCGCATTCTCGGCAGCCTCGGCTTCTCGGTCGTGGCGACCGAGGAGAATGGCGTCCAGGACTGGGCGATCACCGTCCCGGGCTGGCGCCCTGACATCGACGGCGCGCCTGACATCGTCGAGGAGGTGGTGCGCATCCATGGCCTCGACAATGTGAAGAGCGTGCCGCTGCCGCGCGCGGATGGCGTTGCCAGGGCGACCGCCACACCCGCGCAGGCGCTGGAGCGCAGAACCCGCCGCGCGGCGGCCGCGCGCGGCTTGCAGGAGGCCGTCACATGGTCGTTCCTGCCCGAGGCGGCTGCACTCGTCTTTGCCGAAGGTCCGCTCTGGATCCTCGCCAACCCGATCAGCGAGGACATGAAGGCCATGCGCCCCTCGCTGCTGCCCGGCCTGCTGATGGCTGCCCGTCGCAATCTCGATCGCGGCGCATCCTCGCTTCGCCTGTTCGAGCTTGGTCGCCGCTACTTGCGCGGCCAAGGCGGCGCGAGCGACGAAAGGCTCGCACTCGGCCTCGTGCTGGCGGGCGAGAAGACGCCGCGCGGCTGGAAGAGCGGCAAGGCCGTGCCTTTCGACGCCTACGACGCCAAGGCCGAAGTCCTGGCGCTGCTGGCCGAGGCAGGCGCTCCGGTGGACAAGCTGCAGGTCATGGGGGAAGCCGGGCCGCAGTTCCACCCGGGCCAGTCCGCCACGCTGCGCCTTGGCCCCAAGAACGTGCTCGCGCGCTTCGGCATGCTGCATCCCTCGCTTGCCAGGCAATTCGACGTCGACGGCCCGGTCGCCATGGCCGAGATCTTCCTCGACGCGATCCCGGGCCGCAAGGGCGCGGCCAGCTTCGCGCGCACATCTTACGCACCCCCGGCGCTGCAGGCCGTGACGCGCGACTTCGCGTTCCTGGTGCCCGCCGCGCTGCCTTCGGGCGATCTGGTGCGCGTGGTGCAGGGTGCGGACAAGGCGAACATCGTCGCTACTCGCCTCTTCGACGACTTCCGGGGGCAGGGCGTGCCCGAAGGACAGAAGTCGCTGGCCCTCGAAGTCACGCTGCAGCCGCTCGAGAAGAGCTACAAGGACGAGGAAATCAAGGCGATCAGCGACAAGGTGACTGCCGCCGCGGCCAAGCTCGGAGCGGTGCTGCGCGGTTGATGCCGGGGCTCGGGCGAGTCCCGGCGGGGCGATGACAAGGAGATCGACGTGGAATTCGTGACCATCTCCTCGGGCGAGCTTACGGCCCGGATCAACCCTTTCGGGGCCGAGCTGTGGTCGCTGACAGACACGCTCGGCCGCGAATACATGACCGATGCCGATCCGGCGTTCTGGACCGGTCACGCACCGCTGCTCTTCCCCATCGTCGGGGCCCTCGCGAACGATACCTACCGTGTCGACGGGCAGGCCTTCACGCTGCCCAAGCACGGCCTTGCCCGCCGCTCCATGTTCGAGGTGGTGGACGCGGGCGAGGCACACGCGCTCTTCCGCCTTGCCGACAGCGAGGAGAGCCGCAAGGCCTATCCTTTCGCCTTCGTGCTCGACATGGCCTTCCGCCTTGAAGGCAAGTCGCTCCGCATGGAAGCGCGGGTCTCCAATCCCGGCGAGGAGACGATGCCCTTCAGCTTCGGCTTCCATCCGGCCTTTGCCTGGCCGCTGCCGGGCGGCGCCGCCAAGGGCGACCACGCGATCGCATTCGAGCAGGGCGAGCCGCAGCCCGTCCGCCGCATCGACCCTGCCACCGGCCTCCTCCTTCCCGAACCCTTGGCAACCCCGGTGGAGGGGCACCTCCTGTGCCCCGACGCCGGTCTGTTCGAGGGCGACGCTCTTATCTGGGACCGCCTTTCCAGCCGCTCGCTCACGTTCGGTGCAGCCGGCGCGGCGCAGCTTTCCATCGCTTTTCCCGACACGCCCATGCTCGGCATCTGGCAGAAGCCGGGCGCGGCCTATCTCTGCATCGAACCCTGGCAGGGCATCGCCGATCCCCTCGGCTTCGCCGGGGACTTTCGCGAGAAGCCGGGCATTATCGCCCTGCCGCCCGGAGAGGCGCGCAGCTTCCGCATGGATGTCGCCGTCCTCTCCGCAGACTGAAGGAACTTTCCCATGAAGACCGTCCTCATCACCGGCGCCACGGCCGGGATCGGTGAAGCCTGCGCCCGCGCCTTCGTCGCTGCGGGCTGGAAAGTGGTCGGCACCGGCCGCCGCGTGGAGCGGCTGCAGGCGCTGGCGGACGAGCTTGGCGCGGACCGCTTCCACCCTTGCGCCTATGACATGCGTGACGAGGACGCGCGCGATGCGGCGCTGGCGGCCCTGCCTGCCCCATTCGCGGCGATCGACTGCCTCGTGAACAACGCAGGCCTTGCGCTTGGCGCAGCGCCCGCGCAGTCTTCCAGAGTGTCGGACTGGAAGACCATGATCGACACCAACGTCACCGCGCTCGCCTCGCTCACGCACAAGCTGCTGCCGGGCCTGATCGAACGCAAGGGAGCGATCGTGATGCTCTCCTCCGTCGCGGCGACCTATCCCTACACCGGCGGCAACGTATACGGCGGCACCAAGGCCTTCGTGCGCCAGTTCGCGCTGGGGCTGCGCTCGGACCTGTCGGGCACCGGCGTTCGCGTCACCTCGATCGAGCCGGGCATGGTGGAGACAGAGTTCACCGTCGTGCGCAACGGCGGCGATCAGGCGGCGTCGGACACGTTCTACGCAGGCGTCAACCCGCTGACCGGCGCCGACATCGCGCAAACGGTGCTCTGGGTCGCCACCCAGCCCGCGCACGTCAACATCAACACGCTGGAGCTGATGCCGGTGAACCAGTCGTTCGCGGGCTTCCAGGTGGCGCGCGAGGGATGATCGCTTCCGGGGCGCGATCCCCCGCAATGGAGCCGGATCGCCCCTTCAATCTTCCCTTATCTGCCTGGGCAAACTAAAGGCGCGCGGATGACCACCGCGCCCCACCAGTCCCGCCGCACTTTCGCGATCATCTCGCACCCCGACGCGGGCAAGACCACGTTGACCGAAAAGCTGCTTCTGCAAGGCGGGGCGATCCACCTTGCCGGGCAGGTGAAGGCGCGCGGCGCGGCGCGGCGCGCCCGTTCGGACTGGATGAAGATCGAGCAGCAGCGCGGCATCTCCGTGACCAGCTCGGTCATGACTTTCGAGCGCGACGGGATCACTTTCAACCTGCTCGACACGCCGGGCCACGAAGACTTCTCGGAAGACACCTACCGCACGCTGACCGCGGTCGATTCGGCCATCATGGTCATCGACGCGGCGAAAGGCATCGAGCCGCAGACGCGCAAGCTCTTCGAAGTTTGCCGCCTGCGATCGGTGCCGATCATCACGTTCGTCAACAAGGTGGACCGCGAGGGACGGGCCTGCTTCGACCTGCTCGACGAAGTGGCGGACATGCTCGCGCTCGACGTGTGCCCGATGTCCTGGCCGGTCGGCATGGGCGGGCAGTTCGAAGGCATTCTCGATATCGCCTCGGGCCGGATCAGCCGCCCGGAGGGGCCAAGCAAGGAATATCTCGGCAAGGTGGACGAAGGCGCGCAGCTGCCCGAGGCCGTGGCCGAGGAGCTTGAACTGGCACAGGCAGGCTATCCCGAATTCGATATCGACGCCTATCGCGGCGGCGACCTGACACCGGTCTACTTCGGCTCGGCGCTGAAGAACTTCGGCGTCACCGAACTGATCGATGCGATCGAGCGCTTCGCGCCGCCACCCCGCCCGCAGCCTTCCGAACAGGGCACGATCCTGCCGGACGACAAGGAAGTCACGGGCTTCATCTTCAAGGTGCAGGCGAACATGGACCCGATGCACCGCGACCGCATTGCCTTCATGCGGCTGGTCTCGGGCACTTTCAAACGGGGCATGAAGCTGACGCCGTCGGGGCTTGGCAAGCCGATCGCGGTACACTCGCCGATCCTGTTCTTCGCGCAGGACCGCGAGATCGCCGACAATGCGGAGCCCGGCGACATCATCGGCATTCCCAACCACGGCACCCTGCGCGTGGGCGACACGCTGTCGGAAAAGAACGACGTGCGCTTCACCGGACTGCCGAACTTCGCACCGGAAATCCTGCGCCGCGTGCAGCTCAAGGATCCCACCAAGACCAAGCAGCTCAGGAAGGCGCTCGACGATCTGTCGGAAGAGGGCGTGATCCAGGTCTTCTACCCGGAGATCGGCTCGCAGTGGATCGTGGGCGTCGTCGGCCAGTTGCAGCTCGACGTGCTGATCTCCCGCCTGGAGGCCGAGTACAAGGTGGAGGCGATGCTGGAAGGCTCGCCCTTCGACACGGCTCGTTGGCTCAAGGGGGACGACAAGACGCTGCGCGATTTCGCCGAGTTCAACAAGATGAACCTGGCGCGCGACCGCGACGGCGACCCGGTGTTCATGGCCCGCTCCGCCTGGGACGTGAACTACCAGCAGGAACGCAACCCGGACCTGACTTTCAGCGCCACGAAGGAACGGTGAGGACCGTGTTCCACGTGGAACCATATCGGTAAATGGAGTTCAGGATTTGCTCGTGAACGGACCATGGTGCAACCTCATGGTTCGCTGAGGGATTGTTGCGGGACACGTGTCACGGAAAAGCCCGCGTTGCAGATCAAGTTTGCCAGTTACAACATCCACAAGGCCGTCGGGCTGGACCGGCGGCGCGATCCCGAGCGGATCCTGAACGTCCTGCGCGAGGTAGACGCCGACGTCATCGCGTTGCAGGAGGTAGACCGGCGCTACGGCCGTCGCATGGCGGTGCTCCCGCTCGACGCGATCCATTCCGCGACCGATTATGCGCCCGTGCCGCTGTCGATGAAGCCTGACAGCCTTGGCTGGCATGGCAATGCCATCCTGGTACGCCGCGGGATCGAACTGGTGGAGGCGGCGCCCGTTCCGTTGCCGGTGCTTGAACCCAGGGGCGCCGTGCGCGCCGACCTCTGCATCGAAGGACGGCGGGTCAGGGTGGTGGGCATGCACCTCGACCTTTCGGGCCTCAGGCGCCGCCATCAGGTGCGCAGCGTGCTGGCCCACTGCAACGACTGCAGCGAAAAGGTACCCACGGTCATGATGGGCGACCTCAACGAATGGGCGCAGCGTGGTGGGTGCCTGCGTGAGTTCGACGAGGGCTGGCGCGTTCTCGCGCCCGGGCGCAGCTTCCCCTCTCGCCGCCCGATGGCCTTCCTCGACCGGATCGTCGTCTCTCCCGAATGGCGGGTGCAGGGAACCGATGTCCACCATAGCCCGTTGTCGGCGACAGGCTCGGACCATTTGCCGGTCCATGCGACACTCGAGTTGCCTAAAAATTAGGCATGTGCCCAAGGAACGTGCGACGGCGCGCGTCCCTTGCCGTGCATGATCGCGTCGCGAGCCTACCTGCCTCTGCCCTGACCGCCTGAAAGCGCGCGGCGTGCCAAGTGGCACGGCCCTTGCAAGGCCTGTCCTCAGCCGGCGCTGGGCCGGTGGCTAACAGGGGATAGGCATGAAGTTCATCATAGCCATCATCAAGCCCTTCAAGCTCGACGAAGTGCGGGAGGCGCTCGGGGCAATCGGCGTGGCCGGCATGACGGTTTCCGAGGTCAAGGGGTTTGGTCGGCAGAAGGGGCAGACGGAAATCTACCGCGGCGCCGAGTATTCGACCAACATGCTGCCGAAGGTGAAGATCGAGGTCGCCGCACCCGATGACCTTGCCCCCAAGATCGTTGAGACGATCCAGCAGGTGGCCAGCACCGAGGCCATCGGTGACGGCAAGATCTTCGTCCTCGACCTGGCATCGGCCGTGCGCATCCGCACCGGCGAGGCCGGCGACACCGCGCTGTGAGGGGAATTTCCATGATGAACCGCAAGCTTATCTGCGGCGCCGGTGCACTCACCGCGTCGCTGCTCGCCGCAATGCCTGCCTGGGCGCAGGAAGCGGCCGCCGCCGCGCCGGTGCCCAACCCCGGCAACAACGCCTGGATGATGACCTCGACCCTGCTGGTCCTGATGATGATCCTTCCCGGCCTCGCTCTCTTCTACGGCGGTCTTACCCGTTCGAAGAACATGCTTTCCACGATGACCCAGATCGGCGGCGTCACTGCGCTCGCCATGCTGATGTGGGTGATGTTCGGCTATGGCCTGGCATTCGGCCCCGAAGGCAACCAGTTCATCAGCTGGGGCAAGTTCTTCCTCGCAGGCGTCACGCCCGACTCCACTGCCGCGACCTTCACCGATGAAGTGATCTCGGAATATCTGTTCATCAGCTTCCAGATGACCTTCTCGGCGATCACCATCGCGCTGGTCCTGGGTTCGGTCGTGGAGCGCATGAAGTTCTCGGCCGTGATGGCCTTCGCTGTCGTGTGGCTGCTGATCGTGTATTATCCGATCGCTCACATGGTCTGGGAAGCGCGCGGCGTGTTCTTCGCGATGGGCGCTCTCGACTTCGCCGGCGGCACCGTGGTCCACATCAACGCCGGTGTCTCGGCGCTCGTCGCCGCTCTGCTCCTTGGCAAGCGCAAGGGCTTCCCCACCGAGCCAATGCCGCCCCACTCGCTGACGCTGACTTTCGTCGGCACCGGCATGCTGTGGGTGGGCTGGTTCGGCTTCAACGCCGGCTCGGCTCTCGAAGCCAACGGTTCGGCCGCGCTGGCCATGATCAACACGTTCGTCGCCACCGCTTCCGCCGCCCTGTTCTGGATGCTTGCCGAGCGTTTCTCGGGTCACAAGGGTTCGGCGCTCGGCTACTGCTCGGGCATCATCGCCGGCCTCGTCGCGGTAACGCCTGCGGCTGGTAACTCGGGTCCGTTCGGCGCCATCGTCCTGGGCGCCGTCGCATCGATCGTCTGCTTCATCTTCGTCTCGAAGGTCAAGCCCGCCCTGGGCTACGACGACTCGCTCGACGCATTCGGCATCCACGGCGTGGGCGGCATCGTCGGCGCCATCGGCACCGGCATCGTGTGCGCCCCCTCGCTCGGCGGTCCCGGCGCTGCCGACTACAGCATCGGCGGGCAACTGGTCACGCAGATCCTGGCCGTGGTCGCCACGATCGTCCTGTCGGTGGTTGGAACCGCCATCGCCATCTTCATCGCCAAGGCCCTCACCGGCCTGCGGGTCTCGCCGGAAGTCGAATCGGACGGCCTCGACATCGGCGAGCATGGCGAGCGCGCCTACAACTGAGTTCGGTTTCAAGAGTTTGGCGGCGGCGGGTACTTTCTCCTCTCCTTCCCCGTTGTCGCCAACCGTTGTTCCTCCTGCGAACACAGCCTTCAAAGGGCCGGAGCCAGCCGCTCCGGCCCCTTTTTTGTTGTCGACGCGGGCCGGAAGGCAGTCCGGTCAAGCCCTGGACCGGCGCACACCCGGAAGGAGACCTCAGCCGCGGGCGGCGAGCATCTCGATCAACTGGCGGATCGGCGACACGTCGTATCCGGCGCCTGCGGCCTTGGAGGCGATGACGGCCGGGCTGTCGCCGGCCTTCGCCCTTGCGAGGGCCCACAGCAGGGTGGAGCGGGTGCCCGACCGGCAGTAGGCCAGAACCGGGCCATCCGCCTGCAGCGCCTGCTCCATCGCATCGACCTGGGTCTGGCTGAAGCCCGAGTGCGAGACGGGTATGGCCACGTAGTCCAACCCCGCGGCGCGCGCAGCGGCCTCGATCTCGGGACCGGGCGTCTGGTCCTCGCTTTCGCCCTCGGGCCGATTGTTGATGATCCGAACGACGCCGAGCGCCTTGGCTTCTGCGATGGCATCGGTGCCGATCTGCGGGCTGGCGAAGACGGTGTCGGTGACCTGGCGGAACATGGCGCTTGCTCTCCGGATTCGTTCTGCTGTCGGCCATCGGGGCCGGAAGGGTCGCCATCAAGACCGTTGCGCGCGAACAGGCAAGTCAAATCGGGCGAGAACGGACCTTTCCGGCGCCGGAACCCGCTAACAAGCGGCCTGTACCCGAAATGAACGCGTATTTCCGTTCGCTATTGACCCGCAAGTCGTGTACGAGTCATGATCGCAGGAGAACAATGGGCCGGTGTCCATCGTTCAGCCTGAGGCTCGGCGTGCTACGTCCACGCGTCCGGGTGAATGCTTATGGGGCGCAGCGAAGGTACGTTCGTAGACATGGGTTTTGACAGAGGTCGTCGCGGTAGGGGACGCGACAAGCGGGATCGGTTCGGAGAAGACGAATTCGACCCGTTCTTTGCCGGACAAGATCGTTTCGGCGGCGGCGGTGATCGCTTCGGCGGTGGCGGCGGCGACCGTTTCGGCGGTGGTGGCGGCGGCTTCGGCGGCGGTGGCGGCGGCGGCGGTGATCGCTTCGGCGGCGGCGGCGGCGGCGGTGGTTTCCGCGGCGGCGGTGGCGGCGGCTTCGGCGGCGGCCCGCGCGGTGGCGGCGGTGGCGGCATGCCCGCCCAGGTCGTTGGCCAGGGCCGCGGCGTCGTAAAGTTCTTCAACGCAGCGAAGGGCTTCGGCTTCATCCAGCGCGACGAAGGCGGCGACGATGTGTTCGTGCACATCAGCTCGGTAGAGCGCGCCGGCCTCGAAGGCCTGGCGGAAGGCCAGCAGCTCGAATTCCAGCTTGTCGACCGTGGCGGCAAGATCTCGGCCACCGACCTCAGCGTCGTGGGCGATGTGATCCCCGTCGCCAAGCGTGAGCCGGCAGCCCCGCAGCGTCAGCTCACGGGCGAAAAGGCCAGCGGTACGGTCAAGTTCTTCAACTCCATGAAGGGCTTCGGCTTCATTACCCGCGATGACGGCCAGCCGGATGCATTCGTGCACATCAGTGCCGTGGAACGCTCGGGCCTTTCCGGCCTGAACGAAGGCGATCGCGTGGAGTTCGACATCGAGGTCGATCGACGAGGCAAGTACTCGGCGGTCAACCTGACGGCGCTCCAGGGCTGATCCTGCCTGCACTATCCCCGGCGGTTTGACCGGGGGACTGCAAACGTCTAAATGCGCGCAAATGGCGGTCCGGTAGGGCCGCCATTTGTCGTTTGCGATCTTCACACACCGATTCTGTTTCGAGGATAACCGACATGTCGATCACTCCGCTGATGCCCGTGTACCCCCGGTGCGGCGTGCGTCCCGTTCGCGGCGAGCACTGCCACCTGGTCAGCGAGGATGGTCGCCGTTTCCTCGACTTCGCAAGCGGCATCGCGGTGAATGCGCTTGGCCACTCGCACCCGGGCCTTATCGGCGCGATCCAGAAGCAGGCGGAAACGCTGATGCACGTGTCCAACCTTTATGGCAGCCCCCAGGGTGAGGCTGCGGCGAAGCGGCTTGTCGACCTGACGTTCGCGGACACGGTGTTCTTCACCAATTCCGGCGCCGAGGCGGTCGAGTGCGCGATCAAGACGGCGCGGGCCTATCACCAGTCGGCCGGGAACGATCACAAGTTCGAACTGATCACGTTCAACAACGCCTTCCACGGCCGCACGCTGGCGACGATCAGCGCGTCGAGCCAGGAAAAGATGCACAAGGGCTTCCTGCCTCTGCTGCCCGGATTCCGGTACGTCGATTTCAATGACCTCGAGGCGGCAAAGGCGGCCATCGGCCCGAACACCGCAGGCTTCCTCGTCGAGCCGATCCAGGGCGAGGGCGGCATCCGCATCGCCACGGACGCGTTCATGCAGGGCCTGCGTGCCCTGTGCGACGAGCATGACCTGATGCTGATCCTCGACGAAGTCCAGAGCGGCGTCGGACGCTCGGGCACGTTCTACGCCTACGAGCAGTACGGCATCGAGCCCGACATCATGGCAACGGCCAAGGGCATCGGTGGCGGGTTCCCGGTCGGAGCGTGCCTTGCGACGGAGAAGGCTGCGCGCGGCATGGTCGCGGGTACGCACGGTTCGACCTATGGTGGCAACCCCTTCGCGATGGCTGCGATCGGCGCCGTGCTCGACGTGATCCCCGACGAGGCCTTCCTTGCAGACGTGCGCGCCAAGGGCGAGCGGATCCGGGCCCGGCTGGAACAGTTCATCGGCAACTACCCCGATCTGTTCGAACTCGTGCGCGGGCGCGGCCTGTTCATCGGGCTCAAGATGAAAGTCGAGCCCCGCGCCTTCGTCGCCCACATGCGCGACAACCACGAGCTGCTGACGGTTTCCGCCGGCGACAACGTGGTGCGCATCCTGCCACCGCTTGTCATCGACGACACCCACATCGATGAATTCATGGAAAAGCTTTCCGCCGCGGCGGCCAGCTACCAGCCCGAGGAGGTCGTCTGATGACCCGTGACCTGATCGGCCTGGCCGACGCCGGCGGCGATGCCATCGCTGCGATGATCAACGATGCCATCGACCGGAAGGCTGCTCGCAGGAGCTGGCCCAAGGGCCGCGCGGACGCCGATGCGCCGCTCGCCGGGCACGTGCTGGCCATGATCTTCGAGAAGAATTCGACCCGTACCCGCGTGTCCTTCGACATGGCGATGCGGCAGCTGGGCGGCTCTGCCCTGATCATGGAGGCGGGCAGCACCCAGATCGGGCGGGGCGAGACCATCGCCGACACCGCTCGCGTGCTCAGCCGCATGGTCGACGCGATCATGATCAGGACCGACGATCACGCCAAGATCGAGGAACTGGCGCACTATGCCGACGTCCCGGTCATCAACGGCCTTACCGATCTGTCGCACCCGTGCCAGATCGTTGCCGATCTGCTGACCATCGTTGAGCGCGGGTTCGCCCTGCCCGGCCTTCAGGTGGCGTGGCTTGGGGACGGCAACAACGTCGCCAATTCGTTGATCGAGGCTGCGGGCCTCATGAAGTTCACCCTGCGTCTGGGGGGTCCGCCCGGATACGAGGCCGATGCAGGCTTCATCGAGCGCGCGCGCGCTGCAGGCGGCGAGATCATCCTGACCCAGGATGCCCGCGCGGCAGTGGCCGGTGCGCAGGTCGTCGTCACCGACACCTGGGTGTCCATGGGGCAGCCGGGCGGCGATGTTCACGTCGCGGCCATGCAGCCCTACCAGGTCGATGCAGCCCTCATGGCGGCGGCCGACCCACGCGCCATCTTCCTGCACTGCCTGCCCGCCCATCGCGGCGAGGAAGTGACGGACGAGGTCATGGACGGTCCTCAGTCTGCGATCTGGGACGAGGCCGAAAACCGCATTCATGCGCAGAAATCCGTCCTGCTCTGGGCGCTGGGGAAGCTATGATCAGGGACGAACTCTTGCGCCGCGACGACACCGGCTTCGACCGCGTCCTTGCGTTCACCGTGCCTGCACGCCACGCGCGCGGCCGGCTCGTACGGCTTGGCCCGGTGCTGGAAACGGTGCTTTCCGCCCACGACTATCCCAAGGTCGTCAAGCACGTCCTGGCCGAAGCGCTCGTTCTGACGTCGCTGATGGGCTCGCTGCTGAAGGACGACGGCGCGCAGATCACTTTCCAGGCCCAGGCCGAGGGCGGCGCCGTGGACCTGCTGGTCTGCGACTATCGCCGCGGGGAAGTGCGCGGGTACCTGCGCCACAACCCCGACATGGTCGGAGCCCTCGAAGAAGGGTGTTCGCTCGAGACGATTTTTGGCAAGGGCTATCTTGCCATCACGTTCGACCTGGCAGTCAGCGGCGAGCGTTACCAGGGCATCGTTCCGCTCGAGGGGGAATCGCTGGCGCAGGCATGCGAGAACTACTTCGCGCAGTCCGAACAGGTGCCGACCCTGATCCGCATTGCGGTGCGTTCCAACGGGGCGCGCTGCACCGCCGGTGGGCTGCTGGTGCAGCATTTCCCGGAAGGAGAGGTCGGCCGCGAGCGGCTCCACGCCAAGGACGACCATCCCGACTGGGAACATGTCGCCATCATGGCAGGCAGTGTCCAGGAGGCGGAGCTGGTCGATCCGGTCCTCAACCTTGAGCAACTGCTCTGGCGGCTGTTCCACGAGGAGGAGGAAGTGCGGGTGGAGCCGCTGCTGCCGCTCGAGCGAGGGTGCCGCTGCACGGTTGAGCACTACCTCGGCATCCTCTCGAGCTTCCCTGAAGAGCAGCGCGTCGAAATGCGGGACGACGATGGCATGATCCCCGTGGATTGCGCTTTCTGTTCGAAGATACTGCGCATTCCGACGTAAGTGGCGGTGCTGTCCGGTTGAAATCGGGCAGCCGCCTACCGATACTGTAGAGGGTCGGTAGGCGGGCCGAAGGAATGAAATTGAAGTCCACCCTTTCAGTGCTGTCGCTTGCCGGGCTGGCGCTTGTCGCCGCGCCTGCGCTGGGCGAAAAACCTTCTCTGGTCATGCTGGACGAACTGCAGCGCGGGAACTGGGAAATGCGCGAGCGCGGCGGTGACGGCACCGTGCGAAACATCTGCATCGACAATCCTCGGCGCCTTATCCAGCTGCGTCATCCGGGTCTGCCGTGCAGTACCGTCGTGGTAGAGGATGGTCCGGAACAGGTCACGGTGCAGTACACCTGCCGCGGCCATGGCTACGGGCGAACGCAGGTCAGGCGCGAGACCAATCGCCTTATCCAGGTGGACACGCAGGGCATCGTCAAGGGCCTGCCCTTCGCCTATTCGGCGGAAGGCCGCCATACAGGCGCCTGCACGAACTGACGGGCAGTTGAGCATTGCAGGCGGAGGTGTGCGGGAGTAGCCCACACCGCATGCAGAATGTGAACTCTTCCGATGTGCGGCAGGCTGTCGTGCTTCTCTCCGGCGGTCTGGACTCAATGGTATGCGCGGGGATCGCGCGCGAGCAGGGCTTTGCCGTCAACGCACTGACCATAGACTATGACCAGCGTCACAGGCGGGAACTGGATGCAGCCGCGCAGATTGCGGCCTTCGTCGCGGCCAAGCGCCATGTGGTGCTTCCACTCGATTTGCGGCGGTTTGGCGGGTCGGCGCTGACCGATGACATTGCGGTTCCCAAGGGCGGTGTGGGTGAGGACATTCCCGTCACTTACGTACCCGCGCGCAACCTGGTGTTCCTCTCGCTGACGCTGGCTTGGGCTGAGGCGATCGGCGCCACCGACATATTCATCGGCGTCAATGCGCTGGATTATTCGGGCTACCCGGATTGTCGGCCGGAATTCATCGCTGCGTTCGAGGATATCGCCACGCTGGCGACGAAGGCGGGCGATGAAGGCAAGGCACTTCGCATCCATGCTCCGCTGCAGTTCATGGGCAAGGCCGACATCGCCCGCGAAGCTGACCGGCTTGGCCTGGATCCCGGCATGAGCTGGTCGTGCTACGATCCCCAGCCTGAGGGCCGCGCATGCGGGCTTTGCGATAGCTGCCGCCTGCGCAAGGCCGGCTTTGCCGACGCCGGTCTGGTGGACCCGACTGCCTACGCCGCCTGAAGCAAAAGACACTTCTGAAACACAACGGGCCCGGCGGTTTGATCCGCCGGCCCTTTTTCTTAGGCTTGCTGGTACGCGCAAAAGAAAAGGGGGCCGGATTGCTCCGACCCCCCAATCTTGACCGTTGCCGGTTCGCTTACATGCCCGAACCCGGACCGTAAGTGATCTCGACGCGGCGGTTCTGCAGCTCGCGAACACCGTCCGCAGTCGGGACGCGCGGGTTGCTTTCACCGAAGCCCTGGCTCGAAATCGAGCCGTCGGGGATACCGTGGCTGGTCAGGTAAGCGCGGACCGAAGCGTTACGACGCTCGGACAGGCCCTGGTTGTACTTCGGCGAACCCGAGCGGTCGGTGTAACCGGCCAGCATGATGGGAACGCTGTCGCAGTTGCCATAGGCGCTGACGGCGCTGTCCAGAATGGTCGCGGCTTCCGGCGTGATGTCCGACTTATCCCAGTCGAAGAACACGATGTACGGACCCTTGTTGCAGACCACCGGCGGAGGCGGCGGGGGCGGCGGGGGCGGCGGAGGCGGCGGGGGCGGCGGGGGCGGCGGGGGAGCAGCTTCCTCACCACCGAAGTTGTACGCCAGGGTACCCAGCAGCGAGTGCGAGCGCCAGCGGGTGCTGATGCTGTCACCGGCCGGGCCGACCAGGTCGACGTTGTCGACGTTCATGAAGCGGTACTTCAGGCCCACGTCCCAGTTCGAGCTGAGCGGAGCGCGGATACCTGCGATCGCCTGCCATGCGAAACCGGTGTCGGAGTCGTCGATGACGTCAGCGTGGACGCGGCCAACGCCGGCGCCACCGCCGATGAAGCCCTGAAGGCCATCGTCGGGACCGAAGTCGAGCAGGCCGTTCACCATGAACGTCAGGTTGCTGGCGTCAGCACCGCCGCTGTTCTTGATCGAAGCCTGGCGATAGCTGGCTTCGGTTTCAAGACGGAACGGACCGAAGTCGTAGCCAAGAACGCCGCCGCCGTCGAAGCCCTTGTTGAAGTCGAGCGTGTCGACGTTGTTGACGCCATTGATGTCCACATCAGCGTCTTCGACGATCATGCCGCCGAATTCGAGCTGCAGATACCACTGGTCGTCGCGTGCGAGCGCAGGCGTGGCAATGGCGGTAGAAGCCAATGCCAGACCAAGGACGAGTTTCCTCATACGTTTCCCCTACAAAGAGATTTGGAGCCACCGAGTGCGAGAGTGTCTAACCCCTCGGCATTCCGTGTGCAAGCGCACATTAAGCCCGACTGTTGCCAAAATGTCGCGATTACGGGCCCTTGGGTTGCGCTTGCGACATCGATGAACGAAATCTCTGCCACCCCGAAGAACCCCTGTTGATGCACCCGTTATGCCGATGGGAGGATACCCAAGGCTTGAAGAGCCGAGACCAGATCTTTGATCGCAGCTCGAGCCTCCCCATCAACACTCGATCCTCCAAGTGGTTCCAAAGGAAGCGAAGCTTTTCTCCAGGAACCGAAAAACAGCGCCTCGCATCCGGTGGAGCGATCGAAGACGCGCATGCCGTCGCGCGGGGTTACGAACAGCCAGCCGCCGCCCTGTCGCACCGCGATTTCGCCTTCGTGTCCTTCCCAGCTGCCAGTTGCATTTTCCAGGATCAGCCAGGCTTCGCCATCTAAGGAATTTTCCGGAGGAGCGGCATTTGAGCCCTGGACGGTGCAGTGAAGCAGCACATCTGCAAGACCAAGCGCCTCGTTCACAAACGCTTCCTTCTGTGCCTGCCCGACGTGGAGAAGAGGCAGCGAATAGCGCGGTGTCGCACTGGTGAAGGTGAGAGGATCGGGCATGGAACACTCCTGTGGGGTCGATGAGGTTGGTTTGGCTCAGGGCAGAGTACAGAGCGTCAGCGGAAGCGAGAGGGCATGGGTGCCCTGCTGGCGAACCTGGAGAGGGGCGCCGGGTGCCATCTCGGCGAGTTCGCTCCAGAGAGCTGCGGGGAGGTCCAGACGCGGCGCGGCGACCGACCAGGTGGCCAGCGGCGCTTCCAGCGGACCTGTCGTGACGCGGTAGAGTTCGGCTTCTTCGACCAATGGCATGTCTATTCCGTCCTGCCACGCCCATCCTCCCCGCGTGCGCCGGGTCCATGACAGGGTGCAGGTACCATCGTGCCGCACCGTCCGGCGGGGGTGGACCGGGGAGAGCGGCCGCAAGGTGATGCCATCCAGCCGCACCCGGCTTTGCGCAGGAGCCGCATCGCCCGCACCAAGCGCGACGACCTGACGTTCGGCTGCCGAGCCGAGCACGGACGTATCGATCGAGGCAAGCCCCGTGCCGAGCAGAGCGAAGGGCTCGCCGGCGATGTGGAGCGCCCTCGCGGCTTCGGTTCCGCCGCGTCCACGCAGCAGGCCGCTCAGGCGCCAGTATCCATCGCCGAGTGGAACGGCATGCAGGAACTGCAAGATCTCTTCGCCGACGATCGCCAGGTTGGCGCCTGCCGCGAGCTGCCGCGTGTCGATCGATGCCAGCTGCATGGCGGGGTCGATCAGCCTCACAACAAGCCCGGGGCCTCGGTCCAGGAAAAGCGGGTTCGCGTCCGGGAGGATGGAAACGGTCGTGCCCATCACTGCACGGCGACGGCCGCTGGGGCCGAGCGGCAGCAGCTCGCCGTCTCCGCGGTCGGCGAAAAGGGCTGCTCCTCGCCAGTCGGGGCTGGCACTGGAAACAGCGGCGAAGCACCGCGGAGCATCCGGTCCACCGCTCGCGGGATCGAAGGGCAGCTCGAAGGCGAAAAGGCCTGTTTCGCCCGGCAGGACGTCGGGCAGGGAGTTGAGGCGGCCGGGGTCCGTTGCAAGCGCAGGCGGCATGTCTGCACCAAGGGGCAGATGACGCTGCAGCGCGAGTTCGATGCCGCTTTCGCGCCACTCCCATTCGCAGACCCGCCACATTCCCCCGATCCCCGGCAGGGAGACAAGCGAGCCGGGCGCTATGGAGGCATCGAGTTCGCAGGTGCGCCAGGACACGCGATCCCGGCTCCAATCGATGCGGCGAGCCGCGCTTTCGATCAGGGTGCGAGCAGATGCCGCCTCGATTGCGGCGGGAAGGTCCAACGCGCCGGGCTCCCCGGCCATTGCCCGCCCGCTCGCGCGCTGGACACTTGCCTGATAGTCGCGGCCCGGATCGTAATAGCGCAGGATCATCGGCGGTTGCGCGGAAGCCGGTGCGCGATGTCTGGTAAAGCCGGAGGCCCCGCCGAAGTCGTCGTCGCCGACTGCGATCGCGGCCTCGGGAAGTTCGACGAGGTCGGCGTGCGAACGTTCGCGGGCGATGACGAGCCGCCCTCCTGCGGTGTCTATGGCGAGCGGCACCACCTGGTCGAACGTTTCGATGTCGGTCGCGGGGGGCCCCTCGCTGGAGTATCCGAGGATCGTCGGCAGCGGCAGGGAACCTTCGAGGTCTTCGACCACGTCGCGAACGAGCGCCCCGAGGTCGAAGCTCTCGTCAGCGATGATCTCGAACGTGAGCGAGGGGATGCGATTGTAGAAGGGAGCGAGCTCGAGGTTCTCGAACACGGCATAGGCTAGGTCGCGGTGGGCGGGACAGCGTTGCGCCCCCTCCGCCGCAGCCATGAGCGGATCGGGTGCCTGATTGCCCTGGCCGGTGTGGATCCGGAGAGTCCCCCCCACCTTGAGGTCGCCCGCAGCACCGCGCAGCAGCTTGCCGTCCGCCCAGATCCGGCCCACGGAAAGGATGGGCCGGCTGGAGAGGGCGATCGCGAAGTTCGCCGTGTAGCTGTAGGTGGTGGTGCCGGGCGTGCCCTTCCCGCCACCTTGGGCTTCATCGTGTTCGACGAGCTCGGTCGCCCAGATGATCGAGCCGGCCACGCGCATCCGGCCAAAGTGCCGCGGCACGATCTGGCCGTAGGTGGAGGTGGTGACGGCCAGGTCCTTGAGGCGCGGGCCCTGTCGGCGGCCCGGCCCGAACAGTGCGGCATCGACCTGCCGCCCGGCGAGCGTGCCGATGGCGCCGCCGATCGGACCGCCCAGCATCGTGCCTATGCCGCTGAATACGAGCGTTGCCATGTCAGTTCCTCATCTTGGCGCGAGAGTATTTTCGGTTCGAAGGCGCCAGTGCGCCACGATCGGCCAGTCTTCCAGCAACGCGCCGAGGGCCACTCTGCGCAGGCCCGCATGAGCATGGACGATGGCCCTCGGGCCCGCCGCGACCGCGAAGTGAAGCTGGCACGGCGAGACGCGCAACATCAGTACGTCGCCTGGCTCGATGGGCCCGGTAACCGTTGCCAGGCCCAGCTTCTCGCCCAGAGCGAAAGCCTGGGGAGCGTGCAGGGTGCGCAGGGCATAGCCGTTTGGCAGCGGCGCCTTGCGGCCCAGCGCTGCCAATGCGGCAGCCACCAGGCCCACGCAGTCGAGCGCCACGTGCGGCTCGCGCCCATGGAGGCGAAAGGGCGTGCCGATGAGGCGGCTTGCCGCTGCAGCCAGGCTCTCCCCGGTCATGCCATTGGCCCCGGGTATCGGGTCAGCATGTCGTTGCCCGGCAGGTATGGCTCGCCCCGAAAATTCGCGGCGTTGCCGAAGCGGGCCGCGCAGGTGTCCAGCGTGTGATCGCACCCTTCGCGCAGAAGCGCACGGGTTCCGCCGGGAATACCCTCGTCGAGCGGCAGGTCAAGGACGAGGCCACCTGCGCCATCGTCACCCATGACCATCGCCACGGCGCCCATGAGCGGTCCTTCCAGCCAGCGCAGGCTTCCCCCCGCGCTGAGGGCAGGCTCCTGGTCTTCCCGGAGGAGAACTGCGTTGCTTGCGAGGTGAAGGGCGGCAACGGTCACCTCGCGCGTGAAACGAAGGGGATTGAGGTTGCAGCCTGGTCCGCAGAATGCAGCGCGGCAGGTCGGGCTCGTGCGGGGAACGGGATCGCGCCAGAGTTCCGCCTTGCGCGAGATCAGCTCGGCCGAGAAGGCGCCGTCCTCTTCGGCAACCGCGCCGATGGTTCCGGCGTAGAGCACTTCGCTTTCGCCGGTCTCCCAGTCCACAAGGCCGATGCGCACTTGCGCAGCGTCGAAGCGGCCGGCGGCAAGGTCAGTCGCATCGAGCGCCTCGTGGCTGAGCGCGCCGCGCACTTCGGCGCTGTCGGGCTCGAGATCGGCGGACTTGCGGATGGAGCTTGGCACCATTCCGGGCGAAGCGCGGTGAAGCACGCCATCCAGCCAGATGTCACGATCGTGGCTAATGAGCCCGACCGCCACGCCGTCGCGGCGCAGGATGCGCCAGAAAGTGGCGACCGTTTCCACCGGAGCGGTGAACCATTTCCTGCTCATGACCCCTCCCGGATCTCGACGATGGGTACGCTTGGCGCCTCGCCGGCGGCGAATGCGGAGCCGGACACCTCGAGGCGGTCTTCCGCGAAGCGCACCGGCACATCGAACAGGAAGCCCGCGCGGATCACCGAGCCGGGCGGCGGAGCGGCGTCGAACACGATTGTGCCGCCTGCACCCCGCCTCCAGCCAGCTTCCATCGGCACGCCGTCGACCGAGGCGAGGATCGATCCGGGAACCGGACGGGTGATGCGGCGCTGCTGCGCGTCGTCCCCGCTTCCGTACCGCTTCATCAGCGCGAAATCGGTGCGCAGCCCATCGCCGCTGCCGATGTCCTGATCGAGGGGGCCGGGCACGCCAGTCATTCCGCTGGAGCTGAAATCGCTCGGGTCGCGCAGCCGGAAGCCGCGTGCGGGCCCACGCCTTGCGCGGTAGAAGGCGATGAGTTCGCCCAGCTCGACTTCGGAACGAACGCCCGGCCCCACGTCGAAACGCAGGCGTGCGTTGGACCACAGGCTGTTGCGCCGCTCGAAGCCTGACGCAGTGACCGAGACGCTGGTTGAGAATTCGGGCACCACGGTGGCGTCACGACCCAGGGCGAGGGGATAGAGCACGTCGTCGAAGGCCTGCATGGCTTCTACTCCTGCGAAGGGGGGAAGGCGCACGTATCCGTCGCGCGCGACTTGCGGCAGCGCCCAGACGACGATCTCGTGAGGAGCGCGGCCAAAGGCTTCGTCGATCCCGGCGTCGATGCGGATCCAGTGGTCGGGGCGACCGGGGGCAAGGACGAATCCCGCAAGGTAGTCCTGCTCGTGCGGGGGATAGCCAAGGCGCGCGTCGACTTCGGCGTAGGCACTCCGGCGCAGGCCGTCGGCTCCGGCGGTCAGCCAGTCATAATCCTCCACCTGAAGGCGGTCGAACGCCGGAGCCGCCCATCCCACGGGCAGGTTCGCGCGCTTGAGTTCGGGCATGTCGGGTGCGAGCAGGGTGGGAGTGAAGACGAGCGCCAGCGCCTCCACGGAGCGGGGGGCCACTTCGTCGCGCACGGCGGATACCAGCCCGGCAGTGGACTGCGCGAGCATGGCTCCCGCCTGGTCGAGCAGGGCAGTCTGATCCGTGTTGAGCGCAGCGCGCATGTCTGCGATGGCGGCAGGCGAGCCCCCGAACGCAGCTCTTGCCGCATCGTCGTAGAGGCAGATGCGCCCGTCGCCGAACGTCCACCACCAGGGCTCGCCCACCTGAAACCGGACTGGAGCGCCAGCTTCCGCCATCAGGGCGGCGAAGGCCCGTGCCACGGACTGAAGCCATGCCATCGCGCCCGGGTTCGCCGGTGAAAGCAGGGTCGAAGGCGGATCCCACCCGGTAAGCGCCGGATTGCCTTCAAGGTCGCGCTGCTTCCAGGCCGCCGGGCAGTGCTGGTCCAGAAGTTCGTAGGACAGCGAGGCGACCGGGCTGAACCCCATCCGGGTGCACTCGGCGAAGAACGCGCGGTGCCAGGCGCGGGTGGGCGTGTTGAGCGGATCGCCGTCCTGCCCCGCAAGATAGGCATCGCCGTCGTGAGCGAGCCGGAAGTAATGGCTCATCCCAAGGTAGTGAACGACCGACCCGCGGTAGCCGAGCTGGCGCACGCTGCGCAGCAGGCGCGCCGGCGTCTGGACGCACTGGTCGTCATAGCCGGTGGCGATGGCAAGGCCACTTGGCGGCACCATGACATCGCCGATCTCGAGCATGGCGCGTGCGCCATCGGCGGCGATGTCAGACATCTCGATCCAGCCTTCCGCCTCTGCGGGAAGCGGGGCCGGGCTGGCGCCGTCGTAGCCGGGCGGGGCGAAGGAGATGAACATCCGCTCGATCGCGCGCGGCCATACCCGGTCGGCATCGGCGGGCAGCGCGTAGCCGCCGTCGAGCGCCGAGAAATCCAGCTCGACGAGGGCGTCCTCGCTCGTGCCATCGGCGTAGTTCCACAGGCGCACGTACCAGGTGCGCGCCGCGCCCGCTTCATCGCGGCCTTCGATGGTAAGGGTCGGGCCGTTGACGGCATCCAGCGGGAGGATCCCGGAAGAGCGCCAGCGAAAGCGCAGCGTGGTGCGCGAGTAGTCGCGGTCCGTGCGGTAGCCGAGCAGCGGGTGGTCGAGCCGGTCCTCGCTGTCCCAGATGAGGCCGCCAAGGTCCGCCCGGCGCAGGAACGAGGCTTCGACGCGCAGCGAGTCCGGGCCGGTCGAAACCACCGTCGCCACCATCGGGCGGGGATAGTTGACGGTCCAGAAGCGCGGGTCGAAGCGCATGATCCAGTCGCTGGCCTGACCCTCGCGCTTGCTGGCGAGCCAGAATGCCATGGTGTAGTCCTTTGGAAGAAGGGAAGGTCAGTAGGTGAGGGCGCGGCGCACCGCGCTTGCCAACTGCCGCGAGGATCGCTGGAGCGACTGCGGGGTGCTCGCGCCGCGCGGGGACGTGACGTTGATGGCGACACGCACCTCGCGTCCGCCGGAGCCGGTTCCCGCCTCGATGCGCCCGGCCGAGGTCGGCACGAAGACTTCGGGCCCCCGCTCGCCCACCAGATACCCGCGCCCGGGAGAGACGTTGCCGCCCGTCGCGCGGCCGGGTAGGCCCAGCGCTCCGGCGAGGAGCCCCGTGATATCGAACCCGCCCGTCGCCGCGGCCCCCCCGCCGCTGCCCATTACGGCAGAAGCGAGCGTGCGCGCCGCCTGACCTGCGATGGCATCGAGCGCGGAGGATGCCGTGCGCTTCAGGTCGTCGAAGCCGAGGCCGCCCTTGCGGATCGCCCCCGAAAGGCCGCGCTCGAGGGCATCGCCGGCGCGGGTGAAACCGGAAACCAGGTCGCCATCCACGGCGCTGCGCATCTGCGCGATATCGCGGGCGAAGCCATCGGTGCCGGCGCGCACTTCCACCAGCAGGCTGTCGATCTCATCGTCCATCGTCGTGCTCCATCAGACGTTGCAGGGTGCCTCGGTCGAGACCGGGGCTGGCGGCATCGCTCGCCGTCATCCCGAGCGCGGCGGCGAGTTCGGCGGGAGTGGCGGACCAGAATTCGTGCGGGCGCCAGCCCAGCGACCGTGCCGCAACCCCGCAGAGCGCCAGCACGGCGGGAGCGAAGCGGCTCACGCAGCGCCTTTCAGGATCTGGCCCAGGAGAGTGCGCAAGGGCGCGGCGCAGGCGGCAAGTCCCTGCCCCGCCACCGCCTCGCCGATCGCTTCGCGGGTGAGAGCCTCCGGCTCGGCAAGGCAGTGCCAGAACAGGGCCGTCATCTCGGCGAGCTTCAGCTCGCCCGCGCCCGCGCGCTCCACCAGCGCGAAGAGGGAGCCGAGTTCCTCCTCGGCGGCGACAAGCGCTGCAAAGGTGGGTCGCAGCAGCCGGGGAAGGCCCGCGACCGTGAGGCTCGCCTCGCCGCGAAGCGCGTTCGGCGTGCTCATGCGGGCGAGACCTGGCCCGAGCTTTCCAGCTGCAGCGTGTAGTTGCGCTCGCCGTTGAAGTCGCCTGCATAGTCGAGCCGCTGGACGAGGAACCGGCCCCGCAGCCGCTCTCCGTCCTCGAAGCTCAACTCGTAGTCGTCGAGCGTGCCGGCCATGGCATTGGCGCGGATACGGGCTTCGGCGGCGCTTCCGAGGAAAATGCCAGCCGCACTGACCGAAACCGAGCGCACGCCCGCGCCGGAGAGGAGTTCGCGCCAGCCGCCGCTGTCCTTGGAAGTGACGACGACGGCATCGCCCGTCACCGACATCTGCGTCGTGCGCAGCCCGGCTACGGTCTGGTAGGCGGCGGGAGTCGCGCCGTTGGAGATCTTGAGGAGGAAGGCGCTGCCTTTCTGGGCGGGCATGGTCGGGCTCCTTGGGATTGAGGTGGAAGGTGTCAGGCCGCCAGCAGGCGGAAGCGGTATTCGACGAGGATCGCCCTGCGGCTTTCCGCGCGCTGCTCGGCGCGGGCGCGAAGGAACACGGTCGAGGCGATGCGGAACGAGGGCTGCACGGCGGGCATGGCTTCGATCCGCGCCTCAATCGCCGATACGAGGTCGGCGGCGGTATCCGGCCGGTCGCCCCGGCAGTGCAGCTCCAGCGCGATGCGCACTTCGCGGCCGGGGATGGTCTTGGTGCTCCAGTCGGTGCTGGCGCTCGTGGCGATGGCGAGCCAGGGCAGGCTGGTACGCGAAGGCGCTTCCTCGACCACGGCGTTGAGCCTCTGGGCAAGCGCGGCATCGCACGAGAGCCAGGCGATCAGCGCGGCGCGCAGGGCGAGTTCCATCACTTTTCCCTTCCGAACAGAGGCCAGACCAGAGCGGCGCTGCGCCAGCGGCGCTCGTCGCGCCTGCTTGCCAGCACGCGTCCCGCGACATGGGCCTGGGCGATTTTGGCGGCGCGCGCGGCCAATCGGGCCGCCAGCGCGTCGAAGCTGGTGCGAGCGGCGATCATGCGAGGCGCAGCCGCCGCCAGGGGCGCCAGAGCGCGGCCACCGATGTGGGCGGCGTGGGCGAGGCGCCGCTGCCTTCGCGCTCGCGGTGCTGATGCGCGGCGAGACGCACGATGCCGTGGCGCAGGCCATCGGGCAGCGCGCCCCATTCGGACGCAAGGCCGGCGGTGAAGCGAACGGCAATCCGCGTCGAGGGCCGGGCGAGGCGGACCCTCCCCGTGCCGTCCGCGCCCAGATCGGCTTCCCAGTCCGGCGCGAGAAGAGTGCTGCGGCTGCCGTCGGAGGCGATCGCGTCCACGGCCGCGATCGACTGCACCGGGCGCGTGGCGAGCGTGAGCCAGCCGCAGC
Organism: Novosphingobium silvae; assembly: GCF_009856825.1. Taxonomy (GTDB): domain Bacteria; phylum Pseudomonadota; class Alphaproteobacteria; order Sphingomonadales; family Sphingomonadaceae; genus Novosphingobium; species Novosphingobium silvae. The sequence goes on along the minus strand of NZ_WVTD01000001.1, from coordinate 36,480 downwards.
GGCCGTCCAGCCGCTCTTCGCAGGCAGCTTCGAGCGGCATGGCGCCGATGAAGGCCTCGCACGTCTCGAGCGCCGCGGCGATGAGCGCCGAGAGGGCGTTGTCGTCGTTGCCGGTGGTGATGCCCAGCCACTGGCGCAGCTCGGCAAGTGCCGAAGACGGCAATGCGGCGGGTGTAAGGATGACCCGGTTCATGGGCGCCTCCGATGGTTCGATGTCGGGAAGGAAGAAGCGAAAGGTGCCCGCGCCGCCGGGAGGGGATACGGCGACGCGGGCCTCGGCCGGATCAGGCCGAGATGCGCAGCAGCTTGATCGCGTCGGAATCGAGCACCTGCCCGCCGATGCGCTTGGTTGCGTAGAAGTGGACGAAGGGCTTGTTGGTGAACGGATCGCGCAGGATCGAGGTGGCCGAGCGTTCCGCGATGAGATAGCCCGCGCGGAAGTTGCCGAAGGCGATCGGCGAGGCGCTGGCGGCGATATCGGGCATGTCCTCGGCCTCGATCACCGGGTAGCCGAGCAGGCGGTTCGGCTGGCCTTCCATGATGCCCGGCTGCCACAGGAACGAGCCGTCCGCCGCCTTCATCTTGCGCACCACGGCCAGCGTCTTCGAGTTCATCACCCAGGTGGCACCCTGGCGGTGGCCTGCCTTCAGCGCATGGACCAGGTCGATGAGCTTCAGTTCAGGCGCGGCGTCGAAGCCCGAGGCATTGCCCGAGACGATGTGCTGCAGCGTGCCGAAGGGGCGGGTCGCGTCGGCGGCGGTGGTGGAGGTGACGTTCAGGAAGCCGCGCGGCTGGTTGGTGCCGGTGCCGGTGATGAAGGCCGCGCCCTCGGCCCGGGCGAACTCGGTGGCGATCTCGTTGGCCAGCCACGACTGGACGTCGAAAGCCGCATCGTCGAGCATTGCCTGGCTCGCGGCCGGGTTGGCGTAGAGTTCGCCGGTCGGCGGGGCGATCTCGGCGAAGGCGGGGGTGGAAGTCTCGGGCCGGGTCGCGGTTTCGCTCACCCAGCCGGACGCGGTGCCGCTGGTGGTGATGAGCTTGCGATAGCCCGCGCTGCCGGTCTGCACCACCTGGGCGATGGCGCGGATCGGGCTGATGGCGCGCAGCCGGGCGGAGATAAGCGCATCGATCTCACGCGGGACGGCGAAGCCGCCGTCTGCCGCCACCGCGCCGGAGAACGACTTGAGCTCGGTCTCGCGGCCCGCCCGGAGGTAGCCCTGGACGAAGCTCTTCACCTCGAGGCTGGAGCCGTCCGGGCCGCCTTCGATGATGGGACGGGCGGCGGCGCGGCTGACCCGGTCGAGCCTTGCCTTCACATCGTCGACATCGCCGCGCAGGACCTGGACCGCGACATCGGTCGCATCCTGGCGGGCGACCAGATCGAACGAGGCATCGAGCGCCTCGACGGGAGTATTGGCTTCCATGGGGTATTCACCTTTCGGTTGGTGGGGAAGGAGAAGGGGGCAGGAGCAGGGGCGCGAGGAGGCGGCTCACGCGATTAGGTGGACGCGCGCCTCGTGCTGCATCGGGTGGGTGACCAGGCTGACCTCGAACAGGTCGACGTCGAGCAGTTCGCGGCCGTCTTCGGAGCGGCGGCTTGCACGGGCACGGTAGCCGAAGGACAGGCCGGTCACGGTGCCGCGCTTGAGAGCGAGGCCCGCTGCGCCGAAGGGGTTGTCGATCGTCGCGACGACGCGCAGGCCGCGCTCGTCCTCGGCGGCCGTCTCCACCCAGCCGATGCGAAGGTCCGACCGGTGCTGCCAGTAGAGCGGCAGCGGATCGCGGCGATCGGCGAGGGTGCGGGCGAACGCGCCCGCGCGGATCGTGTCGCGCCCAGCATCCGTCCTGCCGAAGAGGGCGGCATAGCCTGCGAAACGCAGGGGACCATCGCCGCTCATCGCAGCAGATCCGTGGCGCCAAGGCGCACCGCGATGCCCAGCATCAGAAGGGCGAGCGCACCGCGCATCAGCCAGCCCACCACCGCCGAGCGTGCGCTCGACTTGGCATCGCGCCACGCGCGCAGCAGTTCGCGCAGTTCGCCCATGTCCTGCGAGGCGGTCGCGTCGTCCAGGCCGATGCGGGCCAGCATGCGCCTCGCGCCAAGCTCGCTGGCTTCCTCGACGACTGCCCTAAGGGTCACGAGATCGCCGCCTTCCCTTGCCGCCTGCGCGAGCAAACCGGCCAGCATATCATTGGAGTTCATGATTTGTTCTCCGAATTTTCCTGATTATCAAGGGGGCGGGGCTGCAGGCCGAGCAGGGCGCGCTTCTCATCGGCATCGAGGAAGTCGGCCGCGCTCACCTGGGTCCAGAGCCGCTCGCGGTCCTCGGCGAGCGCGGGCACACGGTCGAGGTCGATGGCGAGCACGGCTTCCGGGAACCAGGGAGCCAGACCTTCGCCGATGGCCGCCAGGATCTTGCTGGCGAGCGGCAGCAGCGTCAGGCGCCAGAGCGCACGGTTCGCCTCGCGGTAGTTGTTGTACGTGGCATCGCCCGGCAGGCCCAGCAGCATGGGCGGCACGCCGAAAGCAAGCGAGATGTCGCGCGCGGCGGCGGCCTTGAGAGTGGCGAAGTCCATGTCGGCCGGGGTCATCGCCATGGCCTGCCACTTCAGGCCGCCCTCCAGCAGCATCGGTCGCCCGGCGTTGGCCATCCCCGTGTAGGCGCTGGTGAGCTCGGCCTTGAGCCGCTCGAACTGGTCGGCGGTAAGCGCCGCGCCGTCCTCGCCCTCGTAGACCAGCGCGCCGGAAGGACGGGCCGCGTTCTCCAGGAGCTGGCGGTTCCATGCCGACGCTGCATTGTGCGTGGCGATCGCCTCGTCCGCGGCGGTGAGGCACCCGGCGCCGTAGTGGTCGTCCGCCGGGTGGAAGTGGCGGATATGGATGAGATTGGGCGAGGCATCCTCGTCGAGGGCAGGTATCGTCAGGCGGCGGCCGGCGACATCGTAGGCGAAGGCGGCGGGCCAGCCGTCTTCGCCGGCCACCACGCTCACCCGCTCGGGACGCAGGGCGAAGAGTTCGACCGGGCAGCCCCGGGCGTCCTTTAGCACCTGCACGTAGGCGTTGCCGTGAAGCAGCAGGTGCGAGGCCAGCGTCTCGAGCAGCGGCTGACCGGCGCTGGTCTCGGCCACGAGCGCGGCGAGCGCCGGCTCTCCCGGGCGAAGCGGCGCACCGCCGATCCCCTCGGCGACAAGCCGCACCGCCCGCTGCGCCACGGGGTTCTCGAGGTAGGCGCGGCGCACCGCGCTGTTGTACTCGAAAGGAGCACGGGCCTTGCCGGTCTCGGCGAAGAACCAGGGCGAGGCGGCGCCGCGCGCCAGGGGAACGCGGTTCCTCTCGCCCTTGAAGGCGGCGACGAGGGTTTCGAGGAAGGACATGGAGTTCCTTTCGAGAGGAGTTTCAAAGCGGCGCGCCGGAGCGCGGGCGAATAGGACGAGATGGACGAAGAGCGTTCGTCGGCCTTGGTAGAGGAGACTAGATCGCCGCCCTGATCCGAGGGCCTGCCGGGCGGCCCAGCATCAGTTCGGTCAGCGCCCAGACCAGCGCGTCGGCACGGTCGGGGGAGCGTCCGGGCCCTTCGTAGGCGCCGCCCGCCACCAGCCCGCACAACTCGTCCTCCAGCGCGGGGAACGTGCCGCGATGGCGGACGCGGCCCGCTTCGTAGAGGGCGGCGACCGGCTCGGCTCGGGCGGTCTTGCCCCGGCTGGCGTGGACGAGCCGCAGCGGCAGCGAGAGCGCCGCGGCGCGCAGCACCGCGCCCACCATCTCGCCGCCCTGGTTCGCCTCGGCGACTACGCGGTCGGCGCGCCATGTCTCGGCGGCGTTGGCGACCGCGCGGGCCCAGCGCTCGGGACCGGCCTTCTCGACCGAGGCATCGGCCAGCACATGCGCGGTGCCGTCGTTTGCGAGCGCTGCGACCACGATGCCGCAGGCGTCCCCGGCGGAGGAGCCGGGAGGATCGACCCCCACGACCACGCGGACGAACTCGGCGGGATCCTTGCTGCGGCAGCTTTCCAGCAGGGCGCGGGTCCAGAGCGCGCCTTCGATGTCGGCGATCAGTTCGCCGTCGAGCTCCTGCCGGCCCAGCAGCGACTGGCCGAAGCTGCGCCGGATGTCGGTAAGATAGCGTGCGGGCAGGTTCTCGCGGTTGTCCTCGGTGCTGCCGCGCGTCACCGCGATGTCGTCCTCGCTCTCACCCAGGATGCGCTGCAGGAGCGGCACCGCGCGCGGCGTGGTGGTTGCCAGCACGCGGGGCCGCTCGCCCAGGCGCATGCCGAAGAGCAGGTTGTCCCAGGTGCGCACCGCCCGGCCCGAGGCATTGTCCCACTTGGCCACCTCGTCGCACCAGCCGTGGCTATGCTGGGGCCCGCGCAAGGCCTCGGGCTCCTGCGCGGAATAGAGCATGGCCTGCGCCCCGTTGGGCCAGACAAGCCGCCGCAGCGAGGATTCGAACCGGGGGCGCTGCTTTGCCGGACCAACCGAAAGAAGGCCGCTTTCCCCCTCCACCATCACTGCCCGCATGTCGGGCAGGCTGGCGCCGACGAGAGCGAAGCGCGCTTGCGGATCGGCCTTGGCGACGGCGCGGACCCATTCCGCCCCCGCGCGGGTCTTGCCAAAGCCCCGCCCCGCCATGATGAGCCAGGTGCGCCAGTCCCCGGGCGGGGGAAGCTGCGACGGGCGCGCCCAGAGCCGCCAGTGCGTCCCCAGTTCGGCGCGCTCCTCGTCGGTGAAGGCCTCCATCTTCGTCCGGCGCTCGGACTGGGGAAGCGCCTTGAGGATCGCCAGCTTTTCACTGATCATCGGTCTGGTCGGTGTCGGCTCCGGGCGCAGGCAGCGCCGGAAGGCTGCGCTCGCGCATCTTCTCGATCTTGGCGTCGATGGCATCGAGGATGGCATCGGAATCGCGGTTTTCCATCACCGCCCGCTGACGCGCGGTGCTCTCGCGGTGGGCGGCAAGTAGGCGCAGGGCATTGGCGTTGTCGAAAGTGCGCACGCCCTTCTTCGCACCGGCGGCGGGCTTCACCTCGCCTTCGCGCAGACGGCGCAGCAGCGCCATCTCGAGCATGTCGTAGCCTTCGCAAAGGGCCTCCTGCCATTCGCGGTAGAACCCGGGCTCGGCCCGCCTTGCCTGGTATGCCAGCGCGGGGCTGATGCCCGCGTGGCGCGCCGAGGCGGCAACGTTCGAGGTTGCCGCAAGCTCGGCCAGGAAGGCGGCGCGCCACTCGGGCACGGCATCGGTGCCGACGGCGTGCGCACGTCGGCAGGGCAGGGGGGCATCCGCCATGATCGGTTCCAGTTGCTGAAGCAGGGAGCGGGAGCGGCCCGGAGGCAGGCTCTTGCGCTGTCTGTCCTGGAGTACCGGATAGGACGTCACATGTCAAGAATAAAAACCTAATAGGTTACACGTGGAACATCGTTCGTACTTGTCGGCGGAGGGCGCTGTCACTAAGCAGAGCCGCGTTCGGGCGTGGGGCCCGGGGGGAACACGATGCTTCGCCGTCTCTACGACTGGACCATGGCCAAGGCCGCGCACCGCCACGCCGAATGGTGGCTCGCCGCCTTCGCGTTCATGGAGGCCAGCTTCTTCCCGGTACCGCCGCACCCGCTGCTCGGCCTGATGTGCCTGGCCGAGCCGAAGAAGGCGATTCGCTTCTCGGTCATCGCGACGCTGGCTTCGGTCGCGGGCGGTCTGCTGGGCTACGCGATCGGCCATTTCGCCTATGCCGCTTTCGGTGAGGCGCTGCTCGGCGCCCTGGGCCTGGCCGAGAGCTTCCCCAAGGCGGCCTGCTACCTGCGCCTTTACGGCGCCGAGATCATCATCGTGAAGGGCGCGACGCCGATCCCCTTCAAGCTGCTGACCATCACGGCAGGCTTCATCGGCATGAACGTGCTGGTCTTCATCGGCGCCTCGATCCTTTCGCGCTCGATCAGCTTCATGGTCGTGGGCGTGCTGTTCCGCCTGTTCGGCGCACCGATCAAGGCAGTGATCGACAAGCATCTCGGCAAGGTCACGGCGGCGTTCGCGTTGGCTGTGGTGGCTGGCTTCCTTGCCATCGCCTTCCTTGGCGGCGGCGCCAAGGACACCAACGAGAAGTGCGCCTCGGCCGTGGCGGGTCGGTCGGCCTGAGCGGCAACCGGGGCGGTTCCTCGCAACGGTCTTTCCCCTGACACCGAAAGCGGCGATCTCTGGCGTCCCGTTCACACGCCAGGGAGTGCCCCCATGTCCAGCATCGCCATCGTCGTCGGCAGCCTTCGTGCCGAATCGTTCAATCGCCAGCTGGCCGAGGCACTCACCCGCTTGCCCGAGGCGCAAGGCCATGAGTTCGCCTTCGCCGACATAGGCTCGCTGCCGCTCTACGATCAGGATGACGATGCCGACCAGGCCGCGAGCGTCAAGGCGCTGAAGACGCTGATCTCAGGCTCGGACGGGGTGATCTTCGTGACGCCCGAATACAACCGCTCGATCCCGGGCGTGCTCAAGAACGCGATCGACCACGCCTCGCGCCCTTACGGGCAGAGCGCATGGGCGGGCAGGCCCGCAGGCGTGATCGGCGTGTCGGTGGGCGCGATCGGCACGGCGCTGGCGCAGCAGCACCTGCGAGCCGTCCTCGCCTATCTCGACATGCCGACGCTGGGCCAGCCCGAGGCGTTCATCGCGTGGAAGGAAGGGTTGCTGAACGCGGACGGCACCGTGGGCGAAGGTTCGGCCGGGTTCCTGGGCGGCTGGATGGAAGCGTTCCTGGGCCTCGTGGAATTGCACAAGGCACCCTGATCAGGAGGCTTTCGCCAGCGCTTCTGTCAGGACCGGGCGCAGCGCCTCGTAGCCGGCGGCGGTCAGGTGGATACCATCCTCCATGAACAGTGCCTTTCGCACCGTTCCGTCCGGGCGCAGGAGAGCGGCGTGGTAGTCCGCCAGAACAAGGCCGCGCCGTGACGACAGGTGCCGGAGCAGGGCATTGAGGCGCGCGATGTCGGGTGCGGGATCGCCAAGGCGAAAGCCCTTGAAGTCGCGCGCGGGAGGCACCGTGCCGACGATGACCTTGATGCCATGGGCGCGGGCCAGTTCCACCATGTCGAGCAGGTTCGCGGTGATCTGGTCCAGCGCCACGGGTCCGGTAAGGCCGGCGATGTCGTTCGTGCCCACCCAGATGTGAATAATGCGCGGGCGCAGGGCCAGCGCATCCTGCCGGAAGCGCAGCAGGACCTGGCCGCTGGCCTGCCCGCCGACCCCGCGCGTGACGATCTGGCGCTCAAGGCTGGCACGCGGCCAAGCGGCGGTGAGCGAATCGCCGATCATCACCACGCCTGGGCGGATGCCGGCGGCGATCATCCGCCGGTTCTCCTCGCGATAGCCGCAAAGCGTCGCCCAATCGTCCAGAGGGCGGCCGGTGACGACCTGCCCGTCCGCGCCGCATGGCCGCTCGGTCAGGCCGACGAGCGCCATGCGGCGATGGTCGGCCCATGTGGTGAAGGCGGCGTAGACACCCAGCGCGGCGACCAGCGCCAGCACCAGGATGCGGGGGCGGATCGCTGGCCGGCGAGGCATGGGCGGAAAGCGCCCCGTCCTAGCCGATGATGCCCACTGCCTGGCCGGCGCGGGTGAACATGCCAATGATCTGCTGGACCTGCTGCGCCGTATGCTCGGCGCAGAGCGAGCAGCGCAGCAGCGTCATGTTCGCGGGCGTCGCCGGCGGCCTTGCAAGGTTGACGTAGAGACCCTCGCGCAGCAACGCTTCCCACATCATCGCGCCGCGTTCCAGATCGGGCATGATGACCGAGATGATCGCGCTCTGCGGCTCGGTGGTGCCGAGTTGGAAGCCGGCATCGGTCAGGCCCTTGTGCAGCGTTCGCGAGCTTTCCCACAGGTGCGCGCGCTTGTCGGCGGCGGTCATCAGCTTGCGGATCGAGGTGGTCGCGGTGGCGACCACGCTGGGCGGCAGGCTGGCGGTGAACACGTAAGGACGGCAGACCAGGCGCATGATCTCGAACTTGGGGTGGTTCGAGACGCAGAAGCCGCCCACCGTGCCGACCGACTTGGAGAACGTGCCGATCACAAAGTCCACGTCTTCGAGGCAGCCCTGCTCCTCGGCCACGCCGCGCCCGTTGGGGCCGATGAAGCCCATCGAATGCGCCTCGTCGACCAGCACCATGGCGCCGTGCTTCTTGGCGACCGCGATCATCTCCTTGAGCGGGGCGATGTCGCCCAGCATCGAGTAGACGCCTTCGAGCACGACCAGCTTGCCCGCGCCCTCGGGAATGCGCTTCAGGCGCTTTTCCATGGCCTCGATGTCGTTGTGCTTGAACGGCACGACTTCGGCGTCGCCCATCTTGCAGCCGTCCCAGATGGAGGCGTGGCTGTCGATGTCGAGGACGATGTAGTCGCCCTTGCCGGCAATCGTCGAGATGATGCCGAGGTTGGCCTGGTAGCCGGTGGAGAACACCATGGCGTGCTTCATGTCGTAGAAGTCGCATAGCGCCTCTTCGACTGCCTTGTGACCCGCATAGGTGCCGTTGAGCACGCGGCTACCGGTGGTGCCCGAGCCGAAATCGTCGAGCGCCTGCTTGCCCGCCGCGATCACGTCGGGGTCGAAGGTCATGCCCATGTAGTTGTAGGTGCCCAGCAGGATCGTCTCGCGCCCGTTGCAGATCGCCACGGTGGGCGAGACGACGCGCTCCATGACGAGGCCGAACGGGTCGGTGACGCCGGTGGAGAGCAGGTCGGCGCGCATCTTGATCAGCGGGTCGAACTTGCTGAACAGGTCGCCCCCGTTTGCAGGAGCGTCGCCGCCCACGAGGGTTTCGGGCTGGTCGGGCTGGCTCACGGCATCGGTCATCGTATTCTCTCTATCAGCCCTGCAGCCTGACGACGGCGTCGACGAGCTGGCCGTAGGTCTCGATCTCGGCCTGCTGGTTCATCGAGATGATGATGTCGAACTCGTCCTCGATGGCGGCGACGAAATCCATCACCGTCAGGCTGTCGAATTCGAGGTCGTCGGTGAAGCGGGTGGCGTCGGTCACTTCGATGCCCTTCTTGTTGAAGGGTTCGATCAGGCCGGCGATGCGGGCCGAGGTCTCTGCGCGGTCCATGGGGTATCTCCGAAAGGGTCGGCGGCGCTCTGGCCGGGAAATGCGGCGCAAAAGCGGCGCGGAACGGTCATGTCAAGGAATGTGTATCACAGAAGCGCCCGCACGGCCTGCATGAACGGCCCGATCGACACCGGCTTGGCGAGGTAGCCTTCCGCGCCCGCTTCGCGGATGCGTTCCTCGTCGCCCTTGCCGGCATAGGCGGTGACGGCGAGGATCGGGATGGGGCGCAGGACCGAATCCTTCTTCGCCGCCTCGATCAGGTCGAGCCCGGAGACGTTCGGCAGCTGGATGTCCATGATCACGAGATTGGGCACGAACTGGCGCGCGCGGTCCAGCGCGTCGAGCCCGTCCGCCACCGGTTCGACGGCGAAGCCCTGGGCGCGAAGCACGTCGCAAAAGAGCTTCCGGTTGAGATCGTTGTCCTCGACAACGAGGATTCGCTTTGCCATTCGACGCCCTGATGACCATCTGAGGGAGAGGGCCCCCGAGGTTCCTGCCATCCCGTCTATTCCACGAGAGCGAGGCTGACAATTCTTCGAGACACGCCATCCCCCGCCGACCCGCAGGCGCTGGCGCTCAATGCGCTGGGCTGGGTCCTGGTCGACCAGGACAGGGCCGAGCGCTTCCTCTCGCTCACCGGGCTCAGCCCCGAGGAACTGCGTGCGTCGCTGGGCGAGCCCGGCACCCTGACCGCGGTGATAGAGTTCCTCTGTTCGCATGAGCCCGACCTGCTTGCCGCCGCCGATGCGCTCGGTGTCACCCCTCAGGCGCTTGCCGCCACGCGCGAAAGGCTCGGCGCATGAGCACCGACACCGGCAGGCCCCTCCTCATCACCGACTGCGACGAAGTGCTGCTTCACATGATCAAGCACTTCCGCGACTGGCTGGCGGAGGAAGAAGGCGTCCGCTTCGACATGACGGGCGGCGAATTCTATCAGTCGATGCGCCGCCTCGGCAGCGAGACGCCGCTTGAACAGGCGGAAATGTGGGCGCTGCTCAACCGCTTCTTCGATACCCAGATGCACCGGCAGACCCCGATCGAGGGCGCGGTGGACGCCATCGCCGCGATCCGCGAGGTGGCCGACGTGGTGGTGCTCACCAACTTGCTCGATTTTCGGCGCGAGGCCCGCGAGACGCAGCTGGCCGGCCATGGCATGCCGCTTCGGGTCTTCACGAACCAGGGGCCCAAGGGACCGGCGCTGCAGGCGATCCTCGACGAGTACCGCCCCGCCCGCGCGGTCTTCATCGACGACCTGTCGCAGCACCACGGCTCGGTATTCGAGGTTGCGCCCGCAGTGCGCCGCCTCCACCTGTGCGGCGAGCCGCAGATCGCTCCCGGCATCAAGTGCGCGCACAAGCTCGGTCACGCGCATGCGCGCATCGACGACTGGGGCAGCGCGCTTCCCTGGCTACTCGAAAGCCTGACACGCGAAGAAGAGGATATTCATGAGCAACATTGACGCCCGCCTGGCCGAACTGGGCCTGACCCTTCCCGAACCGGCGGCGCCCGTTGCGGCCTATGTGCCGGTTGTCGAGGCGGGCGGGCTGGCCCACGTTTCGGGACAGCTGCCGTTCGTGGAGGGCACCCTGGTCACCGGCCGCCTTGGCGAAGACGTCTCGCTCGAGGCCGGCGTGGAAGCGGCACAGGCCTGCGCGGTCATGATCCTGGCCCAGCTCAAGGCCGCCCTCGGCTCGCTCGACCGGGTGGAGCGGATCGTTAAGCTGGGCGCGTTCGTCAATTCGACCGGAGACTTCACCGACCAGCCCAAGGTCGCTAACGGCGCCTCGGAGCTCATGGTCGCGGTCTTCGGCGATGCCGGCAGGCACGCCCGCAGCGCCGTCGGCGTTCCCGTCCTGCCGCTGGGCGCCGCTGTCGAAGTGGACGCCATCGTTGCCGTTCGCCCTGCTTGATCGCTGGGCATCGCCCGTTCCCGATCCGCGCAAGGTCGCGTGGATCGGCGAGCACGACTATGCCCATCGCGGGCTGCATGGCGCGGGCGTGCCCGAAAACTCGCGGGCGGCCTTCGCAAAGGCGATCGAGCAGGGCCACGGCATCGAGCTCGACGTTCAGCGCTCGGGTGACGGGCACCCGGTGGTCTTCCACGACGACGCGCTGGAGCGCCTGACCGGCGAGACGGGGCCCGTCTTGCGGCGCAGCGCGGCGCAGCTTGGCGCCATCGCCCTGTCCGGCTCGGCGGAGACGATCCCCACGCTGCGACAGGCGCTGGCGCAGATCGGCGGGCAGGTTCCCGTCCTCATCGAGGTCAAGTCCGATCGCGACACCCGGGTCGCTGCGCTGTGCCTTGCCGTGCGGCGGGTGCTGGAAGGCTATACCGGGCGGCACGCCGTCATGAGCTTCGATCCGCGGGTGAGCCGCTGGTTTCGCATCCATTCCCCCCATACCGTGCGCGGGCTCATCATCTCCGAGGGAGAGGACAGGGCCTTGCCGGGCCGGATCCGCCGCCGCCTGTGGCTCTGGTGTGCGCGCCCCGATTTTCTCGCCTACGACGTGCGCGATCTGCCGAGCCGCTTCGCCGCGCGCCAGCGGCGGCGCGGGCTGCCCGTCGCCACGTGGACCGTGCGCGAGGCCGAGCACGACGAGCGGGCGCGCACCCACGCCGACGCCGCGATTTTCGAAGTGGCGGGCGATCCTGCGGGTGACGTCAGGTGAGTGACGGCACCTTCACCGCACGGGTGCTGGGCAAGGTGGGCGACGTGCCCGCCGAGGAGTGGGACGCGCTGACCGACGGGGGCAATCCCTTCGTCTCCCACGCCTTCCTCGCCGCCATGGAAACCTCGCGCAGCGTCGGCGCGCGCAGCGGCTGGACGCCGCTGCCGATCGTCATCGACGGGCCGGACGGCCGCGTCGCCGCCGCGCTGCCCGCCTATCTGAAGGAACACTCGCAAGGCGAGTACGTGTTCGACCATGCCTGGGCCGACGCCTGGCACCGGGCGGGCGGATCCTATTATCCCAAGCTGCAGATCGCCGTGCCTTTCACGCCGGCCACGGGTCCGCGGCTGTTGACCGCGCATCCCGAACTCGCCCTGCCGCTGCTGCGGGCAGCCGAGACGCTGTGCCGGGACAATGGTCTGTCCTCGGCGCATGCCACCTTCATCGAGCCGGCGCAGGTTCCCGTGTTCGAGGCGGCCGGCTGGCTGCTGCGCGAGGACATCCAGTTCCACTGGGAAAATCGCGGCTATGCCAGCTTCGACGAGTTTCTTGGCGCGCTCTCCTCGCGCAAGCGCAAGGACCTGCGCAAGGAACGGGAAAAGGCGCAGGAAGGCGTCGAGATCCGCGCGATGACCGGCGACGAGATCACCGAGGCGCACTGGGACGCGTTCTGGGATTTCTACCAGGACACGGGCGCCCGGAAGTGGGGTCGCCCCTATCTCACCCGCCAGGCGTTCAGCCTCCTGGGCGGAACGATGGCGCGCCAAATCCTCATGGTGCTTGCCTTCGACGAGGGAGGAGAGCCGATCGCCGGCGCTCTCAACTTCATCGGCCGCGACACGCTTTACGGGCGATACTGGGGCGCACGGGTCGACAAGCCGTTCCTGCACTTCGAGCTGTGCTACTACCAGGCGATCGATGCCGCGATCCGGCTGGGCCTCTCCCGCGTGGAGGCGGGCGCGCAGGGCGGGCACAAGCTGGCGCGCGGGTACGAGCCGGTGCGCACGGTCTCGGCGCACTACATCGTCCACGAATCGCTTCGGTCCGCCATCGCCGATTACCTGGCCCGGGAGCGCGACGGCATCGCGCAGGACCAGATGTGGCTCGGCGAGCGATCCCCCTTCCGCAAGGCCGAGGGCTGAACGCTCTCAGGCGGCCTTGCGCATGGTGCCCGCCAGCCACTGGCGTGCACGGCGCTGCGCCTCGGCGATTTCACGCGCGGTCATGTCGTCGGACACTTCGGCTCGGCAGGTCGCCGCTTCCTCGTGGCCGGAGACGGCGGCGAGGTTGAACCACTTGTGCGCCTCGACAAGGTCGCACCCAGCGCCGAGGCCGCCGGTGGAGTAGGCGACGCCAAGCTCGAAGCAGGCGTCCGCATCCCCCTGCGCCGCGTCGGCGAGCGCGGCGGCAAGGCGCAGGTCGGCAGTTGCCGGGTCGGATCCGGCAACCGGAGTGGCGGCCATATGCTTAATCGAGACAAGTTCCATCGTCAGCCTCATCATCCTTCAACCGAAGCAGTTCTCTGCAATCGTTGATCACAATGTCGGCGATTCGCCCGAAAATAGAGTTAACGTCCGTTCCGCGTCGCACCTTTAGGGAGGAAGCCCAGTTGCGGCCCTGAGCTTCGTTAAGAATTTTGTGGATGATCGATCATATGCGCTTGTGCACGCATAGGTGCGGAACTATAGGCCCCCTCAACCGCGGATCGTTTACGGTTACCGGAAAAAGTCCGGGGCTGCAGGGCGTTGGCGATCCGATGGAGACACTTGCGGAGTTTCTCTGGATGGCAACGGCCCTAGCTGACGAAATCGATGTACTGGCCAAGGCGAAGCGCGCCATTGGCGGCGCTTACATTCCCGATCCCAACGAAGACTACATGAGCGAAGCGCAGCAGGATTATTTCCGCAAGCTGCTCCTCGCCTGGAAGAAGTCCATCCTCGATGCCGCGGCAGGCACGCTGCAGCAGCTGCAGGACGGCCCCATCCGCGACGCCGACCTCAACGACCGCGCTTCGAGCGAGACCGACTGGGGCATCGAACTGCGCACCCGCGACCGGCAGCGCAAGCTGATCGCCAAGATCGATTCGGCGCTGCGCCGCATCGAGGAAGGCGAGTACGGCTACTGCGAAGTCACCGGCGATCCGATCGGCCTCGGCCGTCTGGAAGCCCGGCCCATCGCGACCATGACCGTAGAGGCGCAGGAAGCGCACGAGCGCCGCGAAAAGGTCTCGCGCGAGGACTGAGCCGGGCTCCCCGCTCCGGGTGCCTGCGGTCAAGTTCCGTCCAGCGGTCCGCCCGGGACACTTTCCGGGTGGGCCGTTAAGCCTTTATTCGCCATTGCGCGCTAGTCACGGAAGCTGACGCGCGTTATCCTGCGCAGGCCCGCTCCAGCGGCGCGGCAATGGATACTTGCAGATGCGTAATGCCGGACGGAGCGCATGAACGAAGGTGAAAATCGGCAGATCGCGCGTGACAGCCTGTTCCTCATGGCTGACCTGCGCATCGAAGGACTTGATGGCGAGTTTCGCATCAAGGTCCGCAATCTGTCGTCCGGCGGCATGATGGGCGAAGGCGTTGTGCGCGTCGTCCGCGGCACCGTGGTGCGGGTGAATATTCGCAATATTGGCTGGGTGGAAGGCTCCGTCGCCTGGGTTCAGGACAGCCGTTTCGGCGTGGCGTTCCGGGACGACATCGATCCCCGCCTCGCGCGCGAGCCGGTGGGCCGGGTTGCCGATCCCACGCCCGATTTCATCCGCAAGCACCAGGACCACATGGCGGTGCCCGGCGCCACCCGGCGCAAGCTCTGAACGCCGCTTTCCGGAGTCGTCCTGCGCGTTCGGCAGTCCGCCGTCGGCACGGCTCGCGGCTTGCAGTGTGCCTGGAGCGACACGGCTTTCCCGGTAAAATCCGGCGCTTGAGCATTTGCGCCGGTGTCGAAATGCACTAGGCCATCCGACATGTTCTTGCCGCGCTCCCAGCGCCCCGCGACGTGGGCCTCGAAAGTGGCGCTCGCGCTCGCGTTCTCGCTCGCGTTCTCGGGGGGTCTGGCGGGCTGCGGCGCTTCCGACACGTCCTCCCTCGACGTGGCGGTGGTGGACGACGGGCCCGACCCGGTGGCGCCGGACACCCGGCTTGCCCCGGCCCGGCAGATGCTGCGCGCGGCGACGGCGGAAGGTCTGGTGGCCTTCGATGCCGCCGGGCGCGTGATCCCCGCTCTCGCCGACCGCTGGATCGTCACCGACGACGGGCAGAGCTATATCTTCCGCCTGAGGGAAGGCACCTGGCCCGGCGGCGATCCGTTGACCGCAGAGTCCGCGCGCCGGGCGATCCGCTCGGCGCTCAGGAACCTGGGCGATACTCCGCTTTCCCGCGACCTCGACGGGATCGACGAAGTGCGCGCCATGGCGGGGCGCGTCGTCGAGATCCGGCTCAACCGGCCCATGCCCTACCTTCTCCAACTGCTCGCCCAGCCCGAGCTTGGGCTCGACCACGATGGCGAGGGCGCCGGGCCGATGGCGATGACGCGCAGCGGCGACGTGGCCGTGCTTACCCGGATCGAGCCCTCCCGCCTGGGGCTGCCTGCGATCCAGGACTGGAACGAGCGCACGCGCCGCGTTCGGCTTCATCCGCTGGCCGGCCCCGCAGCTGTCGAGGCGTTCAACGCCGGCAAGGTCGATCTCGTGCTCGGCGGACGCATACAGGACTTCGTCGAGACGCGTTCGGTCGGCATCCTGCGCGGTACGATCCAGCTGGATCCTGTCGTCGGCCTGTTCGGCCTGCAGGTCATGGCGGGTGCCACGGCGAAGGACGGCTTCCTGTCGCTCGCCGCCAACCGCGAGGCGCTGGCCATGGCGATCGACCGTCCCGCATTGATCGCGCCTTTCGGTGTGGGCGGCTGGGTGCCGACGACGCGGATCGTCACGCCCAGCCTCGATGGCGATCTCGGCACCATCGGGGAGCGCTGGGGCGAGCAGCCGCTCGAGCAGCGCCGCGCGCTTGCCGGGGCGCGGGTACGGGCATGGCGCCCTGCGGAAGGCGCGCCGGGGCCGGTGCGGCTGCGGATATGGTTGCCCCAGGGCGGCGGCTCGCGCCCGCTGCTCGACCGGCTCGTCGCGGATTTTGGGACCATTGGCGTCGGGCTGGAGCGCGTGCCGGACCTCTCGGACGCGGACCTTGCGCTGGTGGACGATGTTGCGCGTTATCCGCGCGCGGCCTGGTTCCTCAACCGCCTGTCATGCCAGCAGGCCAAGGCGCGTCCCCGCACGCTCTGCTCGCCCGAGGCGGATGACCGGGTGGCCGAGGCCGCTAAGGCTGCAACGCCCGCCGAGCGGGCCGCGCTGCTCACCGAAGGAGAGGCGGAACTGACGGCGGCTAACGTCTTCATCCCCTTCGGAACGCCGATCCGCTGGTCGCTCGTGCGCGGAAGCGTGGATGGTTTCGCGACCAATCCGTGGGGCTGGCATCCCTTGATGCCGCTTTCCTGGCTCCCCAAGTAAGACGCAGCGGCAACCGCGCCGCATGTCTCGAGAGGTCAGGCGAAGTTGGTCACAGGTTCAGGTTCGACGGATCGGGGCGGCTTGGCCGGACGCTCCGCGCAGGGCGCAAAGGCCCGGCGCATGGACATCGAGCTGCCGCTCGGTAGCGATCCGGCATCGGTGCGCCGCCGGGTGGAAGCGCTCGAACAGGTGCTCGAACGGGCGCTGACGGTCCCGGGCCTCAACCGCAAGGTCGGGCTCGACGCGATCGTCGGGCTCGTACCCGTGGCAGGCGACGTCGTTTCCGCCGCCATGGGCCTTTATCTCGTGTGGGAGGCCCGGAACCTCGGCATGTCGAAGTGGCAGCTGGCCCGGATGACGGCCAACGTCGGGTTCGACACGATGGTCGGCGCCATTCCCTTGGCCGGCGACCTGTTCGACTTTGTGTTCCGCTCCAACTCGCGCAACCTGCGCATCATCCGCAAGCATCTGGACAAGCACCACCCGCAAACCCGTGTGATCGAGGCCTGAGGCTTTCGGCGGAGGCTTCCGTCGGTCGGTGCGCGGCGCTATGGCAGGCGCATGAAAGCGATCCGCCTTTCCCTGACGACCGCCGCGCTGCTGACGGCCGGCGCTTGCTCGCAGTCCGACACCGCGCCGGGGCCCGGCGGGGTCACTGTCGGCGAGGCCCGGGCCCTTGACGAAGCTGCGGCCATGCTCGACGAGCGCCGCCCTCCCGAGCAGGCGCTGCAGCCTTCGAAGTAATGCCGCCGGACGGCTTGCTTGCGCCGACCTGCGGCTCTCGCCCGACTTTTTGCCGCCCGTCTTTTGTAGCTTGCGCGCTGTCTCAGCGGTTCAGCGCGTTGATGGCGGCGTGGACACGCGCCTCGACCTCTTCGCGCGCAAGGCCTGGCTCGATGCGTTGACCCACTCGCAGCGTGATCGTGCCGGGTTTCTTCCAGCGCCGATGGTATAAGCGCCCGCTGTCCACCGCCACCGGCACCACCGGCAGGGCCAGCAGCTTGTAGAGGCCGGCGAACCCCGATTGCAGCGGCGGCTGTGCGCCCGTGGGCACGCGCGTGCCTTCCGGGAATATCGCGAGAGGCCGCCCCTGCGCCGCCAGCCCGCGGGCACTGCTCACCATCGCGCGCAGCGCCTTCGCGCCTTCCCCCCGTTCCACGACGACCGCGCCGTAGCGGCGCAGGGCCCAGCCCCAGCCGGGGATTTCCGTAAGCTCCGCCTTCGGGAAGGGCGCCGGGCGCTGCATCTGCGCGGGCAGGTCGATCGCCTCGAAGAAGCTCTCGTGCTTGAGCGCGACCAGCACTCCGTCCTCGGGCATCGTGCCTTCCAGCCTGACGCGGATGCCCAGCAGCCAGCGCGCGCAGAAGCGGTGGTACTGGCTCCATCCACGCACCACCCGCCGCAATGGCTCCTCGCCCACGAACGAGGCCAGGAACGAGCCGGTCACATAGCCGACCGTTCCCAGATAGAAGGCGGCATAGAACACGAGGCTGCGCGCCACGTCGAGCGGATTGGCAGGCACCTGTGCCACTGCGGGGGCAGGCCGGTCGTCAGTCATCATCGTTCCCAAAGGTCTAGCGCGGCGCGGGCCAGCAGCTTGTGGTATTCAAGGAAGAGCGCGCCCAGGCTCGGCCGCGAAGGTACGCCGTCCCGCTCGATCCTGACGCCCTCGGGAAATTCGCGACCCAGTTCCAGCGCGGCGCGGCGCATGTGCCAGTCGGCGGTCACGAGGCGGACCGATTTCGCGCCGTGCTCTTCTACCCACTGCGCCGCCTCTATGGCGTTGGAGCGCGTGTCGTAGGCGCGGTAGCCGAGCGTCACGCAGCACTTCATCAGGCGGGGCGGCACGCTAAACTGCGCCGCAAATTCACGCGGGCGCACTTCCCGGTCGACTCCCGAGACGAGCAGGTCTGGCGCCTTGCCTTCTTCCAGCACCTTGAGTGCGTGCTCGATCCGGCCGGAACTGCCGGTGAGCACGATGATCACGTCCGTGCGCTGGCTGGCGGGCAGCGGGCCCGGCAGCGCGATGGCGAACCACAGGAAGCCGAAAAGCCAGACGAGCAGGACAAAGGCGACGAAGCGGCGGAACATCAAGGTCTATATAAGCACAGGCACGCGCGAAAGCAGCGGCTAAAGCATGCGCCGCAGTGCGTGCAGCACCGTGAACCGGGCGGTGACCATGGCGAGCAGGGTCGCAAGGACCGGCACCAGGGCAAGCAGCAGCCAGTCGGTCCAGGCCAGCGCCCCGTTGTCGACGAGACCTGCGCCAAGGCTCGAGAAGCGGCGTGCAAGGGCGAGGATGACTACCAGCGCCAGCGCCAGTCCCACCGTGCCGCCCCCGGCCGCATCGTAGCCGATCGAGCGCTGGAACACGCGGGCCACCTGGGCGTCGGTGCCGCCAAGCAGGTGGACGATCTCGATGGTGTCGCGGTTGGCGCCCAATGCCGAGCGCGCCGCCAGCAGCACCGCTGCCGCAAGTGCCAGCGCCAGCAGCGCGACGAGGGCGATCGAAAGCACCTGGAGCGAGACCATCGCCTCGAACACGGGCCGCAGCCAGTTCGATTGCGCATCGATCCTGGCACTGGGCGCGACGTGCGCCACGCGGTAAGCTACTTCGCGCAGCCGGGCCGGTGTGGCAGGGCCTTTCAGGCGCACGTCGATAAGGGCCGGCACAGGGATGGCCGATCCCGTGGCCGAGGCGATGCCGGTGCCGAGCCAGGGTTCTATCAGTGCGTCGAGTTCCTCCTGCGGCACGAGCCGCAGCCCGGCCAGGGAGGGCATCGTCTTGAGCGCCTCAACTGCGCGGGCGGCTTGCACGGCACGCAGTTCCGAGCGCGGCTCGATGATCTGGACAGTGATGCCGCCGTCGATCTCGGCGCGGGCGGACGAAACCGCGTTGCCGAGGGCAAGGCCTGCGGCGAGCGCGATCGCGGTGAGCGCGACCATGATGGCGATGACCCAGGGCATCGGCCCCGCCATGCGCCCTTCCGGTATGATCTCGGCCCGCCTCCGGCCCGAAAGGCCGCGCCCGCGAAGCCTTGAGAGCAGCGCCTTCACGCTGGCCTCCGTGGCGGATAGCGCAGCGCGCCGGTGGGATCGGAGAGGCGTCCGCGGTCCAGCCTCATGATGAGGCTCTCGGGCACCTTGCGCAGAAGGTCGAGGTCGTGGGTCGCGACGACAACCGTCGTGCCCTGCCGGTTGAGCATCTCGAACAGGCGCATGAGCTTGAGCGCCATGTCCGGGTCGACGTTGCCCGTGGGCTCGTCCGCCACCAGCATCGCGGGCCGGGCGATGACTGCCCGCGCGATGGCGACGCGTTGCTGCTCTCCGCCCGAAAGCGTCTCTGGCCGCGCTTCGATCCGGTCGGCCAGGCCCACCCATTCGAGGATGTCGCGCACCGGTCCTGCCAGGTCCCGCTCGCGGTGGCCGGCCACGCGAAGGGGCAGGGCAACGTTGTCGAAGGCGGAAAGGTGCTCCACCAGACGGAAGTCCTGGAACACGACGCCGATGCGCCGGCGCAGCATCGGCAGGCGGCCGCGAGGCAGGGTGATGGCATCGGTGCCGAACATCCGTATGGCCCCGCTCGAAGGGCGCTGGGCAAGGTAGAGCAGCTTCAGCAGGGACGTCTTGCCCGCGCCGCTCGCGCCGGTGAGGAAGTAGAAGCGGCCTTCGAACAGCGTGAACGTGAGGTCGCTCAGGACCTCGCGGTCGGTGCCATAGCGCAGTCCGACATTGTCGAAGTGGATGATTTCGCCGTCCGCGCTCATGCTCGTCTAGTGTCTCACTCGGGCCGAACCGGCGACAGCGAGGCCTATAGCGGTCATTGCATGTGGAAAAAAGACCGTCAGGGCGCGAACCCACAGGGTGAGTCCTTGTCGCGCGCGAGGCAACCGTGCTTATGCATGACAATCATGATCATCGCGTGCCCCGCCTGCTCTACGCGCTACGCCGTACCGGACAGTGCCATCGGCGTGGAAGGCCGGACGGTGCGCTGCGCCAAGTGCCGGCACAGCTGGTTCCAGGAAGGCCCGGAACTCGCGATCGAACCGGTAGCCGCAGAAGGCCGGGCAGAGGCTCCTGTAAAGGCTGGGGCAGAGTCTCCGGCGGAGACGTCGCCCGCTTCGCCGCCTGCCGTGCCCGAGCAACCCGCAGCCGAGCAGCCGGCGCGCGCTCCAGCGCAGCGCCCGGCGATCGTCGTGCCCCGTCCATCCGCGCCGCTGGACGAGACCGCGCCCGAGCCTGCAGCCGCTCCTTCGCCCGCCCGAACGGTGCCGGATGCCGGTGCGCCGCGTCTGAAGCCCGCTGCCGCCAGCGCCTACTACGATGATACGCTGAACCGGCCCTATGCCGACGAGAACACGTCGAGGTTCGATTTCTCGCCGCCGTTCCGTCCGCGTCGCAACTGGACCCGGATCGCGACTTACGCGGCGGTGATCTTCGCGATCTCCACCCTTGGGCTCACGGCGGCGGTCGCCTTCGGAGGGCTGCCCGACTGGGTGCCGATCCCGCGCCAGACCTTCCAGCAGGCCCAGCCCGATCTCAGGCTGGACTTCCCGCGCAACCGGCAGGACCGCAAGCCCCTGCCGGACGGGACCGAGTTCTTCAGCGTCAGCGGCACCATCACCAACATCGGCGCGCAGGGCCGCAGCGTCCCCTCGCTGCTGGTGGTGCTTCGCGACCGGCGCGAGACCATCGTCTACCAGAAGGAAGTGGTGCCGGCGAAGCGGCAGCTGGCGCCGGGCGAGACGATCACCGTGAACGAGGCGCTGACCGACATCCCCAAGTCCGCCGCCGCCGCTGAGATCGGCTGGAAGGCGGACTGAGTTCGCCCGCCCCGCCGACGTTTAAGGGCCGCCTTTCCTACGCCGGCACCAGTTCGGTTACCTGAACGCTCTGGGATAGCAGTTCCACCTTGCCGAAGCTCGAAAGGAACGAGACGTCCGCCGCGTCTCGTCCGACGCCGATCTTGGCGATGCGGTCAGGCGAAGTCATGCCGGTGGCATCGACCATATGCCACGCGCCGTCGAGGAAGACTTCCGCCACGGCATGGAAGTCCTGCGGCTCCACGCCGAGGCCATAGACGCTGGCGAAGCGCGCGGGGATCGCGCTGGCGCGCACCAGGGCGATCATCAGGTGCGCATAGTCGCGGCAGACGCCCTTGCGGCTTTGGAACGTATCGGCCGCCGTGGTGAACGCATCGCTCGACCCGGCTTCGTAGGTGAGAGTGCGGGCGATGAAGTCGCGGATGGCGCCGACGCGGGCGCCGCCCTGTAGCGGCCCAAACTCCTGCTCCACGAACTCGTGGAAGGTGTCCGACGTGCAGTATCGCGAGGGCATGAGGTAATCGACGGTTTCGCCGGGCAGCAGGTGCGGGGGCACGGCGGGAAGCGTGTCGATCTCCGCCAGCATGCGTTCGATCGAGACGGTGGCCTCGTAGCGGACCTGCAGCGGGCCCGACGTGCGCAGCCAGATGCGCTCGCCGATCTGGGCCTGCGCCGCCACCCGGGCGAAATGGTCGACGGGAGGAAGGTCGATCCGCGCCTGAAGAACGCTCTGCTCGGGGATCATCGCCGCTTCCACCTGAAGCAGGCAGTCGACCGGGCCGAGCTCGGGATGGGGCACCGCGTAATCGAGCGTGGTGACGATGGAAAGCTGCGTGTGCGAGAGCTGCATGTAAGGGTCGTCCTCGAGAGGATGTTTCCCGCAGGAAACCTCGAGGCCGCCCCGGGCTCCCGGGGGCTCAGGGATTCTTTGCAGCCTCGTGGTCGCCTCGTCCGAAATCGGGGCGGGAATCGTCCTGGCCTTCCTCGATGATCGAGCGGCGAATGGCGCGGGTGCGGGTGAACTGGTCGAACAGGGTATCGGCGTCGCCCACGCGGATCGCCCGCTGCAGCGCGGTCAGGTCCTCGGTGAAGCGCTGCAGCATGGTGAGCACGGCCTCCCGGTTCGAGAGGAACACGTCGCGCCACATCGTCGGATCGGAGGCGGCGATGCGGGTGAAATCGCGGAAGCCGCCGGCCGAATACTTGATGACCTCACCCTGGGTCACGTCCTCGAGGTCGGAGGCGGTGCCCACGATGGTGTAGGCGATGAGGTGCGGCAGGTGGCTTGTCACCGCGAGCACGAGGTCGTGGTGCGCGGGCGTCATGATCTCGACGTTGGCGCCAAGCGCCTCCCAGAAGGCGACGAGTTCCGACAGCTTCAGCATGTCGACCTTGTCCGGCGGCGTGACAATGCACCAGCGGTTGCGGAACAGGTGCGCAAAGCCGGCGTCCGGCCCGGAGTTCTCGGTGCCCGCGACCGGGTGGGCGGGGATCACGAGATGGTCGGGCAGGGCTTCTCCCAGCGCCTTGGCGATCGCTTCCTTCGACGAGCCCACGTCGCTGACGAGCGTGTGTGCCGGCAAGGCGGCGCGGATCTGCTCGGCAGCGATGCCCATCGCGCCCGGAGGGACGCAGAAGATTACGAGATCGGCCTGCCGCACGGCTTCGGCGGCGCTGTCGCACACGGTGTCGACAAGGCGGCGCTCGGCGGCGCGGGCGCGGTGCGCGGGGTTGATGTCGTAGCCGGTGGTGCGCGCCTCGGGCAGGTACTCGCGCACCGCCAGCCCGATGGACCCGCCCTGAAGGCCAAGACCGATGATGGCGATCGTCGCGAAGGTCATGCGGCGATACCCCGATTGATGGACGCGCGGATCACTTCGCGTTTTCCGCCATCTCGCGCAGACCGGCCGCGATCGCGTCCATGTCCTCGCACTTGCCGATCGTGATGCGCAGCGCCTGTCGCAGCCCCTGTCCGGGCAGCCAGCGCACGATGTACCCGCGCTCGGCAAGTCCCTCGAACGCGGCCTCGGCCGTCAGCGCTCCCTCGAACAGCACGAGGACGAAGTTCGCCTGGCTCGGCAAGGGACGCAGCCCATGGTTGCCGAGCGCTTCGAGCTGACCCACGAAGCGCGCGCGCTCGTCGCGGTTGTGGACGCGGCTGTCCTCGAGGAAAGCGGCGTCTCCCAGCGCGGCCAGGGCCATGGCCTGTCCGGTCGCCGAGACGTTGAAGGGGCCACGGATGCGGTTTAGCGTGGCGATGATGCCGGGCGCTCCCGTCGCCCAGCCCACGCGCTCACCGGCAAGGCCGAAGATCTTGGAGAAGGTGCGGGTGACAAGGACGTTTTCGTGCGCCTCGGCGAGGGCGAGACCGCCATCGTCGTCGTGGGCCGCGACATACTCGCCATAGGCCTGGTCGATCACCAGCAGGACGTCGGAGGGCAGCCCCGCGTGCAGCCGCGCGATCTCTCCGCCGGGCAGGAAAGAGCCGGTCGGATTGTTGGGATTGGCCACGAAGACGACGCGCGTCCGCTCGCTCACCAGGGCCAGCAGCGCATCGACGTCGGTGCCGAAGTCGCAGTCCGGGGCGACGACCGGGGTCGCGCCGCAGCGCCTTGCGGCGATGTCGTAGACCGAGAAGCCGTAGCGTACGTAGATGACCTCGTCGCCGGGACCTGCATATCCCTGCGCCGCGAGGTTGAGCAGTTCGTCCGAGCCTGTGCCCATGACGATGCGCGCCGCATCGATCCCGTGGCGCGCGCCGATGGCGGCGCGCAGTTCGGTGCTGTCCGGATCGGGGTACAAGGCCGGGGCCTGGGCGCGCGCGGCAAGGGCGGCGGGGCTCGTGCCGAGCGGGTTCTCGTTCGCGGAAAGCTTGACGAGGGGGCGTCCGTCCTTGCCCTTGGACCTGCCGGGGACATAGGCATGGATCGCCTCGATCCAGGGCTTGGGGGCGGGGCACTTTGCCAGGGTCGGCGCGGACGTATCGGTTTCGCTCATGACGCGCGGCCCATAACCCAGCGTGGCCTTCAATGACAGTGGCCGATTGCGGCGAACCGATTGATTCCCTAATGGCGATCTCCCATCTGGCGAAACATCATGGCGACGTCCCCCACTATTCCTACCGAAAACAGGTTCCTCGATCTCGACATGCCGCTGATGCTGGATGGTGGGCAGAGCCTTGCCTGCCCCCGCATCGCCTACGAGACCTGCGGAACGCTGAACGCGGCCAAGGATAACGCGATCTTCATCTGCCATGCGCTGACCGGGGACCATCACGTCGTCTCCGATCACCCCAAGACGGGCAAGCCGGGCTGGTGGGTGCGCATGGTCGGGCCGGGCAAGCCGATCGACACCGATCGCTACTTCGTGATCTGCGCCAATGTGATTGGCTCGTGCATGGGCTCGACGGGCCCCGCCAGCCTGTCGCCCGATGGCGAGCCTTGGGGCATGCGCTTTCCGGTCATCACCATCCGCGACATGGTGAAGGGCCATATCGCCGTCCTGGATGCGCTCGGGATAGACAGCCTCCATGCGCTCGTCGGCGGCTCGATGGGGGGGATGCAGGCCCTCAGCCTTGCCGCCAACTTCCCCGAGCGCACCCGCGCCGTGCTGGTGCTGGCTTCCACCGCGCGCCACTCGGCCCAGAACATCGCCTTCCATGAAGTGGGACGGCAGGCGATCATGGCGGATCCGGCCTGGCGTGACGGTAATTACTACGCCTTCGGCAAAGGGCCGGAAAAAGGCCTTTCGGTGGCTCGCATGGCCGCGCACATCACCTACCTTTCCGAGGCCGGGCTGACGGAGAAGTTCGGCCGCCGGCTGCAGAACCGCGAGGAGAAGACTTTCGGCTTCGACGCGGACTTCCAGATCGAATCGTACCTGCGCTACCAGGGCCTGTCGTTCACAGACCGCTTTGATGCGAATTCGTACCTCTATATCACCCGCGCCATGGACTACTTCGACCTGGCCGAGGAGCACGGCGGCCTGCTCGCCAATGCTTTCGCGAAATCGAAGGCGCGATACTGCCTCGTCAGCTTCGATACGGACTGGCTCTATCCCACGGCGGAATCGCGCACCGTCACCCATGCGCTGAACGCGGCCGGGCTTCCGGTCAGCTTCGTCGAGCTTTCCGCTCCCTATGGGCACGATTCCTTCCTGCTCGACGTGCCTGCGCTCGACCGGGTAGTGGAAGGGTTCCTGGGATGATCGAGCTTTCGGACGAGCGGCAGCGCATCGACCTTCCGCGGGTGCACGGCTGGCTCGCGTCCAGCTACTGGTGCCCCGGCATCGCGATCGCGCAGGTGGAGCGGCAGATCGCGGGATCGCACTGCCTGGGGGCATACCATCCCGATCACGGGCAGGTGGGCTTCGCGCGCGTCATCTCGGACCGTGCCAGCTTTGCCTGGCTCGCCGACGTATGGGTCGACGAACCGGTGCGCGGACAAGGCCTCGGGCGACGCATGGCAGGCTGGTTCGTCGAGCATCCCTGGTACGCCGGCATTCGTCGCTTCGGTCTGACGACGGCCGATGCGCACGGGGTCTACGCCAAGCTAGGCTTCACGCCGCTGGCAAGGCCGGAGATGATGATGGAACGCCTCGACCCGGCCTTCGCGGCCCGGCTGGCGGAGGATGCCGCATGAACGCCGCGCATGCAGCAAGCCTGCGCCCCGATCTCGCCGTGATCGCCGAGAATGTTTCGCCCGGGTCCAGCGTGCTCGACGTCGGCTGCGGCGACGGCACGCTGATGCAGGCGCTGCAGGCAGGGCAGGGCTGCGCCACGCGGGGGATGGAGATCGACGCGGCCAACGTGGGCGCCTGTGTCGCGCGCGGGCTGTCGGTGATCCAGGGCGATGCCGACAAGGACCTGGCCTTCTATCCCGACAAATCCGTCGACTACGCGATCCTCAGCCAGACGCTGCAGACGACGATGCGGCCCGACAAGGTGCTGGACGAGCTGCTGCGCATCGGGCGCAAGGCCTTCGTCAGCTTCCCGAACTTCGCCCACTGGCGCGTGCGCGTCTCGCTCATGTGGAACGGGCGGATGCCGGTGACGCGGCTCCTGCCGGTCGGCTGGTACGAGACGCCCAACATCCACCACCTCACCATCAACGACTTCCGCGCTCTGGTGAAGGAACGCGGGATCACCGTGGAAGGGCGCTGGTTCCTGTCCGGGGACCAGAACTGCAGCGCGGCCGCGGCCAATTTCCGCGCCGAGCACGCCGTGTTCCTGCTCTCGCGCGGGAACTGAGGGACGCTGGCCGCGGCTCCCTGGGAAGTTAACGCCCCGTTTGCCACAGCCGCGCTAGTCCTGCCGTGCGTCGCGCGCCGCGCCGACCCTCATGCGAGCCTGCCCATGACCCGTTCGATCACCCGCGGCATCGCGCCTGCGACGCTCCTGCTGCTTGCCCTGGCACTGACATGGGCCTGCCTGCACCGGGGGCCGTGGTACGACGAGCTTTACACGCAGTTCGTCTCGCGCCCCGGCGTGCCGTGGTTGGCGGCGATGAGGGACAGCTGGCTCGCCGATAATCACCCGCCGCTCTACTACGCGCTGGCGCGGGCGACGGCCTGGCTGGGGCCGATTTCGCATCACCGCCTGCTCAACCTGGCGATCGGCGGGCTGGCAGTGGTCGGCTGCATTGCGATCGTGCGTGACGTGCCGCGGCTGGCGTCGGCCGCAGCCGGGCTGGTGCTCGCGGTCGCGGCGAACGAATGGACCCTGCTGGAGGGCAGCGAACTGCGCTCGTACTTCCTGTCGCTCTGCTCCGGCAGTGTGCTGGCATTGGCGCTCTGTGCCTGGCATGTCGCCGGAGCGAAAGCGAGCACGGCGCGGCGAGTGACCTACTGGATTGCCGCTTTGGTGGGCTTCAATACCCACATCATCTCTTCGCTCACCTGCGCGGCGCTGGCAGGGGTGTTCCTTGTTCCTGCGTTCTGGCAGCGCGACTGGCGGCGGGTGCGGGCCATCGCCGTGCCGCCGCTCGTCGCGGGGCTGATCCTCGTTGCCGTCACCGCCGTGCAGTTGCCCATGTGGCTGGCCAACACCAGCGTCTTCTGGATCGAACCGGGCTTTGCGTCCGCTCGGTGGGCGATCGAGAGAGGCGTGGTCCACAGCCTGACGGCGAACCTGGTGCTGCTGGTGGGCGCGCTGGCGGGAGCCGGGCTGATGGCGCGCGACGTGCTGCTGCTGCGCAAGCCCTCGGGCGAAGCGGGGGCGCTGGCGCTGCTGGCCACCGGGGTAGCGATTGCCGCGACAGGGATCGTTGCCCTGCACATGCTGCGGCCGATGGTGATCGAGAAATACATGATGGTCCTGTTCGCGGCCGTGGCGCTTGGCGTTGCGCTCGGCTTCGGACGGCTCCTCGACGCCCTCGGAGCGCGTCTGCGCCTGCTGGTGCTGGCGGCGGCATTCGTGGCGGCGGTGCTGGCGATGGTGCACAACACCAGGGCTGCCGCCGCGCGAGACGGCTGGTTCGGCAGCGGCCGGGTCGTCGCTGCCGAGGTCGCCCGCTGCCCGGGCACGATCGTCCACGCCTATCCCGACTGGAACGACGCGGTCTTTGTCGCACTGCCCCGCGACAACGCGCAGGTCGTGCCTTTCGGATATCGGTACGTGGCAGAGGCAATGGGCTTTGATCTGGCGCCCGCCGGATCGCGAGCGCTGTCGCGCACCTGCCCGACCATCTTCTGGGGCGAGCACGACAACCTGCACCGCTGGAATGCAGCCACCGTCATCGCGCGCCTGAGGGAGCGCGACGTGATGGTGCCAGGCCTCCGCTTCCGGCGCATCGGGCCCGGATGGGTGGCCATCGTTCCCCCGCAGCCCGCCCGCTGAAGCGAAGCGCGACCTCAGCCCATCGATAGGCCGTGGTAGGCGCCCAGCTTGTTGCCGTCGGGATCGCGAAGGTAGGCGCCGAAGGCCCCGCGCGCCTGCGGCTTGGCCTCGGGCGCGCCTTCGCAGGTGCCGCCGCTGGAAAGGCCGGCCGCGTGCCACGCGCGCACCTCGTCTTCGCTCGCCGCATCGAAGACGATCGTCCCGCCATTTGCAGGCGTGCACGCCTCTCCATCTCGCGCGGGACCGGCCAGGAAGCGGACCCCGCCAAGGTCCCACATCACGATGGGATACTGCCCCGGCGTCGTGCACGGCGACATGCCTAGTGCTCCGAATGTAGCGTCATAGAACGCGCGGGTTTTCGCAAGGTCGTTCGAACCCACGCGAATGGATTTGAGCAGCATTGGATCGTCTCTCCCGATTGCCCCGTCGATGTTCCGGCACTCGCCCGGCCTCGTGGCTGAGGGCGAAGACTGTCGAGAGCCTTCTTCGACGTCAATTGAAGCCCGGTGCGTGCCGGCGATATGTGAGCCCCAGTGGCGCATGGCCGATGGCACGACTTATCCACGCGTTTAGCCCCGCTTGCGAATTGTCCTTGGTGGACGCTGTGCCCGGGCTTTGGCATCGAAACGGCCATGTGGCACATCTATCAGTTTCCGCTCTGTCCCTTCAGCCGCAAGGTCCGGCTGCTGATGGCGGAGAAGGGCATCGCTTACGAGCTCCAGACCGCCCGCCCCTGGGAAGGCGAGGATCGGCTTTTTGCCATGAACCCGGCCGGGCGCACTCCCGTGATCCGCGAAACGGAAAAAGGCTTCGTCCTTTCCGACAGCCGTGCGATCTGCGAGTACTTCGAGGAGACGGTGGACCGCAATCCGCTGATCAGCGGCACCTCGCAGCAGCGCGCAGAGATCCGCCGCCTGATCGCCATGTTCGACGAGAACTTCCACAACGACGTGTCAGGCCCGCTCCTGCTCGAGCGGATGAAGAAGCGCCTTGTCCTGCGTCAGTCGCCCGATGCCAAGGCGCTGCGCGAATCGATGAAGCTCGCGCACGATTACCTCGACTACATCGATTACCTGATCGACAACCGGCCCTGGCTTGCCGGTGCGACGATGACACTGGCTGACCTTGCGGCCGCCGCGCAGATTTCCGTGGCCGACTATCTCGGCGGCCTCGACTGGTCGAGCCACGAGCAGGCGCGCGCCTGGTATCTGGTGATGAAGTCGCGGCCTTCGTTCCGGCCGCTCCTGAGCGAGCGGATGGAAGTGATCCAGCCACCAAGCCATTACGCCGAAGTGGACGCCTGACCGCGCGTTACGCGCCGCTCGCTGACGCGCAGTTCGAGGAACCGGACGGCAGGAAGGACGGCGTCCCTCCTGCCCAAGCCCGTTCAGGCCGCGTGCTTGGTGCCGAAGCGGCCGTGTTTGCGAAAGCGGACCATCCAGCGATCGAGGAACAGGCCGAGCGGACGCGGGGTCACGCCCAGCTCGGCAAGGCCCGGCGCTCCGCTTTCCGCGACGTTGCCCGCCGAAAGAAGCTTGAGCTGGTCGGAACTGATCGGCGCGCCCGGCAGCCATCCAGTGGCGCCCGCGACAAGGCCCGCAAGCGAGTCGGGGAGTTCGGCGAAGCTGCGCGAACGGCCCTGCGCTGCGGCGATGCGCCTGTTGATCTCAAGCATCGTGACGACCTCGGGGCCTGCCACCTCGTAGGTCCTGCCGCCATGCACCGAGGGCGCTGCAAGCGCATTGCCGATGGCAGTCGCCACGTCGTCGACGAAGACCGGCTGCAGCTTTGCCTGAGGCGCGAAGACGGGCAGCACGGGAAGGCGCGCGATCAAGTTGGCGAACATGTTCACGAAGCGATCGTCCGGACCGAACATCACCGAAGGCCGCACGATGATGGCCTCGGGGAAGGCGGCGCGCACCGCATTCTCGCCTTCGCCCTTGCTGCGCGCGTAGGGGACATCGGACCCCGCGTCCGCGCCAATTGCCGAGACGTGGACGAAAGCGCTTACGCCGGCAGCCTTGGCGGCTGCCGCGACCACGCCCGCACCCTTGCCTTGCAGCGCGTCGAGGTCACCCGCGAAGGCGCCCACCAGGTTCACGACCGCATGGCTGCCGGCAAGCACCGGCGCGAGCGTCTCGGCGCGGGTCACGTCCACTCCGGCGAACTGCACCTGTCCCAGGTTCCCCAGGGGCTTGATGGAGAACGCCCTCTTCGGATGACGGCTGGCGATGCGCAGGCGCGCACCGCGCGAAAGCAGCTCCTGGGCGACGTGTCGACCGACGAAGCCGCTGCCGCCAAGAATGGTGACGATCTTGCCGTAAAGGGCATTGGTGGTGTCGATAACGGGGCTGGGGCTCATGGTCAGGTCTGTTCCTTCCGTCGCCGCGCGGTAGAGCAACTATCCCGCGCTGCAGCACAGTGGCCTCGCCCCTGCCACAAGGCACGGGAAGGGGCAAGCCGGCCTGTTAGAAGCGCTTCCAAAGCCATGAAATCAGTTAAGTCGAAAAATGTTGCAGTCGCCTTGTTGACAACCCCGCGCGGCCTGCGTAGAGGCGCCCTCCTACCCGGCAGGGACAGCGCTTCGCTCCCCTGCCTCCGTGCCCAGATGGCGGAATTGGTAGACGCACCGTCTTCAGGTGGCGGCGCTGGTAACGGCGTGGAGGTTCGAGTCCTCTTCTGGGCACCATTACTTCTTCGGAAGTGAGCGCAAGTAGTCGAAAGCCCCGGGAAATCGGGGATTTTCGCGTCTTTGTGATGACCTGGTGAACGGCGTTGCCGGGACGGGCTGCGGCTAAGCACCTCCTGCTGCGGACGTCCGGCCGGTCGCTCCGCCTCGGGCGCGCGTACGAAGCGCCCGGCCTGGCCCCTGTTCTGTCGATGACCTGCCTGCGGCTCAGATCCGTTCAGCGTCCGCCACGGCCTCGCTTGCGCGCAGGGCGCCGGTGATCCGGGTTAGATGGGCAAGGTCGGCCACTTCGAGGTCGACCTCGTAGGTCCCGAAAGGCTCGTCGCGCTGGGTCATCTGCAGGTTGGAGACGTTGGCGCGATTGCTCGCGAAGATCTGCGTCACCTCGGCCAGGGTGCCCGGGCGATTGTAGAGGACCAGGCGCAGGCGGCCGACGGCACCGGTGGTGCGCTCGCCCCATGACAGGTCGAGCCAGTCCGCGTCGGCGTTCTTGGCAAGAGTCATGCAGTCGATCGTGTGCACCTCGACCTTGTGGTCGGGGCGGCGCAGGCCGACGATGCGATCGCCGGGCACCGGGTGACAGCACTGCGCAAGCTCGAAACCCATGCCGGGGGTGAGGCCACGGATCGAGATCGCCCGCTCGGTGCTGGTCCATTCGGGCTCTTCGGGAAGCTCCGCCGTGCTGCCCGGGACAAGTGCCTCCATCACCTGACGGTCGGTGAAGCGCGCCGAGCCGATGGCGAACATGAGGTCCTCCTCGTCCTTCAGCCCAAGCCGTTCGATAGCGCCCGAAAGCGCCTTCTTGCCCAGGCGCTGGGGCAGGCGGCCCGAGATCTCGTCGTAGAGCTTGGAGCCGATCTCGGCCACTTCGGCGCGCTCCTTGGCGCGTACCGCACGGCGAATGGCGGCTCGCGCCTTGCCGGTGACCACAAAGCCCAGCCAGGAGAGTTGCGGCTCCGAAGTCGGGCTCTTGATGATTTCCACGACATCGCCGTTGACGAGCCGGGTGCGCAGCGGGACATGCCGTCCGTTGATCTTGGCGCCCACCGCCGCGTTGCCCAGCTTCGTGTGCACGGTGTAGGCGAAGTCGACCGTGGTCGAACCCTTCGGCAGCTGGAACAGTGCGCCTTTCGGCGTGAAGGCGAAGATCCGATCCTGGTAGATCGCGAGCTTGGTATGCTCGAGCAGTTCCTCGGCATCGTGGCTCGCATCGACGATCTCGATCAGGTCGCGCAGCCAGCCCACTTGCCCGTCGGGCCGCACGCCGCCCTGCTTGTAGGCCCAGTGCGCGGCGAGGCCGAACTCGTTCAGGCGATGCATCTCCTGTGTGCGGATCTGCACTTCCATGCGCATCGATCGCTGGAAGATCAGCGCCGTGTGCAGCGACTGGTAGCCGTTGGACTTTGGCGTCGAGATGTAGTCCTTGAAACGCCCCGGTATCATCTGCCAGGCCTGGTGCAGCACGCCCAGCGCCTTGTAGCAGTCGTCCACGCTGTCGGTCAGGACGCGAAACGCCATGATGTCGGTGATCTGCTCGAAGGTGACGTGCCGCTCGGCCATCTTGCGCCAGATCGAATAGGGGTGCTTTTCGCGGCCCGAAACCTCCACGTTGAGGCCGGCCTCGGCAAGGACCTGCTTGATCGAGAGCGCGATGGCGTCGACCTGCCCGCCTTCCTGGCTGCGGATCTGCGCGAGGCGCCCGGTGATTGTGGCATAGGCTTCGGGTTCCAGCTGCTCGAAGGCGAGAAGCTGCATCTCGCGCATGTATTCGTACATGCCCACGCGCTCGGCAAGCGGCGCATAGATGTCCATGGTCTCGCGCGCGATACGGCGGCGCTTGTCTTCGCTCTTGATGAAGTGAAGGGTGCGCATGTTGTGAAGCCGGTCTGCCAGCTTCACGAGCAGGACGCGCAGGTCCTCGCTCATGGCGAGGAGGAACTTGCGCAGGTTTTCCGCCGCGCGTTCGCTCTCCGTCATCACTTCGATCTTGGAAAGCTTGGTCACGCCATCGACCAGTCGCGCAACGTCGGCGCCGAACAGCTTGTCGATTTCGTCGATCGTGGCGAGCGTGTCTTCCACCGTGTCGTGGAGCAGGGCGGTGATGATGGTCTGCTGGTCGAGCTTGAGCTCGGTCATCAACCCCGCGACTTCCACCGGATGGCTGAAATATGGGTCGCCGCTGGCCCGTTTCTGCGTGCCGTGCTTCTGCACGGTATAGACGTAGGCGCGATTGAGCAGGGCCTCATCGGCCTCGGGCGCGTATTCCTTGACGCGTTCGACGAGTTCGTACTGGCGGAGCATGTCACAATGACATGTCAGGATTTATCTCTCCGCGACAAGGGCAGATGCAACAACATGCATATTTTGCACGCGGGGCAATGCGGTGCAGGCCGAAGCTGACGAGCCGCAAACCCGCGTTCAATCGATTTCATAGTTAATGTACGGAAGGGTTTTGTTAACCATCGGGGAAGGCATCGAGGGCAGTATGCCGCTCGAACCGGAGGAGCGCTGCAGATCCCCCGCCAGCTTCTTCGGTTCAAACCCGTCCCGCGGCGCGAAAGTTCCCGTCCAGGAGCCGAACAGACATCATGGCAGAGAATACCACTCGCACTGACAGCCTCGCCCCCGCGCGCCGGGACTGGCTCAAGGCCGCATCGCTGCGTGACCCGGGTGAGCGGGCGGGGCAGAGCGGCCCCGCGCCCGCGCACCCGGAACGCTCGCCGCGCGTGCGCACGCTGATCCGCGCGGTGATCGGCGGGGAGGGGCGCACTGGGCAGGACGTGATCGTGCGCAACGTATCCCCGGGCGGGATGTGCATCGCCTCGCGCACGCTGCTTCCCAGCATGGGCGAAATTCTGTGCGTGGCCCTGCCGGGGCAAGGCAATCTGCAGGCGGAAGTGCGCTGGGTAGGCGACGGCGAGTTCGGCGTGCAGCTTACCGGCGGGGCGAGCCTGATGGAGCCCGGAGCGACCGACCGCCGACGCAACGCCGGCTTCACGGCCGCCCTCGAGCGCCTGCTCGGCGTCCGCCCGCACCAGGAACGCACCTCGTCTGGCCTTCGCCCCTGCTAAGGCGGAGACGCGACCGATAGCGGCGTCTTGCCCCGTCGCTCAGGAGGTGCTGCCACCCAAGCCCGGCGCGAGCCTGTCTACGAGTATGGCGCTTGCCTGGTTGAGGCCGATCACCTCGACCACGATGCCGTGGCGGCGCATCTTCGTCACCACGTCCTCCAGCGCACCCACCGCGGTGATGTCCCACAGGTGGCTGTCGGTCAGGTCGATGCGCACGCGCGATGCCGTATCGCGCAGGTCGAACCGGTCGGCGAAGATGTCGGCGCTGGCAAAGAAGACCTGGCCGGTCACACGGTATGTGCGCGTGTCCGTCGCTTCGTCGTAACTGGAGATAACCTGCATCAGGCGCGTCACCTTGAAGGCGAAGAATACGCCGCTGAGCAGCACTCCCACGGCAACCCCGGCCGACAGATCGTGGGTCGCAACGGTGACGACCACCGTCGCCGCCATGACCACGCCCGAAACCTTCGGGTGACGGGCCAGATCACGGATCGAGCTCCACGAGAAGGTGCTGGCAGAGACCATGATCATGATCGCGACGAGCGCGGCGACCGGCACTTGCGCCACCCACGGGCGAAGCGGCACCATCACCACCAGCAGGAACACGCCCGCGACAAGCGTGGAAAGCCGCCCGCGTCCGCCGTAGCGCACGTTGCCTACCGTCTGGCCGATCATGCCGCAGCCCGCGATCCCGCCGAACAGGCCCGCAGCCAGGTTGGCTAGACCAAGGCCGGTGCACTCGCGCGCCTTGGAACTGGTGGTTTCCGTCAGGTCGTCCACCACGCTCGCGGTCATCATCGATTCCAGCAATCCCACCGCCGCCATCGCCAGAGCATAAGGTGCGACGATACGCAGCGTCTCCCATGCGATCGGAACGCGGGGGAAAGTCAATGAAGGCAGCGAGGAGGGCAGCCGGCCAAGGTCGGCGACGGTATGGACCGGCATGGGAAAGGCCATGCTGATCGCCGTCAGGACGACGATGCAGATGAGCGGTGAAGGCACGGCCCGGGTGATGCGCGGCGCCAGGTAGATGATCGCCAGCCCGCCCGCGATCATGGCGTAGGTATGCCATGTCACCCCGACCATCTGCGGTATCTGCGCCGAGAAGATGAGGATGGCGAGCGCGTTGACGAAGCCGGTGCGCACCGAGCGCGAGACGAAGCGCATCAGCACGTCGAGCTTGAGGAGCCCGAACGCGATCTGGAACAACCCGGCCAGCAGCGTGGCGGCCAGCAGGTACTGCAGTCCATGGGAATGGACGAGCGCTGCGGCGACAAGGGCGACCGAACCAGCCGCGCCGGAGATCATCGCCGGGCGGCCTCCGGCAATGGCGATGACGATCCCGATCGTGAACGAGGCGAACAGGCCCACTTCGGGGTCGATGCCCGCCACGAACGAGAAGGCGATCACCTCGGGAATAAGCGCGAAGGTGCCGACCATACCGGCCAGAACTTCGCGGCGGGCACCGGCGGCGCCGGTGAACCATTCGGCGCGGTAGCGCGAAAGAGCGTTGCTGTGCATGTGAGGAACCGACGAAGTCGCAGGGATGGCGCGGACGGAGCGGCCGGGATCGGCCTGCGACGAGCGTTGTCCGGCGGATCGGCGGCCGGAATAGCCACCCGGATTTTCACCGGGTCCTTGCGAATGGCGGTCCATTAGACGGAAGTGGCCGAGAGCGCAACCGCAGCCCGTTCCGCTTGGCCGCCGTAAGCTGCGCCGGCGATCCGGCTAGAAACGCCGGACCGTGGCTTCCTGTCGCGTCGAGGTTACCTCTTACGGACCGCGCGAAGAGCTTTGTCCTGTATCTGCTCGATGATCCACAGCCCGCTCGTGCCGATGATGATCCGGGGCTTGAAAAAGACCAGGCCAAGCAGGAAGCAGCCGATGAACGAGCCGACGAGGAACAGGATCAGGATCTGCGAAAGTCCTTCGGCGCGCGCGGCCTGCGCGATCAGCTGCGAGCCCCCTCCGGACAGGATCGCGAGCGCCAGCCCCTGTCCGTGGGCCTTAATGAACTCGCCTAGCCCGAGTCCCAGCACCGAGCACGCCATCAGGCTGACCATGCAGAACCAGGCAATGACCGCGCAGCCGATGGCAATGCCTACGGCGACGAGCCCGTACTGCACCGCGAAGAGCGACAGGCCGATCGTCAGGAAGGCATAGAACACCTGCGATGCGATCATCTGCCTGAAGGAGGCGGTGGCCTTCAGGAGCGAGGCGCTCACCCGCGCGCCGATCCGGAAGTATGTGGCGACCGCCAGGACGCTGAAGACCGGGATCACGCCGCTCCAGTCCTTGCCAAGCAGCAGGCCGATCAACTCGGGCGCAACCACGTAGAAGAGAACCGACAGTGGAATGCCGACCATGGCGGTCAGGTTCGTGCCGCGCAGGAACGCCGCCTTCAACCGGGGGAGATCCTCCTGCAGCTGCGAAAAGGCCGGGAAAACCACGCGGTCGGCGACTGTCGTGTAGAGGTTGGCTGGCTGGCTCATCAGCTTGTATGCGCGCACGTACAGGCCAAGGCTTGCCGCATCGAGATAGCGCCCGACGATCACGTCGTCGGCGCGCAATGCCACGAAAGTGATGATCTTGGAGGCCGCGAAGCCGGAAGTTCGCGACGTCAGAAGGCGGAATGTCGCAAGGTCGAAGACCGGGATAAGCGGGGGCCTGGCGATCACCACCATGACAGCCCGCTGCCGAAGTCGATTTTTCGGGACGGCGCTCAGCCCGGCCCCGCAGACATGATGATCAGCAGCACGCCGGCTTCGGCTGCGACTTGGCCGACGAGGGCGAAGATCAGCGCGTTTTCGGT